>CAIRCU010000057.1 GCA_903877165.1 Methanobacteriota archaeon | reverse complement strand
CCGTACCGTCGGCGATGCTGACGCGGACACCGTGATAAATTATGTGAGAAACCATCGCTTCCAACAGGCCACCCTTGATGGGTTTCCGGTGACCGCTTAGGTCCCGGAAGCCCCGGCATTTATGCCGGGGAGGATGTCACTGCGCGATGCATTTGAAAACATGGGAGGAGTTTCTCTTGAAAAGGCGGACAGTCCCGAGTCGTGCTCATTTCAGGCTGGTCCCAAGAACCTTGCTTCTGGTTGTCGTTGTCGCTGCTGTCATGATCACAAGCAGTGCGACACAAAGCATGAAGCAGGCTTCACGAAACACGAATCGAATCTACGAGAATGACGGCGTCTGGATTCATTCCGCTCAACCGGTATCCGTACACGATGTGTACGTGAAACAGATCGTCTTACCAAATGGGTACGATAACGGTTCTATGATTTTTGTCAAGCAGGGTTCGAGCTCGCCTATCGTCGGTATCATCGGGAACAGCGGATCCTCTATGGAGAGTAATCTCACCTGTTACGCAACGATTCTCAGCTATGTCGAAGATCCAAACGGCATCCTCGTCTACCAGGAAAATATCAGCGGCATCGGCCTTTCGCCCGGAGAAGAGCTTAATCTGACCTTCCCATCGTATCAGTTCGCAGATGAGGGTCTCTATGGTCTGACACTTAGCCTGCCGCTTGGCGATGACGAGGAACCTGGCAATAACAATATGACCGTTATGATCGGCAGCGACGGAACCCCACCACTATGTATTATAGCAGTAGATCCACCAACGCCCAATGGTAACAATGGCTGGTATGACACAAACATCACCATCACTCTTTCGGGAATTAGTGGATGCGGCATCAAAGAGATTTGGTACAGAATAGATGGCGGTGAATGGATACTGTATACTGGGCCTTTTATCCTTACCGAAGGGAATCACTCATTCGATTGCTACGCAGTCGACAACGTTGGTAACTACGAAACCACAAAACCATGGACCTTCCACATTGATACGACGCCATCTGCTATTCAGTTGTGGAAAACCGTGCGTCTCACCAGCGTCACCTACACTGCGATCGTTCAGGACGAGATCAGCGGCATGGATCGCGTCGAATTCTGGATTGGGCCTTACCTACAGAACACCGAAACCATCACTGAGCCCTATGGAACTCAGACGGCAGTCTGGACTCTCAGCCCCATACCGAATATCAACATCACGGTTACCGCCATAGCCTACGACCTTGCTGGCAACTCGGCGAGCTTGTGGATAGATTTCCTCGCCCAAGACCTCCCTTCCGGTCAAAGCCAACCCGCGACTCCTCAGCAGTATGAATTCGTAATGAGGTAATATGAAGAGACAGAAGACCTCGAGTCGTTCTCACGTTAGGCTGGTCCCACCATCACTACTGGCGCTTTTAATTGCAATACTCATGATTGGAAGTGGTCTCACGTCAGGCAGAATCCAACAGGATTCTACCCGCAAGCCTGAGGCCTTTTTCTCACCAACTCCCATCCAAGAACCTCGTTTCGTGTCCACTTGTGGAAACACTGCACACACTTCGTGTTCGCATGGTGAGAACGATATCGGTGATATCGCCATCCTCAGCATCGATGCACCCACCAGCGGCCCCGCCGACATCATCACCCCCAAGGTTACCGTCTTGAATTACTATGACACGGACGCCTCCTTTCCCCTGAACCTCTGTATCACATCTGACCCTGAGGAATACAACCAAACGCAGAACATTACGCTTGGGGGGCATGCCGAGATCCAGATCCTTTTCCCGGATTGGACGCCTGAGGTCTGGCAGACGATCGAAAACACCAGCATTAGTTACACAGCAGTGGCCACTGCTCTCGTTCCTTCGGATTGGGAAAAAACCGAAAATACCCTTACCGAAAACTTCAGCATGTGGTACGGCTCCTTCCATGACATCAACCTCAGCTGCATCCTCTCTCCAGCCTACGACACCCTTGCGCAGACGCTACCAGTGAAAATCCAGATCCAGAACACCGGGCAGTACCCCGAACAGGATTTCTTCGTCCACGCCCAGATTCAGAACCTCGCCGATGATACCCTCGAGTACGATGAAAGCAATGGGGTCACCGACTGGATTCAACCCGGAGAGACCCTTGATCTCGTCTACCCCGACTGGATACCGGCGAACCTCAGCCTCGGCATCTCCGGCGTTATCCCGTACCAAACCACTGGCACCATCCTGTTCACCACTGATGAGAATACCAATAACGATGTCGCCACAGCATCCTTTAATCTTACCTGTCTCCATGATGTGTGCATCAAAGCAATCACTTCACCAGGCAATCAGAAACAGGACGACACATACTTACACTTCGACGACGGTACGAACCAAAACGCCATCGGACTTTCTAAGTACTACGGCGACTTCCAGGAAGCCATCCGACTCACCCCAACCGAACTTCACGACTATGCAGGCCAAACCATCGATTCTCTTCACCTTCACTACGGCTACGAAGGCATGCGAGCCTCCACCCATGTCGAAGCCTTCGTCAAGATCTATGACGCAGATACGGCGACAAACCCTGGTCCCCTCCTTCTTAACCAGACCATGGCTGTCCCTCCGAATCCCTGCTGGATGGATGTGACACTCACGACCCCGATCCTGATAAATGGGAGCAAAGACATCTGGGTCGCTATCCATTGGTACACCGATGCAGGGGACTATCCTGCGGGCTGCGACGGCGGACCCTATGTCCCTCGAAAGGGCGACTGGACCAACCTCAACGGATATTGGATTGAGATGGGAGTTTTTGGATTCAACCTCAACTGGAACCTCTGGGCCCACGTCACGACCAACAACGGGATTCCCGTCTACGTCGGCGCTGGGGACCAGGCCATATCCTGCATCGTCAAGAACCTTGGGACGTTTCCGGAACACAACCTGATGTGCACCGCCCAGATCTTCGGCCCCGGTGGTGAGAACGGATCCTTGTATTACCAGGACTCCGTCGGCGGCATCAGCCTAGCTCCTCTCGGCGGTGAACAGAACTTGTCCTTTGCAGACTGCACTTTCCTTGAGGAAGGCCCCTATCTCCTCACCATGAACCTCACGTTGAATACAGACGACAACATGACCAACAACCACAAGAACCGCTCGCTCATCT
>CAIRCU010000056.1 GCA_903877165.1 Methanobacteriota archaeon | reverse complement strand
TGCCAGCAAAGAAACGAATAAAGAAGGTAGAAATCCCTGTTGTTCCCATTCCAGAACCATCGGTCGTCCAGACTCAGGCATCTCCACGTACATCGGTCGAACCCAGAACCACCACCTCAGCACCATTGGAGAAGAAGCCGAGACTCAAGCTGCCGACAGTTCACCTTGCATCTGTATCTGTGTTGAACAAGCTTCGTCTGGCCCTCCTACTGATCTTCGGTCTTAGCACTCTCTCCATCATTATGGTTTTTGTGAACTTCTCACTCGCTGTGATTCTGATTCTCATCAGTTACGTAATTCTATTCGTGCTCCTGGTCAAATTGTTCATGGTCAAGAAGCTGTAAATAAAGCGGATGTCAAAATAAAAACCATCACATTTTAATAGCAGCTAACGTATGCTTGGTTCATGATGCAAAAGGATGCCGTGTCGAAGCCTGAAGAGGTTACCTCTTTTCTCAAACTCCCGGTGTACACCCGCGAAGGACTCTATGTTGGCCACGTGAAGAACGTGTTCCTCGAAGTCGAGGAAAAACGCATCGGCAGTCTCCTCGTCACGAACACGAATCCAGCGCTCGTCGAAGGCAGTGTCGACATCGCGGTCCCCTACCGCTGGGTGAACTCCGTTGGTGACATCATCATTCTCAGCAACTTCCCTGGGAAGATCGTCACCAAGAAAAAGGAAAAAGACACCAAGAAGAAAGAGGGGCAGCCTCAAGGCGAAGCAAAAATCGACCAGATCGAATAGAGAAATATCTAGGATTTCGCCTCTTTTTTGTTTTTTCCCCTTTCTTTAAGGAAAACATTTTTATATTGTGAAAGTTATTTTATATTTAAAATAGATAAAAAGATAGGGAACTGATTGAGGCTGAAAAAAAGGATTGTACAACAAAACTTATATACTCTGAAGAACAAGATTAAATTGCTGATAAAAACTAAACCTGGTGGAAAAATGAACTATCCGAAGACGGTCACAGCAAGTGTCATCACAGGGCTACTCCTTCTCAGTACACTCTTTGCCTCCATTCCGACAACGCAAGCGGCAGGACTCTTCAATCTCACAAGTCTCGTCCGGGTCGACTGGGCAACCAATGATACCCAGAAACCAATCGTCCCCCGCGGAGAATTACGAACGCTGGACCTGAACGTGTCCTATACCACAACCAGGGGAGCATTCGGCCAATTAGCACTCTTTGTCTACCGCGGACGCCAAATCACTGTGAACCTGGAAATTGTCAACACTCCCGATTGGTGTTCGGCAACCCTCTCCAAAAGCACGCTCGCGTTCACTGTTCCCGACACGGCTGGTGCCATCACATACCAGATCACAAAGCTTTCGTTAAGCGTCAGCGACACTGCACCCGCCTTTGACCAAGGTAGTGTGACGATAAAGGCGACAGCAAATAAAGCAGGCCTCATTTTAGGGTTCACTGATGAGTTCACGTTGAACTTCGTTCCAGACTACAAACCATTAATTAAACCGACCCTTGCAACGAACACCAAATCAATCGGACCCATGGACACAGCATCATTCCCGATTACAATAGAGAACCTCGGGAACGCACGCACCATCGTCTATCTCGAAGTCGTTGACCTCCCAAAAGACTGGACCGCGGTGGTTGACGCACAAGTCAACCTCGAAGAAGGAGCAGGATCGACAGCGATCGCATATCTCTCGGTGAAACCCCCCAAAAACATCGGGTATCACTACGATGAAGAAATCATCAAGGTGCGGCTGACGCCTGTGAAAGCCGACGATTCGACAAAGATAGGACCAGCGGTCAACGAAACGTTTCTGATCACGAGCCGAGGATTCTCAACCCCTGGATTCGAACCGATCATCTTCCTTGGTGCGTTAGCAGCAGTCCTTGCCATCGTCAAAATAAAACGGAAAAAAACATAATCAATTCCGATACAGGAGGGAAACTCAATCCCCTACGCGAAAATCACTGCTTTCCTCATCTGCTGCCTCATCCTTTTTTCAAGCATGAATATCCCCTACGCGAAACCATGCGCCGCCAGCAAGACCACAGCATCATCGTCAACTCTGAAATCCAAACTCAGCAAACTATTTCCCTTCCCATTTTTCAATATTTTAGGGGGCATTGCCGCAAGTTTTGTGCAGATCATCTCTTTTGCCGAAGGGTTCAAGGCGAATGAATCAAATATCACTATCGGCTACAATGAAAATGTCAGCATCAAAGTCGGAACCTATGACCTTCAAACTGGGCAAATGGTGACGAGTAAGTATCTCTGGTTCCTATCCCAACGCATGGTTTCCTTCGCTGTCGAATATCCAAATGGAAACGAAGGTAACGCATGGTTCGTGACCTTCGATCCACCCATCTGCATCCAAACGAGAAACGGAGGAAAACTCAATTCCACCGCCACCATCTTCCTTAGAGCATCTCAGATCTCAACTAAACCTATCCAAAACTGTTTGATACGAATCAAGATAGGAGATACCTGGTCGATTCAGAACATCTGGTGGATAGAAAAAAAAGACAAACAGAATTTTTCTATTTTCCTTCGACTAACTTGGCCTCTCGCAGCGCTTATTGACGGATTCGGCAAACTCAGCGGACAAACCGTCACGGACTACTACACCGTGGATATCTTGGCCAAAGTCAAACCATATCACCAGGTGACCTTCCAACAAGTCAACCTGCAGGAACTGCAACCGAACCAGGTCACTTCCCTTCCAGTCACAGTCGTGAACCGCGGCAATTATAACGATACTATCGGCTTCCACGTCATCACCGACAACGGCACCCACCTCGAGACGACAGGGAACAACACGATCACGCTCACCCCGGGAGAACAAGGCGACACTCTCGTCGGCATCGCCGTGTCACCCAACTTCCTTGACACCGGCACCCTACATGCCTTGAAGATCCAGGCATACTCCACAGAACAACCTAACATCACGATTGGCGAACAGACCATCCCACTCGAAACACAAGGATTGTACGTGTCCGAAATCGCAGGACTCGGACTTCTCGGAGTGGGCATCCTCATCGTGTTTGTCGTGATTCTCCTTCTCCTCCTCAGGAAAAGACTACGCGAAAGAAAGTTGAAGGAACCTGTAAAACCCTGGAAAATCCCAGAAGAACAGGACCACCTCGCCGAGCTCAAACGCACCGACAAAAAGGCGTACGGCCAGGAACGCAAGATGATGAATGAGGAGTACCAATCCGCGATGCTGTGGTTCGACGACTACAAAAAAGCCTTACGTCGGGACCGACACAAAAAGAAAACAAAAGAACCAAAGACAACCTCCATCACCAAACGATTACAGAAAGCCTTTGCGTTCCGTACCAAAGAAAGACCGAAAAAAGAAAAACAGGTAAAAGCCAAGCAACTAAAGGAATCCAAACCCCTTGCTTCTCATGAAGATGCCGACCGGGACAAAGCACTCCAACGGATTCTGAAAGAACAGAAAAGACAGGCACGGCTCCTGAAAAAAAGTTAAGCCTCATTCTTCCTTTTTCTCACTAGTAAAAACAGTATCGGCCCAGCGACAGCCAAAGCAGCAGCAAAGAAAAAGAAGCCAAGCGACAGCCCCCAGGATGCAGGCAACTCTTGTACTCCCCCGCCAGGGATAGTCACCTGGAAAGGACCGCTACCGAACAGACCACCGACACTGACCGTTGATACCATAGAAATACTGACCAAGACTAGTAGTAATGATCCTCCGAGAACAAGGAGCGAGAGCACCCACAACCACCAGGTTAAACGCCGGCGTCGTTTCGCTCGACAGACGACGCTTGCCGTCAGGAAACTTGCGCCGAGCACGCAGCCGATGACGAAGGCCGTCATCACCGTAAAGAATTGATCGGGAAGCGAAGCCAACTCACCGGACAGTACCTGGGGCGTCTGAATCGTTGAGACCAATGATGTCGGCAGGATAAAGAGCTGCGACGAAATGCTCGTCTCAGAAGAGGATCCGGTGATTCCCCACCAGGGGAACCACAAGGAACAAACGATGAAGACAATGCTGATTCCTGCGATGAGGAACGCCCACTCCTTTTTCCAATAACTAAGAACCCCTGTTAACCCAAGGATAGCAACGCCTCCGAGAAGAAAGCCGATAGCAGCAGGATCTTGGTCTACAACGACCGTCACCTCCCGCGGGCCGATGACTTGCAGCGGCCGACTCGCCACGATCCCTGAGGAAGATCGGACGTCGAGATGATACAGACCAGGCGGAAGCGAGACTCTGAGAAGGCTGTCTGTCGCGTTCAGAGAGAGCGTCCTGTCCCCCCGCTTCAAACTCAGGGACAGTCCTTTTAGAGGGATGCCTCGGCTGTCCAGCAGGTTGAACCTAATCAAATACTCGGCGGGGAAGACCAATTGTGCCGTGGTCGTCTGCTGAAGAGCCACGGTGGTGTTCGCGGAAAACGACTGGTACCGGACCCAACAATTATACGAGGCAAGCGGCAGACCGGGGAGGGTATATTGCCCGGGTGCAGTGGCGGTGAGGCTGAGGTTCTCCGCTTGGAACATCAAATGGCTACTGAGGAGTGGCGCGAGGTTGATTTCCGGGGGGAGGTTCCAGGTGTCCACGATGGTGAGGGTCAGCTGTGAGAGGTTCACGGTCACGGTCCGGGTGAGCGGCCGTCTGGAGATGAGCGGGGTGCGCATGGCCTGGGAGGAGAGCAGGAATCCTTTGTAGAGGACGGTTGTGTTGTACGCGTTTTTTTGTCGGGGGACGGTGAGGATGACGGAGCCATTGTGGTCGGTCCTTCCCCAGGAGATCGCGGTGGTGCCCATTGCGAGTCGTACATCAGCATCGGGGATCCCCTGACCATGCTGATCTTTGATATGGAAAGTGGCGGAGGACTGTCGGGTACAGCGGATCGTGACCGTGGTGTTCGCAGTGAGGGAGACGGTGGCGTACCCGATGCACTGGGTGCGGTTGGTCCTGAGAGGATGCTGGCGGTAGATTTTGATGAGATAGTCGCCTTCGGGGAGGCTGGGGAAGCGGATGGTTTTGGTGAGGGTGAGGTTCTGAAGACTGAGGAGGCGGTGCGTACTGGTGTTTGTGGGGGTATGGATAGTGAGGCGTGCAGTGGTGCCAGAGCAGACTAGGCTGGTGTCGTGGTAGATGGTGGCGGTGATGAAGGAGTAGTTCTTGCCGAGGAGGATGGAGAGGGAGGCGCCCAGCGGCATGCTCCAGGCGTTGAGGGCATGGACGGTGAGGGTGTAGTGGGGTGGTGATGTGGTGGTTATCTGGTTTTCGGCTGTGGCGCCGGGGAGGAGGCTGGCGAGGAGCGGGTAGCAGGCGGCTTCTGCTTGGACTTGTGGGTAGCCGCCGGTTGTGGTGGTGTAGAACTCGGCGTCGTAGGTGGCGTGGAAGCCGGCTGGGATGCTGAGATCCTGGGCCCCTGGGCTGGTGACGGAGTTGCGGTTACATTGGAGGACTGCGGCGTCGTTGCGGAAGCCGGGGAGGTTGGGGGTGTTGGATTCGTAGATGTTCGCCTGGATGCCGTCCGCTTCGTCGTCGTCTGTCGTGAGGACGTGGGTGGTGGCGAAGAGGAGGGCATGGGCGGTGCCGTTCGTGCCTTCGTCGTAGCTGGCCCAAGCTGGTGTTCCGAGGTCGACGTCATCGGTGGGGGAGAGGATCCTGGTGACCGGGTCAGTGGAGTACTCGGGGTTGGGATCGATGCGGTACTCCTCGCGGCCGGAGGTGGTCTGGACGTGGGCGAGGGGGTAGAGGCGGTCGATATTGAGTTCTGGGATGGTGTTGGTGTGGATGCCGCCGCATTGGAGCTGGGCATAGGTGCCGTCGGTGCTGGCTCCTGGGGTGACTGTGCAGTCGGCGAAGGCGGTATGATCGGCGTGGACGCGGATGCGGGCCTGCGACGTGGTGGTGTGGTAGTAGGTGTAGACCGCGGTGGTCTGCAGGGTGTTGTCGTGGGAGCGGCTGGTGATGCTGAGACTTGCGGAGAGGGTGCCGTCGCGGAGGATCTCATGGGAGGTGGCGTGGTCCGCGGTGCTGGCGAACGCGTCAAGGGCGGTGCCGTAGTAGTATTTGAATTCGAAGCTGGCGAGCATGTCCGTGGTGGTGGGCAGTACCGTGGTGGCGTTGGGCAGCAGTTTGGTGACGTACTGGGCTGTTTTGTAGTAGAGGAACTGTCCTGCGTAGGAGACCGCGTAGGTCGGGTGGCCGTCG
The DNA here is from genome assembly GCA_903877165.1 of Methanobacteriota archaeon. Classification (GTDB taxonomy): domain Archaea; phylum Thermoplasmatota; class E2; order DHVEG-1; family DHVEG-1; genus CAIRCU01. Next base: position 15,394 of record CAIRCU010000056.1, on the reverse strand, counting down.
TCGGAGACGACGTAGAAAGAGGATTGGACTGCGTACCCGGGGATGGGTTCGAGGTAATAGGAGGAGGTGGTGACCGTGACGTGGTCCGGGTACTCTGCTGAAGGGGTCTGGGCGCCGTCGTAGTAGGCGTAGAGGTGCTCGTCGCCGGTGACGTCGTTTGGGATAAGGAAGATGAGGCTGCAGCCGGCGAGAATATCTGGGGAGGTATAGGTGAGGTTGTAGAGCTCGGATTCCAGCTCCGTGCATTCGCCGTTTCGTTCGCTGATGACGCGGACGGAGGAGTGCGTGGCGTCCTGGGCCCAACAGGGGTTGGTGAAGCTGAGTCTGAGGTCGACGGGCTGGCCGGCGGCGCCTGGACTGTGAAGATCGAGGGGGAGGGTGATCTCCTGGCGGTAGGACCAGCCAGGGTCCCACCAGCTGTCCTGGGCGCCCACGGACGGCACCAGGGGTGGGATAGCGAGCAGTAGCAGGATGAGTGGGACGGGAAGGTTCCTCCACATGACTATTTTGATATAGGTGGTCTTATAATAAAAAGGTTTAGCCAATGAAAAGGGGTTTTTTGGCTTCAATCCTGGGAATCCGGGCCTTTTGTCCCACTCAATAGTCTATCTCTTTTTTCTTTTTTATACTATTTAATAGATAATAGAAAATAATTGCCAGAAGTACGGTACCTAAAAGTGACACTACGAGATAGTTCCATTGCTACGTTTGTGTGTAAAAAAAGGGAAAAAAAGAGATTAGGGATAGGTTGTGGATGCTAGTTCAGCATGAAGCCCACCGTTGGGCAGAGATGCATCTATTTTAATGAGATTACCTGCATCCGGTGCATAGTAGTACACAAAAGAGTCGCCCAACAGCGACGTGATCTTGTAGGCATCGTAGGTTCCCGCCGGGACAGTCACTGATTCTTCACCGAGGGTATAAAAAGCAAGAGGCATCCACGAGTATTCGACGGACACTGTAAACGGAACCTGGATCAGGCCAAAAATCCCTCCGAACGTCGAACTCATCGTCAGCGTCAGATCAGGCATGTCCCAGAATTTAAGCCCATACAATGGAAAATCAAATAAAGGAAAATCAACGCTGAGGTCACCGACGGTCACAAGCTTGAAGGGAATCGGGAGAGCAAACGGAAGAGAATTTATTTTCATCATCGTGACGCCGAGGAGCTGGAACGAAAGAGCATGAACCTGAAGATTAGATTTAGTAAACTGTATCGTTCCTTTAAAACGGGTCAAAGTAGGTTTGAAGGACCCTACAAGATGGACAGTCGATGTTTGAGTGTTTAGAAGGAGATCATAGGTAGCACTTATTTTTCCCGTGACCGCCACGGTGTAGTAATCCCCCGTTGTATCACTCACTTTCCAGGTAAAATCATCGATTTTCCCATTCATGAAAATCTGTTGTCCACCTTGGTTATAATTTACCGTAATATTGGACACAGTATATGTCCAAGAATTGCCGACGTTCCACACAGGAACATCATCATCCAAAGACGCTGCTTTGCTTGATGAACGATTCGTTTGGCTATTCGTAGCAACAACACCTATTCCACTAAGAACAAAAACACCCACGACCAATATTGACAAAATCTTCTTCATCTTCTACCTCCCTGAATGATATCGTACCATAAATTATAATCATACAACGTTATATAAATTTATTTATCGCCAGCCATTATTACTTTATCGAAAGAAATTGTAGGAAACCCACTAATGTCTTTTTATACCTGGGGCGATACGACGACCCTGCCGTTCTTAACGACGGTATCAACATGGTTGACGCCGAAGTGGTAGGGGATATACAGATGGCTGGGGCAATCCAGGATGATTATATCCGCGTGTTTGCCGGGCTCCAGACTGCCGACCTCGTTGTTCTTCCCGATGGCACAGGCGGCGTTATAGGTTGCGGCTGTGATTGCCTCCCCTGGCGTCATCCGCATCTCGTAGCAGGCAAGCTGGATGATAAACTGCATGTTCTCGGTGTAGCAGTTGGGGTTGAGGTCCGTGGCGAGGGCGACCGGGACGCCTCGAGCAATCATGGTTCGCGCCGGGGCATAGGACTGCTGCATCAGGCTATAAGGTGTACCGGGGAGCAGGACGCCGATGACCTGCGCGGTCGCCATGGCTTTGAGGTTCTTCAGCGAGGACCTCAGCAGGTGGTCGGCGCTGATAGCCTGCAGCTCGGCGGCAAGGCCAGCGGCGCCTGTGTTCGTCAGCTCATCCGCATGCAGCTTCGGACGCAAACCTACTTTCTTCGCGGCCGTGAGAATCTTGCGTGACTGCGTGAGGGTGAAGAATCCGCGGTCGCAGAACACGTCGCAGAACCGGGCGAGACGCGCGACCTTCGGCAGCATCTCCTCGATGATCATGTCGACATAGTCCTTGGAAGTCGTGTCTTTGGGGATGGCATGGGCACCAAGGAACGTCGAGACGATGTCAACAGGCTGACGGCGAACGAGATCCCGCTGGACTTCAAGGATCTTCACCTCGGCGCTGGTACTCAAACCATACCCGCTCTTCGCCTCGCAGGTCGTCGTCCCATGCCGCAGCATCCGGGTCAGCCGTTCTGCTGCCTCGTCCCGAAGCTGTTCCGGCGAGGCCTTCCGGGTCGCCTCGACGGTGTGGTAGATGCCGCCGCCGCTGCGCAGTATCTCCTCATAGGACTTGCCCTTAAGCTTCATGTCCAGCTCGAATTCCCGGGAGCCGGCGAACACCAGATGCGTATGTGGGTCGACGAACCCAGGCATCACGGTCTTCCCGGTGGCGTTGATGACGTCCGTGGCTGTGTAGCGTAGGTTGCGGCCGACTTCCACGATTCTTCCGTCGTCCACGGCAACGGAGCCTCCAGGGATGATTGCGAGGTGGTCCAACTGCTGCTTCGTCCGCGGTACCGGCGGACCCTGCAGCGTGAGCAACTCACCAGCGTTCTTGATAAGCAGGTCGACAGTCTCCATACTCCGTGTCCCAAATCGTTAAATGACGAGGCTTGATTAAGGTTTAGGTGAGTCTCCTATGGGAAAGCTCGTGGAGTGCGTCCCGAACTTCAGCGAAGGACGGAACCCAAGCACAATCGAGGCGATTCGGATGCTGGTGCAGCACCACCCCGAGGTCAGCCTCCTTGATTTCTCGCCGAACGCGGACCACAACCGCACTGACCTGACAATCATCGGCGCACCAGACGACGTCAAAAAAGTCGCTCTGGAGATCGCTTTGAAATGCGTTGAACTCATCGATATGAACAAACACAAAGGGGAGCATCCCCGGATGGGAGCCATCGACGTCGTCCCCTTCATCCCCCTCTCAGAAGTGACCATGGAGGAATGCATACGCCTCGCCAACGAGTTCGCCGAGGAGTTCTCCCGTAAAACCCAGGTCCCCTGCTTCTTATACGAAGAGGCGGCACGGGAGGATTCCCGCCGTAACCTCGCCGACGTCAGACGAGGCGAGTACGAGGCGATTAAAGCGGAGCTGGGGAACAACCCGGAGCGTATCCCTGATTATGGGCCGAACAAGGCGCACCCCACCGCGGGCGCGACCGCGGTCGGCGCCCGGTTCTTCCTCATCGCCTTCAATGTCAACCTCGGAACCAAGGACCTCACAATCGCGAAGAACATCGCTAAAGCAGTACGGTTCAGCAGCGGCGGGTACCACAGCGTCAAAGCCATGGGCTTCGACATAAAGGAACGCGGCATCGTCCAGGTCTCCATGAATCTCACGAACTACCAGAAAACCCCGATCTTCCGGGTGTTCGAGACGATCAAGAACGAGGCGGACCGCTACGGCGTTCCTATAATCGGCAGCGAAATCGTCGGCCTCATCCCCCTGGAGGCACTGGTGATGGCGGACGACCACTACTTGCGCTTCGAGCATTTCAGCATGGATCAGATTATCGAGAAGAAACTCTTGGACCTCAAGAAGTGATGACGTATGACTCGACTCGTGGATATGACGATAGCTGGGTTTCTTGACGAGCTGGCATCCGGGTCCCCGGCGCCTGGCGGCGGCAGCGTCGCCGCCCTCAGCGGCGCCCTCGGAGCAGCCCTCGCGACCATGGTCTGCCACCTGACCGTAGGGAAACCCGGGTACGAAGCGGTGCAGAACACGATGCCAACGCTCCTGGAACGAGGCACGAAACTCCGCCAGGAGTTCACCGGACTCATCGATGAGGACACCACGGCGTACACCAAAGTGGTTACCGCGCTGAAACTGCCGAAGACGACGGAAGCAGAGAAGGCAAAACGGCGAGACACCCTGCAAGTCGCGTTCCAGGCAGCTGCGGAAGTCCCTTTGCACACCGCCCGGCTCTGCTACGACCTTCTGGCCCTGGCCGATGACGTCGCCCATCAGGGTAATAAGAACTCGATAACGGATGCGTCGGTGGCCGCGCTCATGGCGCAAGCGGGGCTAGAGTCAGCGGCGCTCAACGTCCGCATTAACCTCACCTCCATCAAGGACGCTGCCTTCGTCAACACGACTTCTGTTGAACTCCTGGATCTCCAGCAGGCTGGCGCTGAGCGCGCGAAAGCCATCTACGAGTACGTCTCCCGTACCCTCGCCTAGGACCTCGGTGTATGTCGTTTTCGGTCGCTGAACTCTACACCTCTCTCTTGAAAGCATTCGGGCATCAGGACTGGTGGCCGATGGACCATTCCTATCATGTCACCGAAGGGACGGACCCGCGGGACGAGGTGATCATCGGCACTGTCTTGACGCAGAACACCGCCTGGGCGAACGTGGAGAAGGCCTTATCGAACCTCAAAACCGCTCACGCCCTCTCGTTGAAGGCAATCCTTGATTTAAAAGAAGACCAGCTTCGGCTGCTGATTCAGCCGTCAGGGTTTTTCAATCAGAAGGCTCAGCGGCTCAGGCTCGTTGCCGAGGCATTAGACAAAGATCTTGATGGATTCTTCCGCCAAGACCTCTCACGGGCTCGCGCCAAGCTCCTAACATTGAATGGCATCGGTCCGGAGACCGCGGACTCCATCCTCCTCTATGCCGGGAATCTCCCTTGTTTCGTTGTGGATGCGTACACGAAGCGGCTCTGTACACGATTACCGCTGCCGGTCGCGAACGACGCCTATGAGACGATCCAGCAGTACTTCGAGCAAGAGCTGTCACGACTGTTTCCTGAACAGCAAATCCAGGTTTACAAAGAACTGCACGCCTTGATTGTTGAGTGCGCGAAAAATTATTGTCGGACCACACCCCTTTGCACGGAGTGCCCGTTACGAAGGGGGTGCCAGCAGGCTCTCTAGCTTCTCCCGCAACGCCTCCGCGGGGATGTCCGGCAGCGAGATCAGCTGCGTTGAGCCCAGTTGACCCTTCCCGGACGGCTTCAGAGTGATAAATCCCGCGAGCTCGATCTCCTTCAGATACGTCCAGAACGTGGTGTGCGCCCGGGGCTCCTCGTGGTACTCCTCGCAGGTGATCGCATAGGTCTTCTCGACCTCACCGGTGATGGCGTACGCGCTCCCGTCCTTCTGGAGCCGCTTCGCTATCGCCAGCAGCGTGAGGAGCTGGTGTTTCTCCAGGTTCTTCAGCTTCGTTTCCGTGACCACGGAATACGTCTCAGCCTTGGCTGCGCGGACGTGCTCGGGGACCACCTGAGGAGACCGGTGCTCATCCGCAGCGACCCCGGCTTTCCACAGGATCTCGATAGCGAACCGGGCATCCCCCCATTCACTCGCGATATCCGCGATGAGGTCCAGGCTGTCCTCCCGGATTGTATGCGGATGGAATGCGAGGTCTACCCGCTGATGGACGATATCCCGCAGTGCATCCCGCGAGTATTTTTCGCAGAGTAGGAGGTTACGGCGAAACGTACTCAGCGTCGCCTCATCCAGCTTGCCGAGGACATCGTGCTGGGAGATGAGGATGAGGGAGACCGGATTTTCCGTCTTCTGGACCTCATCGGAGAACCGGGTGAGGCTGTAGACGAGGTTCGGACCGCTTTTCTTCAGCAAGGCATCGACTTCGTCGAGGACGAGGAGCAGCTGGGCGCCGCGGCGCTGCAGGTTCGTCCGCAGGATCTGCTGCATCTCCTGGACGGAGAAGCCGCGGTCCGGGAACCGAGGGTCGAAATGCGTCAGGATCGCGATGAGGATGAGGGAGTCGGTGGAGCGCTTGCGGCAGTTGATGTGAACGTACTCAATGTGACGGCCCTGCTGCCGCGCGATACTTGTGAGGGAGTGGCAGAAGAACTTGGCCATGGCGGTCTTCCCGGTGCCGACAGGTCCGCGGATGACCGCGTTCTGCGGCATCCCGCTGAGGAGCGGTTTGAAGAGCTGGGTGAGGCGCCGGAGCTGATCATCGCGGTGCGGCAGGTCCGCTGGGACGTAGTCGAAGTCCAGCGGCTGGAGGTCTTTGAAGACGGATGTAGAGGAGAGTTCATCCTCGATAATACCCATGAGGGCCGGTAATGGCCTGAGAGGATAAAACGTTATCTTCCCTGAGTGATAAAAGTTAATTACAAGGTACCTCATTGAGGCTCTCTATGATGGGAGGTGACAGCTCACAGGCGTTCCTGCGAGACGCGTTCGAAGCGTTCTACCGCAGCCATCCGGTCGAATTGCCTGACCGCTTCACCCGCAGAGAGTTCGCCTTCCTCATGTTCGGTGGGAAGGGGATGCTGCGGCATCTCGGGTTCGAACGCCGAGAGCAATTCCAGGATTTCCTGGAGGAACGCGCGCCGCAGCATGCGTACTACTCGTCTGCGTACTACCAGGCGCCGAGCGCGCCGAAGATGCAGGATAAGAAATGGATGGGCGCAGAGCTGATCTTTGACCTGGACTCCGATCACCTCCCCGGTGCCGAGAAGATGACGTACGTAGAATCCCTGGCGGTGGTGAAACGGGAGTTCCAGAAGCTAGTGGAGGAGTTCCTGCTTGGGGACCTTGGGTTTTCGGAGAAGTACGTGTCGTTGTATTTCTCAGGCGGCCGGGGGTACCACTGTCATGTCAAGGACCCGACGATCCTTGATCTGGACAGCAGCGAACGCCGTGAATTGGTGGACTACATCACGGCCCGCGACCTGCAGGACTCCCTGATTTTCCATGAGCGGGTGACGGCCCGGCGGTCCTATGGGACGCAGGAGTTTGCGAGCGGAACGAGCCTGCAGATGCCATCCCCGCAGGAGGCTGGGTGGAAAGGCCGGATCAGCCGCGGCATCATCGAAATCGTCGAGGAGATCACTCGCAGCGATTCACCAATGGAGAAACTCAAGGAGTACGGAGTCAAGGAGAAGGATGCGGAGCGGCTCGTGCAGGAGCTCTCCGAGGAGCGGGTGCGACGCATCCGCGGCGGCATGCTGGACCAGTCCAAGGCCATCCGAAAGTTCTTCCTCAACAGCGCGTTGCGCAAGACCGCAGTCTCACTGAGCGCCGGGGAGACGGACGAACCTGTCACCTGCGACGTCAAACGCCTGATCCGTCTGCCGGGGTCGCTGCATGGGAAGACCGGACTACGAGTCGTCCCCATCGCCATCGATGCGCTGGAGCGGTTCGACCCGCTGCGTGACGCGGTCGTCCTCCCCGACACCCCCGTCCGCATCCAAATACCCAGCGAGTTGTCCGTTCGCATGAAAGACGAATCGTTCACGTTTTCCCCCGGGGAGCACGAGGTTCCGCTGTTCCTCGCAGCATTTTTCCTGGGGAGAAAACAGGCCACCCTCCAAGAACCCAACCCATAATCTTATTAAGGGTAAAAACAGTAGTATTGCTAACGTATCCTTGGGGGAACCTCCTGTGAAACCGCTGTTCAAGATCATTGCTGTGTGTTGTCTTGCTGTTCTTTTCCTCGGTCCGATAGCTACTGCACAAAAAGGATCTCAGGCCACAATCCCAGCCACGACTATCGCACCATCGGGGCCGTATCATACCTATGAGAACATGACCACGATGCTGCAGGGCCTTGCCACGAACCACTCCGACATTATGGAGCTGTACAGTATCGGGACGACCTACGAGGGCCGCACAATCTGGGCGGTGAAAATCTCCGACAACGTCCACGAGGAGGAAGGCGAACCCCAGGTGCTGTTCATGGGCGTGCATCACGGCAACGAGAAACCCGGCGCGGAGGTCTGCCTACGGTTCATCCAGTACCTCGTGGAAACCTACCATATGCCGGACACGGACAACGACCATGACGGGAAGCTCAACGAGGACCCCATCGACGGTGTCGATAACGACCATGACGGCCTCATTGACGAGGACCCCTCGGAGTCCTACGTCCGCAGCCTGATCAACGACACCGAAATCTTTGTCATCCCCATGGTGAACCCGGATGGATACGCCGCGGACCAGCGAGAAAACAAGGAGCCGAACCATGGGTCTTTCGGCCTGAACCCCTTCGTCACCTCCTATGGTGTCGACATCAACCGCAACTACGGGTACAAATGGTTCCGCATTTTCCTCACCCCTCAACTATACCTAGGTTCGACCGGGATTCGGGACTACTCTACGGTATACCGCGGACCACACCCGTTCAGCACGGCAGAGGCCCAGGCCGTCCGCAGCCTTGTCGATAGCCATAACATTAGCATAGCAATCTCGTACCATACCTATGGCCAGGAGATCCTGTACCCCTGGGGCTACACCCGGCTGCCGCCCCGTGATATCACCACATTCCGCTCAATTGGAAAAAACATCTCTCATATCGATAGTTACGTACTGTCGCAGTCCATCGGCTTGTACCCAACCCTGGGTGATGCCTGCGACTGGATGTACGGGGAACACGGGATCATGGCGTACACCATCGAACTGGGGACATCCTTCGAACCGACGAACTCCCAAGTGGTCCATGATTTATGCTGGCTGCATATCGGCGTGAATCTGTATGTCTGCGACTGTGCGAGGACGATGGGGCATCAGCTAGGCTGAAGAACGAAAGGGAAAAGGAAGCGGAGTTTTTCTTAGACGAACCGGATGGCCTCAAGGTTCATGGGAGCCGCGGTGTTGATGTTCATCCGCTTATGAATCGTAGAGGAGAGATCCAGGCATTTATTTTCTTCGCCATGCCCGAAAATCACGCGTTCAGGACGGGGCGACATGTTGTTGATGAAGCCGATGAGCTGCCGGCGGTCGCTGTGCCCGCTGAACCCATCGCAGGTCTCCACCGCCATCTCCACGTTGAGAGACACGATGCTGCCGCTGATGTTCATGGGGATTTCTTTGGCGCCGCGCTGGATGCGCCGTCCAATGGTGCCTTCCGCCTGGTAGCCGACGAAGACCAAGGTGTTCTTGGGGTCGTCCGCCCAGTTCTTGAAGTACTCCATGACCGGGCCGCCGTTCATCATCCCGCTCGTCGCAAGGACAACACAGGGATCCTTATCAGACAGAATCGTCTCACGCATATCCGCACTATCGACGCGTTTGAAGATATCCGAGAGTAACGGGTTGTCGCCCTGCTGGAAGATCTGGCTGCGCAGTTTGTTGTTGAGGTACTCGGGGTACGCCGTGTGAATCGCGGTCGCCTCCCAGATCATCCCGTCGAGGTAGACCGGGACCGCAGGGATCTCCTGGGTCTTCACAAGGTTTTCAAGCACGATCATGACTTCTTGGCTGCGGCCGACCGCGAAGACCGGGATGAGCACTTTTCCTTTCTTCTTCAACGAGGTGCGGATGATGTCTTTGAGTCGGTCCGTGGCTTCTTTGCGGCTGGGTTGGAAATCATCCCGGCCGCCGTAGGTGGATTCGATGATGAGCGCCTCTGCCCGAGGGAAGTGGTTGACGGCGGGGTTGAACAGCCAGGTGCGCTCGTATTTGATGTCGCCGCTGAAGGCGATGTTGTAGAGGCCTTCGCCGATGTGGAAGTGGCAGACGGAGGAGCCCAGGATGTGCCCGGCGTTATGGAACGTGAGTCGCATGTCCGGGGTGATGTCCGTGGTGTCCCCATAGCCTAGCGTGATGCAGTGTTTGATGACGCTGCGGATGTCCTCTGATGAGTACGGGACTTTCTTGGCGTCCGCGGCCGCGACCTTGATGTAGTCCATCTGTAGCAGGGTCATGAGATCCCGGGTGGGCGGCGTGCAGTACGTAGGCCCGTCGTACCCATATTTGTAGACAATTGGGAGGATTCCGCTGTGGTCCAGGTGCGCGTGCGTGATCACGATCGCATCGAGCTTCTCCAGGGGCATGACTTCAGGGAGGTGGATGTAGGGAGTGCCGTTGGTCTCCGACGAGACATCGATGCCGCAGTCGATGAGGACTTTGCTGTCCTGGGTGTGCAGCATGCAGCAGGAGCGGCCGACTTCACGGAAACCGCCCAAGGCTATAACCCTGACGAACTTCTCTCCTGTTGAGGCGCCGCGGTGGATCTTCCTGCCGATCTTGCGCAGGATGTCTTTGCGTTCGTCGCTCATGGAGCGGAGGTACCCGCGGACTTCCTGGACGATCTTGGATTGAATCGGGGGTGCGCGTACGATGCTGGGCGCCCAGTTGATCTTCCGGCGGATCTCGTTGAGGAGCTGGCCTTCTTTGCCGATGGCCGCGCCGGGTTTGAGCGCCTCGATGGTGACCTCGCCGACATCGGGCTGGAAGTAGATGTTGGTGATCTCCGCGTCTTTGGGGATAATCTGGCGGATCTTCTTCTCTGCGACATCGATGTCCGTGAGGACCGAAGGGTCAGGGCGGACCACGATGCGTTTCTGCAGGGTTTTCGCGAGGTTCTTGATGAGGTCTTTGTTGTGGGCGAACTTATCCGGGGTCTTGGTGTAAATAACAAGGAGTGCTCCCTCGAATTCGATGGATGAGACATCGATACTTGGGGGAACGTTCCCTCGGATTTTGCCGCGGATGTCGCTGAGGACGTCGTCGACTGTCATAGTCTAACCTTTTTTTTGCTTCTTGTGAAAAGTCACTCTGAATAATTACTTTGGATGTGGTGTGGTGGTTGGTGGTACGTTTATTTACCGAGTTTCTGTAACCGTTTTTTGACTTCGTCTTCAGTGATGATTTTGAATTCCTTGTCGTTGATAATGGCTACATCGATGCCGTTTCCTGAAGCGGAGTCTCGGCCCATGGCAGCGGTGACGGCTCGGATTGCGAGGTCGACGCCTTCGTTGGCGGTCATGTCGTCGCGGAAAGAGTCCTCGAGGACGCCGAACACGTACGGGGACCCGGATCCACCCGAGGTGTATTTATCGGGGATCGCGCCGCCCGCCGCGTCTAACGAGTAGACGTGCCCTCCTGCGGCGTCCCAGCCACCGAGGATGAGCTGGACGTAGTAGGGGTAGAACTTGCGTTGGTTCAGGATATTGGACATCAGGGTTGCTGCGCTCTGCACCGGCATCTGGGTGTCTCGTTTCAGCCGATAGAGGTTGGCTTCGGCGCTGAGGTACCGTGCGAGGATTTGCAGGTCGCCGACGAGCCCGGCGGTCGCCATGGCGAGGTGGTCGTCGATTTTGTAGAGTTTTTTGGTGGCTTTATGGGCGATGAGGGTGCCCATAGTTGCCCGTCGTTCTGTGGCGATAACGACTCCATCTTTGCAGACGAGGCCAAGTATCGTTGTCCCTGTTTTGACATCTTCAGTCATAATCAATGCTCCAATAATCCTTGGAAAAACACTGGGGGTATGAATCACAGAGCTTTTATTTATAGTTTGTGTCACACCCTCATTTCTTCCCCGAGATATTAGAGAGTAGGTGTGTTTAGATGATTGCGAATTTCTTGCCCAGCATTTCGAATTTCCCTAAGGCGAAGTCCAGGTCTTTTCTTGTCAGGCCTGCGTTCATCATGATGCGGATGCGGGCTTTGTCGCGTGCGACCATAGGGAAGACAATCGGTAGGGCGAAGATGCCTTCGTCGAAGAGCCCGTTGCTGAAGTCCTTAGCCTTCGCGGAGTCCCCAATCATGACGGGGATGATAGGCGTCTCGCTGTTGCCGGTGTTGAAGCCGAGGCTTGAGAGTTCTTTTTTGAAGTAGCGGGTGTTCTCCCAGAGGTTGCGGACGTGCTGCGGCTCGGTCTCTAGGACTTGGATGGCGGCGAGCTGGGCGCCAGCGACCGCTGGCGGGTGAGAGCCGGAGAGCAGCCAGGTGCGGGATTTGTTGTACGCGAAGTTGACGAGGTCACGGCTACCAGCGATGAGTCCGCCGACGACGCCGTACGCTTTGCTGAAGGTCCCCATTTCGACGTCGATTTTGCCTTCGATGTGGTAGTGGGCACCGATGCCGCGGCCGTCCGGACCGATGACGCCTTCACCATGGGCGTCGTCGACGTAGGTCATGGCGCCGTACTCGTTGGCGAGCTTGACGATCTTGTCCATGGGGGCGATGTCGCCGTCCATGCTGAAGACACCATCTGAGATGATGATAATCCTGCGGTATTTCTTGTCCGCCTCTCGGAGGACTTTTTCGAGGTCGCCGACGTCGCGGTGCTTGAAGATGGCGCGGTCCGCCTTGGTAAGGCGTACGCCGTCGATGATGCTGCCGTGGTTGAGTTCGTCGCTGATGGCGATGTCGCCTTCGCCGACGAGCTGAGGGATGAGGCCGGAGTTCGTTGCGAACCCGGTCTGGTAGATGAGGGCGGCTTCGGTGTGTTTGAAGCGGGCGACGGCCTCTTCGACGTCAAAATGGATTTTCATGGTGCCGGCGATGGGACGGACGGATCCGGAGCCTGCGCCGTACTGCTTGGCAGCCTGGATCGCGGCTTTGATGATCTTGGGGTGGTTGCTGAGGTTGAGGTAGTTGTTGGAGCACAGCATGATGACTTTTTTGCCGTCGACTGTTGAGTGGGGTAGCGAGCCGGAGTCAAGTCGGTGCAGATTCCAGTTTAAAGCCTTGGAGACGAGATCTTGGTAGTCTTCTCGGAGGAATGCATTTGGATTTCGTTTGGTGGTGATTTGTGTCATAAGTGGTACCCTCCCATGGGTTCCGTTGGGGGCATGAATCAAGTTTGGCTATTAAAAGCTTTAGTTGGAGATAAATGGAGCAGGCTGCCTCTGGATTCGCCCGGGTGTGGTCATCCCTCCCTCGTTATAGGGGGTTTTTTAGAAGATCTTGTAGACAATGAGGCTTTGGGACGCGAAATGGCCTTCGGTATCATACGCCTTCACGGTCAGGGTTTTTTTCACCGGAAGCATCGGCTTCGTCCACATCCAGGAGTAAGGTGCTTGGGTGTCGGTCGCCTCAAGTGTATCGCCGACATAGAACTCCACGCGGTCCATGGAGCCATTCACCAAGACTGTGTTAACGACCACCTCAATGCGACCGAGGATGAACGGTACGGGGAAGGCACACAGCCTCAGGCTAAACAGATACAGGGCCGGTTGAGGCTTCTGGATCGTGAGGTTCACGTACTGGTTGGTTGTAAACGTCCTGTCTGTCCCATTTCTCGTCGTCTGGCTGTTCGTGGCCACGGCGCGATAATGATACGTGGTCCAAGGGAGTAACCCGGTCACGGTCTGTGAGAAAGTCTCCCCTGCGGTCTTCGTCTGCTTCCCCGAGATGTTCCCGTAGGATGTCGTTGTCCCGTACTCGAAGTACACCTGACAAGGTTCTCCTCCATCCTGGACGAGCACACCCTGTAGTGCTGCTTCTGTCAGACCTACCGGAGAAGCCGCGCCAGTTACGACCTTCATGCTCTGATGTTTATGGATGCTGCAGTCGGCGATCGTAGGGTAATCCTCGTGGTCTGCTCCCGCCCATCCCCGGGTGCAGAACTCGTAGTATCCGGTGCCGTTCGGGAAGGTGAACGTCCACCCCCATGGTGCACTTGTGTCGGCCTCATAGAGGCACCAGCTTGAGGGATGAGACAGGTTCTCCGTGAGATTCAGGGCGAAGAATGAATACTTGGTGTAATCGAGGAAGAAGCCGCGATGATGGGGCATGTCCAGCCATTGCATGTGCGGTGCTTCGACGAGCTGTGAATCCGAATAGACGCCGGCAAGAAACATGTGCAACGGGTCTTTGATGTTGTAGAAGTCGACCTGATGGGTTGAGGTCCCATAGACGTAATGCCGTATTGCGGCCCAGTCCCAGGTGTAGTAATCCAGCTGCCACTCGCCGTTGGAGATGATCCTGACGCTGCCGAGCTCGACCCAATTGACAGGGTCGGAATAGTCATAGGCGACGAGCATGCAGACTTCGGAGTTCGGGTCAGCCGGGTCATAGTACGTCCGCGCGGCGTACACCGTATGATTCAGGGTATCGAAACAATGCAAGACTTCCGAATAATGGTTCCCCATATTGAACAACGGTTTGACGAACACCGGGTAATACAGGTTGGAGACATCCCAGATGTCCGGCGTATTGTTCGTCCCCGTGTTGGGATCGACGACCAAGTACGCCCCGTCATTATAGAAGAACGGGTTCCAGGGATACGGGTTCTTCGTCGTGAACTGCGAGATGTAGAGGATGTCGGTTGGATCCGATGCATCAAGAAGGTAGACAGCGCCAGGGCTGCTCATCTTAGTGGCAGCGACGATGAGATGCCCCGAGCTGTTGATGAAATAGTCAAGGTAACTGAAATAGGTCCCGCCTGAGCCCATGTTGAAGCTATCCAAGCGCACCGGCGTCTCTGAGAGGTTACACCGGACTGTTGAGAGATAGAACGGGCTTGCGCCGCCGCCTACGAGTGCGATATTCCCGTAGTTGACACCGTCATAGGTCCAGTTATTGACGACCTTGACATCATGGACTGTCCAGAGATAGACGTCATCCGTGAGATACGTCTCTTTGACGAGGTTCCATTGCTTTGAAACATCCCAGATCATTAAGGTGTTTGAATATAAGCCAGCGATGAACATCCGCTGGTTTTTCTCGTCGAACCAGAGCCGCTGGGGATAATCGAGCTGGGGATCATCCTGGGATGTCTTCGCATCTGATAGCTTCGTATCCAAGTAGTCTCCACCGGGGTACCAGTGGCTGAGGTTATTGGCACTATACCGATAGTATAAGGTGACGTTGTCAACGCCATCGGCACCAAGAACGGAAACGTTCAGGGTGTCGTTGAAAAATTGGTACGGTTCATAATAGACGGCTCTTGTATCAATCCTTCCGCTTTCATTTCGGAACGGCGTGGCCTGTTGAGTATCAGCGGAATGAACGAATACGATCGGTGCAAAGGTCATGGAAAAAACGACGAAGAAAGTTACCAGGATCCGGCCTTGCCTCAGAAAGTCCGTCGACATCTTCCTTACTCCTTTGTTCCCTATGAGATTTATTAATAATTATCCTCTATTTAAAATAATCTTATAAAAAAACTATGAAGAATATTAGTTTTTTTAAAAATGTTAATCTCGTTTCTTCAATGCTTTAAGTGACATCCTCCCCGGCATAAATGCCGGGGCTTCCGGGACCTAAGCGGTCACCGGAAACCCATCAAGGGTGGCCTGTTGGAAGCGATGGTTTCTCACATAATTTATCACGGTGTCCGCGTCAGCATCGCCGACGGTACGG
>CAIRCU010000055.1 GCA_903877165.1 Methanobacteriota archaeon | reverse complement strand
GGCTCGAGGTCGGCGACTCGCTGTTGAACCTCGCTGGCCCGCTGGGGATGCCGTCCGAGGTGAAGAAGTACGGCACCGTCGTCTGCATCGGCGGCGGCGTGGGCATCGCCCCGCTGTATCCTATCGTCCGAGAGAGGAAGGCGGTCGGCAACCACGTAATCTCCATCCTAGGTGCGAAGTCCAAGGACCTCATCATCCTTGAGGAGGAAATCTCGCAGTACAGTGACGAGTTCTACATCACTACGGATGACGGCTCCAAGGGGTCCAAGGGGTTTGTCAGCGACATGCTGGATCAGATCATCCAGCGGAAGAACACGAAGGTTGATTTGGTTATGGCGATCGGACCGATCATCATGATGAAGGTCGTCTCCGACCTGACGAAGAAGTACAATATCAAGACTCTGGTGAGCCTCAACCCGATCATGGTGGACGGCACCGGGATGTGCGGCGGCTGCCGGGTGTCGATCGGGGGGAAGACGAAGTTCGCGTGCGTCGACGGCCCGGAGTTCGACGGCCATCTTGTGGATTATCAGAACCTCATGCTGCGCAATCAGCGGTTCATTGGTCATGAGAAGGAAGCCTGTAAGCTGCTGGAGGAGAAATGAGCGTTCAGAAGACCAAGCATCCGATGCCGCAGCAGCCACCTTCTGAGCGGGTCCATAACTTCCGTGAGGTGCCCCTCGGCTACGCTCCGGAGACAGCGGTCGAGGAGGCGAAACGCTGCCTGCAATGCAAGAACAAGCCCTGCATGAAAGGCTGCCCGGTGGAGATCGACATCCCTGGGTTCCTCCACTGCATCACGCTTGGTGATTTTGAGAAAGCCGCGGAGGTGATCCGGGCGAAGAACAACCTACCCGCGATCTCCGGACGGGTCTGCCCTTACGAGGATCAGTGCGAGGGCGAATGCACGCTGAAGAAGGCGGGGGAGCCGGTCGGCATCGGGAGGCTCGAGCGGTTCATTGCGGACTACGAGCGTACCAAAGGGGCGAAACCCCCGGCTGTGCCGAAGCGTAACGGCAAGCGAGTCGCGATTATCGGCTCAGGCCCCGCAGGGTTGACCTGCGCGGGGGACCTGGCGAAGCTGGGCTACAACATCGTGGTGTACGAGGCACTGCATGCACCCGGCGGGGTGCTGATGTACGGGATCCCTGAGTTCCGTCTCCCCAAGGCCATCGTCCACTCCGAGGTCGACTACATCAAGAAGCTGGGAGTAAAAGTTGACTATGACGTGGTCGTCGGCAAGACCATCACGATCCCTGAGCTGCTTGAGGAGTTCGACGCGGTGTTCATCGGGACAGGCGCGGGTCTGCCGAACTGGTTGAACATCCCAGGTGAGAACCTCGACGGGGTGTACTCGGCGAACGAGTTCCTGACCCGGGTGAACATGATGAAGGCCTACGAGTTCCCCAATCATGACACGCCCGTGAAGATAGGGAAGGTCGTGGCGACGTTCGGCGCGGGGAACGTGGCGATGGACTGCGCGCGCACCTCGCTGCGCCTCGGGGCGGAGAAGTCATACATCCTGTATCGTCGCACCGAAGCAGAGATGCCCGCTCGTATCGAGGAAATCGAGCATGCAAAGGAGGAGGGCGTGGTGTTCATGCTGCTGACGAACCCGGTGCGGTTCATCGGGACTGACAAAGGCCTGCTCAAGGAAGTCGAGTTCCTCAAGATGAAGCTTGGGGAGCCTGACGAGTCCGGACGACGCCGTCCGGTACCGATCCCTGGATCTGAGGAGAAGCTGGCGATTGACACGGCGCTGGTAGCCATCGGGCAGAGCCCGAACCCATTAATCCCGCAGTCCATGCCTGGCTTGAAGCTGGGGAAGCACGGCAACATCACCACGGATGAGGAGGGGCGGACGTCAATCCCTGGAATCTTCGCTGGTGGGGATATCGCGACGGGCGCGGCGACCGTTATTTTAGCGATGGGCGCGGGGAAGAAGGCTGCGCGGGCAATCGACCAGTACCTCGTAGAAAAAGTCAAAGAGTAGGCATGTTAGGTTGATGGGCCTCGGGAGAGGAATCTGCCGAACTTGAATTCGCAGTTCAACTGGATCTGCGAGCCGATGAGGTAGCCGCCTATGAGGTACACGATGAGCAGGACGATGGGGAGGAGCCCGGTCTTGCCGACGATCGTGGTGTAGCCGAGGATCGCAGCGAAGGTTACGTCCATCAGGATCGTGCGTCGATGGTCGACCGGTTGTTCTTTTATCAAAAACCTGTACATGATGTACACCTGTGAGGGGATGCCGTAGAGGAGCAGGAAGGCGAGGAATAGGTAGTTCTTGCTGATGATGAAGGCGAGCAGGCAGCTGAGGAGGAACCCGGCTTTCAGGGCGCAGCCGTAGAGGAAGTAGGGATGTGAGACTGAGAGTTTCTTATTGTTGCGTACCTGGGTGACGACCGCGAGGCTGCGCACGCCTGCGTAGCGGTCCGCATCTGCGTCTTTTAGTCCGTTCTCCCATTGGGCGAACGCCGTGGCCGCGAAGACGACGACGCCGATGAACATCCAGGTGTACATCGTAGGCATGCCGCCGACGGCGAACACGCCGAACAGGACGAAGAACGCATAGGAGATCGAGAAGGAGAAGTCGTAGGAGAACAGGACGCGTTTTCCTTTCCAGCCGTACCAGAGAAGAGATCCATACGAGGGGATGAAGCAGAGGAAGGCGATGAGCGTCGAGGCCAGGCTGATTTTTAGGGGAAGCAGGGCGATGAGAAGCACACAGCAGGCTGTTCCTCCCCAGACGAACCCGAGCGCCTCTTTTTTCGATAGGATGCCCGCGGAGACAGGGTTACGTGACGGCACGTACGTCTGTGCATCAAGCTCTTGGTCACCGATGGCGATGTAGGTGTTGAGCGCCATGTGCGCCACGATCGCAAGCAGGGTGAAATAGACGAGATGGTACCATTCCACGGTTACAGTGGATGTGAGGGCGCCGACGATCGCGATAGAGGCCGTGGTCGTGATTCCCTGGGTCCGTCCGATATCGGCGAATGCCCGTAGTTTCGTCAACATCGTTTATAAACATATCCTGGTATTATAAAAAACTATAGGATAAGAAACGATGAGTTTTTATTCCCATAGCTTGTTCCGAGTCCTCGCATGATCCGGGATTACCTCGAAATAAGCCGCTTCTTCAACATGGGGTTGACCGGCATAGCGCCGGTCCTCGGTGCCCTGTGCATGTACCCTGGTCCGGGATTGTCTTTGTACCAACAAGGTCAACTGTTCATCCTGTTTCTCATCGGCTGTATGGCGCATGCCTATGGGTTCGTTCTCAACGACATCCTCGATCTGAAGATCGATGCGCTCTCCCGCGACCTGGTTGCGCGTCCCTTGGTCAAAGGCAGCATCACCCGGAGGCAGGCGTCGGCGTTCGCGGTCGTCTGTCTGCTGATGTCCTTACTGCTGTCCGTGTTTTTCTATACCACGGCATCCCGTTACCTCGTCCTTCTGTTCATCCTTTTCGTGGCCTATGCCTTAGCGACTGTGTACGACATCCTGAGCAAGAAGTACCCGGGGATGGATCTCTTCGTCGCCGGGGCGGTGTTCGTCCTGATTTTGTTTGGCGCTGCGACTGTCGGTCAAATAGCGAAGACCCCGCTGCCCTGGATCGTCGCCCTCATCGGTGGCCTGCAGGTCTTGTTCATGAACATGATTAACGGCGCAATCAAAGACATCGATCATGACGAAGATGGCCGCGCCAACACCCTGGCGATTTGGCTTGGTGCGAGAGTCCACGCCGGTGATCTGCTGCTTCCGCTCTCGTTTAAAACCACAGGGTACCTGATTGAGGTCAGCCGGACAATCCTGGTGTTCCTACCCCTCGTGATCCTCACCCCCAACCTGAGCTTCTGGCTGTTGCCGCTGCTAATCTTATTTACATTCTTGACCTTTTTTTTCATCTATCGGCTGTATTCAATCAAAATCTTTGACCGTGCTAGGATCCGTAGAGGCATCGCCCTGATCGTCATCTTCATGTATGCGACCACGCCGATCATGCTGAGTTACCTGAATCCAAAAATTCTCCTCATAGCGCTTATCCCACCGATCTGGTTCGTCCTCACCAACATATTGCTCCACAATCCAGTCCTTGAGCCGAAAACCATGTAAAAAAAAAGGTGAAGGCTTAGGCTTTGGTTTTCTTCGCAGCCTTGATTAGTCCGTCGAAGAGCGGCGCTGGTTTCATCGGACGGGATTTGAACTCCGGGTGAGCTTGTGTGCCGACGAAGTACGGATGCGTGGGCAGCTCCATGAACTCCATGAGGACGCCGTCCGGGGACCGCCCGGTGAACAGCAGCCCGTGCTGTTCTATCGTCTCGACGTACTTAGGGTTCACTTCGTACCGATGCCGGTGGCGCTCTGTGACTTTCGTCTCTTTATACAGCTTCGCAATCAGGGAATCCTTCTGTAGGTTCGCAGGGTAGGAACCCAGCCGCATCGTGGCGCCGTAGCGGGAGTCACGGATGATGTTCACCTGGTCCGGGATGAAATCGATGACCGGATACGGGGTGTCTTTGTCCACCTCTGTGGTGTTCGCCCCCTTCAGTCCGCAGATGGTTCTGGCGTACTCGACGACCGCCAGCTGCATCCCCAGGCAAAGTCCGAGGTACGGGATGTTGTGCTCCCGGACGTACTTGATGGTCGCGATCTTGCCGTCAATGCCGGAGAGGCCGAAGCCGCCGGGGACGATGATGCCATCGAATCCATCCAGAATCTTGAGTTTCGCCGGCTTCTGCTCAAACAGCTTGGAGTCGATCCATTCGATCTTCGGCTTACATTTGTTGTTCCACGCTGCGTGCTTCACGGCCTCAATCACCGAGATGTAGGAATCCGACAGCTTGAAGGCGCCGATATCGAAGTACTTCCCGACGATCCCGATCTTGATTTTCTGGTCATAGGTCCTAATCCGGTTGATGTACGTCTTCCAGGCCTTGAGGTCCACTGCCTCTTTGCGCCGGCCGAGTTTTCGAAGGATCTTCTTGCAGAGCTGCTGGTCTTCGAAGAGGAGAGGGACCGCGTAGACGTTGTCGATGTCAGAATCAGAAATCACATCCTCCCCACTGATGTTACAGAACAACGCGATCTTCTCTTTGCGGACGTCGTCAATTGGTTTTTCTGAACGGGCGATGATGAAATCCGGCTGAATCCCAATCTCGCGGAGGAGTTTGACGGAGTGCTGCGTCGGCTTCGTCTTCGCCTCCCCGAGGGCTCCGATGACGGGAACGTAAGTGACATGCACGTAGAGGACTTTCTCCCCTTCGAGCTTCATCTGACGGACAGCCTCGAGGAACAGGACGTTCTCATAGTCGCCGACGGTACCGCCGATCTCGACCATGACGAAGTCGTAGCCGTTCTCCGTAGCCGGCTTGCGAATCCGCGCCTTGATCTCATCGGTGACATGCGGGATCGGCTGCACGGTCTTCCCGAGGTACTTGCCGTTGCGTTCCTTGTCGATGACCGCGCCGTACACCTGCCCGGTGGTGATGTTCTGGCATTTCGGGATGTTCACATCCAGGAAACGTTCGTAATGGCCAAGGTCCTGGTCGATCTCCCCACCGTCTTCTGTGACCCAGACTTCGCCGTGCTCTGTCGGCCGCAGGGTGCCTGCGTCGCAGTTGATGTACGGGTCGATCTTGATTGCGGTGACCTTGTAGCCATGAAGCTTGAGAATCTTCCCGATGGAGGCGGTGGTAATTCCTTTCCCCAACCCAGAAATAACGCCCCCTGTCACAATAATATAATTTACCATCCCGATCAACAGCAGCGGAGTATATGTTCCCTCATTTAAACCATTTCGGTTCTCGTAAGAATTAATCTTGGGGGATGATGTTGTAGAAGATGATCCCGCCCCCAATCCAGAGGCACATGAACAGGAGGAACCAGATGTTCAAGAACGTGACCGCTAATCCAGCGATGAGGAGTACCCAGGGGAGTATGAGGAGGAGAATGCCCTGAAGGATTTTTTTGGTGAGGTCTGATAATTCCATAGAACCATCCGAGTCCTTGGCAGTGTTTTGCGAGTATCGAACATGTATTATATTAAGTTGTTTGAAGCCGATAATTCCGCGATTTTCCCCAGGGCGGTGCCATCGAGGAGGTAGACGTCGGTCTGTGGGAGATCGAGCAGGGATAGGACCGGGCCGAGGAGCGGTTCTGTATTGACCGCAATCCCGCCGCAGAGGGGGTTGAAGGCGGGCAGGACGATAATCTGCTGGCAGGCGCCGTGTGGTGCTTTCTCCTGAAGTTTCTTAGGAAGGCATGGTCCGCGCAGCCAGCAGGGCTCATAGCTCTTGTACCCCATACGGTCCGTGAACAGGATGGTGGGATGGGTATGGGCGACGACGAGCTGCGGGCAGGCGAACAGCTCAAGGCTCGGCCAGCGATGCCCATGCAGCAATCCGATGCCGTCGAGTACGAGGCCGCTGGAGGGATGGATCCGGACCGCGGGTGAGGCGAGGCGTTCGATGGTGCCGTCGTGGTTCCCAGGGAGGATGTGAACCGTCACCTTCTCAGCGAGTCGCTGCAGGAAGAACTTCACGTCAGTGCGTTCCTGAATCGTCGAGGTCGGGATGTTGTGTTTCACGTCGCCGAGGAGGTAGAGGTCGTGGATATGATACGTCTCAATGAGTCGATAGAGCCGAGCTTCCATCGTCTTCGTCTGCGAGGGGATGGAGGCGCCAGCCTCGCGCAGCTCCTGTTCGATGCCGATGTGCAGGTCGGCGACGACCATCGCTGCTATGTCAGCGATGAGGAGTGCGGGTTCGTTGGGCGCAGGTTGGATGTTCACAGGTGTCCTTCCATGTCATATTGTTTTCTAGACAGCGCGCAGTGTCTTTGCAGTGATGCCAGATGGGATGCGGATTTGAAGGTTTCGGTCTGTGACGTACGTCTCCCTCGTAGAGGTTCGAAGAAAAACGTTTTATCCCCCGAGGCGATGTAGAGAGGCAAGGATGGTGTGCATGAGAGAGCGAACTGACCTTAGTGGGTATGTGAAGACGACGGAGAAGGCTTTTAAAAAGATCGCGCAGGAGAAGCAGGGACGTATCGACGAGACCGCGGCCTGGATGAAACAATACCTCTATTCGGAATGGCCTGAGAACCCAGGGCAGCTGGAAGCTGAGATTAAAGAAAAAGTGAACAGCGCTTTGTCCGCCCCCGAGGCGCAGGACTCTGCATTCACCGCGTGGGTGTTGTTCCAGATGGCAAGCGACCTCATCGAGCACCTCCCAGTCACTCCAATCTGGAAGCAGTGAAACAAACCCGGAGTTCCTTCGTGCCTCTTAGACGATAAACCACGATGCATTAGGACATCAGGGGTTCCACGCGGCTAAATCCTCAAAAATCTCCGTTACCGTCTAGAAAGGAGCTTTGTTTTCACCGAGCAGCGAGTCCTAGAGGTACTTGCGCAGGACCGTCGGGATCTCAGCGATGAGATCGGTCGCGAGAAGTCCGTAGGATTTCTTCGCGAACACCTCGTTGCCCGCGGCGCCGTTCAAAAACAAGCCGGCGCGGGATGCCTCGAATGGAGGGACGTGCTTTGAAAGCAGCGCGCCGATGATGCCGGTGAGGACGTCACCGGTGCCGCCCACGCTCATCCCGACGTTGTGGATCCGGTTCAGCTTCGTGGCAGTACCGTCACTGACGATGTCGGTTGGTCCCTTCAAGCAGATCGTGATGCCCAGTTTCTTCGCCTGTACCTGCACCAGTTCCATGCGACCAGGGATATCATCTGGGAGCATCTCACCGGTGAGCTTCGTGAACTCACCGGCATGGGGTGTCACCACGATCGGACAATGCTGAGACGACGGCGGATTGCTCCTAACCCCCGCAATCGCGTCAGCGTCGACCACCATTGGGAGATTATGTGTATATAATTCCTGGAGGAACACGCCGATCGCTTCAGTGGTGCGGGGATGCGTTCCAAGTCCCGGGCCGAGAATCACCGAGTCCACCTTCGACAGCAGATGGGTAATCAAGGGGAAATCCTCGGGGACGAGCATATCAGCGCAAAGGTCGTGGACGATCAGGTTCGGGGAGTAAGAAGAGACTACCTGCCATGACCGCTTCGGGGTGGCAACGAACACGAGATCGGCTCCCGTCCGCAGTGCGGCGAGCCCAGCAAGAGCAGGGGCACCCGTGCAGGGTCCGCCCCCGATCACCAGCACCATGCCGTTTTGTCCTTTATGCGAGCTTGAATCGGGGCGGGGGTAGTACACGGTGAGGTCACCGGGTCCGACGTAGGTTTTCGCATCCACCGGGATCCCGATGTCTGCGACATGGATGATCCCGCTGTTCTTCGACGTCATCCCTTCTTTGGCCTCGTGGAAGGTGACGGTCGCGCGCGCTGCTACCGCCATGGAGGTTCCCAGGCCGCTGGGGACGTCGATGGAGACAACGGCGGGGTGCCGTGCCGCGTTGATGGTCTTTACGGCCGTGGCGAAAGGCTCACGTAAGTCACCAGCAAGTCCGATGCCGAGCATCGCATCGATGACGACGTCTGCGTCTTTAATAAGCGAGTCGAGGACCGAGGGGTTCTTGATGATCGTGGCGGAACTGCGAGTGAGCTTGTCGTAGTTTGCTCTGGAAAGCGGCCTCTGTTTGTCGACGAGAAGGGGCAGGACGGTGACTTTATGATGGTCGGTGAGGAGTCGTGCGACGACGAAGCCGTCGCCGCCGTTGTTGCCTGGGCCGCAGACGACCAGTATTTTCCGCGCCTTGGGAAACGTAGTCTTAACGTACTCGGCGACCGCTTGTCCCGCGTTGTGCATGAGGTCACCTGTGGGAACCCCGAGGAAGTCTGCGTTCTGGTCAAGGATCTGGACGTCGCGTGGCGTTAACATACCAAAAATGTTAAACAGCTCAAGGTCTATATATGTGTCGAATTGAGAGGAATTTTCTATGATGCCTGGCCGGATCAACCCCCGACAGCTGAACCAGATGATGCGCCGCATGGGGATCAACGTCAAGACCATCGAGCACGTCAAGAAGGTCATCATCCAGACGGACACCAAGGAGTACGTTTTTGAGGATGCGGAGGTGTCACTGATGGAGGCGCAGGGCCAGAAGACCTATCAGATCATCGGAGAGCCGACCGTCAAATCCCTGCAGGAAGACACGCTGAACAACGATGTGAAGCTGGTCATGGAGCAGACCGGCAAGTCCGCCGACGAGGCACGCAAGGCGTTGAAGGAGACGAACGGGGATATCGCCGAAGCAATCCTGAAGCTGTCCGGGTAACCCTTCGTTTGAGGCTATGCCACCAGCTCGCGTGCTCACCCGCTCGTCAGACGGCATCCTTCTGCATATTCATGTGACACCCGGTGCAACCCAGACCCTTTTTCCCGCGGGATTCAACGAGTGGCGTCAGGCGCTTGAGGCCCGACTCCACGCCCCGGCCCAGGAGAACAAGGCCAATGAGGAGCTCCTCCGTGTGTTGGCTGGTTTCTTCCACCTCCGACCGCAAGATTTAAGAATCACCAGTGGTGAGTCTTCTAGGGAAAAGACCGTGCTTCTTCAGCACATCACTGAACCTCAGATCCTGAAGAAACTTAAGGACGCTGGCTATGAACTACCAAGAGACCCTTGACGAACTCGAAACAGCCATCTCAGAGCTCATCGCGGATAACGAGGATATCCCGGTCATCGTCGAAGGCGACCGCGACGTCCAAGCCCTCAGACAGCTCAACCTCACCGGCGCCATCATCCAGTACAACCAGGGTCTATCCACCGCGAACTTCTGTGACATGATCAGCAGCCGGCATCAGACCGTTATTCTGCTCACCGACTGGGATCGCAGCGGCGGCAGACTGCACTACAGCCTCAAACGCAACCTTGAGAACCGCGTCCGCTGCATCACCAAATACCGCGATGTCTTCGCCACCCGCTCCTCCGTCCGCACCGTCGAAAGCCTCCCAGCCTGGATGACCACCCTGAAGATCAAGGCGCTCGCACAGCTCTGAGGCAAATACTTTCACCACCCATGCTGAGATTTAAAAAGAACCAACACCTTCGCAGAGGGGGAGATGGAACAGGTAACAACCCACCAGAAGACTATTCTGAAGAAAGAGAAGGCAGCGTCACCCAACCTCTGCGGGTTGTGCCGCGGCACCAAGTTCCTCTGCGGAAAGGACCGCTGTCCGGTCATGGTCCGCTTCTTCTCCAAATCCAAGGTCAAACCCCTGCTTGACACCACGCACCTCGGCGGTGCCTCGCCACCCAGCGTCTTTGTCGGTCGGTTCGGCTACCCCAAGATAACCATCGGACCCATGATTCCCCCGACAATGGGTGACACCACGGTCATCGACACCCCGGAGCTCTGGCTGCCAAAGAGCCTTGAGGAGATCGTGGACTTCCGCTCCCAGCTCGTCCGCGGTAAGTTCTTCGTCGATGCCACAGACGTGGAGAACTCGCATAAAGTCGTCCAGTACACCAGGGAGCTTGGCTTGTCCAAGAACTCGGTGTATGCCGAAGCCTGGTTCGACAAGAAACCGTACGGCAGGATCGCGTTCTACGATGAGGTCCAGCCGCATGGACCCTCCGCCCCGATCTCCGCTTTGGATATCACGAACCCGAAGTACGACCAGCGCATCGAGAAGGCGTATTACGACACGGATCTCAAGGCACGTGAGGCCATCCTCTCGATCTATAAGGACGGCACGCAGGTCTCCAAGATCCAGCGGGCGTTCTCTGTCGGGGCATTCGGGGAGAAACGGCGCCGACGGTTCGTGCCGACGCGCTGGAGCATCACGGCTGTGGACTCGACCCTGGGGCTTGAGCTCTTGAAGAACACGAAGACCTACCCGGTCATCAACGAGTACCGCGTCTACTACCACAACCAGTACGACAACCGCTGGGTCATCCTGCTTACGCCTACTGAATGGCAGTACGAGCTCATCGAAGCCTGGTACCCCAAGACCACCTGGAACCCGTACGGTAACGAGATCTCTATTTTCAGCAGCCATGAGTTCTACGACGGCCGGACGACGTACGCAGAGATCGGCGGCTGCTACTACGCGGCGAGGCTTGCGACCAACGAGCTGCTGAGCAAGGAGCGGCGGCAGGCCGGGGCCGTCATCATGCGCGAAGCGCACCCGGGGTACATCATGCCTATAGGGGTGTGGAACGTGCGGGAGAGCGTGCGCTACGCGCTCACACAGTCGTACGAGAAGTTCGAGACGCTCCAACAAGCACTCGTCCACATCCAGGGGTTCTTCGACATCCCACTGCAGCGGTGGATCCGCACCAGCGCAGTGCTGAAGAACCAGCTGTACCAGCGTCGCCTGGAGGATTTCGTATGAGCCAAGTGCAGCTTATGTCATGTAAGTCTGCGCTTTCGAGCACGTCACTGCCAGGATTGGAGTATTCGTTGAACCCGTATCGCGGCTGCGGGCATGACTGCGCATACTGCTACGCGCCCTGCATTCTTCGACTCCCCCGTAGAGAGTGGGGGACTCGCATCGAGGCTAAGGAGAACATCGCTACAGTCCTTGCCAGGGAGCTACCGCGGAAGAAACCCGGCGTCGTCGGCTTCTCGACGGTTACGGACCCGTACCAACCAATAGAGCATGACTACAAGCTGTCTCGTCGGTGTCTCGAGCAATTCCTGGACACGGAGTTCCCGGTCCATATTCAGACGAAGTCATCGCTAGTCACCCGCGACCTCGATCTCATTTCCACACTGCGGAACGCGCAGGTCATGATGACGATCACGACCCTCCATGACGATGAACGGAAGTTACTGGAGCCGGGGGCATCACCGATCCAAGAGAGGATCACTACGCTTAAAACCCTGATCGATGCTGGAATCCCGACCTCGGTGTTCCTCGGCCCGCTGTATCCAACGACGACCACGGAGGATCTCTCGAGACTCTTTGACGCATTTCGCCTCCTGGATATCTCAGAGGTTTGGGTGGATAAGTTAAACCTCAAACCCGGCATCTCCGCGGAAATCGCCGCCCGATTAACCAAGACTCCCGAACTGAACGCGGCATTTCAACACGCGTTATTACCGGGGGCGACCTATTTTCAGCCCTTACGGCAGCATATCCTCAAATGTGGAAAAGACATCGGAATCCGGGTCATCGATGCCTTCTGACACCAGGAGATTCCAGCACAGAAGCCAGGGTAGCCTTGATTCTAGATTCCTTACACCCTTGTCCAGAGGTCAACGAACCCGCTGACCGCCTCATCCAGGAAACCAGCGCGGTACGTCACCAGGACCTGACGAATCCTCAACTCATCCTTCACCCGATAACAAACCTCGGTCTCGATTTTCACAGACGTGATGATCTCAGCCTGGGTGAGTTTCTTGAGATGAAAGGACAAGGCGCCCTTCGTGAACCGGAACTCCCCAAGGATCTCCCGGAACCGCGCATTGGGATGATCAAGGAGGAAGAGGACGATATGCCGCGGCGTCCGCAGCTGAATCACCGAGAGCACCTCTCTGTCCGGGATGCACACGTCACGGGCGAAGTAGCGCTTGCGCCGCCCGTCATCATGCGCTGCGATCAGCTCAGCCTTCTCCAACTGCTGGAGGTGGTACTGCAGATCCCCTATCGACAGGGACAAGATCTTCTCCATCTCCCGCAGGTAGGTCCCGGGATACTGGCTGATATAGTTGAAAATCAGTTTCCGTCGGGATAGGTTGAGGGCCTCATGGTCCATTGGATGCACCCTATCGCTTCAGAATCGAAAGGTAGAAGAAAATCAAGGCGACCAGCACCACACCGACCAGAAGCATCATGGAATTCAAGGCCTCGACCGCCGGTAGGAACACACCCAAGGCAAGCAAGGATCCTTCGACAGCGAAGAGGCAGAATCCAAGGGAGGCGAGCGCGAGCTTGCCCTCCCAAACCTTCGCGTAGGAGGCTAGCGAGATACCGGTGAGGATAATGGACAATCCAGCGAAGGAGAGCCGCAGGAAGATCTCAAGGTCGTTCATACCTAGTCACGTCTGGGGAGGAGTAGTTGTTGTCGCCTTTAGTAGTTTTCATTGTCCCCCTGGGGGAGGGGGGAGTAGGAGGCCTGGGGAGGCTCCTACTCGTAGGGCTTCCGTCGCTGGAGGATGAGTCCGACCACGATTGCGGCGAGGAACGCGACGGACAGAACAATCGGTGCGGCTCCGGACGTCAACGCTGGGATGGGCGACACCAGGGACTTGATTGAGATCGTGTGCGTGGAGAAGTGGGGGATGTAGACGAACACGGAGACGAGGTGCTCTCCCATGAGGGCGTAGTAAGCACCCGTGGTGTCCTTGGCTTCGACCTTGGTCATGAGGTCCTCAAGACTTGCGACGGAGGAGACTCCTGCGCTGTCGATGCTGACGAGGAGGTCGCTGATGGATGTGGCATTCAACACGTTTCGCTGCAGGTTGATGATGACGATCCTGCCCGTTGGGATTTCGGAGTTGACGACCACATCGACGTTGTTCTTATCGATGGTATTGAAGCTCATGTTGAAGGACGGGTCGTTATAGCGGTAGTAATTGGAATTCGTGATTGGGGCGACGGTGGGAACGGTGGACTCTTTACCGTTGTTCAGACGACTGTTGTTGGTGACAAGCCCAGTGCACCAGCCTTCTGCGGGGATAACTCCGGTGTCCTTGGCGTTTTCGATTACGGTCTTGTCCTTTGAGATGTTAAGGTCGTTGTACCAATAGTCGTCGACGACCTTGGGGGCGGGGTACTGGACCCAGGAGTAAGAACTGAGGGATCCGTACGGTTCAAGGGTGACCTTGATCATCTGACCTGTGGTGGAAATCTCTCCGTTGGTAATCGTAATGCTGGTGACGACGTCGTCCGTGGTAAGCTGGATGCTGTGCCAGGATAATCCTCCCGGTGTCGATTGGTAATCAACGCCTTTTTCGTTAGGGACCGAGTAGCTGTCCATCTCCGGGGTGATGTTGGTTCCCTGTGGTACGGTGAAGGTGACGTGTATGCTGTGCGCTCCGGCGTAGTAGTTCGCGTTTCCGCCTTCATAATCATAGAACATCATCAGGGCATCGGTGCCGTGGACGGTGAAGAAGTTCGCGTAGGCGGCCGGTTCGCCGACGGCTGAGAAGTCATCGATAGCTACCGAGGAAAAAATGGTGGCGTTGATGATCTCAGGGGCTTGCTCCGGGGTTGAGGATTCGGTGATGTTGGAGGGGGTCGGGTGAGTTATCGTGTCGTTGCCTTTATCCGGGGGCAGCACAGGCACGGGCGGGTTGAAGGTTTCGAAGTACCGGGTGAGTCGCACCGTGTAGTCCGTGATGGTGCCGGTATCCGGGTCGATGGTGAAATGGCAGTTTGTGCCGACCACGGATCCGTCAGCGTAGGTGAAGTGCCCTAGGTCTGGGGACCAGACGCCTGAGGACGAGGCGACGCCACCGGAGGAGCCAGTGCTGTCGTCCGCGCGGATAACGCTGGTGGTGGTCAGAAGGAGTAGCGTGCATAAAGAGAGGGTGCCTATGAGTTTTTTTCGTGAATTCATGGTCATCACTGTATTCGTTGAGGTCGCTGCTTGCTACATATAGTTTCTGATACGTTTGTTGAACAGCCTCATACGAATGTTGAACAGGAGGCTACCGTCCAGGGTCTCCGAGACGTGGCAGCGGGTGCGAACCCCTTTTAAGATCCTTACTGAAGGACGGGTGCCTATTTCGCTTGTATGGACTTAAGGCAAAGCGTCTCGTATCACCGTGGCCGGATAAAAAAACAATACCCTGCTGTTTTTCCATGCGTTTTTCTTCTTCGAAGCAGGGATTTTTACTCCCGGACAGGCAGCTTCGGCATTCCTGTTCCACCAGTAGCCTTTAAGTATAAGAACTCTATTACAGCAAAATCCTTAGGATATTCATTGTGTAGTGATAAGTATGGCTAAAGCACGTGCACGGACCACGACCCGCAAGACAAAAGACAAGTGGAAGGCAAAGACGTGGTACCAGATCGCCGCCCCCTCCCTTTTCAACAACGTTCTCGTCGCGGAGACACTCGCGGAATCCCCTGACTCCCTCATCGGGCGCATCACCCAAGTTAGCCTCCAGGATCTGACGAACGATTTCCGCAAATCCCACATCAAGCTGCTCTTCAAGGTCGATAAGGTCGAGCAGACCACCGCGCACACCCAGTTCACAGGCCACGTACTCACCTCAGATTACCTGCGCCGCATGGTCCGCAGACGCAAATCCCGCGTCGACGGCACGTTCACCGTAGAGACCAGGGATGGCGCTATCCTGCATGTCAAGCCCTTCGCGATCACCGAGAAGCGCATACAAAGCTCACAGAAGAAATTGATTCGAGAAGTGATGAAAGACACTATCGCCAAGGAAGGCAGCTCCAAGACCATGAACGCCTTCATCCGCGACTGCCTCGACGGCAAGATCGGCAGCGAGATCTACAAGCACTGCAAGATCTACTACCCGGTCAAACGCATCGAGATCAACAAGACCGAAGTCGAACGAGGGCCCACCGTCGTCATCGAAGAAGAACCGCCCAAACCGCCCGAGGAAACCAAGCCAGCTGAAGCCCCGGCCGCACCCGAAGCACCAGCCCCTGAGGAGCCCGCACCAGCGGCACCCGAATTACCCTCGGAGCCGGCTGCTCCTGAACTCGAGGCACCCGCCAAAGAACCGGAGACGCCAGCTGAAGAGGAAATTACGGCGGAAACCACCGAGGACGAGCCGAAGAAGAAGGCGAAGCCCAAAGCCAAGAAGGCGAAGAAAACGGAAGAGGAACCCCAAGCCTAACCAGCCTTCCGCCACATATTTTTATATAGCATCCAAGTTATATTTCAGCCTTGAGTCTTATGAGCCGACAGGCCGTCCTCATCGTCCTCTGTTTCTTCAGCCTCTTTCTGCTGATGCCTCTCGGCCAGTCCTGCAAGGACCTCGTCGCGGTCGGCGACGCGACCGCCGGAGACTACAGCCTCCTCCTCAAAGTCCGCGACCCCAGCCGCCCCGGCCCTCAAGTCCTCGTCAAAATCCCACAAGGCTACCAGTATACCTACTATACCCCCTGGTTAGGACTACCCCTGACGTTCACCGTGAACCATGCATTCATCGGCGTCACCAGCGCCAACGACACCCCGCCCGACATCATCAAGGCAGGCATGGCGCTCACCGACGCCGGCATCGCGTACGGCGACGCGGACACCGGATCCGGCTGGACGAACCCCTCACCAGCTGCCTGGGACGACTTCGACTGCCTCCGCTACGCGTACCAGGCCGCGAACACCACCACCGATGCTCTCACCCTCCTCACCCAGACCACCACCAGACTTCACGCCACCAGCGTCAGTGAAAACCTCTTCGTCGTCGGCCCCACCAACGCCACCCTCATCGAGACCGACGCCATCCGCACCCACACCACCCCCATCACCAGCCTCTGCGCCATGACCAACGCCCCAAAGGCCCTCTGGCAGACCCAATGGCTCAAGACCCGCACACTTGCCACTGCCTACAACGACACCCTCGAGACCTGGGCTCACCGCGGCCAAATCCTCCACCTCGGCTCCTGGTGCGGCATCCAAGTCACCCGCATAGGAACCGACAGCATCCGCGTCCGCCCTGTCCCTGCACCCTACTTCCTCCTTCGTTACAACATCCGCACGACCACCACCGTCTCCCTCCATGAAAACGCCACCGTCGGCGGCTACCGCATCGGCCTGCAGAACCTCAACACAACCCATGCCAGGATCCACCTCAGTATCGCCTACGCGGACTGGGAGACCGAGGTCACATCCCGGATGCAGGAACGCTACGGTGCGATCACCACCGAGGACCTCATGAACTGGTCCCGGCTCCACACCCAGGACCTCGACGGCCTGCGGCCCCTCTGCGAAGACACCTACCCCTATGAAGCCGCCATGGTCTTCCAACTACCGACCTATAACGCCTCAACACTCTCCAGCGGCTGGTTCGCAGCCAACCACGCCTGCGCCTCCATCTACGTCCCAGTCCATGTCAGTGACACCGACATCGACCCCTTTTACACCACCCCATTCGCGGCCAACCTCTCCCGCTCCTTGCTTACCGCCTATGGCCACGGCACACTCAGCACCATCTTCCATCACACCGAACAGATATTCCTCCAAGAAAACCACAGGCTAGAGGCCATCTCCACCCACCTGACATGTACAAATGCAACCCTCCTGCTCACTGCCGCTGACACCGGCGCCCAGCACCAAGCCATCCAAACCGAATACCTCTGGAGTATCCTCACATTCTACACCCAAGACCCCAACTACCCTCTCCTCCGGCAGCAACTCGAACACCTCTGGAACTCCACCTACCTCGAATCCCTCACTTCCATGAACACCACAGTCATCCTCCTTCATGAATACCGACCCATCACACAAGAGATAGGTTTCCTCGCCGTCACCATCGTCAACACCACACTCCACACCACCACATACCAAGGCATTAGCATCCCCCAACCCATCTATGATCTCTATGACCAAGGAGTTGACGCAATCCACCACGGGGACATCACCACCGGAGTCGCACTCCTTCTTCACGTCTATCAGATGCTCCAAGCACTTCCATAACCGCCGTCTTCTTCTCATTCGGCACAAATGTTTAAAAAAAGCCACCCCATAACTCGACGCGGGGGTGTCACCTATTATGGACGAGCCACACATCGCGATTATCGGCTGCGGCGCCGGAGGAGGGACCGCGGCCCAGTTCGCCAGAAAAACCAACCGAAAAACCCAGATCACGATCTTCGAGCAGTCACCGTACGCCCAGTACTCCCGCTGCGGCCTGCCCTACGTCATCTCCGGGGCGATCCCCAGTGTCGACCACCTCCTCGAGTTCTCCAAGGAATGGTTCGCCAAAGAACACATCACCGTCAACCTCGAGACGACCGTGGAATCCATTGACCTCGCATCACGGACAATCACCTCGGTTCACCATGGACAACGGGCCCAACATCCCTTCGACCGCCTCATCCTCGCGACGGGATCACGACCGATGATTCCTCCTATTCAAGGCATTCCCAAAGAAGGTCCGCTCCCTGCGAACGTGTTCTGCCTTCGATCCATTGACGACGCTGTGCTTATCCAGCACGCTCTCCAGCGGTCGAAGCGCGCCTGCATCGTCGGCGCTGGCTTTATCGGACTGGAACTCGCAGAGGCACTGACTGAAAAAGGACTGACGGTCACCCTGGTCGAGGCGCTGCCGAACATCCTGGCGAGCAGCCTGGACAACGACCTTAGCGAACAGGTGGCCGCGACTTTCCCGAAGTCCGTAACGATTCTGCTAAACCATTTCGTGACGGCAATCACGCCAAATCCCCAAGGAATCACAGTGCGTATCAAAGATCGAGCATCCAATGCGGAATCCAACTTTGAGACGGATGTCGTCGTGCTCGCCACGGGCACACGCCCCGAAGTCCGCCTGGCCAAAGCCCTCGGCTGCGTTATTGGACCGACAGGGGGTATCGCGGTAGACAACCATGCCCAGACGTCGATTCCTGAGGTGTATGCTGTCGGGGACTGCACCGAGTATAAGGATTTTGTGACCGGAGAGCCGGTCTGCATCGGTCTTGGGACGATCGCGGTCCGGCAGGGTATCACCGCTGGCATCAACGCAGCCGGCGGACAATACGAAATGCCACCAGGCGTACTGCTGTCTCGTACATCGACGTTTTTTGGCACGCAAATAGCGGCGGTCGGCCCGCTGCTATCCCCTCAGTACCCGCGGGCGTTGGTCCACGGGAAGATCATCGGCTCCTCCCTACCAACGTATTTCCCTGGTGGGACGCCGATTACGATGAAGGTGGTGGCTGAGGAGGAGTCTGGTCGGATTGTGGCCGCGCAGGCGATGGGGAGCAACGCGTCGCAGCGGGTGAATGTGTTTGCATGCGCGATCCTGCAGGAGACCACGGTTGATGCGCTGCAGAAGCTGGAGACGACGTATGCGCCGCCGATTGCGCCGATTCTGGATGTCATCACGCTTGCCTGTGATGTGGTGCAGTTGAAGCGGCTGCGGAAGAAGCGGGAACGATGAAGCTGCTGCATATTGCCGATACGCATTTGGGGTACAGCGCGTACCGTCGGGTGACGTCGGATGGCGTGAACCAGCGTGAGGTGGATGTGTACTCCTCGTTTCGCCAGTGCATCGATTACGCGGTGAAGAGTAAGCCTGATTTGGTGGTTCATGCGGGGGATTTGTTTGATTCGGTGCGGCCGACGAACCGGGCGATTAGTGTCGCGGTGGAGCAGCTGCTGCGGTTGTCAGCGGCGAAGATCCCCTGTGTGATTGTGTCGGGGAATCATGAGACGCCGCGGCTTCGGGAGACCGGGAGTATCTTTCGTGTGTTTGATCATCTCGAGGGCATCACACCGGTGTATAAGAACCGGTATGAGGCTGTGACGTTGACGCTTCGTGGGAAGTCAGTCGCGGTGCATTGCATCCCTCAGTGCCTGACGAAGGAGAGTTTTGAGGAGGATATGAAGGCGGTGGCGCCGTCCTCTGAGGCTGATGTGAACATTTGTGTGGCGCATGGGGCGGTGAAGGGGATCGCGGAGTTCCGGATGAATGAGTGCAACGAGCAGTTCCTGCCGGTGAAGATGCTTAGCAAACGGTTCGATTACATCGCCCTGGGGCACTATCATAAGTATACGCGGCTGCAGGAGAACGCGTGGTACGTGGGGTCGACGGAGCGGTTTTCGTTTACCGAGGCGCCTGATGAGAAGGGCATGCTGGAGGTGAGGCTTGGAAAGAAGCTGTCGACGAGGTTCATTCCTTTGCAGACGCGTGCGATGGTGGATGCACCGGCGATTGCCTGCGAAGACAAAGATCTCGCGGTTATCCACAGGGAGATCAGGGAGGTCGTCCGGTCCATTGAGCCTGCAGAGAAGATCGTCCGTCTGTCCCTTGTCGGTCTGCCCATGCCTCTTGCGCGTGCGCTGGACATGCGGGGGATCCGGGAGTTGGGCAAGGATGCAGTGCATTTCGAGGTGAAGATCGGTGCGGAGAAGCCTGCGGAGCCGGCGGTGGTGTCCTCAGGTCCTGGGTCGTCGCTGGCCGTGGAGTTCGAGCGGTTCCTGCAGGCACAGAATATCAAGGATAAAGAGGTCATCCTTTCCCTTGGTCTGTCGTATCTTCATGCGGCGAGTGAGGTGGAGGAGGCCGCATGATTCTGAAGTCGCTTCGCCTTCGGAATTTCCGGAAGTTCCAGGATGTGTTCGTGGAGTTCCCTGATGGTGTCACCGTGGTGCTTGGTTTGAATGGGGCGGGAAAGTCCACGGTGTTTGAGGCGATGGCGTGGGCGTTGTACGGCCCGGTTGCGTCGCGGACGCAGACGGATCAGATCAAGCGGCAGGGGGCAGGCTCGACGGACCCCTGTCGGGTGGAGTTCGAGTTCCTCTTCGACGAGCATCTCTATCGGGTGGTGCGGGAGATGGTGGGAAAACATCTCACCGCATCGGCGACCGCAACCGTGGATGGGAAGCTTGCGGCGAACGGCTCGGATGCCGTGACGAGGTTCATCGCAGCACGGCTGGGGATGGACTGCAAGTCGTTCTACACCTCGATTTTCGCGAAGCAAAAGGAGCTGAATGCGCTGTCGTCGATGAATCCGAGTGAGCGACGGCCGTTGATCCTGCGGATGCTGGGGATCAGTCTGCTGGACCAGGTGGTTGCGCAGATCCGTTCAGATACACGCGATAAAGAGAAAGGGATCGAGACGCTTTCCCATGAGCTTGTGGATGAGAAGGGAGGTAAAATCCTCGATCGACTCCATACCAAACTCCAGGAGTTAGAATCACAGAAGGCTTCATTGCAGACGAGGATTGCCGAAGAGAAAAAAGCAGTGGAAGAGGCGGAGCGAAGGTATGCCGAGTCGTCGTCGACGTGCCAGAAAACGCGATCAGCCTATGAAGAGAGTCAACGGCAACGGGAAGTCGTTGAGCAGCAGAAGCACGCGTTTGAGAAGCTGCAGCGCCTCAGGGAAGAAGAGGCGTCGCTTCACTCCCAACTGGCGGACCGCCGTCAGCAGCTGAAAACCACGTCAGGGCAGCTTGCGAAGTACGCTTCGCTTGACTATGATCTCCCTGAGGTCGAACGCAACCTGAAGACGATCGCTGGGAAGAACGAGCAGTTTGTGAAGGGTATCGAGCAGAAGGCGACCTTGGTGAAACGGTGCCAGCAGGATCAGCGGGAAGCCCAGAAGAAGATATCGGAGATCCGTCACATCGGGCCTGATGCGAAATGCCCGACGTGCGAGCGCGTGCTCGGCATCCAGTATGAGACGCTCCTTGAGCATTACCAGGCATTGGTGACGGCAGCGGAGGCGCAGATCACGGGTCTTCAGAAAGAGTCCTCTGCTCTGGAACGCGAACAGATTCAGTTGGGGAAGCAGCGGCAGGCCTTGGAGAAAAAATTGCAGTACCTCCGTAATCAGTGTCTTGAGGCTAAGACGGTACAAACCACGATGCACAACATCGAGGGTGAGGTGAAGCGCGAGGAGCAGAGGCTGTCTGTCCTTGCGAAGGAGATAGCGCAGCTCGGCACAATCTCGTTTCATGAGCGGGATTATACGGCTGCGGTGAAACATGCCAAAGAAGTCTACGCGAAATATCAGCAGGCCCTGGAGCAGCAGAGCATCTGTCGAAATCTTCTGGAGCAGCGGCGTCTTCAGCTTCAGAGCCGTGAGGGAGAAACACGGGTGCTTGTTGAACAGGAACGGTCACTAAAGGAGAATGTCGAGAAGCAAGAGGCACTCGGAAAACAGCTGCAGGAGTTATCGGCGCAGAAACAGCATCTCTCCATGCTTGGTGAGATGATGGCTGGGTTTCGTACCTCTCTCATCTCCCAGATACGACCGACGCTTTCCGCGTACGCCTCGGAGCTGCTCAGCCAACTCTCCGAAGGGAAGTACACGATGCTTGAGTTCGACGACGACTACAACATCTCTGTCTATGACAACGGCGAGGCGTTCGGGATCGAGCGGTTCTCCGGTGGCGAGGAGGATTTGGCGAACCTCTGTACGAGGCTGGCGATCTCCGAGATCATCACGGAGCGGGCCGGCAGCACCTTCAATTTCGTCATCCTGGATGAAATCTTCGGATCCCAGGATAGCGGCCGGCGTCGGAACATCCTCTCGGCGCTGGACGGCTTTTCCGCGAAGTTCCGTCAGATCTTCCTGGTGACACACATCGAGGACATCAAGAACTCGGTGGAGCACGTCATCTCGATCACCGAGGGGGACAACGGCGTCAGCACCCTGCAGGTAGAATAAGAAAAAAAGGAAAATGGGGGAAGGTACGCTAGGTCCTTCCTTATTTTCTGAATCGAAGCTTGCGTTTGTGTTTGGTGTCAGGGCCAGTAGGTGTGGTGGCATCCGTGAAGTTTGGCGTCTCCAGCTCGGTGAGCTCAGCAGACATATCCACTGTTGTCGTCGGTTTTTTCTGCCGGAGGTCCTCCATGGATGATGTGAGCCGAGTGAAGAGGTCTTCGTTAGCGGCGAACCAGTCCTGCCACTTGACGACTTCGGATTTCAGATCCTTGTTTTCCGCTTCGGTCTCCTCGTAGAGCCGGAAGAGCTTGGTGAGCCGTTCCTTCTCCTTCTCCAGTTCAGTGGCGGTGTCCTCGAATTTAGCTTTGAAACCGGCGAACTGCTCGAATTCTTTGAGATCGTTGACTTGGCGTTCCAGGCTGCGGATGACGTCGTCTTTGGCGGTGATTTCGCTGTGTATCCGGTCGACGTTCTCCTCGAGCTGGCGGCGGATGGTGTCGAACTTGAGCGCCTGCTGGCGGAGGTCTTCGACTTGCTGGACGTCGCGCTCGTGCTCCTGGAGTTTGTGCGTGAGGGTCTGGATGCGCGCGTTGGCGTCGCGTTCGAAGGTGGCACGGGTCTGCTGTGCATCGCGGAGTTGTGTTTCGATTTCCGCGGTGTGTCGTTCTGAGGCAGCGAGGGCTT
This sequence comes from Methanobacteriota archaeon, assembly GCA_903877165.1. Taxonomy (GTDB): domain Archaea; phylum Thermoplasmatota; class E2; order DHVEG-1; family DHVEG-1; genus CAIRCU01. The sequence goes on along the minus strand of CAIRCU010000055.1, from coordinate 13,854 downwards.
CCTCTTGGCTCTTGTACGCGTCCCAGAGTTTGACGAGGCGTTCTTTTTCCTTGTCCAGGTCCTGGCTGAAGCGGCGGGCGCCTTCGGAGGCCTCATCGCGGCGGCGTTCGGCGTCGGAGAGCCGGTCCTCGAAGGTCTGCATCATCGTGGTCATCTTGGTGATGCCGTCGACGCTGAGCATGCCTTGGACTCTGGAGAGCTCTTCCATGCCTTTGGTAAAGGAAGTTTTTATCGAGTCGATCTCGCCAGATGCCTGCTGCAAGCGTTCCAAGAAGTTATCCTTAGGGGCTCTGATTTTTACATTCTCCTCAATGAATCTTTCTTCCACCATTTAGTCATGCCTTCCCAATGAGTTGTCTACAGACTTGGAATTGGTTGTGGCTATTTAATTGTTATTATATATCCAAATTCTAAGAACAAAATAGTTCCTCGAAAATCGCTGTGTTTTAGGTACGGATTCACCCGTCATCATTACATTGTCGTACGCAGGTGACACGTTCGCAAGGATTTCTATGTTTCCTTCAATTCTGCTGGCTCGTAATCTATTAAAGGAGGAAAGCTATACATCTCTGCACATTCATTTCTGGATGGATCGTCCATTGGAGGGCTACTAGGGATGGGACTCTTCAAGCGTGTTCGGGAAAGCAAGTTCTCACTCATGATGCAGCGGGTGTTCGGCAAACGGCATGCCAAGATCGGAATCTACGGCCCGCCGAACGTCGGGAAAACCACGCTGGCGAACCGGATCCTGCGCGACTGGACGGGGGACATCATGGGCAGCGTCTCAGAAATCCCTCATGAGACCCGCCGCGCGAAATGCGTGACCAACATCAAGATCAACAACGGCGGCTCCTCCCTCAACATGGACCTCGTCGACACACCAGGGATAGCCACCAAGGTCGATTATAAGGAGTTCATGAACCTCTATGGCCTGGGCAAGGACGAGTCCCGCACCCGGGCGAAGGAGGCCACTGAGGGCGTCATCGAGGCGATCAAGTGGCTCGACGACATCGACGGCGTGGTCCTGGTCATGGACGCCACCCAGGATCCCTTCACCCAGGTTAACGTCACCATCATCGGCAACCTCGAGGCCCGCAACCTCCCGGTGCTCATCGCGGCCAACAAGATCGACGCGGAGAACGCCAGCCCCGCCACCCTGAAGTCCGCATTCCCACAGCATCCGGTCATCCCGATCAGCGCGCTCACCGGGTACAACACGGAAAACCTGTACAGCACCATGATCAAGGAGTTCAGCAAGAAACACAAGAAACGAGGGTCGCGATGATTAAGAAAGAGCCACCCGAGATCCCCTTTCACCTCATCTCCAAGGACACCACAGCCCGCCTCACCTCATCTGAGAAACTCGCGTACATCATCAACGAAGTCAAGCGCGGCCGCATCCTCGTCCTGGAAGCGGGCTTGACGCCCACCGAACAGGCAGCGCTCATCGAACGCACCATGAAGGAAATCAACCACGACTCGTTCATCGGCATAGAGATCGGCGGCTACGAGCCGGAGAAAGCCAGCCTCTTCCACCGCATGCTCGGCGTCTCCCGCAAGCCACGCATGACCGTCATCGGCCCTGCCCACCTCCTCAGACTCATTAAGAAGGACGACTTTCGCATCGAAACCACCATCATCCCCGGGAAAGGAGCAGGATAACCCCATGCCACACCAATGCCTCCACTGCGGCTACGTCTTCGAAGACAGCACCGACAAATACCTCAGAGGCTGCCCGAAATGCCACGGCCACCGCTTCTTCTTCACCAAACAGACCACCACCCCAGCAGCACCTATAGAGACTTCGGACGTCTCCAAAAAAGTCATGAACCTCATCATCGAGAAACACGAGACCCTTAAGAACGGCGAAGATAAACGGGTCTCCCTCACCCCCAAGGAACTCCGCGCGCTCATCGAACAAAAACTCGAGGCGAGCATCAAGAAGAAAACCATGCCCACCCCAGCCCTCACCGACGAGGAACGACACACCCGACTCACACAACACACCGCAGACCCCGCACCACACCCGGAGACCATCAACATCGAACAGTCCGGCAACTACCGCATCGACCTCAAAGGCCTCCTTGAAAAAGAACCCATCGTCATCCAAAAGGACGGCATCTACACCATCCACCTGCCCTCCGCCTTCCAGATGCTGCGTAAAAAACACGACTAGCCCTTCGTCGTCTCCTAAAAGGATCGGCGCAATAGTTTTTTAATAGACCTCATCATTCAGACCACCAAATGGTGACTCCTATGAAATACTTCCGTGACGTGGAATACATCCGGCTCCAGGCAAGGAACAACAACGCACTCTTCGCCAACTCCCTGCCCATGATCGCCAGCGAAAACGTCCTCTCCCCACTCTGCCGCGAAATGCTGGTCTCCGACTTCCACGGCCGCTACGCCGAAGGCACGCCGGGCAACCGCTACTACGAAGGCTGCCAGTTCTTCGACCTCGTCGAAGAGAAAGCCATGGAACTCGCCCGGATCCTCTTCCGCTGCACCTACGCGGATGTCCGACCCACCGCGGGTACCACCGCGAACATGGCTGTCCTCAAAGCCCTCATCAAACCAGGCGAAACAGCAACAGTCTTAGACACCGCCAACGGCGCCCACATCTCGTTTGGGAAATGGGGAGCGGCGGGCGTACGCGGCATCAACCTCGTCTCCTACCCCTTCGATGACGCGCTGATGAACATCGACGTCGACGGCGCTGTCAAACTCATCCGCGACATCAAACCCAAGCTCGCGCTCTGCGGCCAGTCCGTCTTCCTCTTCCCCACCCCACTCAAACCCATCGCTGACGCGGCCCATGAGGTCGGCGCCGCGGTCGTCTACGACGCCGCCCACGTCCTCGGACTCATCGCTGGTAACCGCTTCCAAGACCCGCTCCGCGAAGGCGCGGACGTCATGACCGGCAGCACACATAAGACCCTCCCCGGCCCGCAAGGAGGCATGATCGTCTCCAACCGCGGGACCTCGGAGGAGGACAAAGCATTCCTGCGTAAACTCGGCTTCGGCGTCTTCCCCGGCGTCACCTCTTCGTACCACCTCCATCACGTGGCCGCCAAGGCCATCGCCTACGCCGAGCACCTCGACTTCGGCGAAGCATACGCAGACCAGATCATCAAGAACGCCCAACGCCTCGCCCACGCCCTCCACGACCGCGGCTTCAAAGTCTTCGGCGAAGACCTCGGGTTCACCAAGTCACACCAAGTCCTCGTCAGCATCGGCCCAGGGAAAGGAAAGGAGGCCTCCAAGACCCTCATCGACTCCGGCATCGTCACCAACATGAATATGATCCCAGGCGATACCGACCCCATTAACCCCTCCGGCCTGCGGCTCGGCACCCCCGAGCTCACCAGAATCGGGATGAAGGAATCAGAGATGGACGACGTCGCCGTCTTCTTCGAACGCGCCCTCCTCAAACACGAGACCCCCAAGAAGATCAAAGACGACGTCAAAACATTCCGCAGAGACTACCAGGAGCTCCACTACTGCTACACGAAAGGATTCCGCGGCTACGACTACCACCCCCTGGTCTAAAACCATGTGGATCGGGCTGACCGGCACCCCGGGGACAGGCAAGACCTCGGCTGCGGACTGGCTCCGCACCCACGGCCAGCAGGTAGTCGACCTCACCAGGTTCGCCGCCGAATCCGGCTGCATCTGCGGGGAGGATAAACCCCGCGACACGAAACTCGTGGACATGGACTGTATCAACGATGCGATCCTCAAAGGCTTCAAAGTGGAGCAGACCGTGATATTCGAAGGCCATTTCGCCCACCTCCTTCATCTTAGTTATATTATTATTCTGCGCTGCCATCCCACCACACTGCGAATGCGGCTGCAGAAGAAACGATACGGCCCCGCAAAAATCAAGGAGAACGTCGAGGCGGAGATCCTCGACGTCATCCTCTGCGAAGTTGCGGAACTTCACCCCGAGGATCACTGCTTCGAAATCGACACCACCACCCTAGCTTCTGCGGATGTCGGTAAGATCATCCAGTCCCTCATCACCACGGGGTTTTCACCGGATACAAAGTATAAAATAGGCAACATCGATTGGTCAGAAGAAATCCTCCGAGAGTAAAAAAAGCAGGCCCGGTGAGACGTATAGTCCTTGACGCAACGCGGCATCGAATGGATCCCCTCCTCACTGCGCTCGCTCGACCCTTCCGCTCCTTCCCACCTGATCTCCTCACCGCGCTCGCCTTGTTCTTCGCTGTGGCCGCTGGCACCCTCTTCTACCTCTCAACACCAGGCAACGAGCCGACGAATTTTCTCCTTTTTATCGCGGCCGGATGTATCACTCTCAACGGCCTCTTCGATGCCATCGATGGCAAAGTCGCGGTCCTCTCCCAGCGCGCCTCAGCCCGTGGTGACTTCCTCGATCACGCCCTCGATCGCTACGCCGACGTCTTCATCATCGGCGGTCTCGCCCTGAGCCCCTGGTGCCGTCCACCGATCGGACTGCTCGCCGTGGTTGGCGTGCTGCTGACCAGCTACATGGGCACCCAGGCACAGGCCGTCGGCTGCAAACGCGACTACTCCGGGCTGCTCGGCCGCGCGGACCGCCTCGCCCTGCTTATCGTCTTCCCCGTCCTCCAACACATTTTCCTGGGCACCACGGTCACCCTCCCGTATAACCTCACGATCCTTGAAATCGCCATGATCCTCTTCGCAGTCGTCGGCAACATCACGGCGCTGCAACGCTTCATCGGCACCCTCAGGTGGTTCTCCAAACAATGACGACGCCTCAGAAACATGCCATCATCATCTCCATCACCGAGAATATCAGGGAGCTTGCTGAACTCGCAGACACCTTAGGATACTGTATTCAGAAGACGTTTCTTCAAATCCGAAAGACCCCCGATGCGAACTTCTACATCGGCTCAGGAAAAGTCGAGGAGATTCATGACTACCTCGCCGACGCCGACCCGAAGATCGATTTAGTCATTGTCAACGGCGAGCTGAAGCCGTCGCAGTGGTTCACGCTTGAAAAAAAGCTTGAGGTCGAAGTCTACGACCGGGTTCGATTAATCCTCGCGATCTTCGCGGAGCACGCGGACCGACAAGAGGCACACCTGCAGGTCCGGCTCGCCCAGCTGCAGTACGAACGGCCGCACGTCCGCGAACTCATCCATCGATCTAAAGCGGGAGAGCACCCCGGACTCATGGCCGGCGGGGAGTACCAAGTTGACGACTACTACGAGATGATTAAGCGGCAAGTAAAAAAAATCAAGGAGGAGCTAGACCATATCCGGCAGACCCGTGAGCTGCAACGCCAGACGCGGCATCGAAGCGGATTCTACGCCGTCTCGCTCGCCGGGTACACCAACGCCGGGAAAAGCAGTTTGATGAATGTGCTGTCCGCTGGTTCGGTCAAGGTCGAGGAGCGGCTGTTCTCGACGCTGTCGACGACAACGCGGAATATCAAGGAGCAGACTGAGGGAAAAAGCCCGCCAATCCTTCTGACGGACACCGTCGGTTTCATTGAGAACCTTCCCTCTTGGATCGTGGACGCCTTCCATTCCACCCTGGAGGAAATCGAGCTCGCGGACATCGTCGTCGTGGTCGTGGACGGCAGCGAAGACCCTGCGATGGTGGCAAAGAAACTTCAGGTGTCGTTAGCTGAGCTTCGGGAGATCGGCGTGGAGGCGCCGCTCGTCATCGCTGTCAATAAAATCGACCTGCTCTCCAGCAAGGATTTAGAGCGGCTCATGGCGTACCTCCATGACCATGAAACCTGCGGTTCACATGTGTGCCTGCCGATCTCAGCGAAAGAACGAATGCATATCGACATCTTGCTTGAGACGATCACCTCTTTGCTGCCACATCAGGTCGAGCTGGTGATGCAGCTTCCGGCAAGTAAAGCGGCGAACGCGTTCCTATCCGAATTGTACCGTAAGGCGAAGGTCACTTCTGTGTCGTATGAGAATGGGATCCTGGTGCGTGTGACGTGTCATGATGCCATTAAAGGGCGTCTGATCGCGCAGTGCCATCGGCTGCAGGGCAGCGTGATTGAGGAGAAGGCTAAAACATTTATACATCAAGCTTGATTCTCCGTCCACATTTAGGGAGGCAAAGGTAATATGAAGACATCTCGGACGCTTCGTTCGGAACTGGTTATCGGGTTAGGCTTGATTGTTTTTGGACTACTAGGCCGGTATTTCCTCGTTGGGTACGGTGTGCAGCCGTTCCCGAATTTCGAGGTCATTATGGTTGTCACGTTCCTGGCGATGCTGCTGATGCGACCCTGGGTTGCATTTCTCATCCCCTTGGTCTGCATGGTGGGCAGCGACCTGTTAATCGGCAACCCGATTTTCGTCGGGGAGCATATGAACCGGATTGTGCTGTTCACGTATTCTGGGTTCGCGATCCTTGCGGCAGTCAGCTTCCTGCTGCGGCATCGACTCCAGCCGCTGTATCAGTCCATGCGGGTGCGTACGATAGGGATTACCGCTGGGCTAGGAGTGGGGTTCGTGCTGCTGTATGACTGCTGGACGAACCTGGGATGGTGGTACCTCTTATATCCGCATACTGTGGGAGCGCTGGGTATGGTGTTTTCCGCAGGGGTGCCGTTCATGGTCTACCACATCCTCTCCGGACTCGTCACGTTCACATTCATTGGGGTTCCGGTGCTGTTGATTGTGACTCGGAAGCTTTCGTTGCCATCGTTACAGCCGCTGCGCCGTTTGCATCAGGTGCCGGTTGTGTGCCTGGTGCTTGGTCTTGTGGTGCTGTCGTTTACTGGGATGGCTGCGCAAGTGCCTCAGCGGTCTGAGATTTGGCTGACGAAGGCGGATGCCACGAGTGTGTCTATGTCGGTACAGGGGAACGGATGGGTCGTCTCCGATCATCTCGTCTCGTATGAGGGTGAGACGGCGTTCAGTCTGCTCCAGCGGTTCGCTGTTTTACATCATTTGACCGTGCAGGCGACGTACTATCCGTCGTTTAGCTCTTGGCTGGTGCAGGGGATCGGGTCGGACAATGGGCATGATGCGACGTTCTGGCAGTACTACGTGGATGGCGTGTTGCCCTCGGTGGGCGCGGACCACTGCGCAGTGACGAACGGGCAGAGCTTAGCGTGGCGGTTTGAGACCGTGCCGTCCTAGACGGCGGTGTCGTCGCAGTTCTGTTTGTCCAGTTTCTGGATTTTTTTTCGAATCAGGGTTATCGTGGCCGCGACGAAAAGGAAGGCGACGACCAGGCCGAGTGCGACGCCGGTGATGTCTAGGGAGACGGCGAAGTTGTAGAAGGAGTGCAGAGCGATCGCAAGTCCGTAGTACGGGAGGACGAGGAGCAGCGATGAACGTCGGAGCAGGGTTTTGCCGTAGCCGTAGCCGGTGAGGGCGGTGGCGGAGGCATGGAGGAGGCAAGCGCCGAAGCTGCGGAGGGCGATGAGGATGATGAAGGTCCCGGGGTCGTTGTTGAGGGCATCGAGGCCGTAGATGAAGTTCTCGGTGGCGGAGAAGCCGAGGCCTGCGACAGCGCCGTAGATGAGGCCGTCCTCTAGTTCGGTGAGCTGGCTACGCACGGAGCGGGCACCGAGGATGAGGGGCTTGGCGAATTCTTCGACGATGGGGGCGATGACGATGACCATGAGGAGGGAGACGGTCTGGGCGTTCTGCAGTGAGGCGGAGAGGGAAATCGTGAAGCCGAATTCCAGGATGAAGGCTGCGACGATGGCGAGGGAGGCGCCCCAGAAGAAGCAGATGAAGATGGAGGCCCATTGCTGTCGGTGGCATCGTTCGGTGTCGCGGATCCAGATGGCGTAGAGGATAGGGATGAGGAACGCGATGCCCAGCAGGATGAGGAGGCCGAGGATGAAATCCATGCGCCTGTTGATAGTAGATTTAGGTTTAATTACTTACTGCACGTTGTGTTGGAGGTTGTATCTGGGCGGGGGTTTTTTGCTTCATAGAGCGGGGGGGTTGGCGTTGGTTTCCATGGCTGTCATCCGCGATAGTGTGTGCTATGCTAGGAATCTCGTCTTGAAAAAAAATCAGTGCCGATGATCTCCACGGCCTTCATTGAAAATATCATTAGTGATAATATCACATATGATATTTTTTGTAAAGATGCATCTAGGGTTTGTAGTAGTACTCCCCGCTTTCTTTCTGCTGCCGTTCCAAGTAGGAGTCTGGTTTGTTGACGCGGGGGCGTTGGGTTTCCTCGTCGCGGCGGAAGGTGATATCGACGTCGCGGAGGAACCGGTTCATGCCCTCATGGAGGCTGTAGGGGCCGTTGGCGACGCCGTGTTTCCCCGAGGTGCCTTCGAAGACGATGAGGCCGTCGCTGACCATGTCGATGAAGTAGACGTCATGGTCGACAACGAGCGCGGATTTCCCGGATTTTTCGACGATGCGGCGGATCATGCGGGAGACGATCATGCGCTGTTCGCTGTCGAGGTACGCAGACGGTTCGTCGAGGAGGTAGATGTCCGCGTCGCGCAGAATCGCGGAGGCGATGGCGACACGCTGCAGCTCCCCGCCGGAGAGGGCGTCCAGCTGGCAGTCGAGCAGGGTCTTGAGGTGGAGGGGCTCGAAGACCTCTGCTTGGTACAGCGAGGAGGTGAAGAGCTGGGGGGCGCTCGTATCGAAGAGTTCGCGGACGCTGCCTTGGTAATCCGGGGAGATGTACTGGGGCTTGTAACTGATCTTCAGGTCGTATTCAATCTTCCCTTTGGTTGGTTTCAGTACACCGGCGAGCATCTTGACAAACGTGGTCTTGCCGATGGCGTTGGGTCCGACGATGCCGATGATCTCGCCTTCGCGGATGATGCCGGGTTCGATTTCAAGGGTGAAGTCTTCGAAGTCCTTGGTGAGTCTGCCGTAGGAGACGAAGACGCGCAGGTCCTGGCGCTGCTTGGGCGGGTGGGAGACGAACTCGATTTTCTCGCCGAACTTGAGGTTCTCTTCCTTGAGGTACCCGGAGAGGTAGGTGTTGATGGCATGGCGCACGGCCCGGGGGAAGGTGGTGACGCCGTACGCGCCCTCGGTGCCGTACATGATGTGGGCGTTGTCGCACATGAAGTCCAGGATGGCGAGGTCGTGCTCGACGACGATGACCTTCTTTTCTTTTGCGAGCCGTTGAATGATCCGAGCGACCTTGAGACGCTGATAGATATCCAGATACGAAGAGGGTTCGTCGAAGAAGTAGAAGTCGACGTCCTTGACGAGCGCAGCTGCGATGGCGACGAGCTGCAGCTCTCCGCCAGACAAGGTTCCTTTCTCAATCTCCTTAGCTGTGAGGTTCTCAAGGCCCAAGGTTGTGACGACCTTGTCATATGCCTGCGGGGTGCCTGCTTTGTGCAGGATGTCGCCGACCGTGCCTTTGAGGACCTTGGGGAGTTGGTCGACGTACTGGGGTTTGAAGACCGCGGTAATCGTCCCGTCGGCGAGTCCCTTGAAGTGCTCGTAGAGCTCGGTGCCGCTGTAGTTATCGAGGACCGGAGCCCAGTCTGGTTTTTTCGCATAGTCCCCAAGGTTAGGGATGATTTGGCCGGCGAGGATCTTGATCGCAGTGGTTTTCCCGATGCCGTTCTGCCCTAGGACCCCTATACAGGTGCCAGCCATGGGGACGGGGAGGCGATAGAGGCGGAAGCCGTTCCTGCCGAACTGATGGACGAGGTCTTCGGTGAGTTCCTCAGCAAGCCCGATGATCTTGATAGCCTCGAAAGGGCATTTGTGGACGCAGATGCCGCAGCCTGCGCAGAGGTCTTCGGAGATGACGGGTCTGCCGTCTTCTCCTTGGATGATGGTCTCGTCGCCGGCGCGGACGCGCGGGCAGAACTTGATGCATTCGTACGCGCAGTTCTTCGGTTTGCATCGGTCTTTGATGAGGACAGCAATCCGCATGAGTGTCTTGCCGTAAAGAAATCAACGCTTGATAACGTTTATGCACGACCTAAAAGCAACGGGTCGATACCGTTTTTTCCTTGCCTTTTCAATGGAGGATGGCCCATAGGTATAAGAGGAATGCTTCTGATGCAGGGGGCGCGAGTGGAGACTACGATGAACCCGTCCAACGACACGAAAAAGATGCTGCCATCGGCCGCTGAACCGGCGCCTCTCGGCTTGATCGGCCTTGCGGTCGCGGCATTGGTGTTAGCCTCGACTGATCTCAAACTTGCCTCGGCGTCCGCGAAGTCGCTGATGATCCCGTGGACGTTGTTCCTCGGTGCGACCGCGCAACTCATCGCAGGGCTCATGGAGTTCCGCCGCAACAACGTGTTCGGGGCGACTACGTTCACCACGTATTCGTTGTTGTGGTATTCGGTGTCGGCGACCCTGCTCATCACGATTTTCACCAAAGCCCCCGTTGACGTGACACACTATGCGTACGGACTGCTAGGGTTCTTGGTCTTCAGTATAATCTTGACGGTGGCGTCGTTGATGACGAACAAGACGTTCGTGCTCATCCTGCTGTGCATCGACGGGGCGCTGGCCGGTCTGGTTGCGAACCTGCTGGCGCAGACCCCAGGCGAGGTCGTCGGGGGATTTCTGCTGCTGGTCTCGGTGTTCTCGTTTTATGGGGCCGCCGCGATTCTAGTAAACAGCATGGCGGGCCGTACCGTGCTGCCGCTTGGTGCTCCGGTGTGGAAACCGCGTACGGGACAGTGACGCTGCAGTGATAATATTATAGTACAATGGCGACTGCGGCGTTTTCGTACGGGAATCAACAGTCCGAATCAATTCCATTTTCCATATTTCGAAGACGAGCCCTGACACCAACTACATCGGCTCAGTCAAGACCTGGAAGATCCTCACACACGCGCTCATGGTATTGGATGCGGATAACGAGGGATTCTACGCCTGCGCCTGGGAAAAAGTCCTCGTCCAACACCCTCTCCCGACACACCCGGCTGCGACACTATTACATGGTCTATTAAATATAAAAGACTAACAGGAGAATTCATCCAGGAGGAGCGCGAGCCCGTCCTCCTTAGATTTGAATCACGATTCTGCCTCGGACCTAACCGAAACAAAGATATACATTAACCTCCCTACGTTACATATCACCGGAAGGCGTTTCGTTATGAACATAACCAAAAAGATTTTAAAAGTGAATAGTAGGCCGCTCACGCAAATCATGGCGGTGGTCCTGTGTCTTACCATGTGTCTGACCGCTCTCTCCATCCATGCCACCGCAGCAAGCACGACGAATCTTAACTATACATTCTCGTACACGACACCAGGGTTGTCGAGTCAACATCTCGGCTCATACGACTTTACCAAGGTCTCGGAACCCAACGCTATCCTCCTTGGCACTAGCGGTGAACCTGCTTTACCCGTGTCGTTCGTCAAAATCGCGCTTCCACCTTTGACGACCGTTGACAGCATCACCATCACCGGGCAAGCTGTGGATGTCCAAACCGACATCAACCTCTTGAACCAACCCGTGAAGCCGTACCAAAACTCCGTACCGTTCGGCGACCCAGCCCCCTCAGAGATCGCATACAACCAGGAGCTTTACCAGACCGCATCCACGTACCCTGAGACGCCCTACAACGGCGACTACCAGGTCGGCTACTGCCGCGGCTACGCGATCCTTTCCCTCGGCCTGCAGCCGGTCCAGTATCTACCGTCGGAAGGAAAGCTGCGCTACTACCCGCAGCTCACCGTCTCCGTCAACCTCAAATCCGCGCCCATGAACCAGTTCTACCGCAACAGCGCTGAGGATGCAGCATGGGTCCAAGCCCTCGTCTGCAACCCTGATGTCGTCTCCAGCTACCGCACCCAGAGCCGTGCCACCACCGAATACCCCGGCGGCCTGTGCGACCCTAGCCAGCATTTCGACTACGTCATCGTCACCTCGACCCAAAATGGTATGGACCACTGGGACACGAGCGGTGATATTCCCTACAACTGGGACAGCCTCATCGCCCAAGAGAACTCCCAAGGCCTCTCCGCTACTATCGTTACCAAAGAGGACATCAACGCCTGCGCCGACTACTCTAATTCAACCCCCCTCTTCAATGATCTCCAAGCCCACGTCCGCGAGTTCTGCAAAGACGCCTACCAGGACTGGGGCACCAAATACGTCCTCTTCATCGGCAGTTCAGGCGTCCTCCCCGCTCGGCTCATGGACTCCGGTGGCGAATACGGAGTTGACGCGGATATCTACTGGAGCAACCTGGACAAAGACTTCAATGCCGACCACGACAACTCCTGGGGCGAGGAAGGCGACAGCGGCTTCGACCTTTACTCTGAGCTCTGGATCGGACGACTCCCTGCTGATAGCCCACTGGACATATCCACCTGGATGACCAAGAGCTTCAGCTATGCCTACCAATCCGACCCTGAGATCCTGAACAACGCGGCGTTCTACGGCGGCGACACAGGCTGGAACTGCAAAGGCGACGACTTCGAGGACTTCAGCGGCGTCAAGACCACGAACGACTGGCTCGGCCCAGTCCCCGGCTCGGAAGGCCCCTGGCCATCCTGGTTCGAAACCCTCTTCGGCTTTGAGACCTGGAACGCGAACTACCCAGGCATCCCCTACAATATGTCCAACGAATGGACTGCGGACTATCCAGTGAATCCAGGCTGGCATGGCAATGGAGTTACGGGTCTTCAGAATGCCATCAATAACGACCAGGTCTCGGTCATCTCTGGGATTGCACACGCTGACGAACACATGTCCCTGGATGTCTATGACACCACATGGGAATCGAGCTACCACAACACCCATCCGTTCTTCATCACCGACTACGGCTGCCACTGCGGCGACTTCGACGCCTCGCCTGACACCGTCATCGACTCGATGCTCTTCCACACGCCGTATCTTGCTTTCGGCTGTGCGTACAACACCGGGTATGGATGGGGTCAATTCGACGACACGAACTCCTCCAGCGCCGTCCAGCAGAAGATGTTCTGGGACTACTTCTTCGACTTGACGAACAACTCCGGCACCATCGGGAACTGGCAGCTTGGTAAAGGCCACGCATTCTCCAAGGATGAGATGGCACCCACCCTCGACTGGGGCGGAGGCACCTTCCGTGAGACCATCCAGTGCATGCTGCTCTTCGCGGACCCTGCTCAGCTCTTCAAGCCACCTCGGACGAACGTTGCCCCCACGACCCCGTCACAGCCCGCTGGTCCCACGAAAGGGACTGTCGCTGTCCCGTACACATTCACCACCAGTGCAACGGACCATGACAACGACTCCATCTCGTACCTCTTCGACTGGGGCGACGGCACGAACAGCGGATGGGTCGGCCCGTTCGCAACAGGCTCTACAGCCAGCGCCGACCACACGTGGATCGCGGGTAGCACCTTCCAAGTTAAGGTGAAGGCCCGTGACACCTGTGCTGCTGAGACGAACTGGTCAACGCCTGCGTCGATCCTCATCGGTGCACCGAACATCAGCTGCCAGGCGATCAGAGGCGGACTTGGGTTCAAGGTCATCCTTGTGAACACAGGCGATGGGAATGCGACCATCAGCTGGCGCATCACCGTCACTGGAGGACTCAAGGGTTATATTACCCGTCAGACCTCTGGCACCATCCATGCCCTCGCGGTCAACACACCGATGACACTGAGACCCTATAGCGCAATAGGTATTATCGGCATCGGGAAAATCAACATCGAGATCACCGCGCATGCGACGTATGCGAACAGCCTCGATGTGGTCGCGAGTGGGTTCCTGTTCGGCCCGTTCTTCATCCTCCACGGGTGAACCATCAACGCCGGGATCCTAGTCGTTGCTAGGATCCCTTGGTCCTCTTTTTATAATATATAATATATTTGTAATATGGCCTGTGTTATCCTGAAAGGGTATTCGCTTCGATTTCCTTTCAAAATAATCTTCATACTGCGGGTGTTATTTATTTGATTATTATAT
>CAIRCU010000054.1 GCA_903877165.1 Methanobacteriota archaeon | reverse complement strand
GGGGAGGAAAAAATCCCGCTGGTGATGGACATCGCTCGTTCGCTGCAGATCGTCATCCGCTCCATCACTATCCGTAAACCGACGCTGGATGATGTGTTCTTACATTACACTGGTCGCAACATCCGGGATCAGGAGCTGGAATCCACGCTGAAAGAACGAAAGAAACAGCGGGAGGAGCGACGCTCATGATCTATCGGGAGTTACAGGCGATATATGTGCAGTGGCAGCGGGAGATGAAGCGGTTCCTGCGCGCCCCCAGCCGCATCATCGGCTTCATCGTGCAGCCGCTCTTCATTCTCCTCATCCTTGGACTCGGGCTTGGGGGAGTGATCTTCCCTGGGTTGACGACCGGGTATTTGAATTTCTTGGCACCAGGTGTCATCGCCATGGCGATTTTACTGTCCTCGATTTTCACTGGGGTGTCAGTGCTGTGGGACCGGCAGTTCGGGTTCCTGCAAGAGGTCCTGGTGGCGCCGGTGAGCCGGTTTTCTATCATCCTTGGACGGACACTCGGGGGCGCGACGCTCGCGCTACTGCAAGGCTTCGTGATTCTCGCCATCTCCTTGTTGATGGGAGTGACGGTGACTGGTGCAGCTAGTCTGGCCTTGACCGTGGTCATCATGATTCTCTTAAGCTTCACGGCGGTGGGCTTCGGATTAATCCTTGCGTCACTCATCAAGGATTTCCAGGGGTTTCAGGTGATCATGAATCTGATACTCATGCCCCTGTTTTTTCTGTCGACCGCGTTTTTCCCCATTGGAAAATCGTTTCCAGCCTGGCTGCAGACTGCGGCCTTGTTCAATCCGTTGCTGTACATGGTTGACGGCGTTCGTGGCAGCCTGACCCAGGCGAACATGCTGTTTTCCCCGTATCTCGACCTCGGGGTGATCATCGTTATGTGCGTCATCGTGATGATAGTCGGAAGCTATCTGTTCAGTCGAAGCGAGGCATAAACAACACGTGCGTAGCGGTACCGTGAGAAAAGAGCGGTATCAGCGGTTTTCCATGGCCATAGTGAAGGTCTTCACCATGTTAGATAAGGCCATGGAGATCGTGACCGGGCCGACGCCCCCGGGGACTGGGGTGAGGAAGCCCGCCTTGTGTTGCACGGATTCGAACATGACGTCTCCGCGGATGCCTTCCGGGGTTGGCGCGATGCCGACGTCGATGACGCAGGCTCCTTGCTTAATGTGCTCGGCGGTGATGAGGTTTGCGACTCCCGAGCCTGTTACCAGGATGTCCGCGGCCGTCGTATATTGGAAGAGATCAGTGGTAAAGACATGACAGACCGTGACCGTGGCATCGCGATTGACGAGCAGGGCGGCGAGCGGCTTTCCCACGACGTTGCTGTGGTTCACGATGACTGTATCCGCTCCTTTTAATCGGAAGCCTTCGCGGGCGAGGATGGTGAGGACCGCAAGCGGCGTGCATGGGACGAGACATTCATCCCCGCTGAGCGTCCGGCCGAGATTGACGGGATGGAATCCTTCGACGTCTTTACTTGGGTCAACGGCACGCATGAAGGCGAGTGGGTGAAACCGCGCTGGGAGGGGATACTGGATGAGGATGCCGTGTACTGATGGGTCGTCATTGAGTTGTTTGATAGCGTCCAAGACTTCGTTTTCGGAGGCTGTAGCTGGAAAAGAACGGTGGTGGGAGTGGACGCCGACCTGGGTGCAGGCAGCGTCGCGGAGTTTGAGATACATTAATGATGCTGGGTCTTCTCCGACGATGACCGTGGTGATGTTCGGTGGCGTCTGATACTGTTTCGTTAAGGAGGAGACGTCGGCGGCGATGCCGCGTTGGAGGTCTGTTGCGGCAGCGCGGCCGTTGAATATTCTTGCGGTCATGGTGTGATCCAATCGCCTGGAATTTCCCATGGTTTTTTAAGGCTTCGGGTCGGTGCTTGGTTTTTTGCCGATGGCGTAGAACTGGGGGAAGAAGTTGAGCTGGAGGCCTTCGTCCAGGGATTTGAGGTATTCGTATTCCCAGTGGTCGATGGCGGTGGCTGGGACGTCTGCGTCTTTGAGGACCTTGATGTAGAAGTCGCGGGAGTGGAGGTAGTATTGTTTGTCCTCTTCGCAGGTCCAGATGCGGTTGTTGCCGATGCCGATGGTCGTCTGGAGGCCGGCAGTTACGAAGAGGGATCGAAGTTTGCGTCCGATGTGTGGGTCTCCGCCTTTCTTGCGGATGGCTTCACCGGCGAAGAACGGGTCGATGCGTGGGTTTTCCGGCCAGTGGAGTTTGCCGCCGTAGTCCGGTTCGAGTGATGCGAGGACGAAGCCTGCGGGTTTGGTGACGCGTGCCATCTCGTGGACGGTTCGCTGGGGGTCGTCGACCCACATGAGCAGGAGGTTGCAGGTGACGACGTCAAAGGTGTTATCAGGGAAGGGGAGGCGGTGGGCGTCGCCCATGGCGAGGTATGCGTTGGGGAACGTGGCGAGGATGGCCTGTGCGACGGTGATGAGTTGCCGGGATCCGTCGATGCCGACAACCATTCCGTTGGTGAGGCGGGCGAGGTCCCGTGTAACGAACCCGGAGCCGCAGCCGACGTCGAGGATGCGGGAGGCGTGCGGGATGCCGACGGTGAGGTACAAGGGGAGGCGTTCTTCCGTGGTCTCCTGTGCCTGCAGTTCGAGCTTCTTAATAAAATCCGCGACCTCCTCGTCTGTCCGCTTGTGGTATCGTGCTCCGGGAGAATGAATCATGGCAGGGGATAGTAAGGGGGAGGAAGTGTTTAAGAGTTTCCTGCGGAAAAGACGTGTTTTATAGGAGGAAGAGGAGAGGGCCCCACTATTGGAAGAAGAGGTGAATGTTGCGGGAGAAGAGGCGGGCCCTCTCGCACCGTGCCGACCAAACAATCTTATTGGTGTCGTTTTTTCTTTTTCGGTTTGTTGGGGAGGTCTTCATAGCGGCCGACGAAGACGTAGCCGTCGTCGGTTTTCCGCAGGAGGCCTTCGCTGAGCATGACGTCGAAGACACGATCGGAGACTTTGACAGCCCGGTTTTTCGGCCCGTGCATAGCGATCGGGGGACGATGGTCGAGTTCGTTGGGGAAATAGTCCGGCTCAAGATCATACATGATGTTAACCTTTGTCATGGTTTCTCTCCTGGTTTACCTCTTTGCTACTTTTTAGCGTGATACGCTTTAGCATCCTTTCTATTTAAGCATATGCTGACAATGCGCCAAAATGCACAAGTACATCCTCTCCTGTAGCATACCGCCTGTTCCTAAAAAAAAATTGAATAAAACACAATTTTTAAATAGAATGAGGCTATTCTAACATCCAACTCTGCAACAAAAAAATATAGGAGAAGATGGAAATGGACTCAATGGTAAAAAAATAGGCAGCTGGGTCTTCCTGATCGGCGTCTGTATCGCCCTCATTGTGGGCTTTGTCTTCGGTCTAGGACAAACCTTGAACACCAATATGACAAGCTGGGATTCCCCTGTGAGCATCCTGCTCGCCGTCCTCGGCTTCTTCGTAGGCGTGTTTTCCTTCTTTGCTCTCGGAGCAATCACGCAAGAGCGAGTACCCACATTTCTGATTGCGTCACTGATCCTCGTCGCACTCGCCGTCATACCCACGACCACGAGCATCTACTACTTCAAGGACTTGGCGCCCATTTTCAGCAACATCACGAAGTACCTCGCCATCTTCGTCGCTCCGGCAGCCCTCATCGTGATTATACGGGCTCTCTGGGACACGACACGCGCTAGCGAACTGATCCAGGCAAAGTAAACCTATCATAACACCTTCTATTTTTTTCTTCTTTTTTTCTCCTGTTGAGACACGGCTATGGGTAATAAAACAAGATAGAAAAAGAAAGGAAGAAACCGACGAGAGGTTACACGGGGAGTTTCTTCGCCAGGCCCCAGAGGTTCTCAAACTTCGTGTTCAACACCTCGATGTCCTCGAGGTTCACGTACGCAGTCCCGACATAAATCGGCTCCTTGGGGTCGGACTCCGAGAGGATCTTGATGCCGTTGACGGCCAACTCCTTGCCAAACACGTAGTTGCGCATCGTGCCGGAGGTATCCTCGGAGAAATAGCGGATATCGAGGTTGTCCCCGTAGGCCTTCTTCAGCGCCTTGGCGACGTCAATGTTCGCCTCGGTGTCGATGAGCAGCTCCACCTTGGAGTTTAGATCCAGGAACATCTTGAAGTACCTGACGAACGGCTCCTCGAAGAAGCGCTCCCCGCCGATCTGCATGCGCAACGTGTTTTTCTTATCCATGCAGTTGTTCAATATGTTGTACAGGATCCATTTCCCGCTGTACCGCAGTGTGACGTTACCTTCTCGCTTAATCTTGATTCCATAAGTCTTGAAATGCTCGCTGTACGCGGCGCTGTACTCGTTCAGACGGCTCTGCATCGAGGAATAGGTGTCCGGGGCGACGACGCCTTTGAGGTTCTCCTTGATGTCCTCCCAGATGACCCGGGGGTTCACAGGCAGGTAGCTTTCCCGCCCGAAATCCTCATCCGCATTCGCCGTGAACAACACCTCGGCAATCAGCCCGTAGCGCATCAGGGAGCTACGCCCGGTCTCCAGCGGCCGGCGCGTGATGTTGGTCAGCTCCTCCGCGATCTTGAGGTAGTCCGAGAACTCCTTAGGGCAGTCGATGATGAGGATCGTGTAGTACGTCGCAGCCTCACGCGGACGGTCGACCTTCATCCGCTCAAACATCATCTCAAAATCTTGAATATAATCAAGTTTCACTTTAGTTTTGAATTCTCCACATCCCATCCGAATACCATCCTTTGAACAGACACAGAGTGTCTGAGTTCTTAAATAGTTATAGAGTATCTGATAATGCAGGTACGATACTAGATGGATACACGGCCTATAAAAAAATAAATGAAAAAGTGTCCAAGTTCATTTCGATGCGTGGCCTCAACAAGACAATTACTTACTCTTTTTTTGTTCAGGCGGCTGCTCTCCCTGCAGGCGAACCAGCTCATTGATGTACTTGCGGCAATCCCGTTTGATTTCCGCGATCTGCTGCGCAGGGATCCCGTACGCGACTGTCGAGAACTCAAGGGTGAAAATCAGGCCATGGACGAACGCACCAACAGGATACTTCTTCTCTTTACTCAGGTTCAGAATATCGTCCGTCACCTGCATCGCATCCTTGATGGTGTACTTCCCCTGACTCTTCTCCGGTTCCGCTGGTTGGTGTTCGGGCATGGAGGCCGGTAAACCCCTCTATGCTATAAAAAAGTTTGTCGGGTATAAGAACAGATAATTACGTGAAGCATAAACTATATTAATCCGAAAATGCAATCATCTTACGGGGGAATTAAAAACGATCGGTTTTTTTGGTTACCTCCCAAATAAACCTCCCAGACATTCGGTTTAATTCCCCCAACCTCTTCATATACAGCCGCTTCATACAATCTATTGGATAATAAAAAAAACCAAAAAGAAATGAAGATAAACGTATGAAAATAGAGCTCACGGTGTTCTCGTTGATTCACTCAACATCATTCATTTCTATGAATATGTTTTTAAACTAGTAGAGGTTCTAAAAACCATAGGGAACGAGGAAGAATTTATGAAGAAATTAATTCCACTATTGATAGGAGGAATGCTGGTTCTTACTGGACTTGCGGCAGCTGCGTTACCATGTAATACGGAAAAACCTGTATCAACCTCACCGCTGGATGTTCATGTTACATTTAAAAAAGGTATTGGATTGGGTGTTATCGCCGTTGTAAATTGGACAGGGAATTTGACAACCGAACTGAAAATCAACTTTACCATACAGGCGTCGGTGATGCTTTTAGGTCAAGGCTCAATCAAGATGTTTAATCCTCAACCTGAACCGCCAGGAAAAAGAGCTGAGATACGATCGGGAATGGTAATCGGACTTGGCCGTGCGCAACAAATCAAGGTCTCTGTCGGAACAGCGTCCGTAATACTCGATACTGCACAAACAACCGGATTTGTATTAGGACCTGTTGTTTTCACAAGGTGATCCACCAAAAAAAGTTCTCCTTTTTTCTTATATTTTTTCATCTTTTTTCCTCATTGGTTTGTAGAAATAAATCGCTCATAAAATCGACAAGTGATAGTGCCTGATTCCAATTCATCAGAGGTTGACCACGTGCCACTCATCGTACCAATTCCAGTAATTTTCCTGACTCCCCTGGTTTCTACAGTAACCGTGATCCCCCCCCCCTCTTTTTCGAAATATCCTTGTCCGGTCCCGTTCGGATCTGAATACCAATGACCATGAAAGGTGAGCGTGGATGTTATTGGTGTAGATGATCGTTCATTACTCTTTACACCATTAATGTCCATTGTTCCAGTAACCGATAGTACGGTTACGAACAGCAGTATGCAAACAAGACAACCTACTATTCTCTTTTTCATAATTTTTATTCCTCCCCTGACAATACGAACCATGGTTTGTCATGAATTAGATTGATTTAAATGTGTAGAAAAGGAGAAAAAGAGGGTTGGAGCGCCGTCCACCGGACTCGGACCGGTGACCGCTCGGTTAACAGCCGAGTGCTCTACCAACTGAGCTAGGACGGCAGGGTTGACGTGCACAACAGAAACAAGGTTTGTTATTAAAACATTTGGTAACCTTCCTTCCTAAGAACGAGGCAAACAAAGGTTATTAAAGGTACCTTCACTGCTTCGTGCATGAAGCATCAGCGGTTCAAAGACAAAGTCGTCGTCCGCATCGACAAGGGAGAAGATATCATCACCAGCCTTAAAGCCGTCTGCAAAGAACAACAGATCAAGACAGGCTCCATCCTTGGCATCGGTGCCGTGGGGAAGATCACGATCGGTCTTCTGAACCCTAACACCAAACAGTACCACTCCCGGGAACTGGTCGGGGACCATGAACTCGCGCCCATTGCCGGGAACATCACCACGAAAAACGGCGAGCCGTACCTGCATCTTCATGCCAACGTCTGCAACGCTGACCAGACGTCGTTTGGTGGCCATGTGTCCGCCGCCGTCGTCTCCGTCACCTGCGAGATCATTATTGATGTGATTGAGGGGACTATCGAACGGACCTACGACTCCGATATGGGCATTAACCTATTCGAATTTTAACTGAGCTGACTGGACAACCGGAGAAGGCGCGTCGAGATTTTCATGGAGATGAACACGCCGCAGCCGACCAGCAACAACAGCAGTCCAAGCAGCAGCGCGATGTGTCCGTCCCGTTTCGCATACAGCATGTTCACCCATGTCGCCACAAGGCTGAGGACCACGAAAAGAATGAGGGAGAGGCTGTAGAGCAGCAGGATATCGGACTTCTTCCCGACGTATTTCACGCCGAAGGGGACGGCGACCATCACCGAGGCGAGGAACGAGAACACCAGGAACCACAGCAAGAACGGGAGCTGTTCAACACCGACAAATACCGGGATGAATGCGAGATACGGGATTGCGGTGACGAAGCAGAGGAGGAGCGCGGACGTCTTCCCCAACACCACCTGGTCCGCGGTGACCGGCATCGCCTGCAGGATCCACAAGGTTTTTTCTTCCGTTAAAAAAAGGTTCAAGCCGGGGAACACCGCGGTATAGAGGACCACGACGTAAACACCAAGGAAGACGAACAGTGACGGAAGGAACTCGCCCATGATCTTTTGTAGCGCAGGCGGGAGGAAGAGCTCCGCACCATGCAAATACAGAAACCCGGTCCCCAGTGCCGTCATCACGGACATGGACACGAAGCTGCCGAACAACCGCTCGCGCCACATCGTCGTCACCTCTCGATAGAACAGCGACGGCAGTACCCCTCGGACCTTGGCAGAAGCCGCATCCGCTGTCCGTTTCTTCCGTTTCACGTACCGATAGGAGGAAGCCCCATGAGAGAGCGCCCAGGCCCCCTGCAAGATGGCTATCGGGATCGTCAAGGCGACATACAAGGGGCTTTGGACGACACCATAGCAAAGGAGCAATACAAGGCTTGGAAGGAGTCGTGTCGGATGCGGAGAGAAAAAATGTAGTGCTAGGACGACCCCAAGGATCGTGCCTACCAGGACCCCGCAGGAGAACAGGACGTACTCTATAGGGTACCATAAGGGCGACTGGTACAGTGCCATGAAGGAAAGGAAGAGCAACGAGAAGACGAACCAGATCCCGAGGTTGACGAGGAGGATTACCCCCATGATGTTGCCTAAGGTCCGTCGATGGCTGGTCGGCGTCGACAACGCGTACGCCACCTGCGGAGCGGTGATGTAGAACCGGTGGACATCCGCCCCTGCCTTCATGAGGAAGACGAAGAAGACGAAAAAGAAGACGTCTGACTCTGTCAGCCACAGCCGAGTGGTAAGGATGGTGATCGTCAGGACTGCGAACATCGCTAGCGAAAAG
Source organism: Methanobacteriota archaeon (assembly GCA_903877165.1). Lineage (GTDB taxonomy): Archaea > Thermoplasmatota > E2 > DHVEG-1 > DHVEG-1 > CAIRCU01. The sequence continues at coordinate 63,956 of CAIRCU010000054.1, read as the reverse complement.
ACGATCATTAGCGCGAAGAAGAGGTAGAGGAACGGGGAGCTGCGGAGTTTATCGCGGAATCCACGGGATAGGTCGATGAGGACGATACGTGTTGTTTCCAGCATGCTGACCGCTCTTCACCCCTGATCCTTATAGTGGAAATAGGCGTCTTCGATGCTTGGAAATCGGGTGAGCAGGGATGCGGTGGATTCGCTATGGATGACGTGTCCGTGCATGAGGAAATACACCATGTCCGCGATGTTTTCCACGAGATGGGTGGAATGGGTGGCGATTACGGTCGTACCGTTCCTGGATTTAATGAACTCCTGGATCGTGCGTGCCGCGAGCGGATCTAGCCCGTAGATAGGCTCATCGAGGAGGAGGTTGCGTGGGGAGTGCATCAACGCGGCGAGCAGGGAGATCTTCTGCTTCATGCCCTTGGAGTAGCCGCCGATCTCGAAATCCAGGGCGTCGGCGATGCCGATGGAGGCCGCCAGCGACAGGATACGCTTCGAGGCGTCCGGTTGCTGACGCAGGGAGGCGATATAGAAGAGGAACTCGCGTCCGGTAATCCGTTCATACAGTTCCGGAATCTCCGGGAGATAGCCGAGGACGCGTCGGGCGTCGAGCGGATGGTTCTTCAGGGAGTAGGAGTCGATGAGGACTTCACCGTAGTCATAGGAGAGGATGCCTGCGCAGATTTTCAGCAGCGTGCTTTTCCCTGCGCCGTTCTCCCCCATAATCGCGATGATATGGCCGTCGTCAAAGGAAAAGTTGACCTGATCCAAGGCGATGATGTTCCCGTACCGTTTCACGAGGTGAGACACCAAGATCATGTCAAGGGCAGGAAACAGGCGTGTCCTTAATTAAGGCTTTCAAGCGTGCTTACGGTGATTGAGGAGGACGAGACCGCCGAGCACGAGTCCTGCGCCGAGGACGAACATCCAGGTGACCGGCTCGTTGAACATGAACGACGAGGCGATGGTGGAGAACACCGGGACGAAGTAGAGGTACACCCCGATGGAGGATGCCGAGATTTTCTCCAAGGCGACGTACCAGAGCACATATCCGATGACCGTGGGGAAGACGGCGAGGAAGAGGACCGCGCTCCACCCAACCCAGCTCATGGCCCCTGCCTGAGTCACCAAGGAGGAGGAGAGGAACGGCAGCAGACCCAGTGAGCCGAAGAGGAAGGCATAGACGGTCAGGGACAAGGCGTTGTACCGCTCGAGGAGCCTTTTCCCCGCGATCGTGTAGGCTGCCCCGACGATCGCCGCGAGCAGCACCGCACCAGCGGCCGTGAGATACGAAATGGAGAACGGGTTTTCCTTCGTCCCTACAAGCGAGATGATCGCTACACCGAGGGCGGAGACCAGGATGCCTGCCAGGATCCTCTTCGTGATGATTTCTTTGAGGAAGACCGCTGCGAACACGACCATGAACAGAGGTATGGTCGCGATGATGAGGCTTGCGGCCGAGGGCGACATGAGGGTCTCCCCATAATTGAGCCCGAGGTGATAGACGACGACCCCAACAAACCCGAGAAGAAACAGCGGGATGATGTCTTTTTTCCGGATGGAAGAAAATTTTTTTGGTGCAAGAGCGATGATGCAGAGGAAAATCGCGCAGGTGGAAAACAGCCGCAGAATCGTGAGATTCACGGGCGAGAGCTCTCGCAGGCCGATTTTGATAAAAGGAAACGCGAACGCCCACAGCACGATCGGCAGCCACAGTACAACCAAGGACGGACGCTTGGAGTCAGTCATAGGCGAACGAGGGAAAAAGACCGGCTCATTTAAAACTATGTTTCTTTTCCCCTGCGATGAACGCAGAATCACCAGTGGTCGTAATGGACGAAGTCTTCAAGGGGTTTGCGTCGTTTGCTCCTCGCTATGGTTTTGATGATTTTACCGAACAGCGAGGTTCGTTTCGCTGGGTACCCTAGCGGTGAGAGGGCGACGACCCGGATTTGCTTGGGGATGCCGAGGACAGTTTTCACCTGTTTTTCATCGAAAGCACCAAGCCAGCACGTCCCTAAGCCGACGTCAGCTGCTGCTAGGACGATGTGTTCGAAGGCGATTCCCACGTCCACGCAGAAGTAGTGAAGGCCGTTACGCGTCCCGCTCTCTTTTGGATCCGCGCATGCGACGAGAATGACCGGTGCGGTCTTCAGCCAGCGGTTCAGTAGGCTCGTCGCGGCGACTTTCTTGCGGACGTCAGGATCGCGGATGACGACGAACCGCCAGCACTGGCCGTTCGCCCATGAGGGCGCGAGCCGCGCACACTCCAACACATAGTTCAGTTTCTCTTCTTCAACCGGCTTTTTTTGATAGGTGCGAACACTGCTGCGAGACTCGACCAGACTGCGAAACTCCATGGATAGCCCCCTTTCTTCTCAGACATATATTCCCTAAGGATTTATAATATTCTGGGTCCCCTCCAAGCGAAGGTTAATATTTGGAAAAATGATACAAATCCTTCGTCTGGGAGTTATATGGTGATTCGTTCCTCCAAAGAATTCACAGTGCTGCTGCAGTACTACATCGCCTGTCTGCTGAAAGAAGACGCACTCTCGCTCACCTTTGATCCTCAGAGGACGGAGACCCAGTGCTATATGCTTCCCCTTGACTCGAAGTTCCTCACCGATGAAACAGGTCTCCTTCAGCTTCCCTTAGAGGAAAAGCTATCGCGTTTCTTCTCTCGTGGTCATGGGACGAAACAGCTCTATTACGCCGCCCCGGTCATCATCGATCGCGAAGGCAAGTGGCTACCGGCCTTCATGCAAGAAGTCGATGTCGAGGTGGATGGAACCACCTGCCGACTCACACCACGATCATCACCGATGACCCTGAATCTTGCAGTCCTGTGTACGCTTGGGTTCACACCGGAAGAAAGCCAGCAGATCCGAACTGAACTTGAAGGGATGACCTTCGACCAAGCCTGCGAATCCCTCACCCAGCTTCTCAAACTTCCCGTCGCCGATGCCCAGAATCACGAGACCAAGGGGTCTCGGATCTGCATGACGGCATTGCTCTTTTTCGGGGAGAAAACCGGGATGACCTCAAGTCTCATCCGCGAGCTGACCATACTTCAGAATCGACCACTTGACGACCTCGCGCATAGCGCACTCTGCTCTCTTCTCACCGACGACGCGCAGATCCAACCCTGCACTCCCGACCCGCAACTCCTCGAAGTGTTCCTGATGAACAGTTCGCAGCAGCAGGCGGTGACGAGCGCACTACGCCGACCCCTGACGCTCATCACAGGCCCACCAGGGACTGGGAAGTCCCAAGTCGTCCTCAACATTATCGCGAACGCAGTCATGCAGAATCAGACCGTCTGCTTCGCTAGCAAGAACAATAAAGCGGTTGATGTCGTCGTGGAAAAACTCAACGCCATTCTCCCACGACGGTTCGCCATCCGCATGGGGCATCGCTCAATCCGCCAAAAAACTGCTGAGGACTGCAAGACGCTGTTGACCGATCTTCCACAAACGCCGAACTGCGCCACAGCTATGAACGAGTATGCTCAGATCTCCAACATCCTCGCCCGTACCCGGGCCACACTCGAAGAAATCGCCGCTGTGAACAATGAATTCGATGACGCGTACAAACTCATGGACACCCAAGCTGTACAACTGTCACCCGCGGTGTTATCCCGTTTTTATGAGAATCCACTGCTCGTCCCTGATCTCTCAGGGCTTGAAGCCGATCTCCGCCGGTTATTCCCCGAATCAGATGGTAAATGGGGCTTTTCCCGACCGTGGACGAAAGGCAAACAGCGAGCCTGCTATCAACACTATCTCTCCCGGCTTTCACCCGAGCTGCAAGCGTCCTGTCTGGCAGTCCACGAAGACACTCCAGCAGGGATAAGGACGGCTCTTCGGCAACTCGCCAGCCTGCATCACCTCCGACAGCAACCCCAGAACATCGAACGGCTTACGACCCGGCTGAAGCAGTCTCCTTCTGTCCCCAGTCTCCTCCACGAGGCGATTGTGTTGCAGAAGCAGCGACAGATTCTGTCTCGAACCCTTCTCAATGAGCGATGGCTGAGCATTCTCCACCGAGACCCTCAGGGATGGCAACGGCATCTGAACGCCTTTTTCGAACTTTCAATGCAGCTAGAGAATCGGGGCTGCGCTCCTGATGAATACGCCTCCTGCAGTCGACTCGTGGCCAGGGAGTTTCGCCAGATTCTGCAGGCCCTTCCCGTCTGGGTCGTCACCAACCTTTCGGCCAAACGCAGCTTCCCCTTTGAAAACAGCGTGTTCGACTTACTGATTATCGACGAGGCCTCCCAGTGCGATATCGCCTCAGCCATCCCGTTGCTATATCGAGCCAAACGCGCGGTCATCATAGGGGATCCGAATCAACTCAGCCATGTTTCCCTTCTCAATCATTCGGAGGACCGCAGGCTCGCCATGCAGTACATGGCAACCGATCTTTTCGATGACTATTCGTACACGCGACACTCCCTGTATGATTTCTTCGCGGGCATCATGGCGAAAAACGCTGCCACGCCGATTCTGCTCAATGAACACTACCGCTGCCACCGAGACATCATCGCGTTCTCAAACACCTTCTATTACGGCAACCAGCTGTCAATCGTGACGTCGAAGCAATCGTTCCTCACCTTGCCGAAACAGCAGCGGCATCTCTATTGGCATGACGTGAAGGGACGGACGACGCCAGCAGCCAGCCCGTACAACGAACCTGAGGCCTGCTACTGCATCGAGATCCTGACATATCTGCTCCACTCCCTTCGACGGCGGCGTCACGTGCTCCCCTCCCTCGGCGTCGTGACGTTGTTCCGAGCCCACGCAGACCTCATCGCCGAGAAAATTGCCTGTACCCCTTCCTTGCAGTCCGCCTCGATCACTGTCGGGACCGCTCATCGATTCCAAGGAGACGAACGCGACATCATCCTCATCTCCCCAGGGGTCTCAACGGGCGTGAAACAAGGGACGCTGTATTGGGTGTGGACGACACGGCAGCTCCTCAACGTCGCCGTCTCCCGTGCACGAAGCTACTGCATCATCGTCGGCGACAAGACCATGTGCGCGAAAACAGCTGGTCCGCTCGCCGATCTGTCAACCTATGCCGATGCCCTCGCCCAAAAAACCACGATACGTCAATCGAAACTGAAGAAGACCCTCCTTCGAGATCTCGCCGACACCGGTCTTCCCTTCACCCCACCGATTCATCCATCCGCGGTTGGTGTCGACCTCGTTCTTACGATCAACGGCCGGCGGTACGCGATCATCCTTGCCACTACACCGGTCGTACCTCAAGACCAGCATCAAGAAAACAATTCCCTACGCGAACAAGGATGGCGACCAAGAAGATACGCTGTTACCAGCGAAGCGGACTGCGTCCGCGCCCTCGAGGCGATCCAACGGCTGTACTAGAATACGTGAAATACTATACAGTATATCAAGGACCTTGAGTATGTCGTTTATCAAGGAGCGGCGTCCTCATCAAAGTCGTCTTGCTGTATCCACCTGCGAATCCTTTCTTCATCCGCCAAGCGAAGGCTAACGCTGGCGAGTACGCACCTCCCCTTGGACTTCTTTATCTCGCAAGTATCCTCGAAGAAGCGGGAGATACCGTTCAAGTAGTCGATTTGACGGCCGAGCCGTTCACGATGCTCGTCGTGAGACAAAGAATAAGGGGCGCGGATCTCGTCGGTATCACAGCCCTGACGCCGGCACTTCCACAAATCAAGGCGATTGTGGAATCAGTAAAAAAGATCGACCCATCGCTTCCGGTCGTCGCCGGCGGCCCGCACGCCACCCTATTCCCAAAGGAGACTCTGTCGATGGTCCCTGCGGATTATGTGGTCCAGGGGGATGGGGAAGACGCGATTCGCAGACTTCGAGACAGAATCCTAGGTGCTGGTGACGCACCAATCCCAGGAGTCTGGTCACGCACACCTACGGGTGTTCAATCTGGGCCGCCGCCACAACCGCTATCAGACCTTGATTCCCTTCCGTTCCCAGCCCGCCACCTCGTCCACTCATATGCGTACGGATGGGCGTTCGACCCTCGGATGAAACCCGGGGAATTCACCTCGTTGATCACCAGCCGCGGCTGCCCGTTCGCCTGCCGGTTCTGCTCTCGCACCTCCATCAGTTCTCATCGGTACCGACTGCGTTCCATTACTAGTATTACCCAAGAGCTTCATGCAATTGCTGATGCTGGGTATCACTCAGTTGCGTTTATGGATGATTGTTTCCCTCCACCAAGAGAAAGAGCCCATGCTTTGTTTGACGCCATACTCGCTGAGCATCTTGATCTTCGGTTCTACGTGACGGCCGCGCGCGTGGATCTCGCGGACCGCGTGTTGTACGAGAAAATGAAGCAGGCTGGAGTGGTGTCTGTTCAGTTCGGCTGTGAATCCGGCTGCCAGGAAATCCTTGATTTCTACGAGAAGCGGACGACGGTCGCCCAGATACAGGATGCCGTGAGACTGAGTCATGCGATGGGGTTTGTGACGATTGGGACGTTTATTCTCGGAGCACCGCATGAGACCGTGAATCAGATGAATACAACTGTGAGGCTGGCGAAGAGTCTTCCGTTTGACTCCGTCTCGTTTCTTCCGCTGCGGTACATGGCGGGCTCCGAGTTGTGGGAGGCTGCACGACGGGAAGGGAAGATTGCTTCCGATGAGTACATCGTTCTTGCTGACGCAGCTCATGGGCTCTCTCGCTACACGGCAGAAGAGCTGGTCCATCTCTGCCAGATTGCGCAGTGGGGGTTTTATCTTCGGCCCCGGTACATCGCCCAGATACTCGCATCAACGGTTCATCGCAATGATGCTTCTTTCCTGCGCTCGTTTTTTGCATCGCTTCTCCCTTGAAACCCTCCTGTAAAGAAACGCGGCTTCGCCAGTGCTGTCGCAACATAATCTATATAAAAAGAAAAAGAGATACCTAAAACAGAGGGGATGCCTCTCGTGAGAAAGACGAGGCGAACAGGGAAAAAAACGCTTTTCATTGTACCGTATCTCCTGAATGAAGCATCCGTAGGCAGCGAGCGGAGGTAGCGAGTATCTCAACCCTGGGGAAACCAACAAAGCACCGCACACTTCGAAAACTAGGAAAGATACTCAGAGAGAGACGCCTCGCAATCCTTGTCATCAGCGTGACCATCATCCTCCTGGCTGGCGGGTTGAACACTGTCCTGTTGTTCAGCACGAGTTATTTGAACACGAAGCCGGGGTATGGGTATTCGGTTGTCACGACAAGTTCCCTGACCGTAAACGCTACAACGGATGATGGCTGGATTCAAAACACCTCAGGCGTTTACAGTACTGCGCAAGGGGCAGCGAACGGGAGTGTCTATTCTACTAATTCAACCTTCGTTGTCGGCCAAGATCCATCCTATCGGGTCGCACGAGGCTTCGTGTTCTTCGATACCAGTAGCATCCCTGATGCTGCTACCGTCGTCTCGGCAACCCTTAGACTCTATGGGGCGGTGGACGCCTCAATTCAAGATTTCTCCATTCTCATCTACTCTGGTCAGCCGTCTCATCCATACTGCCCCCTGCGCCCCCAGGATTTCGATGCCGATAATTACACGATGAACGCCTCATCGGAGACGCTCTTCACCTCCTCGTTTTCCACGACTGGCTATGTGAATCTTACGGTGTACCCCATAGAAATCAACAAGACGGGAATCACCAGGCTTCTTCTCTGGAGTTCACGGGATAAAAACGCAGTGCAACCACAATCTGGAGTAGATGAATACGTCACGTTTTATACGAATGAGCAAGGCTCGGGGTATCTCCCCCAGCTCGTAGTGACCTATTATTAGTTTCTTCTCCTGATGTCGCCTCCATATCCTTTAAATATACCTAGCTGATTCGGTGTTCTCATGGCAGTATGGCAAGGCGGCCCCCGACGCTCCCGGACGGGACGGCGTGTTCGCTACGCGCGCAATAAACGAAAATTCGAAATCGGTCGAGAGACCACACTTCCCACGATTGGGGCGGTGAAAAAGAAACCAGTGCGGACTCGGGGGAACCATCGGAAGAGCCGACTCCTGATGTCGAATCAGGCGTTCGTGACTAATCCGAAGACCCATACGACATCGAAGACTGATATCATCACTGTTGTTGAGAATCCTGCGAACATCCATTATGTACGGCGTAACATCCTGACGAAGGGTGCGATTGTGAACACAAAACTGGGGAAAGCGAAGATCACCTCGCGGCCTGGACAAAGTGGTGTGATTAACGCCGTTCTTCTTTCGAGTTAAGTAACGGAGAGGACGTCATGGTCTCCCGTGGTGAACATAAGCTTGTGGTCTGGCCTGCGTATTTTGATAGTGCCCGTACTCGCGAGCAAGGGCGTCGTGTGCCAAAACGGTATGCGGTCGAGAAGCCGACCTGTGATACTCTAGTCGCTGCCGCAAAAGTGCTCAAGCTGCAAGTGGTAGTGGAGAAGGATTGTGCATATCCGGCGACGCCATGGAAGAGGGAGGGACGTCTGATTGTTACGAAGACAGGGCCGAAGACCGCGGTGTTGCGCAGGCTTGGGGAGCAGCTGCGGGCGGTTAAGGAAGAGAAACTATAAAACAGGTGAGCGTATTGCAGGTGGAAGCAGCTCTACCTATGATTTATTGCTTGGAGGTGCATGATGGAGCCATCTAGTTCGATGTATGACGAGGCAAGCACGATCTTTTCTCCGGATGGTCGCTTGTTTCAGGTAGAGTACGCTCGTGAGGCGGTGAAGAAGGGCGCGACGACCATCGGTGTGAAGTTCAAGGGCGGAGTACTACTGCTAGCGCAGCGGCCTGAGGTGTCGCATCTTGTGCCGTCGGCGTCGCTTGAGAAAATCCATCGGATTGATGATCATATTATTTGTACAGTGACCGGCCTAATGGCTGATGGTCGGCATTTGATTGAGCTGGCGCGGGAGGAGGCGCAGTTGAATCGGATCCGGTATGAGGACCCAATCCCGGTGAAGATACTGGTGGATTCGATTTGCGAGTACGAGCATCTCTATACGCAGTTCGATGGTGTACGGCCATTTGGGGTCGTGTTGTTAGTCGCTGGGATTGACAGCCGCGGGGTTCATCTGTTCTCGACGGATCCCTCGGGTGCATATCTGGGGTATAAGGCGATTTGCGAAGGGAGCAAGAGCCAGACGGCGATGACGTATTTTTCTTCGAATTACGCGCCGAACGCGTCGCTTGGCGAGGCGTTGGATCTGTCCGTGGCTGCGCTGCAGAAGTCGTCGAAGAAGAAGCTGACGCCAGAGATGATTGATGCTGCGATGATCGATGCGAAGTCCGGGTTTCATCCGGTGTCGCTTGAGATGAAGAAGAAGGCGTTCGGGAAGTAAACCGGCCTTGTGTTTTTTTGTTATTTGCCTTTTCGTCCGATGGTGAAGAGTCGGCGTTTGGTGTGTGGGAACTGGGCCTCTGCGACGGATTTCACGTCTTCGACGGAGTAGAATGCGTGGGGGTGGATGCTGTGGATATGTTCGATGATTCTGGGAAGGTCTTTGCGTCTGATGATGGCCATGATGATTTTGACGGGGCCGTTGTTGCCTTCGGCGTCGATGGTGGTGACACCGTATTGTTCGGCTCGGAGGCTTTCGACGAGCTGGGTGGTGTCGTGTTTGCAGGTGATGCGTATCGTGACCATGCCGATGCTGATTTTTTCCTCAAGGATGACACCGACGAGGTTGCCGGTCGCGAAGCCGCCGGCATAGGCGAACGAGGTGACGATGTTGTTGAGGTTCTGCATGATTTGGCCGATGGCGAGCAGCCAGATGTTGATTTCGACGAAGCCGATGAGGGGGGCGACATATTTGAGTCCGTGGGTGAGGGAGATGATGCGTATGGTCCCGAGGGAGACGTCGCAGAGTCTAGCGGTGAAAATCAGGAGGGGGAGGATGACCCATTTGAAGAGGTCTGAGGAGTAGAAGCTGAGTAGGTCGATGGCGATAGGACATCCCCTTGCGTGTGGTGTGGGTGGGAATCGCATGTTTCTTTATAAAGTCTTCAATCTTCGAGGGGGTTTCTCCTGGTGGGTCGAAATGTTTTTATGGGGTTTGGTACTACCGGTATGCCACTTAACGTGGGGTTCTGCGGATGAAAAAGCTTGCGGTTGGCACGGATGATTTTTGCCCGAAGTGCATGGATTGGCGTGAGGTCGACGAAGCTGGGAATTGCAAGGTCTGCGGCTGTCATATTAAGAAGCAGTCGCATGGCAGCAAAAGTTCGATCGAGTATGATCTGTCTGATTTTACGCCGGACCATGAGGAAGAGCGGGATTCCGCGGAGGAGTAGCGCTCTTTCATTTTCTTTGATAATCGTGTAACGTTCTTTAGTTAATTTTTAAACTGTCTATTAGAATTGTCAGTAGGGAATGTGAGGCAGAGTCCAGGCGGGAACGAAAATCCTTAAATAATTCTCACGTGCTCAGCAACGTTGGATGGATGCACCTGCGGTAGTGAGGGCCGCGATCTACACTCGGGTGTCGACCGAGGATCAGGCCAAAGAAGGTTTTTCGCTGGACGCGCAGATCGAGAAGCTGCGCGCGTACTGCATCGCACGTGACTGGATGATCGCCGGTGAGTACATCGACGATGGGTACAGCGGGCGGAAGACGAAACGGCCCGCATATGCGCGGATGATGGAAGAGATAGACAAGTGGGACATGCTGCTGGTCATCAAGATGGACCGGATCCATCGGAATTCGAAGAACTTCATGATGATGATGGAGCATCTCGGTAAAGAGGGCAAGGAGTTCGTGTCGATGATGGAGTCGCTGGACACGTCGACGGCCATGGGCCGGTTCGTCATGGACATCATCCAGCGGATCGCGCAGCTGGAATCCGAACAGATCGGCGAACGCGTCTACATCGGCATGGAACAGAAAGCCAAAACCAACGGCGGCATGCTAGGTTTTAACATACCATACGGGTACACCTACGAAAACGGTGAATTGAAGGTAGATCCTGAGGAAGCGCGGACTGTTAAAAAAATTTATCAATTATATCTCGAAGGTAAAAGTTTGGGTTCTATCTGCAAAATATTGAACGATGCCAATATTCGGTCGAAAAGGGGGTGCGTTTGGGCTAAGAAATGCGTTTCCGGGATTTTGACAAATCCGGTCTACTGTGGTTATTTGCGGTGGGAAAAGTACCGGAACAAGAGTACGCATGAGCCAATCATAGCCATGCAGGATTTTAACACGGCACAAGGTATTTTACAAAAAAAGCATGGTTCTCCTGAACCCCTCCTGTTCGTCTAAAGGTTGGCTTGGTTACTTTCAGACTACCATAAGTAACCCATTAGTATTCGGCGGTCCTCCTAGACAACTCTGGAAATACCCTCGACGATCTCCTGAGCGAGGTTTTTACACTATCATAGAACGACACATGGTTTACTTCTTAGTATCTATTCATTTCATCGTGGTCGTCATATTAACATTGCTAGATTTTCTCTCGCAATGATAATGCATTCCATTTGTTAGCAAGTGGCAATGGAAATAAGCGAGTGCAATAAATTGGCTGTTAGTAAATAGCATGGATAATATGTTAGAGCTTTTTTTAACATGTTAGCAAATGACATGGCAATATGTATGTGCCGTGCTAGCACGAATTCATTAATTTTCGCATTTTCATTAATAAATTAACCAATAACCATTACAAACTTATCATAGTAATGGTGGCGTTCCAACTCAGCATTATTTCTGAGAAATTTCATTGTATGCAAAAACAGTCACCCATTAGACCCTAATTATCTGATTTCCATACATTTTATTAATACAGAACCTGAAAAAAAGTATAATAAACATTATCCTTATATAATGAAATAGGGGCAAAGCCCTATTTCATTTCCCTGGAAAAATCATTCTCCCTTATAATTCCTTCAACTTTTAATGGCAGTAGATACATTGATTTTCTTCAAATGACGACGAACTACCGTTTTCCTTTTTTTAATAGTCGCCTGCACTGCAGTGAAAGTATTTTTATCAATCAAGGGTGGATAATCTCCTTTGTTCAAATATTTCCCCCAGTGAAGAAACCCATAATACAAAGGATTTTTAAGAATTACCTGAACAGTATGAGACCCCCATTTTTTGTTTTGTTTCGAAGGAACTCCTTCTTGATTAAGCAATTTTGCAATTTTTTCCATGCTTTGTCCAGCAAGATACATTTCGTAGATTCTTTTTATCAGGGGAGATTCTGTCTTGTTTTCGACTAGTTTTCCATTTACGTAATCATACCCGTATGGTATGTTAAATCCAGCATGCCCCTTCTCTTTGACGCATTTTTCCATACCATCTTTGATTGCACACACATGGGAACTTGGATCATTTCTAATTTTATCAAGTGTCTCTCGAAAATTGATATTCATTTCGAGACAGAATAATTTGAGAGCTTCCTCTTCATTTTTTGCATTGTAATAATTCAATAACTCTTTGGTTGATGCAAATCTCAGAAAAAGATTTTGTAAAAGAAATGGATCCTGCGGGGCAATATTATGACAATTATGACAAAGAACTATGCAGTTCTCGAGATTTGATTGGCCATCCAATTGAAGAGAAAGTCTATGATGACATTCAAGATCTATTTCAGACCAACATCTTTCACATCGATAATTTGCTCTCTTCAATGCTTGTTTTTTTGTTACCGAAGAAAAATCGTTTTCCCGCATCTTTTCTTCAACCTTTTAGACGCTCTGCATATAAATTAATTTCGGTTTAGCTCTAAAAAGATTGCAGGTGGCACCCGCAACAACAGGGGTCCATCTCCAAGTCAACCTCCCCAAACGGTACTCAATCCAAACCGTAGAGATCATGCTCAAATCCCACAGCGCCAAGAGAATGTTCGAGGAGCACCCCGGGTTTTATTTCATTTTTTCCCTTTACAAATTAACTAAGAAGTTTAACAAGCTTCACAAAATAAAGATATGCATGGAACTTGACAAAAATCAACGAAAAAACCATCCCAAACCACTCGCACGACGTGATGATCGTCGTTTCGGCCAAACACACAAATTGACCTCGTCGTGTATATGTCCAACACTACCAAAAACCAGTCCGTTGAAAATAAATAAAAATACAAATATTTTATCTGAAACAAAAAAAATAGAAGACCAATTATCCTGTTCGAAATATTCAAATATACAACCATCGCTGTAGCCCATGGGGGAACCCAATATGAAGATACGAAACGTCATACCACTCATCGTCATCGGATGTATCCTCCTCGCACCACTCGGATACACCCAACAGGCAACCAGCGCTCAGGCTACCACCAAGACAACCCTCACCACCATCGACCTCATCGACTGCACCGGGAAAACACCCGTGAAAACAACCATCCAACTGCCCCACGACCAATACACTGCACTCCAAGCACAACTCGCACAGATCCGAACCTCGGACCTCGCAGCTAAAGAAAAATTCATCGCTTCCGTCCAAGTCCTCAAAGCCTATCACCTCATCGCAAGCGACGTCAACGCTGACATAATCCTGCAGCACTTCTATCGAACCACGACCGCATCCCAGCGCCTCACCAGGACCCTGCCGCTCTTAAACAACACGAACATCAACGCTATGTGCGCGATCTTCTTCAGCATGCAGAACGGCACGACAGCGGTCCTCGGGCTCAACAGCTTCATGAACCTCATCGGCTTTGACATCATCAGCTTCCACAAAGGCTACGTCACCGACGGCATTAAAACCAGCGGCCTCGTCAACAAAGATACACCGGCAGGACAGTACGTCGGCTTCATGTTCGGCTTCCTCGGCTACTGGTTCGGCGACCGCACCTCCGTCGGCATCTATAGCAACGTCACCGCAGCCGGCTTCACCGTCATCACCGCATGGGCTCAAATCTAAGAACGATACGACCGCACCAGCCCTCTCCTCTTTTTTTATATATTAATTACATATTTTTAATCAGATCGATACACCAGCACGAACCTGCTATCACCCTGCCGCACCAACTCGAAAGCTAACCGCAGGCTCCCACCGCCCTGTAAAAGAAAGCTCTCCTGCGTTACACCGGGACGCAACCCCTGCACAGATCCTGCACGGAATCCCCACGACACCCCAGGGCACCATATCACCTGCTTGCTTGCCCCCTCGACGCGATAGACGATCACCGCACCCGATCCCAGGAGTAGCGGCCGCAATGCCCCATTGTTCTGCGGATCGGGATCACCGCCGAACGAAAGATACACACAATTTTCAGGGATTTCAAACGACAGCACCCGGCGCGTCCCTAGCGGTGCCAACGGATCATCCACATCCCGCGGCACCCCACCATCCGCCAGACTCGTCAGCGCACCCACCGCAGTATCACACTCTCTCTGCAACTGGTTTGTCGCAAACGTCGGCTGCAACGACCGGTACCCACACACAGTCAACAGCAGTACCACCCCGATGATCACGACGCTGACCAACAGACGGATGGGAATCATCTCCACCGCCCACGAATCACCACGCCTCACCCGTGATCACCGCCGAGGCGCGGGCGCAAGCGCGAGCGGCTCGTCCCCCGCATGCCACGTGAGACGAGGCCGAATCCGGACGATATGCGACGACTCTGAGGTATCATCCACCAGCAGCGCCACCCCCTTCTCCATCCCCAGCTGCTTGATTAACGCGCCGATATCATCAGCCAGGTACTGCGGCCTGATGTGGCCGAGCGCCTCGATGTCCTCTTGAGCAGTCATCCGATGGCATAGCAGCAGATCGCAGTGGGAGAACACCTCCGCGTCGATCGCACTAGGCCGCTGCGTCGCAAGAATAAGCGACAGCCCCGGCTGCCGGCCCTGCCGCATCCATTTCGACACGAGCACATCCCTGCTGAGCGTCTCAGATGACCGTGGGAGGAACACCTGCGCCTCATCCACCGCAAGCCATACCATCGGGATGCCCCCACCGCGAGAACGTAGCCCTAGCCGCTGCTGCTCATAGGATTTCCGTGCCGCTACCCGCGCCTCGAACACCTGGTCAGCAAGCAGCCCGACGACCGCATCCTTCAGCTCTGTCGTGTGAAGGAAACTGATGTCCAGAACCGTGACCTCACCAGGACGCACAACCTGCTCGAGAGGTAGGCCTTGGGCCGTGAAAATCCCCCATGACTGCGCCATTGAAAACAGGTTGCCTACGGCCATGCGCAAGAGGGGATCGAGACCCTCGCTGTCGTGCAGCCACCGCTGGAAATCCTCCAAGGAATACTCAGTAGAATCCTCACGTACCGCCTCAACTGCCTTAGTTAGCACAATTCCAACGGGATCCATCGGGTTGATCCTGAAAAGATGACACCAGGCGAACGCAGAGAGATCCTTGACGCGAACCGCATACGGACTTGCCTGCAATCCCAGCTCCTCAGCGACATGGACGAACCCGTGAGGCACGAACAGACGCACAGGAATCCCCTTCCTCTGCGTCGATCCCTCAGCATGGTATGCCATGGTCCAGAAGATCCCCAGCGTATCCACCACGACGACCCCGATGTTCCTGCGGACCTGCTCCTCAAGACGCGCGAGCTCCTCGACGAACACACCAATCGTGTACGACTTCCCGTACCCACGCTTCCCGCAGATCAGTACCACATGCGGATGCAACGCATCACAGAAGACACGCGCGCCTGAAGAGCCGTCAAGGGCATGATAGTTCCCCACCCATAGCATCCCCTGCGTCGACTGCTCACGGCGCCCGAGCACATGCGGCGCCTCACGAAACATACCATCTGCTTTTCCGACCATACCTTCGATGACCTCCCAGACTACTGCATCGAACAAACATATAAATACAGACAATATTATATAATTTTTGATTTGGGAGGTAACAACACGGCTTACACAATCATGACGACATCAGATTCAGTCATGAAAAGAACGGGAGGTACCATCTTTTATGGAATGCGACTATGAAGTAAAACGACAGGCTCACACAAAAACCCTGCTGGTGAACTGCCGCGCCTGCACCCACGGCGCCTCATCACTCAGCGACCCAGACTGTCGCAAACGCCTCTTCACCCTCCTGCGAAACGAACGCGGCGCAGACCAACTCGTCCTCAACCACACCGTCGTCAAAGTCTACGCCAACCACGAACTCGCTGTGCTTCAAGACCTCACCGCCTTCATCGAACGCGCCCACTCCTACATTCCCCATCCAGACCAACAACACCACCCAAGAACCACACCCGACGACCACCCCCAAACCCTCTCCACAGCCATCGAACACATCGACGAAGACCCCCTCCAAACCTACCGCACCCTCACCACACTCCTCCAAGAAACACCGCCACACGACCCCGCCTACGCCATGATCACCGACCTCCACCACCACTTCCCCGCCCTCATTAATGACGACACCACCAGCGACCACTACTACACCCAATACCTGCGCCCCTACGTCAGACCAGGCTTCATCGACTCCTACATCCACCTCTACCCACCACCCGAGGCTCACTTCCTCGAAGCCTACGACGTCCACCGCCCAGGCGGACGACCCATCCACATCACCCTTTACACCCTTTCCAACCGCCCAGAAAAACTCTACTTCGTCGTCCCCCCGGAATACACACTCCCCCGAGAAGAACTCCAACTCCTCGAAGACACACGAAAAACCCTCGCCCATCACAGACCCACGGACACCAGCTTCCTTGACTCCACCCACGCAGAAGACTACTTCCGCCACCTCGCCACTCGCACCATCGCCGACCACCAACATCACCATCACCTCGCGCTCAGCCCAGACCGCATCGACTATCTCGCCGATATCTTCGCCCGCTACAGCGCAGGCTACGGCATCCTCGAAGACCTCCTGCTCGACGAACGCATCCAAGACATCTACATCAACGCCCCCGCCCACCACAACCCCATCCACCTCGTCCTCGACGGCGAAGAATACACCTCCAACGTCTTCCTCTCCGAAAACGACATCGAAGCCCTCGCCTCCAAATTCCGCGCAATCAGCGCCCGCGCCTTCTCCGAAGCATCCCCGGTCCTCGACATGGACCTTCCTCAGTACCACACTAGGATCGCCGCCATCTCCAACCCGCTCACCCCCCGCGGCATCGCCTTCGCCCTCCGCAGGCACCGACCCCACCCCTGGACTCTCACCCACTTCATCGCCAACCAGATGCTCACCGCAGAGGCCGCAGGGCTCCTCAGCTTCCTTGTCGACGGCCAAGCGACCATCCTCATCGCAGGAAGCAGAGGCGCTGGAAAAACATCGCTGCTCAACGCCCTCATGCTTGAAATCCCCCAGCGGTTCCGCATTCTTACCATAGAAGACACTTCAGAAATCCCGGTCCAAGACTTCCAGCAGCTCGGCTACAAACTCCAATCGCTTATCACCAAATCCATCGCCACGCACGCTTCCTCCATGGAAATCGACCCTACCGAGGCTCTGCGTACAGCACTACGGCTCGGCGAGTCCGTCCTTATCCTTGGTGAAGTCCGCGGTCTTGAGGCAAAAGTCCTCTTCGAAGCCATGCGTATTGGGGCCGCAGGCAACCTCATCATGGGAACAATTCATGGATCGACCACCCGCGACGTGTATGAGCGAGTCGTCTACGACATCGGGGTGCCCTCCAACTCGTTCAAAGCAGTCGACAGTGTCGTAATCGTCGCCCCGATTCGTAAAGACGGCGGCATCGAGCGGAAACGACGCGTCACTCAGATCTCCGAGACCGTGAAGACCGGGTGGGCTACCACGCCGGATCCCGACAAGGTCTTCCATGACCTGATGTGCTATGACGCCGCGACCGATACCTTGCACGACACGGACCTCCTTGACATGGGACAATCCCTTGTCGTGGGCAGTATCGCGAAAAAATGGGGGATGAGCATCGAAAAAGCCCTCGCCAACATCGCCGTGCGCGCAGAAATCAAACGCGCCTTAGTCATACAGAGCAGTACTCATCCTTGTCTGCTTGAGGCACGTGCGGTTCGTGATGCGAACAACGCCTTATGGTTATGCATCGAACAAAGTCGACGCGAGGGGAACGAAGAAGGATACAGGGGAGTGAAACGCGACTGGGATGCGTGGTTCTCCAGATATTGTCGAGGTCTGAGATGAACCAGCAGCGTCCGTGGTTCTTGACGGGTGCCGACTTCGCTAGGAGTCATTTCGCATGGCTGCGTTCTCTGCAGAAGCCAGGCAGTCAGAAGCCGCTGTCCGATGAGGTTCTCCGCTCTCTGACGTTTACCGGCCTTGAGCTAGAATCTGCGGACATCCTCCTGTTTTCGCAGGCCGCCGCGTTCCTTGCGTTTCTCGCCTGTCTGTCCGTGGCTATCTGCATCATCGCCGCATCATTGATCCTCCAGCAAAATATTGATCTGTGGATGTTGTCGGTAATCATCGTATGCCTGGTCCTCGTGCCTTTCGCCGTGCTGAATTTCTGTGCCTCGTATCCACGGATATATGCCCGTGTCATGCGGATCCGGTCACTTGGCGACGTCCCGGAGATCCTCAGCTACCTGGTGATGTACCTCAAGCTCGTCCCCAATCTGGAGAATAGCGTGAAGTTCGCGGCGACAGAATCGAAGACGGCGCTAGCAGCGGATTTACGCAAGCTGCTGTGGGATATGGAGATTCGGGTCCATCATGGGATTGATGAGGGGCTGTCCGCGTTTTCCTCGTATTGGGGGCAGTGGCATGAGTACCTTCAGCGGTCTCTGTATCTGGTGAAATCCTCGGTCTGCGAGCATAACGAGGTGTCGCGGGCGATCACTCTTGATCGGGCTTTGGAGGTCTCGCTGGATGGCACGAAGGAGATGATGAATAAATTCGTCAACGCCCTGCATCAGCCGACCATGATCCTCTACTCCGTCGGCATCATGATTCCGCTGTCACTCATGGCGATGCTGCCGGCAGCTGGTCTGGTCGGCGTGCATCTTTCTCTTCTCCAGGTGTTCCTCCTCTACGATGTCGGCATCCCGCTCATGGTGCTTCTGTACATGTGGAAAATCTTGTTGTCCCGGCCTGCTGCATTTACTCCTCCGCGGATTCCAGCGACGCATCCCGACCTGAGACGGATATCGAAGCGACGTGAGGCGACGATTGCAGGTAGCATCGCGGTTGGTGTTTCTTCGCCATTTATCGCACGATATCTGCTTCCTTCAGACATGACCGGGGCTCTTGTACTCGTGAATATGTACATACCGCTAAGTCTGTGTGTGATCTGGGGCGTCGCGGGGGCGGTCGCGTGGTACTGTCTGCGGGTGTACACGCCGTACAAGAAGATCCGGGATGAGATTAAGACGATGGAGCGGGAATACAGCGATGCGCTGTATGTGCTTGGGAAGCGGCTGGCGGAGGACCGGTCTCCGGAGGAAAGCATCCAGTATACCGCGAAGGCGATCGCCGGGATGAGAATCGCGGAGGTCTTCAACCATACAGGGTATCTTTTGTATACGATGAATATCAATTTGCGGGATGCGTTTTTTCACCCTGAGTATGGTTCGCTGAAGTACGTCTCCTCGGATCGGATCAAGGCGATTACGCGGTTGATCGTAGAGGGGATGCAGAAGAGTCAGCAGGCGGTGAGCCTGTCGATCATCAGGATTGCGGATCATCTCCGAGAGCTGCAGGAGGTGGAGGAGAAAATCAAGGACATGCTCAATGAGTTGACGTCGACGCTGCGGGCGACGGCGATGGTGTTCGCCCCGTTGATCGCGGGGGTGACGCTGAGCATCACGTCGTTGATTGCGTCGATTCTTGGTTCGGTGGAGGCGCAGGTGTCAGCGGTCCCTGAGGAGGCGTCGAGTCTGATGCCGGTGTCCGCGGCTTTTTCTGCGCAGAATATCCAGCCGGAGTGGTTCGTGTTGGTCATTGGTGTGTACCTGATTGAGCTGGTGGTGGTGCTAACGCGGTTCACGAACGGGATTACCGATGGTGATGATCAGGCGCTGTTCATGTATCAGGTGGGCAGGACCCTAGTGGTCTCGGTGGTGATTTTTAGTCTGACCGTGGTATGCGGGCAGTATGTTTTTTCGCAGATGGTACCTGTGGTGTAGGCCGTGGGCGGGGTGGTATGCGAGGGTATGGGTATGCAGCTAGGTATGCGGGAAGCTGGATACATACATGGACATGTAGCGGGAGATATACCGGATGAATCACATAGGCACATCCTTTATTAACTAGGAAGAGGTTTCGCAGCGTGGAAGGTGGATGCGGGATGCTCAACGAGAATGCTACAGGTGAGACGCTCGAGGTCCGACGGCCGCTTGCTGTCCGGGCGCTGCGGAGGAGCAATGTGAGGATTAAGATCGCGGAGTATCTGTCTGAGATCAGTCCGAATTATAGTTACACCGCTGATATCGCGTACCATGTACGGACGACGCCGTCGAACGTGATTGGCGCGATCCGTGGGATGGAGACGCGGTACAAAGAGGATGAGTCGTTGTTGATGCTTGATATTGTGGAGGAGAAGAACTGTCGGAACAACATCAAGCTGTACGGGATTACCACGTTTGGTAAGGAGATGCTTCGGGAGATCAAAGAGAAGAAGTAAGCATCGTGCGTAGACGTTTTTTCCTTGTTCTGTTGAGGGATCTCTGTTCAGTCGTTTTGTTCGGTGATCGTCTCCGTGGATCCGCAGGCTGACAGCAGAGACTGGAGGGCTGTGGTGTAGTCCTCGACCGGGGCGTTGATGAGACGGTCGACGGAGGGCTTGAGGAACTCCCCGTAGTTGATTTCCTCCGTGGTGAATTTCCATTTGGCTTCTTTTTCTGCCTGGAAGGCGAGGAGGAAGGCATATTCCAGGGATTTGCCGTGGGGCGTGTCCGGTCGTTTTTTGAGTTCTCGTATCGCTTTCTCGGTTCCTTGTGTTTTTGCGAGGCGTGCGATGGCGTCCGCGAAGGCCGCCAGAGCGGGCAGCGCGGTGTACTTCGGCAGGGCGTTGAGCGTGTCTTGGTGGGTTTGCCATTCGAAGGCCAGCTTCAGGATCGTCGAAGGCGAGTCATGCATGTTGCAGAGTGCTGCGGCGTACTGGGGGTCAGTGACGATGCTGCGGATGAAATCCTTCCCGTGAGGGGTCCAGAACAGTTCGAAGACTTTGGAGGGTGATTTCTCTGCGATGATGACGGGTTCGGTTACTTTACCAAGGATGTAGTCGAGCGCCTGGCGTTCCTCAGCGGTGGGCTCGAGGGCGTCGATGAAGGTTTGTGCGGAGTCCCCGTAGGAGACGCCCTGGGCCATGAACACCTGGTTCGTCTGCTTTCGGACGGTGGAATGCTGGTGTCGTGCGCGCTCCGCGATGAACTGAGCGTCAGTGAAGGATCCGGAGAAGTAGCCGGCCGCGGCTTTTTGAAGCTCTTTTAGGGTTGTTTGATGCGCTGCTGAGTAGGTGGAGACAACTTCGGCGAGGATATCATTGGAGAGTCTGGGTTCGACGAAGTACTTGGACATAGTGAAAAGGGTGTTGCCCCTGGTTTTCGTACAGGTCTCACAGATGCCAATCGTGAGGTTCGCGGACTGCCACTGGAGCCTGAGGTACGGTGTGGAGAGCGATTTTTTTTCATGGACGATCTCCGGAGTAAGGTGCGGACAGGTGGCAGCGTCCTCCTGCTGCGTCAGGTTGAGTTTTTTGATGAGGAAGAAGAGAAAGTCCTTGGGCGGTTTCGGGTCTTTACCGGTGCAGACGTAGCCGCCGTCCCAGGAGTAGACGCAGAGGTGTTTTTTCTTCGCGTGGCTGTAGATGCCGAGGAGCCGGTAGACGGGGTCTCGGCAGTGCTGCGCGGCGACGAACTGCTCTTTGTCTGCTTTGCCGCGCTGGGCGTACATCACGGTCTGGCCGGTGGAGAATTCGAGGTAGCCGAGGACCGGTGCCTTTTCAGTGTCGAGGAGCAGCAGGGTGCCTGCGACTGCGCCTTCCAGGTTTTTCTTGTTCGCGAGCCGTTTGAGACGTTCCGGGTTGTCATGCATGGCAGCGATTTGCGTGATGTGTTTGCGTAGCTTCGCGAAGTATCTGTCGCTTCCGTCGTCGCTGCGCGGAAGGATCTCGTCAGGGTGTTGCTGCAGGAATCTGGCGTTGTCGATGAGGTCTTTTTCCTGGGATTTCGGCGCGGTGCGGGCGAAGGAGCGTTGGCCTTGGGCTTGGGCTTGTTTTTTTGCCATACTCTCTGTGGCGAAAGAATCAGATGTTAAAGTAGGTATCGATAGAGCCAGCCATTCGGCTTGGTGTATGTTTTCTAGAAGAGATGTGAGGACTCTAGACGTGTAGCCTTAAATACGTGGACCCTGTAGAACGGCTTACGACTTTAACGTTTGATCACACGAATCCATACACAACCAGCAACAAAGTATTGACTCATTTTGTATGCGAATCAGAATCATGAATAAAAAAAGGATAGAGGCTACTCGTCCTCGTCCCTGTGGTATGATTGATCTCGATACTTATCAGAAACTTCTGTTATTTCTAAGAGCTGGCCATTCTTGGATATTCGAACGATTTCTACCATACAATTTTTCTCCCATGCTTTTGTGGATTAAATTTAATAGAATGATTCTCATCTGTCGAGTAAACGGTACATCCTCTAGTAAGCAGTACTGTGATTCCGATAGCTACTTCCTTCGTCCACATACTATTTCTCATTTTTTTCTTCATCCCAGAATAAAATAGATTACGAATAGTAATACTGTTAATTTATTTAAATCTATGGAAAAAATATTTTTCATAGCAAATGGACTACTAATTTCATCATTTAATCATGGATTCGATTGTTTGTTAGTTTTTCAATATTCTTTAGATGACGTCATTAACATAAATAACGGTGTTACTAACAGGCTTAAATGCTTAGATCGCCCTATGCAAGACGAGCAGGGAGGTATGAAACAGTTGATAACATACCTATTCGAATCGGAACCATGATATTCCGATATCTTTAAACCAGGAGGAAGGGTTTTCCAAAGGGAGGCGAGGTTCCTATGGATTTCTATGACGTGATGATGGACAGGAGGACGATTCGGCGTTTCCAGCAAAAACCGATTGACAGGGAAATCTTGCGCAGGTGCGTCAATGTTGCGCGTCTGGCGCCGTCCGCCGCGAATCTCCAGCCTCTTGAATACATTCTTGTGACCGAACCTGCACGTTGTTCCGCGCTTTTTCCAGCCTTGCATTGGGCCGCGTATCTAGAACCCGCATGGACCCCGTCGGAGGCTGAACAGCCAACGGCGTACATCGTTGTTATCACGAAATCGGAGACGCCGTTTACGCTTCGAGACATGGGTCTTGCGACAGCACATATTGCGTTACTCGCCGAGGCCGAAGACCTGGGCAGCTGCATCCTCTGCAACATCGATAAAGAGCGGATCCGTCAGATGCTAGATATCCCCCAACCGTACAGCGTTGATGCAGTAATCGCTCTGGGGTATAAAGCGGAGGCGCCGGTCGTCGAAGAGCGTGAGGATACCGTGAAATACTGGCGGGATGCACATGGGGTGCTGCATGTGCCCAAGCGGCCGCTGTCCTCGGTCCTCCATCTCGAAACATACCAGACTATAAAGGCGTCGAGCCATCGGAAATCAAAAGGTTAAAATTCTGGTGCGGCTTACCGTTCACCCATGAGGGAATACTCGATTAAACGCGGCCATGACGTCGACCTCAATTCACTGGTTTCCAAGTATTTTGGCGCGGAGGGTGATATCTTTGAAGGAATCTCGTTTTCCGCCGATGGCATCGGTGAGGTGAATTTGAAACGAGAAAAGAACAAGCTGCTCATCGACATCGTCCCACCGAAGAAGATCACTGGGGATGGCACAATCATCCGGAAATGGAATGAATTCCTCTTCGAAGCGACAGGAAAAGATACGAAAGAACGAAAGAAGGAATTCGGGAAACTATAACAACAAAAATTTCATACCTCGGGGGAAATGAGACCATTACGGGCTAGCTCACCGTGTGGTAAACAAAATCTTATTTTATTTAAAGCCACGGAAACGGGTCTAGGATGGGGTTCTCAGGATATGTTTTTATGTGCAGGGGAAGGAATCCGCGATATTGCGTATCTGTCTCTTCGTTTTTTTCATTGCTGGCTATCGGTTTAGTATTTTCGTACACGAAGGTCGTTGATACATAGAAAAAAATATGTCATTATTTCAGAAAATCAGTCTTCTGCTCGAGAAATATCGCATTGAGTTGTGACAGATATTGATGTGTGTGCATCTGAATAAAGGAATTATCTATCGGGGTTTTCAAATAGATGGGGATCTGGTCGAAATCGTCAGGATTGTCCGTGTTGACGACTTTTATGACTCCGTAAAATTCCGTGTTTTCCTGACCTGGTGCGGTGATGGATACATGGACGGTGACTGGCCCGTCTTCCGGGGTGAGATTATCACCGGATGTTGGGGTAAATGACCAGGTGCCCCACGTCGGATACGTGTCCACGGTCCAATTGAGGATTGAATCGAAGTCACCGATATTTTCCACCTGAAATGTACTATTGACAGTACTGCCAGGTTCTATATTGGTCAAACTGATCGTTCCCTGACACTCTAAGTCAGGGGTTTGGAGTTGTGGAGGCGGGATGTAGTCAATTTTAAACACGAAATGAAAAGCACCTGGACCAGGATACGGGTTGTTCCATTGCCACACCACGGTTTTCTCCGGAGTCACTTCAAAAAACCTCCCCGATACTCCATCACAGATAAGCGTATCCCCGTCCCTGAGACGGAGTGCACCACCGAACATGTATGAATAGAAACTTATTGGCGGATTCGCAGTATAACTCCATGTATAGTCCTCAGGGCCATATGCTGAACCTGGTTCGAGATAATACTCGCCATTGGATTCCACAGGTGGAGCAAATTCATCCACAGTAGAATATTGTCCGGTTGGACGGTTATTGCCGTTGTCGAAGACAAGAATATGTCCTTCGCCGGGGTATCCAGGTTTTATCCAGGTGGCATCATGCTGGAAGAATAATTTTTGATCACCCATGGTTCCCGCATCGTATGCCTGTGGGTTTCCCCAGCGGTAGAGCAAATCGCCACCATGACCGTATGTTCCACCAGTATGACCTGCCGCTTCTTCGGTGGTTGTGCTATGATCGATGATCCAGACTTCATTGAAATTATGGATGCTGATGAGGATTTGATCGAACTCTGGGTTGAAATCAACGGAATTCGTATGAAGCCAGTCCCCCATAAAAGGATTGCCAAAATTGATATCAATCAATTCAGGATGGTCCCCTACAACCCCATAATTGGATTCCGAGGAGTCATAATCCTGGATGAGATGATCCCAGACATGCCATTCCCAGACAACTGCTCCGCTTGTCGGGCCAGTTTGTTTCACCTCAATGATTTTGTCAGGCAAGAATGTGTTTCCTTGGATGGTATTTGGGTTACGTCCTGCTGCAATCGCTTCGTCTTTTGTTTTTGTCTCCCATACAATCATAAGTACGTTTCCATTCGGTAAATACTTAATATCATGATGGCAGTTGCATCCAGCAGCTATATATCTGTAGTCCCACGCTATTGTTCCATTCCATAAAATTTTTTGAAAGCCACCATCATCAGACATTATTGGACGCAGAATGGTGCCATTACCTAACCAATACGCAGAAGCATCTGGTTGATAAGAGCTTGACCAAGTATGATTAACAACACCAGTGCTATTGATTAAATAGGTTGTTGTGTCAAATAAAGGGGAAAACAAAATCTGTCCAGTGATCGTCCTTCCTCCCTGTTCGACAGGAGAAGAAAGGCTTTTGGATGATGACACAGGCGTGAAGGAAGTTCCTATCATTACAAGCAGTATCAAAAAAATAATGACGTGGGACTTCTCGTTGTATTTCATAGGATTCTATTATATTCATATCCCATGAAGTATATATAATTATAGAGGACTTGCATACAACAATAGTAATTAAGTCGGGTAAAGGAGAGCTCAACAGCCTGGAGATTTCAATTCGTTACGCGCTTTTAATTTGCGGTTTATAATTATTATTAGGGGAATCATCGCCACAGATTCATCGGTCAGAATAAAACCATGAGTTAGAGACCGTGTCACTGCTTGACCGCGTCAAATATATAAAGCAATATGCTTTTTTCGGGTTCGAATCCCCTCGTTTTCCTTGTTCCCTCCTATAAATAGGTGAAATAATGCTTATTGTAAAGGCTGACGAAAAAGGAATTCGGGAAAATCTAAGACTTTTAATCCTGAAAACACCCTTTAATTTAGTCCAAGCTTTGAATAAAAAAAGGTTAAAATAAAAAAAGAGAGGGGGTTTTAATACCCCAATAGGTGTCGAAGGATCGGGAACGAGTTGGGGAATTGCTCCAGGAGATGCTGCAGGAATTGCAGCAGCGGCCGGTCCGGAATGAAAGGCATGGTCACGTTCGTGGGATCTGACCAGATGCTCATGCTCCCATGGGTGTCCTTAGCAATGACCTTCACCGAGTAGGTTCCCTTCTTCGTCCATGATTTCGATGCTGAGGCAATGGCGCCGCTGTTCACGGGGCCGACCCAGGGACTCTTGGTCCCATCGCCCCAGTCGAACATGAAGTAGACCTTATCGCCCTCAGGATCGGTTGTGGACGTGGAATAGGTGTAATCATTCCCAGGGTTCCCCGTGGCTGTACCTGAAGGGATCGCGGGCTTGGCAGGGGGCTGAGACGCCTCGGCGATTGCCAGTG
This sequence comes from Methanobacteriota archaeon, assembly GCA_903877165.1. Taxonomy (GTDB): domain Archaea; phylum Thermoplasmatota; class E2; order DHVEG-1; family DHVEG-1; genus CAIRCU01. Next base: position 37,349 of record CAIRCU010000054.1, on the reverse strand, counting down.
TCGGATCGCCGAAGGGCTGCCATTCCTCGACGGTCTTGTAGTCCGAGTCGGCCATGGAGCTTTTAATGTATCGATTCAGCGCTCGTGCCCACATCTCCCCAAACGTTGTAGCATGGTCGGTCTTGTAGGCGCGGTAGGTATCAAGGCCAATCTTGCCCACGAGACCTGTCGTGACGCCGGTGCCGACGTAGCTGTAGCCAATGCCGGTGGCTCCGAAACTTCCGATGGCGCCGCCGTTGTTGGTGTAGAGGAACGCCCAGTTGAAGCAGTTCGCGTCCTCATAGTATTTTGCTGTGGAGCAGGCCTCGACGGTGATAATGGGCAGCATATTGCCATTGGAAAGACCGGCGACGTCCGAGACGTCGAAGCCTCCCGCGGGCGTTGGGACCCATACGTTGAAGTTGTTGTGGGGGTGAGTCGCCCAGATGTACGTAGCGCCGTGCCCGGAGAAGTCGACGAATCCGCAGCCGCTGTTGAATGCCTGTTTGATGTTAGCGACGCCAGTTGGTGTGAAGCCGGTGAGTTTGCCGTTGGTCACCCACAGTTCTGTGGCTGTGAAGCTGGTCATCAGGTCGACGACCTTTTGGTTGGCGTATTCGCCTTCATCGATATTGTTGTCGTCGGGGAAGGAGTCGCCGCCGCAGACGGTAAGGTAGGGGAACCAGCTCTGCTGGTACCCGGGCGTGGTCTCATATCCGATGATCTTATTGACGATGGTGGTGACCTCGGTTGAATCGGTCGCCGGTAGCCTGCTGAGGAAAACATCCGGGTGGAGATCGACGATGTCGGTCTGGCCGTTCCAGTTATACTCGCCGAAGATGTTATTGTTGTTAGAGTCCCAGCTGCTGAACGCGCCGGTGGCGTTGTAGATGTCTGCGAAGTACAGGTCGCTTGTGAAGATCTCATCGCCATATTCGGGGTCATCGCTGATGTACACATGGGTCTCCCGGATCGGGAGTTTGTCGATGCCGCCGACGAGCAGGACGCTGACGGTTGCCCAGGACTCGATGGCGTTTTTAATGAAGTACTTGACTTTCTCCGCGTCATCTCTACCGTTTACTGGGAAGTAGGTGCCGCTGGTGATATCAGTGAGGGTAACGAGCTTCGTGCTGATGCCTCGCGCTATTTTGTGCGTGACGAGGGGTGCTAGTTGTGAGCTGTATTCGGAGGGTGCAATGATGACGAGCGGATAGGAGTCCCTACCGGCAGATCGCGGCAAGGACACGGGCGGGGTGGACTGGATCGTGATGTCCGCGGAGGGCGCCCATTGAATTAGCTGTTCAGCTGGGAAATACTTGACCGGGTACATGTCGACGGTCACGATCACCTGGCGGATACCGTCGTAGAGGCCGCAGCCGACGCTGTAGGCGAACCAGGTCGCAGGGTAGGGGGTAGAACTGTAGGAAACTGCCTTTTCATCGCCGAGTACCATCCCGGCGGTGGCTATAGGCGGTGTCGGCGCCAGCGGGGTGGGTACGGTCTTGGTTTGGAGGGAATGCGTGGTTACGGTGACGTCGGTAATTCTTGTGCCGAAGGGGTAGGTGAAGGTTTCTGTGTACATCGGCAACATTGGTTCGCCTTGGCTCATGAGGTAGTCGTTTGCCCCGGCGACGGTTATTTGTGTGTAGGCGTTGTCGGTTGTCAAGGCTGGTGGTGAGAAACTCCGTGTAACGGTTTGAGAGGTGGTCGTGGTCTGAGGTTGAACAGCCGCGGCTAGTCCAGAACAGATGAACATGCCGGCAAGTATTACGATAATTATTTTCTTCATGTTATCCCCCGATTTAACTTTATTTTATCTGTATGTATCGATCTGGTATTAATACTATTCCTAGCTATGTAAGGGGAAGGGAAGAAAAATGGGTGTCAATCTGAGAAAAACATATACGGATTCCTAACAAGTATTTATATATCGATTGCTGTAGAAGCGATCCTTAATAATTTTGACGAAAGCAGATGGTCACCTGACGAGCCGATGCTTGTTCACTTCAATCAAGAAGGGATTTTGAAAAATGTAAGGCTTTATTTTTTTACTTTCTCCCAGTCTTTTAAGAAACTCTTGATTCCGTTGTCCGTGAGCGGGTGCTTCGCCATTTTCCGCAGGATCTCAGGAGGGACTGTGGCGATGTCCGCGCCGATGCGCGCAGCGTCGATGACGTGGATCGGGTGTCGTATGCTCGCGACGATGACTTCGGTCTCAATATCGTAGTTGTTGAAGATATCCATGATCTCCTCGATGAGGACCATGCCGTCCTGGCCGTTGTCATCGAGCCGACCGATGAAGGGGCTGACGTAGGTCGCCCCAGCCTTCGCAGCAAGCAGTGCCTGGTTCGCCGAGAAGACCAACGTAACGTTCGTGTGAATCCCTTCTCGTGTGAGGATGCGAACCGCTTTCAGGCCTTCAGGGGTCATGGGTATCTTAATCGCGATGTTCTTGCGGTATTTCTCCGGTGTTTTCTTGACGATTCCCTGGGCTTCATTGACCATGTCGTCGGCCTTCTCGCTGATGACTTCAAGGCTGATCGGCCCGTCGACAATCGTGAAGATCTGGGCGAGGACCTCCTGGAAGGAGAACCCGCTTTTCGCAAGCAAAGTAGGATTCGTAGTAACCCCATCGATGACGCCCCATGAGGCGAGCTCCCGGATTTCGTTGAGGTCTGCCGTGTCGAGAAAGAGTTTCATCGTCTCATCACATCCGTGGGTATTTCCTGGGTGTTCATAAGCATTTGGCCATAGCCGTTTCTAGATATGATTTGATATATTCTTAAAAAAATCAAAACATATATATATCCACGTATACATTACATAGCCTTGCCAGGAGGGGATAATGCCTCTAACTCGGAAGGCGCGCATGGTGGGCAGTAGCCTCGTAATAACCATTCCGAGCCAACTCGCCTCAGCCCATAACATCAACGATGGGGATGCACTTGAAATTATACCGCTAGGGATGGGAGAATTCAAAATACGGAAGATGAAAAAATAAAGGGAAGTGCCCCGGGGAGGAGACAGGACACTTCCCGCTGCACTCAAATACGGGGCGGAGAAGGGAAGGAGCAACGAAAGGTGGTGAGGAGGGATGGAAATACAAGGACCTACTCTTAAGGGGACTGCTGGTGGCATCCAGCTGATCCCTCTTGAGAGCGGTTCGGCACTCGGGCTTCACCTGTCCTTAGGAAAAGCCCCGCTTCTTGTCGTCGCCGTCTCCAACGGGTACGTGATGTGCGGGTACCTCAACATGGAGACCGCGAACAAACTCGGGGATTGCGCGGGTCGCGTCTCTGGCGTTTCGACTTTCGAAGCGTTGTTAGAAGCGAAAATCAACGTAGTCTCTGATGCTGCAAAGACTCGGGGACTGCACGAGGGGATAACCGCCCGCGAGTTCCTCAACGCCCTCATGTAAGGGTGGTTTAGTACGCGTTTTTCAAAATCGTGTATACGTTGTCCTCGTTGAGCCGCCGGAACTTCCCGACGTCGCCTGAGGCGACGATGCTTGCCGCCATGTCTCGGAGCTGAGATTCTTGGACGCCGACATCTTTGAGTCGCGAAGGCATCCCAAGACTCGCGAAGAACGCCTTGGTCTTCTCAATGCCTTTCTTCACGACAGCCTCCTTCTTCCTGCCATCGATACCCCAGATATGCTGTGCGTAGTCGATGAACCGACCAGCAGGGTCATCTTTGCTGACGTACTCCATCCACGCAGGCGTGAGGATCGCCAGACCGATACCATGGGTGACGTCTGTGACTGCGCTGACTTTATGTTCGATGGCATGGGTCGCCCAGTCTGTGATCTTTCCGTAGGTCAGAAGTCCATTGAGGGCCAGGCTGCTCGTCCACATCAGCTGCGCTCGTGCGTTGTAATTGTTTGGCTCCCGCAACGCAATCGGCCCGTACTTCATGCAGGTGTACAGGAGGCTCTCGGAAATCCGGTCCTGCACATAGGTATCCGGAGTGGGGCTGAAGTACTGCTCCAGGATGTGACTGAAGATGTCGACGACGCCAGCGGCGGTCTGCTCCCGGGGGACGGTGAAGGTGAAGCTCGGGTCGAGGATCGAGAACTGAGGTCGTAGCAAATCGGATCGGACCGCAAGTTTCTGCTGCGACGTGGTGTTCGTGATGACCGCGTTGCCGTTCATCTCAGAGCCGGTCCCCGCGACGGTGAGAACAGTCCCGATGGGGAGTGTGTTGTGAACTTGGGCGTTGCCGGTGAAAAAATCCCAGGGGTCACCTTTGTAGGGGACGCCAGCAGCGATGGCTTTGACGGAGTCGATGACACTGCCGCCGCCGGCAGCAAGTACGAACCGAAGGTCGTGGTCCCGGCAGAGGCGGATGCCCTCCTTCACCGTATCCAACCGGGGATTAGGTTGTACGCCGGACAGCTCCTGGTATTGGATGTGATGGGTCTTGAGGATCGCGGTGACCTCCTCGTACACCCCGAGTCGTTTGATGCTGCCGCTGCCGTAGACAAACAGGATTCTGGAAGCACGCTTTGGGATCTCGAATTCGAGGTTGTGCAGGGTATCGCGGCCGAAATACACGCGCGTCGAGATTGCGTAGGTAAAGTTTTCCATTCGACTCAGTCCTCCAGTAGGAAACCCTGGTATATGTTAAATCGATTTAAACATTCTGAAGAACTCATATGCCTGCGCTCGTGTTAGGAATTCGCGGGCGGTTCCTGCGGCGGCGAGGGCGGCATCTCTTTCGGCGGCTGTGCGCGTGTAGCCGTCTCCTCGGTGGGCGAGGTGCGGCTCGCAACCAACCGAATCAAGTAAGCGAAGAGAACGATGACGAGCATCACTGCGGTGAACGCGGCGAGTACTGGCTGCGTTGTACTTGACTGGAGATGCTTGATGATGATGCCGATGAGCGCCCAGCCGATGACCAGGGTGTACGCAAGGTCTTTGCGGGTCCAGATGACTAGGATGGCGATGACGGCCGCAACCGTGAGTACGATACCAAACCAGGTGGCCTCAGACAGTCCCAGGTGGTTCCAGCCGATTGCGACGAGGTACGCGGCGATGTTGGCGACCGTGGCAACCGTGATCCATCCGAGGTAGAGGCTGAAGAGCGCATGGACAGCCAGTCGTTCCCGACGAGGCACCGGTTTCTTCCCGATGTCAAGCCGGGTGTAGATTTCAATGAGGCACATCAAGAGCAGCACCATGGGAACCAGCGTCCAGGTGATGTACTTGTACTGCCAGATGAAAATCCAGGCGATGTTCGCCACGCAGCTGAGGATGAAATAGCCGCCGATTGCGTCCACGAAGGCTGGAACCGCCCCTGTGCGGATGCCTTTCAGCTGGTACACGATGAAGATGACCATGAACAGATAGATGACGCCCCAGATGGCGAACGTAATGCCCGCGGGCGTGAACAGATTAGGGTATAAATCAGAGACTGCACCTGTGTTGATGTTGTTGATCAGACCGATACCCGCTAGGGTGTTGATGACGATGGTTGCGAGCGCTGCGATGACGTTTCCTGCCTGTAGGACGGACTGTCGTTTCACCATGCTTTCAATCCACCTCGGAGAGAACTCCTCAAGACCGAGACATCGCGCAGCCTCTTTATTAGTTATCGTATCCATCTGGAGGACAATGACTTCTAACGGTAGTATATTAATTGAAAATTATTGCAACAAACCAAACACGGGTATAATGTGATCATCTGACCTCAAGGTTCTTAGAAAAAATTAAATGACGAGAATCATGTTGCCGCTTTATCTGTTGATTCCTTTTTTCGACTCGAAGGCCAAGCCCGCCCATAGGTTCGGGTGAGCAAGAGCAGGATGCGTTCGAGCTCTGAAGACAGCTGCGGTACCGTGACGCGCCAGCGCCAGTTGCCGATGCTTTGGCTGGGGGTGTTCGTGCGAGCCTCGGCGCCAAGCCCGAGGAGGTCCTGCATGGGGATGACTGCATTGTCAGCCACTGAGCCTAGCGCAAGCCGGATGAACACCCAGTGGACGTTGTCCACCGTCACGTTCTCCGCCGTATAATCGTTAATCCGCTGCTGGACTGAGGCATCGACTTCATTCTCGAACCACCCACGAATCGTGTTGTTGTCATGCGTCCCTGTGTACACGACCGAGTTTTTCTCCATATTGAACGGGAGGTACGGGTCCTTCGTTGGGTCACCTGAGAAAGCGAACAGCAGGATCTTCATCCCAGGCAGATGGAACCGCTGTTTGAGTTCTTGGACATCAGGAGTGATGATCCCAAGGTCTTCGGCGACAAGCTTGATGGAGGGATGACGGCGGAAGAGCTGTTCGAAAAGGAGCGCACCAGGCCCGGGTTGCCATGTACCGTTTGCCGCGGTAGTCTCGTCCGCAGGAATCTCCCAGTAATTGACGAAGCCGCGGAAATGGTCCAGGCGGATGATGTCGTAGAGGCCTGCGTTCTGGTCGAACCGGGACATCCACCAGGGAATCGTGTCTTTGTTTTTCCAGCGGTACACCGGGGTTTTCCACAGCTGCCCAGTGGTACTGAAATAATCCGGCGGCACCCCGGAGACGACTGTGGGGGTCTTATCCGGGGTTAATTTGAAAAGGTCGGGATGCGCCCAGACATCAGCGCTGTAGTAGTCGACGAAATAGGGGAGGTCGCCGATCAGAAGAATATGACGGTCGTTGCAGTAGCGTTTGAGCTGTTGCCACTGATCGATGAAGAGGAACTGCAGGAGTTTCTCTGCGGTGATGTGCGTCTCCAGCTGCTCCTGGATTTTTTTCAATGATTGAATGTTCCGGTCTCGGATGTCTTGCGGCCACTGGTTCCAGGGGGCCGTGAATCGGCGTTCACAGGCGCGATACATGGCATAGTTATCGAGCCAGGAGGCGTTCTGCTGGCAGAATTCAGTGAATCTACTGTGGAGTGCGGCATCCGGATGGCGCTGGAATCGCTCCGGGATTTTCGCAAACACGGCGTCCTTATAGTCGATGGCCGCCTCGTACGCTATGCTGTTTTCAGGAAACGCTGGGGCGTCGGTAAGATCCGAGTCCGTCAGCAGGCCGCAGTCTTTGAGGAGGGCAGGGCTGAGGAGATAGGTGTTGCCAGCAAACGCGGATGTGCTCGTATACGGAGAGGGGTTGCCAGCGGTGATCGGGTTGAGCGGGAGGATCTGCCAGAGATGCTGACCGGCGGTATGCAGGAAATCGGCGAAGAGGTAGGCCCCGGGTCCGAAATCCCCGATGCCATAGGGAGATGGTAGGGACGCGATGGGAAGAAGGATGCCGCTGCTTCGCATACTGTTGGCCTCTGATTTAAACCTCATCTCTTTTTCGTTCTAGACTTTCTGTACTGACGTTTTCCCCCGTTGGAGGATAAGCGTCCACTCCGCTAATGCAGTTAAACTCTCTTTGACAATTCTTCGCGTGGCTGTATCAATAAGTCGTCCGGATTCATCGAACTTCTCCTCGGCATGGGCGATAAGGACCCGGTGGGAATTCAGGGGGTGCATGCCGCAGGCGGCAAAAAGATTCTGCAAGGCCATTTGGCAGCGTGCTGTGCCGAACCCGCCTGTGGATGCACCCATAACAGCGACTGGTTTTCCTTGCAACGGCGTCGTCTTCGCAGAGCGGGATGCCCAATCAAGCGCGTTCTTAAGAACCCCCGGGATGGAATAATTGTACTCCGGCGTACAGATAAGGAGAGCATCGGATTCCGCGATCGCGCGTTTGAATGCTGTGACCGATGCCGGGTCCTCGTGATCCTCGACGTCCTGGTTATAAAACGGAATTGAAGCGAGATCGAAGATGATGAACTCCATGGTGTCTGGTGCCAGCTCTACGGCCGTATTCAGAAGCGCTCGATTGTACGAACCTTTTCGCAGGCTTCCAGCGAATCCAAGGACTCTTAGTCTTGTTGGCATATGCGTCTAGGGATACTTTTCAAGGACTAAATGATTTCTATAAAAAAATAGTCAAAAACAGAAAAAAGAGGGAATAGTGCTGATTCCCTCAGCGTCGAAATGATCGCCCGACCGAGGTCGACTGAAACGAAGAGTTCCTTTCATGATGCCGAAACTGATTTCTTTGGCCGCCATGATGCTGCTGTGAGTCCCTTTGCTCCGTATTCCGAACAAACTGAACTCGTTGGAATTGCGGCATTTCCGCACGTTCAATCTGAAGTTCCTCGTTGCTTTGGACACGGCGGAAATTCTCATGGTCTCGTTCAGTCAGCAGGGTAATGGCTGCGCCTTCTGCTCCGGCACGTGCCGTCCTTCCTATGCGATGGACATAGTCTATAGGGGTCTTAGGCACATCGTAATTGTAGATATGAGTGATGTTCTTGATGTCAAGGCCGCGAGCCGCGACATCGGTCGCGACCAGAACCTTAGTCCGTTCGCTCTTCAAGTCATTGAGCGAGGTCGTGCGCTTGTTCTGATTCATGCCCCCATGGATAGCGGACGCGTAGATTCCCTGATGCTTGAGGTTTCGTGCGACGACATCGGATTCCCTGCGTGTCCCACAGAACACTATCGAGAGTCCTTCATTCCTTGTCTTCAAGAGGTGAACAAGGAGAGAAAACTTCTGGTTCTGCTCAAAGATATCGTAGTATATCTGGTGGAGTTTGCTCTGATCGACATAGGACTGAGTCCTGACGACGATGGGATCTTCCGAGTAGTTTTTCACCAGGGAGAGGACGTCGTCTGAGACCGTCGCGCTGAACATGAGCAGCTGGCGGTTTCGAGGAACTTCGCGTATGATGGATTCAACATCCTCCACAAACCCCATTTCGAACATCTTATCGGTTTCATCGATGACAAGGATCTGGACATGCCGCAGGTCGATGGTGTTCCTTCGTATGTGATCGAGCATTCGACCCGGCGTCGCCACCGCGATCTCTGCGCTTTCAAGTCGGTGGATTTGCGGACCGATGCCGACGCCGCCGTGGATGCAGGCGACGGTGAATCGAAGCTCCTTTCCGTACTCTTTGAATACTTCGGAGACTTGAACGCACAGCTCTCTGGTAGGAGTGAGAACGAGCGCCTGTAATCCCTGGCGATAGTGAATCTTGTCAAGGATGGGAAGGCAAAAGGCAAGGGTTTTCCCCGAGCCGGTTTCTGCTTGGCCGACCACATCGCTGCCTTGAAGAATCGAGGGGATACATTTTTCCTGAATGCAAGTAAGATCAGTGAATTTCTGTTCCTGAAGTTTCTGAAGAAGTCTGGTATGGATTTTTAACTCATTAGATTTCATTGTGAATCACCTAGTGCTGTTGAGTAGCTCAAGTAAAATAGTGAAAAAAATAGGGCGAATTCGGCGGCCTACTTTTTGGTCACGTTCTTGGCTTGCGGGCCTCGATCTGATGCCTCAATTTCAAAATTCACTTCGTCGCCCTCATTGAGAGTGAGGTCAGCGGGGATGGCGGTCCTGTGGACAAAGACGTCTTTGCCGTCCTCGCCTTGGATGAATCCATACCCTTTTCGTGCATTATACCACTTGACATTTCCTTTCATGTTGATCACGTATTTTTTTAGTTGAGAGAACAGAAACAAAAAGCTTTCAAAAAAATCTAGTCTGAGGTTTGTGAAATCTTTTGGTTTTAGTCCTTCGTAGACGCTATACCTTTTCCGCCTTTATATAGTTTGCCTTGGCCCTGCGGTGTGGGGTTCGACAGCCCTGCTTTTTTTCACTGGCTTTTCAAGAACCAGATTCTTCATGCCCAACCCTGTTAGTATCTCCCAAATCCACGTATGGGATATGCTTTTATAATACTGCGTGGTATCATTAATGACGATTGTTATTGAAGCGCATCGTCAAAAGGAATAGATCAAAGGAATAGATATGTATAGAGAAAGACGTGAGCGAAGGGATGATAGACCACCGCGTGAAATGCACCCAGCAACCTGCGCAGAGTGCGGAAAAGAGACCGAGGTTCCATTTAAGCCGGATGGCAGCAGACCGGTATATTGTCGGGAGTGTTTCCAGAAACACAAACCAAAACGATTCTAAAACCAAGTCACTCGGAGAAAAGGATCCCGTACCAAGGCTTCCTTTTTCTCTTTTTTCTTGAGCATCGTTTTTCGCCGTATCAAAAGGTTTATAAAGACCATTGGCTGTTGTGCATCCGAAAGAAAAAAGACTAGGAGTCCGTATTTTCGATGCAATAGTCGAAAACGCTGAGATGGTTCTGGTTTTTTATTTTTTCACGAGACTGTAGTGCATCGAAAAAAGAAAGAGAAGTGTGGTTGAAAACATGAAAGGAAGAAGAACTCGACAAAGAAACGATAATCAGATAGCGCAAGTCGTGACACGATGCAGCCTGTTAAAAAACGTGAAATTTGAACACGAATCATGCGGACAATTCAAAACGAAAATAAACTCTTCAAGCCCTGCATCAGCCCCGCCCGGGGAGTCGTATCATACCTGTAAACATTGCCAATATTCGTATTAGTGCTATTTTTCCAGAGCATAGAGTGAGGCTGTATGAATGGCGTGGTAAACTGGTATGACGAGAAGCAAGGGTGCGGGTTCATCACCAGCCGTGAAGGAAACGATGTTTTCGTGTATCGGTCGTCCCTTGATTTTCTCACCATCCTACATGCTGGCGACAACATCGAGTACGATGTCGTATCGACGATGAAAGGGCCTCAAGCGGTGAACGTGAAGGTCGTATAGCACACCATTCATCAATAGGGACATCACCTCTTTTCTTTTCCACCGTTACAATCGATGAGGTGTGAATGGTAGAGTCTTATATTCAATAGAAAAAAGTCGTATAGTCAATAGTAAAAAAAGAAAAAGAGGAGGATAGGAGTATCCTACCCTGTTATTCCAACGACGAAGATTAGCAATAGTTTTGCTGTGACGACCTTGACGGTGTCTCCACCATGGACGGTGATCGTGATGGGACCAAAGCCAATCGGTAAGTCCTTGACTTTGGTTTCCGCTCCGACGGCCAAGGCTGCGATCGTGTTGCCCTTGTGGCTGCCCGCTAGAACCAAACTGCCGGCCACGTCGATGCTCCAGGTCACGTTCGTCAGGTTCATCGTGCCAGCGTTCTTCAGGGTCGCGGTGACACCGAAGAGGCCCTTGACGGTAATCTCAATGGGCAGGTCGATGGTGAACGGGGTGGACTTCGGGGTTTCAGAATTTCCGGCCTTGTCGACCGAATAGTAGGCGATGGTGTGGGATCCTTCGTCCAAAACGGTGAATCCTACGATGTACTTCGTCCAGTTACCGCTGTCGAGCTTGTACATGGTATAGTTCACGCCGGACTCTGCATCCGTCGCTGATAACGTGACGCCGACAGGAGTGATGTAGACGCCGCCGCTCATCGTGCCGTCGAGAGCGCAGGTCGTGGTGGGTGGGGTGGTGTCACCGCCAGGTCCCCAGAGCTGGAAGTTCAGGTCGTGGGGGAGTCCATCAGGGGCCATGGTCTGGAGATCAACCCAGTCTGTGTATCCCCAGAGGACGCCCTCAAAGACAGCCTGGTGCAGGAGGATGCCGCCGACGCTATCATTGTGCCGGACCCAGCAGGCTTGTGGTGGGTAGTCCCCAATGCCTTCGAGCGTCATCCAGTACTTCGTGTTAGCATCAAAGCTCATCGATTGCGGGAGCGGGGCCGAGTAGTTCGCGACCCAGTAGTGGTTCCCGGTGTCTGGTCGTATGTAGATGTACCATAGACTTCGGGTAATGGTCGATTCAGGCATCGTCATGTTGTAGATGATCTGACCGGGGTGGGTTCCATCACCATTGTCGGTCCAGAAGATGACGCGCCAGTTCCAGTTGTAGTCAATGTCGCCTTGCGCCAGCTGGGTCTGGAAGTAGCCTCCCTGCCAGACGATGCTGTCCACTGTCGTTGCTTTAGTGAACTGGAAGTCGTCCGCTGGGAATGCACACCCATCAGAACGCGCTGTGGCTACAATGATGCCTCCAAGGGCGCCATGCACGCCGAGTACGTTATCCCAAACCATACCGCGTGATGCGGTCTGAGGAGCGGGTGTGACTGCCTCATGGGTGTTCGTGTTCGCTAGGACAGCGCCTGTGGGAAGGATCATCAGGGCTGCAAAGAGTAGTACAGCTGCCTCTCGTATAGAATTTCTCTCTTTCATGTATATGCCTCCTCCAAATTCAGTAAATATAAGCTTCACCTTATTTAAAAACATATCTTCAGGCCTTTTTATAGGGTATTTAAACTCTTCTACAGGAATTGGCCAATTTCCATAATGTGATCTGTAAGTGGGTTGTTCATGGTTTTCTCGTGTCTCAGTGTATTATTTTGATTTTTTTCCCAAGGCGGACTTGAAAGGAAGACACGATTCCTCAATGTGCTCTTCACCATCGCAAATGGAACCGGTTCTGGCTCACACAATGGTTGCAACAAATAAAATCCATATAAAAAAAATCCTGGGTTCGTACCTCGATCGCCCGCGCAGATGGGCGCGCCCGCCTGGTATATAGAAACGTAGTCCTGAAGAAAGAATGATGCGATTCGTCCCCTGTTATCGCATAGGGATTTATCGCTTTTAAATGTGAACAAAGTAATATAAAGTGGGAAGTCGGTATATCAATATAAAAGAAAAAAATAAGAATTTCTCATTCCCGTAACCATGAGACGCTTTTGTTTTGTTCTTTTATACGATAGCCAATACTCCCAGACATTTTGTGATGAACGGGAAGCCCATCTTCTGTCCTGTTCCGTACAGGGGTTCTATGTTGAAGAAAAAAACACGACAAGCAATAGAGGAGATTATTAATTGCCCTGACTGCGGCAGCGGGCATCTAAAGAAAGACTATTCCCGGGCGGAGCTTGTGTGCGGAGATTGCGGTCTCGTCCTAGACCAAGACATCATCGACCATGGCCCTGAATGGCGTGCGTTTGACAGTGAACAACGAGAAAAACGCTCCCGGACAGGAGCCCCGATGAGCTACACGATGCACGATAAAGGACTCAGCACGATCATTGGATGGACCAACCGGGATGCCTTTGGGAAGCATATTCCGACGAGGAATCGTGCGCAGCTGTACCGCCTGCGAAAATGGCAGCGGCGGATTCGTATTAGTGATTCTACCGAGCGGAATCTCGCTGTCGCGCTTTCCGGCATCGATCGTTTATCATCAGGGATGGGACTACCGCGGTCAGTCCGTGAAACCGCCGCGATGATCTATCGGAAGGCGGCATTCAAGAATATCGTCAGGGGACGTTCCATAGAGGGTATTACCTCAGCTTCGCTCTACGCTGCTTGCCGGCAGTGTCATGTTCCTAGGACCCTTGATGAGATCAGCCTGTTTGCGCACATGTCTCGTAAAGAGATCGGGCGCAATTACCGGTTCGTTTCGCGAGAGCTGGACTTACGATTAATGCCGACTACGCCCCGGGATTATATTTCAAGGTTCTGTAGTGAACTGCGGTTGAGTTCCGCTGTCCAAATGAAAACTCTGGATATCCTCGAGCAAGCAACCAATTTCGAACTCACGAGCGGAAGGGGGCCGACTGGTCTTGCTGCAGCCTCGATCTACATGGCTTCCGTGATCTGCGGCGAACGACGCACGCAACGCGAAGTCGCGGATATCGCAGGTGTAACAGAAGTCACGATACGGAACAGATACAAGGAACTCGCGATGCGGCTAAATATCAACGTTGTTATTTAAAAAAAAAGGAAAACATCAAGGTGGGGCATGAAGCCCCTGAGAAAAATAGGGACAATGAACACATTGAAGAGCCCTAGGCAATCTGCCTCGATGTCACTCCAATAGGACTTTTCCTGACGGCGCCTTATACTCGTATTCTCGAAGGGCGAATCCCCAGTGGTTCTCGATTTTCCTCTTGATGGGATCGGTGAAGGTGTAGTGGTCGGTGTGAATCGATTTCTGCGTCTCGAGGTAGGCTTTAAGGACCGGCTCTACCGCCTCGTATCCGGAGAGGTCGAATCTCTTGTAGAGATCATGAGCGGTCTTGAGAGGCTGTTTGATGAAGCTTTCGTAGCGGACTTCGGCCAGATTCTCCACAGGGATTAAAGCCTTGTCCTGGAGGTATTTCTTGGTCATCTGTGCATACAGCGACATCATCGTCGGTTCGACGTCCTCCCAAGGCGGGGGGGTCTGTACGCAGTACAACGGGATGACTTTCGTTATGAACTTTTTCATGGACATGTAGAGGTCGTAGGGGTTACGGTAGCAGTACACGAATTTTGCGTTGGGGAACATCTCCAGCAGCTGAGGAATCTTCCCTGTGTTGTCCTGGTTCTTCAGCACCAGCTGTTTCCCATGGTGGTACATCGTGATTTTTTTAAGGAGGGTGAGATAGGTACGTTTCCAGTCTTCGATGGTCTGCGGTGAGGCATGCGCCATGCAGACGTAGTCGTTGTAGTGTTCAATGTTGCGGGGGAAGCACCAGCCGTGGTAGTAGGAGTACGGGGAGAGGGCACCCATCGCGTAGATATCCTCCTGGGGAAGGTCGGCGGAGAGGTCCCCGTCATCCATAGGCCGCTTATTCGGCAGGCTTTTCACGACGATGGGTTTGAAGATCTTCTCGCCGCTGATGAAGAGCGAGGGGATGAGGGTCTGGTAGGTCGAGAAATACCCGAATTGAGGGTCTCTCGTAAGGATGGTGTGCAGGTAGGTGGTGCCGCAGCGCCAGTGGCCGATGATAAAGATCGGGTCCTTGGTGATGGCGGTGTTAGCAATGGGTTCGTCGTAGGTGAGCCGTTCTCGTAGGTAGAAGGGGGCCATGATGGTGCTGAGAGCGATGCTGTAGGTGAACCGGGCGGCGTAGCGGGGACTGACGTGGAAGTGGTTCTGGGCGAGGATCCGGAAGAGGTTGGGGAGGGTGTAGCCGGCGAGGGGGGTGTAGGTGACCACCGAGTTCTTAGACAGGTCGAAGTCCATGTGCCCAGATATTATTCCGCCCTGGTTTATAAAAGATGTGATACAGCATCAGGGGAGGATGGAGAGCAAGAGGGTGTACGTATCTTGAGGTAGTCGGATGTTCGACGAAGGAAGATCGGAGAAAAGGAGCGGTGTTGTACGTTATTCCGGTATCCCGGGTGAGGAATACGTCCGTATCGGGATACTGTCACCAAGATAGCGCTACATTCATGCGATCTTCTTCTGTTGAGAATCTAAAGGCGTGGATTTTCGAATCGTGTTTTTGTACTCGGAAACAGCCATGGAATCTCCCAACGAAGACGAGTTTTGAGGAAACAGAATCCACCCATTTTCTTTCATGTGTTTCCTCTCTCTTGGAATTATGAATCATGCCCAGATAAAAAGAAAGAAAAAGAGATTTACTTCTTTTTCTTTGTTGTTTTCTTCTTCGTTGCCTTTTTTGTTTTTGTAGCCATGATTTTTTTCATCTCCTCTTCCAAACCTATGAATGGAGAGATTGATTAAATACTTTGTTCAATTATTTGTTAAAATTTCTATGAAAATAGCCAACAAAAAGGATATGGGGCAAATATTATCTATTTTGGATGATATTTTTAAGTGCCGATATATCATTTTTAATGCTTTCAACTTCTTTTAATTTTTCCTGCTCGAAGGCTTTTAATATTGCAGATAAATCCGTGGTGGTTTTATAGATATGAACTGGCCTGCCTTTCCCCTCCTTTTTAAGATCCCGCTTTTTTACCCATCCTCTTCTGCGTAGTTCCTGCATCGCTATGCTCACCTCAGGTTGACGCATATCTGTCCCCTGTTCAACATCAGCACATTTACATTCATCAACTTGTGAAGCGTATAATAACGTTTTAGCAAGATTTTTCGGCATCCCTAATCTAACGAATAATTGAATAGCTTTATCATCATCGTTGTCAAACATATACACATTTTTTTGTTTCATATTTTTCCCCTCCTCATATTTCATACCATATATCATTTAATCACTTATAAGGCCAACCATCAATTGAAAACAAGGAACCATTCATATACAAAGATGCGAAAAAATAGATTCTGCAGCCAGCATACTATGAGAGCATCATTATAATAGACATACTTGTTCTTTGTTTCGCCACCAAAAAACTGTGACACTTCACTATTTAACGGATAAGTGATACTATATGATAGAAATAAAAGTACAAAATATTGTAGCATCTACATCTTTTGCAGAAAAGTTAGATCTTGATGTGATAGCACAATCATGGAAAGAAGCTGAATATGAGCCAGAGCAGTTTCCTGGGCTCGTGTATCGGTTGAGTAGTCCGAAAACCGCTACCCTTCTATTTAGAAGTGGGAAGGCAAACTGTACCGGTGCAAAGAATATTGAAGACGTCAAAACCACTATTAATATCATTGCGGAAAAACTGAAGATGCTGGGTGTTGAGGTCTATAAAGACTTTGGGATCGTCATTCAGAATATTGTAGCCACAGCTGATCTGGGGGGAGATCTTAATCTTAGCGAAGTAGCTATATCTCTTGGTTTAGAAAATGTGGAATATGAACCTGAGCAGTTCCCCGGACTGGTCTATCGGATAAAAGAACCTAGGGTAGCTATGCTTTTATTCGGTTCTGGTAAAATAGTCTGTGCAGGTGCAAGAAAGATAGAAGATGTGTCAATAGCAGTTGATAAATTATTAGAAGAGCTAACGTCATTAGGGCTTCTCCATAAGTAAAACCCCTCTCGTAAGATATGGGGCAACGAAAAAAACCAATCTGTTAACGTGAGAGACGTTCTATTCCATAAGAAAATCCTCAAAACTCCTACGAACGAGTATTTATATTACTCAACTGATAAGTTAGAGAATATCAGGGATTTGATTTGTTTTGGTTAAAAAAGAAAAACAGAAAATAGAAGAAATCGTTCAATGCCCTGAATGTGGGAGTAACCATCTCAGTAAAGATTACTCTCGGGCGGAATTGGTTTGTAGAAATTGCGGACTTATTCTTGATGAGAATATCATTGATCACGGCCCTGAATGGCGAGCGTTTGACAGCGAACAGCGGGAAAAACGAGCTCGAACCGGATCACCAATGACGTACACCATTCATGATAAAGGACTCAGTACGATGATAGGATGGAAAAACAGAGATTCCTATGGGAAGTCAATTCCAACGAGAAATAGAGCACAAATCTATCGTTTGAGAAAATGGGCTCGGCGTATTCGGATTAGCAATTCAACAGAGAGAAACCTTGCTATTGCATTTTCTGAGCTTGACAGAATGGCATCAGGCATGGGCCTCCCAAGAACGGTGAGAGAGACCGCTGCTATGATTTATAGAAAAGCAGCATTGAAGAAATTGGTCCGTGGTAGAAGCATAGAAAGTGTTACCACCGCAGTATTGTATGCGGCATGCCGGCAGTGCCATGTACCACGTACTCTTGATGAAATAAGTAAAATAGCACATATATCCAGGAAAGAGATCGGAAGGACCTACAGATATGTCTCTCGTGAATTAGGATTAAAATTGTTGCCGACGTCACCAGAGGATTATATTTCAAGGTTCTGCAGTGAACTGAAATGTAGTAGCGATGTACGAGCGAAGACCTTGGAGATCTTACAAGAAGCTGCAAACCGAGAACTTACTAGTGGACGTGGCCCAACTGGCATGGCAGCAGCCTCTCTTTATATTGCATCGGTACTTTGTGGTGAACGGAGAACACAACACGAGGTAGCAGATGTCGCAGGTGTCACCGAGGTTACTATTCGAAATCGCTACAAGGAACTCACAAAAAAACTAGATATAGGCATTGTCCTGTAAATTCATCGTTTGCCCTATTTATTCTTCTTTTTTAGTTGTTAAAATTATTTCCATTGAAGACACATTGGAGGTTCTGCCTTCTTCATTGGTAACACTTTCAGTACTGATTTTTATTTCTTTAATTTTCGCGTCTTTGATAAATCTGTTTCTTACGATTTCTGCAGCATCTACCGCTGTACTAATCGCCCTGCCTCTCGCTTTAATAATAACCTCATCCGAACCACTAGTGTTAAATTGTGTAACTATTGCAAGCACATAGCTCATCGGAGGTTTGTGTCCAACATAGATTACGTTTTCATCTGGTCTTCCTTTTTCAGCTGTTCCCGCTTCTGTTGTTTCTTCTACCATAATTTTTTTCCCGCTCAAACTTACAATTTAATAACATCTCATTCTTTAATAACATACCCTGAGAAAACCATGTTTTATACTCATACAAATCATTTCATCGCCCATACAACACCCTCAAAGTCTCGGGATACTAGCACAAAGATAGCGCTACATTCATAGGATCTTCTTCTGTTGAGAATCTAAAGGCGTGGATTTTCGAATCGTATTTTTGAACTTGGAAACAGCCGTGGGATCTGCCAACGAAGACGAGTTTTGAGGAAACAGAATCTACTCATTTCCTTTAATGTGATTCTTTTCTCTTGGAATTGTGAATCAAGCCTACTGCTAGTAGAATAAATTTATGTAGCCTGTCATGAATAATTACTTGGGGCGATCTGTCCTCATGGCCTCTCATGTAACCTCTGAAGGAATCATCCAAAACAAGCTCCCAAACAAATCCACTGTGAAAATGCAAGAGAAACGGTATCGCTGTAAAATTTGCGGAATTGATCTGATTCCCAGGGATAGAAAACCGGTACTGCGGGATGGAACACATTCTCCGTCTGAATCAGATTTGAAGGACCGTAGACTATCCCTTCATCATATCGATTACCAAAAAAACATCGCCATCAGAGTCTGTCCGAGTTGTCATGTTAAATTGCATAATGCAATGAAGAATCATACATATGGGATCAATAACGTCATTAGAAAAGATGGGACAAAGAAGGGCCTTATTACTCCAGGCCGTTATCCAAAGAAAATACTTGATTAGAATTGTCTGTTATTTGGAGAAAAAGATAATTTATATGCAAAGCCCCTCAAAGGGCTATACCTCTATTGCATGCATCAATGCTTCTTCGGGTGTTATTTCTTTGATCCGCTCTTCTTTGACCCATCTATTGAATGTAGATTCTTCAATAGGGAATTCAAAATCCCTTTTATTATCGAAAATTCTTAGACTATATACATCCTTATTTTTCCCTCGTTCAAACTCATATAAAACAGCAAACATGATAGTTATTTTTTCGCTTAATTTAAATTCGTAATAATGCCCAACTTTAATTCTTAAATTTAACATCAGATGTCTCTCTCAAATTACAAATTCAGAGCATCTCTTTCTTTAAAAATCTAACCTTATCCCTTTCCAGGAAATGAATTGCCCGGTTTTCCTCGGGGTCTCAACAAGAGTAAAAAAATGATAGTGATAGATTTACGTCCGCATCGGGACCCAGTGTTAATTCTATAAAGCCTATGCGAAATGGTGGTGTCCGAGCCGGGAAGGCCGTAGACGCAATAAAAAGAGGATATTACTGAACCATACCTAGCAAAGGATACTGCGTTCTAGACCCGTTTCCGTGAGCGGTCAAGCAGTGACACGGTTTAAACTCATGTTTTACACTGATCCTTCTTAGATATAAAAAAAAGAAAAAAAGGGAAAAAGAGGGCGGTTTTAGTATCCCATCAACTGTCTGAGTATCGGGAACGCATGCGGGAACCGTCCGAATAACCACTGAAGCAGCGAGATAATCGGTGGCGCAATAATTTTCGGCATTATAATTGGTAAAGATTGCGACCAATTACTTTCTGCGCCTGATGTGTCTTTTGCCTTTACTTTGATTTGGAATAAGCTCTTGGTGGTCCATGTATGGTTGGCACTACACATTACTCCTGATTGATAAGGCCCAATCCATACTGGTAGTGTGCCGTCGCCCCAATCCCACATGTAATACACCTGGTCCCCATCAGGATCAGTTGTACTAGTGATGTAAGAATACGTTTTGCCAATACCGCCGAATTGAGGACCAGAGGGACGATCTGGCGTTTTTGGTGGATGTTGGATAGTTCCTGTTGTGAATGTCCATGTGTCTGAAGTATTGAAATCCCCATTACTATCATTTGCTATGGCATACCATTTATAGGTAGTATTTCCTTGTAATCCAGCCCAAACCTTTGATGCTCTCGTATTATTTCGGACACCAGTATCGGTTCCTATTAAATGATTATCTGATGCATCATAAAAGGAGACGTTCATAGTATTGTTATCTGGATCAATCACAAGGACGGATAAGGTAGGGCTTGGGGAGACACCAGTCGCGCCATCCTGTGGTATAGGGTTTGTTGGTTTATTTGGGGGATTATTCGGCTCTTTGTAGAACCAATTCAAAAATTCATCCCAAAGGGTATCTTTAGCAAATTGTAAATTGCCATAGGATGTATCATATGCAGTATAGGGCACATAGATAGATATTCCATGAGAGTTTGTATGACCGCCATCATGATTTTCCGATGTCACAATTGTATTCACGTCATTCATCACACTCTGAGCTGTTGTGCGTACATTGTCATTGTTTATATCCGCATAGATAAGCTGCGCAAAATGATATAAATCAACAAAGTCATTGTCATCATACTTTTCTACATCACTCTTTGCTTGTGCGATTTGTGATCTATATGCATTATTCTTGAGTAAGGAGCCCAAAGTGCTCACATGACCTCTTAAATCATTTAATAACTGAAGATTTACCGTTGACAGTGTTTGACCACCACCACTGGCGATATAATCACTCACAAACTGTGCACCCAATGCCTCAGGGGACATCGACGGTGTTCCAACTAAAACCTGCAAGGTGGAATCATATTTCCATCCGGTGGCCGGTATCGTTTCTTCAGATGCGGTCATGTAGTGACCGTAGGGTTGAATTTGATATTCTACCTCAATCATTTGCATGAGACAGCAATCAAAACCAATCAAATCAATAGGGTTATTTCCGTTATTGGATATTGTGTTGAAAGCAGATCTGAGTTCAGCACTAGTTAAGCGGTCGCCATTTGTTACATCATCGCAACATCCTTTCGTTCCGATATCATGCTGGTGTTTCCAGCCAGCACCGTGATCCCATAAGATAACGCAATAATGATTTGCTGGATAATTGGCCTGTGCCCAGGTAACAAAAGAAACCAGTGTACTAGGATCACCCATGTCTGCTTCCCCGATATCACTTACAGCATTTGCAATATTCGGAGTCATACCTTGGGTCACCAGATATCGTTTTGTCGTTGTCCAGTCGTCGTAGCGATTATCATTCCCAGGTATTCGATCAAATTGCACTACGATGTTCACATTAGAAGTGGAACCAACGGAAGCCATCTGAAGGAAATTATCAATACCATATCCTTCTAAATTATTATCTCCATCCATATAGACCATGATCGTCCATTGAGCTGTTGGTGGCACGTAGGTGAAATGAGCTGTGAGAGTACCTGTGGAAGTTACTGTTACTGTTGTTGATGCTTGATTTGGATTTGCGACTGCTCCACATGTTGAGGACCAAGAGCTGAACACATAATCTGTTGCATGGTTCGCGGTTATGCTATACGTTCCTCCGCCAACAGCTACACTCTGACCATTGGTATAGGGATTCCCATTGAAGGTAATAGTCCCACCAGTTGTTGGATCAATATAGAAGGTGACCGTGTACTGAATAATGGTGAACGTTGCCTTGAGAGAACCTGTTTGGCTGACTGCCACCGTGGTCGATTGAGCATTTGGATTTGTTACCGCTCCACAAGTTGACGTCCAATAACCAAATACATAGCCTGACGGAGGGTTCCCGGTTATGCTATACGTTCCTGCGTTAACAGTTGTGCTCTGACCATTGGTATAGGGATTCCCATTGAATGTAATTGAATCGCCAGAAGTCGGATCAGTATAGAAAGTGACCGTGTACTGGATGATGGTAAACCATGCCTTAAGATAACCTGTTTGGCTGACTGCCACCGAGGTCGATTGAGCATTTGGATTTGTTACCGTCCCACATGTCGACGTCCAATGGCTAAAAACATAGCCTGACGGAGGGTTCCCAGTAATACTATACGTTGCTGGGGTAACAGAAACACTCTGACCATTGGTATAGGTATTTCCATTGAATGTAATTGAATCGCCGGAAGTCGGATCAGTATAGAAAGTGACCGTTACTGGGGGGATGATGAACCATGCCTTAAGATATCCTGTCTGGCTGACAGCTACCGAGGTCGATTGAGCATTTGGATTTGTTACCGTCCCGCATGTTGAAGTCCATTGGCTAAATACATAGCCTGACGGAGGGTTCCCGGTTATGCTATACGTTCCTGCGTTAACAGTTGTGCTCTGACCATTGGTGTAGGTATTTCCATTGAAGGTAATTGAATCGCCGGAAGTCGGATCAGTATAGAAAGTGACCGTGAGCGGGGGTGGGGTGAACCATGCTTTGAGAGTGCCATCGCCACTTACTTCAACATTTGTCGTTTGTGAATTCGGCGAATCAGCAATAAGACCCCCCGTTGTAGTCCAATGATTAAATGTATAGCCTGACGGAGGATTCGCATGAGCAACGTACCAGCCTTCTTCTTTCGTGGTACTCTGGCCATTTGTATATGTCGAACTATCAAATGTTATTGAATCCCCCGAGGTAGGATCAGTATAAAAGATTATAGACCGATCATATAAATTATAAGTAATACTAATTTCGTCAAGGACGCAATCATCAGAGGATGAAGCACCAACAGCGGCCTGTACTTGGCCCGCATCTCCGCATGGACCAACATAGTTGTTCGCATTTGGTACTTGATACCATGCCCAATTAAGGGTATCCCAGGTTCCGCATGATGCATGTATGGTATCCCATTGACCGCTATTAAAGTTATATAGAGCTATATCAGGTCCACCTACCCATGGCCAAAAAGACCAGTCCATGAAATAGATTCCAACATATAATGTCCCATCAACTACCCTATGATACCCCATGACGAATTGAAAATAGATCCAACCTGCCCCCCCAACGTTACTCCGCATCTCATGAGCTCCATAACTTTGCCAATTGGAGTCATGTGTTGTGTACTGATTAGCATAAAAGGAAGGTGCATGATATCCCCGCTCTCCAAGAGGTTCGCTATCGGCTGGAAGAATAGAATTTTTTTTATCATCTATACTGTTGGCGTTTCTGTTAGCTGCGTCCGCAGAACTAGATAGCCCGTTCTTGATATTATTTTTATCTAATATTGTTACTGTTACGGCGTTGCTAAATCCATTTGCCATCATCAGCATCGTTAATAGAACAGCTATAGTTACTATTGCTTTGTTTTTTATCTTCATTTTTTCGTCCTCCCCATAAAATAAAACCGGTTAAAATAAAGATAATAAATTGTCTTATTAATGTATTCTATGAAAAATATTAACAACAATAGTAACAAAATATTATTTAGATATCAATGATGACTAATGCTAATTTAATTATTAATTCCAATTAACATGTAAAATAATAGGATTTTTTTTAAATATTTTTTTCAACATAATATTCAAGGTTACTATGACACTGTGGTTCCTTCTTAAAACATATCCTTAGAAACCCATGTTTCGTGCTTATTGATATAAAAAAGAAAAGAAAAAAAGAGATCAAGAGAGCTGCTGCTGTTTGTTAAGGATGATAGTCAACTTCTATTTTGATATCAAGGCCGCACCAGTATTACGATCCGCAGATGAAAGGTCGCTTGTCCCCCTTCCCCGCAATAAATTGCGGGGCTTTCCCCCAAAGGGGGAAGAAAACGCCTAACGGCGTTTTAACGACCCGGTTACGGACGATTCATCCCCACGCTAAAGCATGGGGATTTCTCGCCTAGAAAACGTTAATAAAAATATAATAATATAATTAGCGCCCGCATCGGGATTCGAACCCGAGTCTTAGGCTCCGCAGGCCCATAGGATGTCCAAGCTACCCCATGCGGGCATATGCAATGTGACTTAACTCCCCAGGTATTCCAGTACTTTTTTGGTCAAGTCGCGGAGACGTTCTGTGCAGTAATCACCCGTTGTATTAAAAGTCTTGGTTCACCTCAGAGAATCAGCCGCGGCGCAGGAAGCAGTCGCCATCACCGAAATTGTACCGCGACCGAAGAACACCCGATATCCTCGCATCACCTGAGATAATATCGGAATACGCCTGCGGGTCGCCTTTCAAGAACCAGTCAAACCAGCCCAGAGCATAATGTAAACAGCAGGGTTTCTGCCACACGGGGCAGGGACACAAGGGACCCAGTGCGGTGGTGAACCCAAGATGAGCCCCGCCAGCGATGAACACCAGCTCTTTGGGTGCATGCGCGTCCTGGTAACTCGTCAAGAGGATGGGGATGCTCTTAGAAGACGGTGCGATCTCGAAGGCGCCGCCTAAAAACTGCAGAGGAACCGTGATGTACTGGACGCTGCTAGGGGTCGCATGAGATAAGGCGACGACCGCTTTGACCCGCGGGTCCTGGCTTGCTGTCTCCGTGACCACGAGGCCACCCAGCGAGTGACCGATGAGTCCGATGCGTGTGCCATCGATGATGGATGCGACAGGGCTCTCCCAGATGAGGTACGAGATGGCGTCTTTAGTCGCCTGCACGCAGTCCCCATTCAGATAATGGATGGTCGATTCATGGAAGGAACCAAAGCGAAGGTAGAGGTTGAGCCATGGGAAATAGACTCCGTGGATTGGACGTAAACCTTCGGATTTCCCTTGGCCGGGGAAATCGAAGAGGAACGTCACGTATCCATCGGCGGCGATCGCACGGGCAAGCCACGAGTACATACTGGTGTACCCGGCGGTTCCCTCGCAGACGACCACGGCGGGAAGGGGACTGGAGCTGTTCTCAGGATAAGAGATCTCCCCGTACAATGCGTACCCGCGGCTTTGGAACGTGACGTTCACCTGGGCGACCGCAGAGTCCTGATGCATCGGATAGACGGTGTGCTGTGCCCCTATCGGTGTTGTTAACGTCGCCAAGACGCAGAGGAGAGCCACGACTGACACCATGAAATACCGACGCATGATTGCCTCGTCCAACACTGAAGAAAGGGATGATTGGTGATTTAAATTTTCTGCCTCCTTTTAAAAAGAAGTCTAGAGTGAACCGATCAGATGTAACGAATGGACCACAAGGATGCTCAGGCCGCTGATCAAAACGCCGGCGAGCCCGTACGCATGCCAGAGTGGATACGTCTGCATCCGGTCCCGCAGCTCCACCATGAACGCACCTTCGTCAGGTACGAACCTCGTACGCCTCGCCAATTTGGCGACCTCGTGCATGGAGAAATACCGGCTCACGGCTACGAGCGGCAGCAGCAGGAGCAGCCAGACGTTCGTCACCACGAACAATCCCGCAAGCCCGATGATAATCAGCACGGAGCCGAAGAGATTCATCCCTAGCGAATACACAACAGTACGGTGGGCACCCCAGCGGACCGCAGGCGTGATCAGGTGCATCTCCCGGTCCGCGGGGAGGTCCTCCGCCTGGCTTATCAATATTAACGCATAATGCCCGATGGTGATTCCCACGGCCGTAAGCAAGAACATCTGCGAGTAGAAGGCGAAGAACGGCAGCGGCGAGACCAAGAAATACGAGTAGATACCCGGGATAAGGAAGATTGGCAGGGCCACGACCGAATGTAAAAGACCCCGGCGTTTGAATCGGAACGGCTCCACCGAGTACGCCACCCCAAAGAACGTCCCGATCCACACCAGCACGATGATTTCCATGCGCTGCAATGCGAGGCTGAGGTGCAAGGCGAGCACGAACGCGATGATGATATGTACAATAACCAGTATCCCAACCGCTCGGCGCCCGATGTGCATGACGGCCTGGTACAGTTTCGTCTTGTACAGTTCGTCGACCTGCCAGTCCGCCCAGCAGTTCACCATGAACCCGACGTTGAACAGCAAGATGAAGATCACAACGCCCTCGATGAGGTACCACGCTGAATGCAGAATGGAGGCGGCAGACTCCGCACCGATAAGGATCCCGATGAAAATCCCGATGAACACCGCGGGCAGGAACTCCCAGCGGCTGATCGTGATATAGAGATGAATCGCTTCACGGATACTCATAAGCAGGCAGTCCTGAAAGGAAAACGTCTCGAGCGCATTCCCTTGGCACACCTCAACTAGTCACGTGCTTTAAACGTTGCTGTCGCACCTAAAAAAAAACTACTCAGCGCTTGAGGACGTCCACCATCGCGACCCTCTCCAGAACCAGATCCCCGTACTGTCCTTCTGTGACGGTCTCGACCTCGCGGTCGCTGACACCGAACCGACGCAGCGTCTCACGATCCCCTTCCAGCACCGCATCGTCACGCTCACATCGAGTTGATGATAAGAGTTCAGAAACAACCGCATCAAGGCTACCCGAGTAATTCTCCTCAGCCCCGACCACAACAGCGATGCAGGTCGTCCCTGTCTTGACCCCCATCTTCGCAAGCGCCTTTTGGATCTGCGACTCCCCCGAGGCGTACAAGAGCGTCTCCAGACCTAGTGAGTTCGTCGCATTCGATCCTTCGCGAAACGACCGCGCCGCATGGTCGTATGCGGACAGCAGATGCAGCCTGCCGTACACCATCTCAGCATCAAGGACCTGGATCATGACATGATGGCGAACGGCAACCTCCTGGACCTTGGAAAGAAAATCAGCGACATCCTTGATGTGACCACGTGCACCGATGACGTCCCTCATGCCCGCCTCGCCTTCAACACGACGTTGCCTTTCCCGTCGTCTTCCCCGAGCTGCTTCTTGATATTCACTGCGACCGCCTTGCCGACACCTTTGATCTTCGCGAGCCGCTCCTCAGGGATGCCACGCAATGAGTTCACCGTGGGGAACCCTGCGTTGTACAACGCCCGGGCACGCACACGACCAATCCCCTTCAGCGTCACGAGATTCAGCAGCTCCTCTTTGCAACCGTGCTGCACCCGCGTGATCACATCCGCGATGCTCGTGACCGCGGAGAACTCGTACATCCTAGCGAACTCCCGCAGGGCATGCAGCAGCCATTCCGCGACCTCTAGGACCGTATGGACATCCCCCGGCCATACATTGTACTTCGACACCAGGGAATCCAGCGGCACCTCCTCGATCCAGTCGTTGAGCAGAAACGCGGTCTTCAGGTCACTGAGGAACCACTCGTACTCCGGGCTGCCTTGCTGTGGGACATCGGCAAGCAACTCTCCTGCGACGTAGTCGAGTTTCTCTTCGACCCATGCATCAGTGCCGCGCATGTACAACGACCGCAGGTCCGGCGTCGAACATACCGCATGCAGGAACCCAAGAGCACCCGCCTCACGGGTATGTAGGCACTCCAACGCGTTCTTCAGACGGAGCGCGGACAGAGGATCGACGTACAGCGCGGTCGTCCGCGTCCCAAACGCCGTTGGGATGAACCCGGACCGGACCTTCTCGACGAACCCGTTCTCTTGCAGGAAGTCCAGCGCGTTCCTTACTTCCTGCTCAATCGTCAGCTGATCCGCCTGGTACGCGTAGAACGTGCTATGGATGAACTTGATGATGCCATCGAAGTCCTTGACAAAACCTGTCGAGATCGCGGCGAGCAGATGCATCCGCATCGCCGGCTGCGTCCCAAGCTTCGAAAAGATCGGCTCGGTATCCGCCAGCACATAATTGGAGAAGATTGTGTCTGCCTGATCGCTGTCTTTTGCAATCGTGATAGCCTCTCCCACCGAGTCGTACCGCGGCCGGCCTGCGCGGCCCGCCTGCTGTTTATACTCAAGGATGGGGAGTGGAACCATCCCGAAGTTCATGTCGTACCGCCACAGATCCCGGATGATGACCGTCCGCGCCGGCAGGTTCACCCCTGCGGCAAGCGTCGGCGTCGCCACGATGCACTTAATCATCCGGTCCTTGAACCCTTGTTCGACGGATCGCCGCTGGCTGTTATCAAGCCCTGCATGATGGAACGCAACCCCATGTTCGATGCATAGGGATAGTGACTCATCGGGAGCCACCAGCTCACCTTGGCTCTTCCGCATCGTTGAAATCAAGGTCTTCAACCGTTTATTGTCCTCAGCTGAGATCGTTGGCTCAATCAAGGACGCGAGGCGCTGGGCGACGGACACCGTCGACTTCCGATTGTTGACAAACACCAGGGACTGGCCCCCGTCACGCAGCGCGTACTCGACGAGCACGTCGAGCGCCTGCTTGGCATCACCGGCCACGGGCTTCTTCGACCCATCATCGAACCTGATGACATGTTTGAAGTAGACGCCTTCATGAAGCGTCACCGGGCGCCAGTCTGACTGGATCAACTCCGCGCCCAACCAGTCTGATAGTTCAACAGCATTTTTGATGGTGGCCGAAAGGGCGATAATCTGGGTTTTGGGGTTCAGTGCCTTGAATCGGGAGATGATCACTTCGAGCGTCGGCCCTCGGGTGGGATCATGGATCAGATGAATCTCGTCGATGACAAGAACCCGGACTTTATCGACCCAGGTCAACCCATGGCGAAGCAGCGAATCCGCTTTCTCTGAGGTACAGACGATGATATCGAATTTGTTGAGGCGTGTATCAGACTCATCGAGGTCCCCGGTGGAGATGCCGACTTTCAAGCCGAGCGGCTCGAACGCCTGTAGGTCCTCGTACTTCTCCCGGGCGAGCGCCCGGAGCGGGACGACGTAGAGTGCTTTGCCGCCTTCAGCGCACAACCGGTGGATGATGGCAAGGTAGGCGACTAGGCTTTTCCCCGCAGCTGTCGGGACGGCGAGCACGATGTTCTTCTTCGCAAACACCTTGGGGAGAGCCTCGGCTTGTGGTGGGTAGAACTTCTCGATGCCTTGACGGGCAAGGATTTCTTGAACGGGAGGTGGAAGGATGGTATCCGATGGTCGCATAACTCGTGGTGACATAGGGAAAGAGATTATAAAACACCTTGGTATTCAGACTGCTGACATTGGTGATTCTATGGGCCGCCGGCAGACCATGATGGAAAAGTACAAGATACAGATGAAAGCCTACCGCAAGAAACGCATGAAGGCGGACAGCACCCCATTCTCCGGCGCACAGGAAAGCGTGTACGTCATGGATTCACTCAACCCGGAGAAGCGAATCAAAGTCATGGTGAAAAAGACGGTGACGCGAAACCAGCGCCAGGTCATTGAATGTCTCGCCTGCCCGGAGTGCGGCGCGGACATGACCTGGGACAACAACTGGGAAGCCTTCATCTGCACCAAGCATGGCAAACGCGCTATCTACGAGCTCGCCCCATAAAATTTTTTGTTTTTACTCGATTTATAAACAGTATCTCATTAAATAAGGGTAATAAGGGGTAAGAGTTCGGAGAACCAGATTGGAGGAGAACGGCCCCTGCCCTCTTAACCCCACAATATTAGTACACGTCAGAGTACATATATTTTTCTATAACAATAAAAAGAAAATACTAAGAAACTGGAGGAGAAACCAGGATGGACCGACGTACGTCTTCCCTCTCTGTACATTCAGTATTCTTTATGTACATCTTCTTCTATGTAGGGGTGTGATCGCTATGGTCGAAGAAAAAATCGGCACTGTCGCGCATTTCTTCACCAATATCGGCGTCGCCGCCATCAAAGTGACGAGCGGCGAACTCAAAGTCGGTGACACGATTCACATCGTCGGCGCCAATACAGACATCACCCACACGATTGACCGCATGGAAATCAACCGAGCTCCGATAACGGTCGCCAAAGCGGGGGATGACATTGGCATCAAGATCACCGGCCGTGTCCGCGAGAACGACGTCGTCTACAAAGTCCCGAAAGGTGAACAGTAACATGAAGGAATTGGCAGAAGTCAGAACCCTAAAAGTGGGCCGATACATCCTTATCGACGAAGAGCCGTGTAAAATCCAGAGCATCTCGACCTCGAAGCCCGGGAAGCACGGGGAGGCAAAAGCCCGTATCGATGCAGTCGGCATCTTTGACGAGCAGAAACGCAGCGTCGTCCACCCTGTCAAGCACAAGGTCGGTGTCCCGATCATCGACAAGCGCTCCGCCCAGATTCTCTCACTGATTGGAACGGAAGCCGTCCAGCTTATGGACTTGGAGACCTACGAGACTTTCGAGATGCCCGTCCCTGAGGACCTGAAAGGCCAGCTGGAGCCTGGAAAAGAAATCCTGTACCTCTCTGCGATGGGGAAACGCAAGATCACCCGGGCCTAACCTATATTCGAGTCTTTACTTGTGAGCGTTGCCCATGAATTTTCCCAAGTACTTTGCGGACGCCGAAGCCGACCGCACTGCCGCGCAGTTCGTCATCATCGGCGTGCCCTATGAAAAGACCTCGACGTTTCGTCACGGCGCAGACCAAGGACCTACACAAATCCGGGAGGCGAGCTGGAACTTCGAGCAGTTCGATCCCCGCCTCGGGGTCTCCTTCTCAGACATCAAGGTCCATGACGCCGGCGACCTCGATGTCAAGGACCTTTCCACGAAAGCGCTCTTCAATCTGCTACGCACTAATACCGCCTCTCTTCTCGCAGAGCAGAAGATCCCAATTTCATTAGGAGGCGACCATTCCATCACCCCGGGGATTGTCGCGGCGTTCCCTAAGGATATCGCGGTCCTCTCGCTGGACGCACACATGGACTACCGGTCCTCCTATAAAAAAGACCCTTATAATCACGCGTGCGTGATCCGACGTATCGCGGAACACATCCCGGTCCAGAACATCGCGGTCCTCGGTATCCGCTCGGCGGAGGAAGAGGAATACGCGGATGCGCGTATGCACGGGCTATTCTTCCGTGACGCCTTTTCTCTACGAAACGAGGGCCTCGCACGGATCATCGATCAGACCCGGCAGCATCTCGGCGGAAAACCTGTGTACCTCACGCTGGATATCGATGTGGTCGACCCTGCGTACGCGCCGGGGACGAGCACGCCGGAACCCTTCGGGATGACGCCGTTCGATGTGCTAGAGGTCATGGATGCCTTCGCCGGTCAACTCGTTGGATTCGACGTCGTCGAAGTCTGCCCACCGTATGACCAGGGCATCACCGCACTCCTGGCCGCGAAGCTCGTCCGCCTCGGGATCAGCGCGATGTCTAAGGAGAGGAAGGGGTAGCTTAATATAGAGCCAATTAATTCCACTGGCTCATGAAAAAGGAAACCGTCGCTTTAATCGCATTGATCGTGATTGTTCTAGCATCATTATCTGTGTTTGTTGTCGCAACGAACACCACCGTATTCAGCGATCTCTTTGCTGCACGGGAGACTGTTGCGGTAGGAGACTGCGTTAATGTCAGCTATATCGGACGCTACGCCTCCAATAACACCGTGTTCGACTCCTCGTACGCGGACGTGAAGAATAAAACACGAGATACACCGCTGCAGGTCTATGTCAGTTATAATAAGACAGCGACCGCGCCGAAAACCGGGTACTCCTCGGATATGATCAAGGGCTTCATGGACGGGCTCATCGGTATGAGTGAAGGTCAGACGAAGACAGTCGGCCCGATTCTCCCGAAAGACGCCTATGGGGATAACAAGCTGAAGGTCGGCGATCAGTTCTGGACCAAGGTGCTGACGGCAAGCTACAGCAACCGGACTTTGAATCAGACCTGCGTCGTCGATAGTATGGATGCGGGGAACATCACGCTGCAATGGGTGAACATCTCGTTCCCTGAGAACTTCACGATGCCGGAAGGCATCCTTATGGAAGACTTACGTCAGGCGTACATGACGATCTACGATATGTTCCCACCGTACTTCCTCTGGGAGAACTCCTCGCATGTCGTCAACATAACAAATGACTCCGTCGCCATTTACTCGACCCCGAACCGATCCGTCAACATCACCAAGAATGTGACGTTCTTCAACATGGCGGATAAGGTAGGATTCGTGTTCCCCAACGTGACGACCGCAAGCTGGAACGACTCCACGATCACGATTACGACCAACCCGAAGAAAGGAGCCCTCTACGTCATGGATTTCCAGGGAACCGTCATCAATATTACCATTGGGAACATCACAGCCACGCACGTCAACATCACTGCGGAAGCCCAGGGGCAGAACCAAAGCCTGGAGTTGAATCGGACGATTACTTTCAACCGAACCTATTACCTGCGCCGATTCTATGTGCTGCCGACGATGTACGCCCAGTACATCATCGGGGATGATGTGACAAGGGCGGGGTACAGCCTTAATGCGCTTGCCGGTGAATCCCTCATCTTTGAGCTCACCGTGGATAAAATCTACAAGACCAGTTAAGCAGACATTTGCAGGGAGATCTGCCGTTCCACCAGCGACAGAAACTCCTCCTCTTTTCCTTTTGGAATCGTCGCACCTGCCGCGATATTATGCCCTCCGCCGACGCCGTGTACCATCTCTGCTGCCGTCTTGAGCGCAACGGAGAGGTCTAAGCCGCGGTCCACGAGGAGTTGTGTCGCCCGGGCGGAGACTTTAATCTCTCCGTTATCCGTGCAGGCGAATCCCAGCAGCGGCAGGCTGGCGTCCACCTCTTCGGTGTTCAGCATCATGTTCGTGACAATCCCGATGATGGTATCGCGGATGCCTTCACCTGCGTTGAAGAACTGGAGGTTGCTGCGCTTCTGGATTTTCTCTTCACGGGCGAACTGCAGGCCTTCGACGAGGTTGAGTCGATGCCCGCGTAATAAATTGAGGGCTTTGGCGAACCATTCACCACGGTCCCCAAGGCACACCTGCAGGCCGACTTCCTCCTGGCCGTATCGCGCGGTCGAGTTCAGCAGGGTCGCGAATTCTTTCGCATCGTGTAGTTCGGTGCCAATCTCCTCGCGAATGAGCAGGTAGTTTTCCCCGATGAGCCGCAGAGCGATCCGATGGCCGAAGCCTTTCGCGAGCAGCATCTGGGTGAGAGCAGAGACGATCTTCTGCTTCTCCCATGTTTCCAGGTGGATCCAGCGGCGTTGTTCCTCGCCGTCCTTCAAGCGGATGCCGAGGTCCTGAAGGAAGGTGCTGCAGGCTTCTTCTCGGCCGGTGAGGCCGGGGACGAAGGGGTCGTTGGCGAACTGCAACAGCTTGGGCAGTGGCCGGGTCTCTTTGCCGAAGCACCGGAGGTCCTGGACCACACTCAATGTATCCGTGGAGCGGGCATGGTCGATGATGTCGCGGTTCACCCCGCGGAGTTCGCAGAATCGTCGGTCCTGGAGGTCTCCGACTGCGCCGATGACCGCGAGTGCTGCGAGATCAGTGTTTTGCTTGTCAAGAGCTTTGGAGACGAGATAGGTCGCTCCAGCACCAGAAATCTCATAAGAGCCGTCGAGTCCGAAGAGGTGCGGGTTAAGATGAAAGGGTGCATTGGAATCCGGAGGACAGGCGTGATGATCCGTGATGATTTTTTGGATGCTGGGGTACTGGGTGGCGATGGTGCTGCCAAGGTCCGTGAACCAGACGAGTTCGTGATTCTCGTTGGCGAGGCGGCCCATGACGGTTGCATCGAGTTGTTTGACGCATTCCAGGCTGGTTTCTTTGCCGAGGCGTCGGAGTGTCTGCAGGGCGATGGCGCCTGCGGTGATCCCATCGGCATCGATATGGGTCACGATGTGGACGGATGCGGCTTTTCTGATGATCGCGGCAAGCGTCTGACTACGTTCGAACAGCTCGTGACCTCCCATTCCTGTACCATCCCGACTATGATTTCTATTGTTTCGGCGACAATAAATGTCGTGTCTGTTTTTCTAGGTTTCCATGCGGTCGAGAGTATGGTGATCCCGTCTCCTGGAAGCTATCTGGGGTTCCTTCGGAAACGATAAAAAGGGAGCATCTTTACTTGAGTGGTGACGAGAGGCAAGAGGAGTGCCCCCCTATGAAAAAGGTCTTTGAAGAAGGCTCGATTAAAATTACGATTGATCATGAGAAGTGCACCGGCGTTGGCGACTGCGTCACCGCATGTCCGGTGGATATTTTTGCCAAGGAAAACAATAAGGCGGTGGCGCGGCATCTCAACGACTGTATTGAGTGCTGCGCGTGCGTCAACGCATGTCCGAATGGTGCGATTGAGCACAGCTCCTGTTGATTTCTCTCCTGGGAATGGAGGCGTTCAGCGTATGTTACCACAGCCGATTGATGTCCGTATCGTAACCGCATGGGAAAGCGATGAGATCGTGGCGTTATACAAGGCCGCGGGGTGGTGGAAGGAGTGGTACGACCCGGCGGGGATCCCGGTGCTGCTTGCGAGGAGTTTTGCGTTCGCCGTCGCCATAGACACAAGTACGGGGCGTGCGATCGGGATGGGGCGTGTCCTCTCCGACGGCGTCTCCGATGGGTACATCCAGGACGTCGTGGTGCTGCCTTCGTATCGGAAACAGGAGGTCGGCAAGCACCTCATCGCGGCATTGGTGGAGGCCTGCCTTTCGAAGGGTGTGACCTGGATCGGGCTAATCGCGACCCCCGGGAGTGTGCCGTTCTATGAGGGATGCGGGTTCCATCCGATGCCGGGTCATACGCCGATGTTGTATGGGTCAGGGTGAATGTCTGTGCTGTCACTACAGGATTTCCATAGGATCACGCTTGAGGACAAGACGTTGTTTGAGGCGTTTGCGAAACGGTTTCCTGTCACCCACAGTGGGAATCTGTTCACGACGATGGTCTGCTGGCAGGAGTTCGTCCAGTACTCGGTGGCATCCTATCAGGATCATCTGGTGGTGTCTGCGCGGTTCGACCCGGAGATCACGGTCCGGCCGCCGTTCGGTGCCCCCGACCCCGTCCTCATAGATGAGGTACTCCGTCTGGCAGCCGCGGAACATGCGAACCTCGGGTACGTCGAGCAGCCCATGAAGCAGCTAATAGCCTCCCGGCATCCGAGTATGCCGTTCGTGGAGGATAGGGATTACGCGGATTACGTGTACCGTACGAAGGATCTCGCGACGCTTCCGGGGACGAAATATGCGAAGATCCGCAATCGCCTCAACAAGTTCACCGGTAACACCCCATATAGCATTGAACCGATAGCTCAGGGGACGATCGCCGATGTCGAGGCGTTCCTGCATCGGTGGTGCCTGTGGAAAGACTGCGCAAAGGACCCATACCTGGAGCATGAGCGCAGGGCGATGGTGTTCGCCACCACGCATTTCTTCGAGCTGGGACTATCCGGACTTGCGCTGCGGATCAAAGGAGAGGTGGAGGCGATTGCGATTTTCGAGCAGATGAACGAAAACACCGTGGTCGTACATTTCGAGAAGGGCTCGCCGGATTATGACGGCGTCTACAAGGCGATCAACATGGAGACGGCGCGCTCCGTGCAGTCCCACTCGGAGTTCCTCGACCGAGAGGAGGACCTTGGGCTACCGGGGTTGCGCAAGGCGAAAGAATCCTATCAGCCTGACCATCTCGCGAGGGTCTGGCACGTGGAGAACCCGGCGCTCATCGCTCTGGTTCATCCGTCAGGGTAGGCGGCGTCATCTGTGATTGGATGAGGCGACAGAGCCGACAGGTCTCGACGGTCGCGGATCCGTTGTTCTTGATGCGTGCCGCTGAGATGCCGATTTCTTGTTTGATGCTTATGGTGATGATCAACTGCTGTCCCCGTTTTTTTGCGAGGTACTGGCAGACCGCAGCGGGAGTGACCCCGAGTTTTTCTGCGGCGTCGCGCTGGCTCAGACCATGGTCGTTGATGAGGGCGACGGCGAGCTCCTTGCGGATTGCTGGGAGGTGGTTCCAGAGCATGAGTTCGCAAGGGGTTTTCCGCATGTATTTGTATCGACGTTTCACTATAAATAATTAACGATTGTTAACGGATGCATGGCGCCCATAAAACACACTGATTTATACCCCACAAACCAATACCGCCTCCGACCTATGCCGGACCTGAAAACCATTCTCGGCCCACTCACATTGAAAAACCCAACCATCCTCGCCTCCGGCATCATGGACGAGGACGCAGGCAGCATGCACCGTATGATCACCAGCGGCGCCGGCGCCATCGTCACCAAATCCATAGGACTTGACCCCAGACCCGGCTATCCCAACCCCACCATAGTCGAAACCCCCTGCGGACTCCTCAACGCCATGGGACTACCCAACCCGGGCATCACCGACTTCACCCACGAACTCGACCTCCTCAGAAACGCCCCCGTCCCCATCATCGGCAGCATCTACGGCAAAGACCCAGAGGAATTCAGCACGCTCGCCCGCCACATGGAACGCCATCATGTCGCCGCCGTCGAACTCAACGTCAGCTGCCCCCACGCTAAACACTACGGCATGGAAGTCGGTATGGATCCCCAGATCCTCTCCAATATTACCGCCGCGGTCACGCACACGGTCCACATCCCCGTCTATGTCAAACTCTCCCCCAACGTCACCGACATCGTCATATTAGCCCAGGCCGCGGCAGACGCCCACGCCGACGCCATCGTCGCCATCAACACCCTTAAAGGAATGAGCATCGATCTCGACGTCCGCCGACCGATCCTTGCGAATCGGACCGGAGGCTACTCAGGCCCAGCTATCAAACCCATCGGCGTGCGCTGTGTCTACGACATCAGCCAGCACGTCTCCATCCCAGTGATAGGCGTCGGCGGCATCACCACAGGTGCCGACGTCCTCGAGTACCTCATGGCCGGTGCTTCAGCAGTACAAATCGGCACCGCCGTGTACCTCCGAGGGCCCACCGTCTTCTCCCACATCACCCAAGAGATCACCGACTGGCTCACCACCCATCACGTTGCACGACTCTCGGACCTGATAGGAGCCGCCCACCCATGAATGCACCCCGCATCACCACGGTTCATACCGGCAAACAAGAGACGCCCACGGTCAAGACCCTGACGTTCAAAGACCCTAGCCCCATCGTCCCCGGGCAGTTCTACATGATATGGATCCCCGGCGTAGACGAAATCCCCATGAGCGTCTCTTACATCTCAGAATCCATTAAGGCCATCACGTTCCGACGGATTGGCGACGCCACCGAAGCCCTCTTTAATCTCAGGAAAGGCGACGCGATAGGCCTGCGTGGCCCCTATGGCAACGGCTTCGCTCTTAAAGGACGACGCCCCCTGTTCATCGCTGGTGGCACCGGTGCAGCGATGCTCGCCCCCGCCATCGAATTAATCCAGCGGAAGAAACGGACTGCGACTGTCATCCTCGGTGCGAAGACCAAAGGCGACCTCTTCTTCGAACGCCGGCTCTCACGAGCGGGCGCCCGCGTGCTCGTCACTACCGACGACGGATCGAAAGGATACCATGGATTTGCTTCAGACCTCGCCAAAGACCTCCTTAAAAATGCATCCTACGATGCGATGTACACCTGCGGGCCGGAACCGATGATGAAGACCCTCCTAGCCTTCAGCGGGCAACGGGTGTTTGAAGCCTCCCTGGAGCGCTACATGAAATGCGCAATCGGACTCTGCGGACAGTGCTGCATCGGAGAGGGAGTGCGGGTCTGCGCAGACGGCCCTATCTTCAACGGGAAAACCCTGAAAACCATCCCGGACTTCGGGCGTTTCAAACGCGACGCATCGGGTGGTAAAATCAGCTTTTCCCAAGCTCCTTGAAGTGGACATCTATGAACGTGGTCACCAAAGAACTCTCCATAACGACCCCGGGTGAGGATGCCATCGTCGACCTCACCGACAGCCTTCAGG
>CAIRCU010000053.1 GCA_903877165.1 Methanobacteriota archaeon | reverse complement strand
GAGACCGGCCTGACCGCTGACTGTACGCATTTGAACATTGACAAGGAACGGAGGCTCCTTGAACAGACCCGCCCCGCCTTCGGCGGAAACATTATGGCGACGATTCTTAATCAACATCGTCGACCTCAGATGGCCTCGGTTCGACCCCACGTGATGCGAAAGCCGGATCAGATCGATGGGGCAACGGGAGAAATCATCCGCGAACCGTTGAACATGGAGGAGCAGGACATAAAAGCCAAAGTGCTGGAGATCATCCGGGATGAACGGGGGCTTGGGCATGTGGATATCGCCGGTGCCGAGATCTTAGTCTCGGGCGGCCGTGGAATGCTGGGCCCTGAGAACTTCAAAATCCTGGAAGAACTGGCCGATGTCCTGGGTGGAACGGTGAGCGCCTCGCGAAGCGCTGTTGACGCGGGGTGGATGCCGTATGATCACCAGGTGGGCCAGACCGGAAAAACCGTGCGCCCCAAGATCTACATCGCCTGTGGCATCTCCGGTGCAATCCAGCACCTGGTAGGGATGCAGGACTCCGACCTGATCATTGCCGTCAACCGGGACCGGGAGGCACCCATCTTTGAGGTCGCCCACTACGGGATCATAGGAGACCTCTTCGAGGTAATACCGGCACTCACCCGCCGTTTGCGCGAGATCGCAAAAACCCCCGGTAGTTCCAAGGACAACAACGGTATGGTCTCAGGAGACAAGTCATGATCACTCACACAGACAACACAATATTTGCAATCATTCTGACCGCTGCAATCTTCACCTTCGGCTTTTCCGTTGCACGGCTCGTGCGGGCGATTCGACTGGGAAAACCTGACCTTCGACTCCGTGAATCTCTAATGAAGCGCTTCGTAACCATGCTTGGATATGCCTTCGGCCAAAAGCGTGTCCTCGATGATATCTTTGGCCTGAACCACTTCTTCCTCTTCTGGGGATTCATGATCCTCTTTTTTTACAATACGACATTCATACTGAACGGCCTCTTTCCGGAATTTTCCTTGAGCCTGGCGGGACCATTGCTGTATCCCATCCTGACACTTTTGTTTGATCTTGTGCCAATATTGGTCATTCTCTGTGTGATCATTGCGCTTTGCCGCAGAGTTGTGGTAAAACCTGCTCACATCGACTACCGGAGTGTCGATGCCTTTATTATCCTGGGCCTTGTCCTTGCTCTCATGATACTCTATTACGGATACCACGGTTCTGCAATCGCCCTGGAAAACACGAATACGCCAGTATTAATGCCCTTCACCCGGGGCTTTGTGGCCCCAATTATGTCTGCCGTTTTTGGAAGTGCTTTGCCCACAGCCGGCCGGGTTTTCTGGTGGCTTCACGCCCTTGTTTTCCTGACTTTTTTAAATTACCTGCCCTACAGCAAACACCTGCATATCCTCACAGCCATACCCAACTGTTTTTGCCGGTCATTCGAACCGGTGCGGACTGTACCACGCGAAGTTTTCGGACCGGGGCGCAGCTATGGGGCCTCGCGGATGGATCAGTTTTCCTGGAAAGATCTATTAGATTTCACATCCTGCACCGAGTGCGGGCGGTGTAACCAGATCTGCCCCGCTACGAACACGCACAAACCTCTCAATCCACGCTTAATGATCCATGACGGGAAAATCAATCTCTTCGCGAATTCAGAGAGGCTCCATAACGGTAATCGATCAGACGGGCTCATGCCTCTTATCGTGGAGAAAGACATCTCCGCCAAAGGATCGGTGGGAGAGGACGCCCTCTGGGACTGCACGACCTGCGGGGCCTGCATGGCGGTATGTCCGGTTCTTATCGAACACGTACCGAAAATCATCAAGATG
>CAIRCU010000052.1 GCA_903877165.1 Methanobacteriota archaeon | reverse complement strand
GGCGGGGATCGGTCCGCAGCATATCACGCGTATCGTAGGGATCGTGAAGGCGTATACGACGCGGGTGGGCGGAGGGCCGTTCCCAACAGAGCTTTCCGATAAGGTCGGTGTGCATCTGCAGGAGAAGGGCCATGAGTTTGGAACGACGACGAACCGGCCGCGGCGGTGCGGCTGGCTGGATCTGGTGGTCGTGCGGCATTCCTGCATGCTTTCTGGGATTAATGCATTGGCTGTGACGAAACTGGATGTGCTCGGCGGTCTATCAGAGGTGAAGGTCTGCACCCGATACCTCCTGAGGGGCGAGGAGACGGATATCTTCCCTTCGAGTATCGATGATGTGTCCGACTGCGAGCCGGTCTATGAGACGTTCAAGGGGTGGGAGGATTTCTCACCGAAG
Organism: Methanobacteriota archaeon; assembly: GCA_903877165.1. Taxonomy (GTDB): domain Archaea; phylum Thermoplasmatota; class E2; order DHVEG-1; family DHVEG-1; genus CAIRCU01. The sequence continues at coordinate 26,267 of CAIRCU010000052.1, read as the reverse complement.
CTGAAGAAGTTCTCGGGGCTACCGAAGACAGCGCAGACGTACCTGAAGTTCCTGGAGAAGCAGACAGGCGTGCATATTGCACTGGTGTCGACGGGTCCAGGGCGTGAGGAGACCATTGAACGGTGATGACCGAGACCTCGCCTGTCGGGATATTCTTTTTATTGTTTATGGGTTAAGGCTATATCTGGAAAAGGCGTTTGCTTCAGGGATGATCCGCGGGGTTTGCGTTGGTCTGGTAGCCTGTGTCCTTCTCAGCCCGGTGTCTCTCGTGGTGCCTGCGAAGCCGGCTGAGGATTTCGACCCGCTGGTCAATATCATCGTCCACGTGGACGTTCTTGAGATTCGCGCTCTGTCGACGATCGAGGCGGAATCGGCACCAGAGTTCTATGTCACGGCGTCCATCAACAGCCAGGAGTTTCACAGCCCCGTGTGGCAGAACATGACCGAGGTTGTGCCTGGGCCCTGGACCTGCGCTCTCGACGTCCCTGATGACCAGGCCACGGTCAACGTGACGCTTTCCCTATGGGATGCACGTCCCGATGGCGACCGACTCTGCGACATCAGCGGACGGCCTGGCCCCGAAGGCTCCGTCCTCAACCTGCTGTACGACATCCGGACCGGAAGATGGAGCGGGGACGACAGCATCGGCGATCCAAGTGGGTACGGGCGTGCGAACGGTTGGGATGACGGGAACGGGTCCGAGCGGGACTGCGAACTCTACTTCCGCATCTGGCAGACGGATTTCGATGGCGACGGCATCCCGTACTGGGCTGAAGTGCATCTCTTGGACACAGATCCCACCCAAAACGATTCCCTGCTGGATCCGGATGGGGACGGGATACCGACCGCATGGGAATACCATTGGGGGTACGACCCATCCAGCTGGGATGATCATCAGACGCTTGATCCCGATGGTGATGGATTGAGCAATAGCATGGAGTACCAAATGGCGGCATGGGGCGCGGATCCATTCCGACGGGATGTCTTCGTGGAAGTCGATACGATGCAGACGGGGCCTGCAGGGGAGAACAGCTCGATTCCCCATGGTTCGCTGTCGCTGGTGAGAAACCCGTATGCTGTAAAAAACATCGTGCTTCGCTTCGACGTAGGACAGATGGGCGGCGGGGGAGAAACCCTCCCATTCGACGACTATCTCAGTCCTGTCGAGCTAAAACAGCTGTACATTGACTATTTCTTGCATGGGAATGCATCGACGTGGCGTCGTGACGTCTTCCGCTGGGGTGCCCTGGTGTACCATCATAAGGCGATCGGGATGGCGTTCGTGGGGGAGCGGGCGTTCCTCAACGCGTGGCACGATAAGGGGACGAACTGTTTTGAGCTGTCGCATTATCAGCTCAGGGAGCGGTACGCGAATCAATCATCGGAGGGCGCGAATTTCACGTGCGCCTGCGCGGTGATGCATGAGCTTGGGCATACGTTCGGCATCGACCGGCTGTTCCCGTTCGGCTGCGACTCGATCCTGTCGTACTACCCCTGGACGATCGCACACTACGTCTGCAGGAACTACCGCAGCTGCCTGAACTACCAGTACGTCTATCAGATCCTTGATTACTCCGACGGCAGCCATGGCTTCGGAGACCACGACGACTGGGGTTCACTTGACTTTCGGTTCTTCTTGCCAAGGGAAAAGAATCTGACGCTGTAACAGGGTCAGATGAGGTCGTGGACGCTGATCGCGGTCTGGATCCAGCGCAGATACGAGTTGCAGGCAGCGCGCAGCGACGAGACGTCCTCCGCACCGATCTTCAGGTTCAGAATAGTGTCATTAACCGTGATGTCGACTGAGGACTTCGGGATCCTCTGCGATGCCTCAGGGGCCAGTGCATCGGCGATGATCTGGGCTTCACGATTGCTAGGAAATGGAATGGAAAAGGAGACGGAATGTGTCATGCGGACTTGATGCGTTTGGCGACCGTAGGCCGTTCCTTGTAGAAGACTTTGCTGCCGCAGTACGGGCACTGCATCCCGATGTTCTTCACATCGAACTGCACGGATTTCTTGCACAGGCCGCACTTGTACCGCGTCATGCCTTGGCCTCACGGTTTTTCGCGGCGACTTCCACGGCGGTGCCCTTGAGGATGTGCTCAGCGCTCGTACCAGAAGGCGTCGTCGGCATGTACGCACCACCCGCAAAAGTATACTTGCATTTCCTGCACTGCCAGATTCCGGTGCTGGTGCGGTGCACGTTGAGGGTGCCGCAGCTGGGGCAGGGGTGCTTCTGTTTCTGCAGCGCCTCGATTTCCCGGACGATCGTGCGTGACTTCACGCCATATCGAGACGCGAAACGACCGGAGGTTCCGACTTTCTTCGTCCTTCGTGACATAGGTCAATCCCCATGAATCCTTATTAAGCCGAAATATGACTGATGTACTTGCTTCTCCCTCCATAACGACAAGCAGTATTAGTATCTTTCTGCAAAGAGAGACTGTTTTCCTAAGGAGAAACCGTCCGGGAAACAGCACGGCCACTACGAACTGAGGAAAAAGAAAAAAAGGGGTGAGGGAAGACTACTTCCCGATTTTGGTGAACAGTTGCTCTCGGATCTTGCGGCCGTTCTCCAAAGCGCCTTGGATGACGTTCTGGATCTCCTCTTTGGAAAAGCTGCCGGCCAGCCCCTTCTGCATCGCCCGGATGTCCCCGTTCGCATCGGTCGCGACCGTCAGACGGGCATCCGCCAGCTCATCCTCATCGAGGCTTGGGTCAAAGAACACGAAGTTACTAATCTTCACCGCAGTGCAGGAAATCGGCGGCTCCGTCATTGGCAGACGGATATTCTTTACTGTTCCCTTTTTCTTTTTAGCGACAATCTCGTCAATATCTGGGTGGGAATAAATCTCTCGTATCTCTTCGATGTGTGTCCTGTTGTACCATGCCTCCAAGTCCTTTTTCACTAGCGCGCCAGATTCCATCATCCGAAGGATTGGCATCTTCGTTGTCAAAAGGGCAGCAAGCGCTCCGAGAGACGCCGCGTCAAATAGGTTCCCATCATAGTCAAGTATATGGATATCGATGAACACGATCCAGACCTTCTCCCCAGGGGTTATGACGAGCTTATGGATGTCAACGACCTCTGACTCCCGGACCCCACGGTCCACGACTCTAGCCAGCTCGATTGCATCACGCTGTGGCGGCCCGGCCTCGAAGTCAGGTGAGGCAAGCGGGATTAGTTCCGCAGCAGTGCTCAGGACACCACAGTCCGGGGTGTCTGGGAACGGTTCCCCCAGATCCATCTTGATGCCAACGATGACCTGGGTGTTGCCGATCTTCACCAGCGCGCTGCCCTCGGCTTTGTTCACGCAGTTCGTCTCAATCGTGATCTGGCGGAACTCATCGAAGGCACGGCCGTCCACGCGCTTGCCTTCCTCGCCAAGCTTCGTCACATACTCCTTCTTCAACAAGGGGATGACGGTCATTCGATCACCTCATCCACTGCGTGGTATCGCTGCAGAATCGCCTTCTTCTGGATCTCTGAGACCTTGCCGCAGCTCTCGACGGCCATGTCGAAGGCTTTGTTAAACTCCTCAACGGTGAGATGTCCATCCATCTGCATCAGGAGGACTTCACCGGTCCGTGGAGCTATCGCTATTGGTAAATCCGCCTGACCGTAATTGTCCTCTTCTTTGCCGAGGTCGACGACGACCTGACCGTCGATTTTACCAGCAGCGCAGGCCACCGGAATATCCCGCATGGGGATGCCGGCGTCCACGAGCGCGACCGCGGCTGCAGTCAGCCCAGCGCAGCGCGTGCCTGCCTCCGCATCCAGGACTTCGATACAGACGTCCACGGAGGCGCGAGGAAACTGCTCGGTGAGAATCACGCGTTCCAACGCCTCAGAGATGACTTTGGAGATCTCGACGCTACGGCGATCCGGGCCGGGACGCTTGCGGTCCTCGACGCTGAATGCCGCCATGTTGTAGCGGGCTTTCACGATCGCCCTGAGGGGGTTTTGGGTATGACGGGGCACGGCCTCACGAGGCCCGTACACCGCGGCGAACACCTTGTTGCCGCCCCATTCTAGGTAGCAGGATCCGTCCGCTCGATGCAGGACGCCTGCCTCGATTTTTATCTTCCGTAGATCATTTGGGCCGCGACCATCGAGCCGCCGGCCGTCTACAATGAGTTTTTCTGGCTTCATTATCTTACATCCTTTGCATGTTGTTTCAAGAGTTCTTCAACTCTATCGGTAAGCCCATATGATATGGCTTCACTCTCAATTTTGTTGATGGCGAGGAGGACGAGGTCGATGCCGTCCACCGGGCCGTCGATCCAGATACGCCCGTTCTGCCCGACGAAGATGCGGCAGCGGGAGTACTTCTTGATGTTGGCGATCATCGAGCCTTTCTTGCCGATGATCCGGGGGACAATGGAAGGGTCCACTTCGAGGATGTTACCGCCCTTGATTTTATAGAGATTGCGGTCGTTTAGGGTCACCTGGAGTTTTTTAGACTCGTCCACGGAGAGGACTTTGGCGAGGACCGAGTCTCCGGTGTTGAGATACCTCGCGGTGTCACCGAACTCGACCTCCCAGGGGGCTTCGTTGACATGCAAGACCGCTGGATAGGGGGCGTTGATGTCAATGAGCCAGCTGGACTGCATGGCCTCAAGGACGATGCCGATGACGAAATCGCCGGGGATAGGGTTGTAGCGGCCTTTGAGTGGTATCACCTGTAGGACGTCGCCCTCCTGGTTGAGGATGCCAAGGTGCTCGCTGTAGATCTTTCCCGCTTCGGTGAATGTGCCTCGTCCGGCTTTGAACGGGCCGGCATCGCCGAGGCATTGGCTGGGGATTACGACCCGTCGCATTTTCTGTTCCATATGAATTGCTTCCTTTTATTTGAGAATCCTGGTTTCAACGTTGCCTTTGGTCAACGTATTGAGTTTGTCGAAAAGCTCGCCTTGTAGCCCAGCGGGGAGTTTCACGATCCCGATCCATGTTCCGTCCGACTGCCAGTCCTCGCGTTCGATGGTGCCGATGCTGCGGACCGCGCTGTATGCCGGGCCGACGTACTGCGGCGGGATCTTGATGGATACCCGGGATGCCTCCATAGAGAGGGGTAGTAGCGGTCGGAGCGCCTCAAGGATGGTCTTCATCTGTTGGTTGACGGATTTGAAGGGGTCGATGTGGATGCGTGCCTGCTCCATCGCAAGCTCGATGCGGATGCGCGGATGCGGCATCTTCGTCTTGGGGTCCATGGCGTTCTTGACGATCATGTCGACGATGCGTTTGCGTTTCTGTTCCTGTAAGTCTCGGCGTTGGTCGGTCGTTAGCTGGATCTCGCCTTTCAGGATGATTTCTTTGGCGATGGGTTCCACGCTGGTGGTGTTGAAATACTTCTGGAGAAGCTCGGTAGGGGCGTGCGTGCCTTTCTTCGAATCGCTGAAGATCGCGTCGATGGCGAGCGCCTTGAGGACCGCGTCTGCCTTCCCTTCGATGATGTGCTCCGCTTCGTAGGGATCGACGAGGATCTCAAAATGGTCGGTGCCTTTCTTCAGTCGTGCGACGACAGCGTCTTCAAGGCTAACCACAGGAAGTCTTACCTCCCGATCGCCTTGGTAACGTAACTCTTTGTCTCAGAGGGTGACAGGATGTGGAACTTGACGCCCTTGCGCACCGCCCCGATCTCGATGGCCTCGGGGTTGAGTTTGCCCTCGGTGCCCTTATGCAGGGCCTTGACGCCCATGTCGATGGCCTCTTCCATGGTCATGTTGTCCTTGTACTGCTCCTCGAAATAGGACATGGCTCCCGTCCTACCAGCGCCTTCGCTTCCCGCCTTGTACTCCATAAGCGCCCCGGAAGGGTCGGTGGAGAACAGGCGCGCGCCTGTTTCATCGACGCCAGCGATGAGCAGCGCGGTGCCGAACGGCCGGACGCCGCCGTACTGGGTATAGGTTTGTTTGAAGTCGCAGATGCGTTTCACCAGGGTCTGCACCGGGATCTTCTCGCTGTAGGTGATCTCGTTAATCTGGGCGTCGAGCCTGGCCTTATCGATCAAAGCGCGGGCGTCAGCGACAAGCCCCGAGGTCGCACAGCCGATATGATCATCGATGATGAAGATCTTTTCGATGGAATCTGGTTCAATGAGGCGGGAGGAAATGCGCTTGTCTACGATGAGGATGACGCCATCCTTGAACTTCACGCCAACGGTGGTCGTCCCGCGTTTCACTGCCTCTCGCGCATACTCGACTTGAAAGAGGCGACCATCGGGGGAGAACACGGTAATCGCTCTATCATACGCCATATTCGAAGGTTGCATAGGTTAGTTCACCTCATACTCCTATATAAACTGGTTTTTTCTCGTCGGAATTCAAGAGTGAATGCGCTTTCGGTGTATATACTTTGTGTTCACCAACAGGGGTGTTCTCTGGAGGAAATCATTTCTTTCGCGCTGTTCCCCACAGGTGTTTCTGCAGCTGGATGCCGAGCCTGACGAACAGTCCGTCTGATAGGATCCAGCCTGCGAGTTTCGTCGCATCCGTGCCCCAGACCGGTTGGAAAAAAATAGAGCCGCGAGGCCGGTATCGCAGGAGGATGTCCTTGGCGTAGTCGTAATCTCGTTGGTCGCCGATGACGAACTTCACCTGGTCGCAGTCCCGCAGGACAGCGAGGTTCTCGAACCTCATCCGCTGCTCCATCTGGGAGGAGGGGCATTTGATGTCCAGGGAGACCATGACCGCCTCGTCCTGGACGAACGCGGTAATAGGAAGGCTGCCGTTGGTCTCGATGCAGACGTGGTAGCCATTGAGTACCAGGGTTGAGACTACGATGCCGATATCCGGCTGCAGGAGCGGCTCGCCGCCGGTCACGCAGCACGTCCGACAGGGGTACTGCTCCAGCTCGCGGATGATCTCGTCCGGCGTCATCGCCTTCCCGTCCGTGTAGGCGTACGTGGTGTCGCAGTAGGTGCAGCGGAGGTTGCAGCTGGTGGCGCGGACGAAGACCGTGGGCAGCCCGGTCTGCCTGCCTTCCCCCTGCAGCGAGTAGAAGATCTCCGACACCTTCATGCGATGTCCTAGATTCCGTGATGTGGTAAAAAGGTTGGGTCAGGGTGTGCTTCTCAAGAAAAATAAATAAAAGTATTTATAGGGGAAGTTGTATTACGGGTAAGCCGTCCGACAGCTACTATCAGATAGAGTGTAATATATTAAGACCACGGGCAGTAGGCCCATATCTCCATGGGCCTGTAGCTCAGTTAGGTAGAGCATCTGGCTTTTAACCAGGTGGCCAAGGGTTCGAATCCCTTCAGGCCCGCCTATTCCTCGAGAAAAGCCCGGGAGGAATGAACCATCGCTGCAACCCCCTCGAAGAAACACTACGACATCCTTGGTCATAAGTTAGTACCAGACCACATGATACTCTCCGAGAAGGAACGTAAGGATCTGCTGACGAAGTACAAGATCCGAGCCGAGCAGCTGCCACGCATCCTCGTGACCGACCCGGCGGCTGTCGCGGTGGACGCCAAACCCGGGAACATCATCAAGATCAAGAGGAAGAGTCCTACTGCCAAGTATACGACCGCGTATCGCCTGGTCGTGGAAAGCGAAGCTAGCGAATCATCCATCTTCACCGAGCCAAGTGAAGATTTTTCCGCGTCAAGTGAAGAGATGTAAAAAGGGAGAAAGCGAAAAGGGGTCATTATGAGAGAGTTAGTTGATGCTTTTTATCGAGAGCGAAGCATTGTGAACCATCAGATCGCCTCGTACGACGATTTCCTCGCCCATCGACTGCAGCGCATCGTCGACAGCACCGTGATCGGGCAAGAGGAAGAGGGGATGGACAAGGGGTTCATCTACCCTGAGATCGAAGGCTACAAGATCAAGTTCGGCAAACTCAAGGTCGGCCTGCCGCAGGTCAAAGAGGCGGACGGCACCGAGCGGCCGCTCACACCTATGGAGGCCAGACTTCGTGATTTAACCTATGAGGCGCCGATTACACTCGAATTCATCCCAGTCAAGAACGAAGTCGAGTACGAGCCGGAGACGGTCCGCATCGGCGAACTGCCTATTATGGTCAAGTCCATGAGCTGCAACATCAGCCGACATGTCTTAGAGGAGCGGCTCGAACACCCGCTCACCGAAAACGAGTACATCGCCGAACTCCAACAGCTCCAGGAGGACCCGTTGGATCCCGGCGGGTACTTCATCAGCAACGGAACCGAGCGTGTGCTCATCACCGTCGAAGACCTCGCCCCGAACCGGGTCCTGGTCGAACGCTCCAGCCGCTACGGCACCGACGTCGAAGTCGCCAAGGTCTTCAGCCAACGTGAAGGCTACCGGGCGCTCACCGTCGTCGAGAAACGCAAAGACGGCATGCTCATGGTTTCTCTGCCCACCACGTATGGGCAGATCCCACTCATCATCCTGCTCCGTTCACTTGGTATGGAGAACGACAAGGAGATCGTGGACGTCATCTGCTCCGACCCCAAGATGGAGCCTTATGTTTTTGCGAACATCGAGGAGTGCGCTAAGGAGTACGGCATCACCACCAAAGAGGAAGCCATCGCGTATCTCGGGAAGAAGTTCGCCGGCGGCCAGGCTAAGGAATACCGCATTAAGCGCGTCGAGACCATCATGGACCGCCATCTGCTCGCACACCTGGGCAACGAGCCCGATGACCGACTCACCAAGGCTATCTTCATGGCCCGCATGGGTATGGCCGTCCTCGAACTCGCATTGGAGAAGCGTGAGCCGGACGACAAGGACCACTACGCAAACAAGCGCCTCAAGCTCGCCGGGGACCTCATGGAAGACTTGTTCCGTGTCGCCTTCACGGCTCTGTGCAAAGACCTCAAGTACCAGATCGAGCGCATCAGCGCCAAAGGCAAGGAAATCAAGATCTCCAGCTCCCTGCGCTCTGACGTCCTCAGCCAACGCATCCACCACGCATTAGCTACCGGTAACTGGGTCGGCGGACGCGCCGGCGTCTCACAGCTGCTGGACCGCACCAGCAACCTCGCGGTCCTCAGTCACCTGCGCCGCGTCACCTCGCCGCTCACCCGCTCCCAGCCGCACTTCGAAGCCCGAGACCTGCATTCCACCCAGTGGGGCAGGCTCTGCCCCAACGAGACCCCTGAGGGGCCGAACTGCGGGCTCGTCAAGAACCTCGCATTAACCGTGGAGATTTCAGAAGGATTCAACGAAAAAGACGTCGAGACCGTCCTGCGGGAGTTCGGCATCAAGGAGATCTCCAAGCACATCACCGGCGCCCGCGTCTACCTCAACGGCGACCTCATCGGCATGCATCCCAACGGCGCGGACCTCGTCAAGAAACTTAGGGACCGGCGCCGCAAGGGACTCCTTTCCAACGAGATCAACGTCTGCTACGACGTCGAAGGCAACGACGTCATCGTCAACTGCGACTGCGGCAGACTTCGCAGGCCGCTTCTCGTCACCGAGAACGGCAAGATGACGGTCAATCAGAAATACCTCGAAGACCTCAACTCCGGCAAGAAACGCTGGACCGACCTCATCAACGACGGCATCGTCGAATACATCGATGCTGAAGAAGAGGAGAACGCCCTCATCGCTCTCACCAAAGAAGACCTCACATCGGACCATACGCACATGGAACTGGACCCGATGTGCATCCTCGGCATTGGCTCCTCCCTCGTCCCGTACCCAGAGCACAACTCCTCCCCGCGTATCACCATGGGTGCAGGCATGGGCAAACAATCCCTGGGGTTCGGCGCCTCCAACTACCGCATCCGCCCCGACACCCGCGGACATCTCCTTCACTACCCGCAAGTCCCGCTCGTTCAGACGCATGCAATTCGGTATATCAAGTTCCGTGAGCGGCCCGCCGGCCAGAACTTCATCGTGGCCGTCGCCAGCTTCCAAGGCTATAACATGGAAGATGCCCTGGTCATGAGTAAATCCGCTATCGAACGTGGACTCGCCCGCAGCTCGTTCCTCCGCACCTACAGCAGCGAAGAAAAGCGCTATCCCGGTGGCCAAGAAGACCACTTCGAGATTCCCAACCCGGACTGCCGCGGCGTCCGCAGCGAAGACGCGTACAACAACCTCGGCGAAGACGGCCTCATCTCACCTGAGAGCGGCGTGAACGGCGGCGACGTCCTCATCGGTAAAACCTCGCCACCCAGGTTCCTGGAAGAACCGACTGATTTCCTCACTCCGCAGAAACGCCGTGAGACCTCGGTGACCGTCCAGCACGGCGAAGGCGGCGTCGTCGACAAGGTCATGCTCTCCGAGTCCGTCAACGGCTCCCGCATGGTCAAGATCAAGGTCCGCGAGCTGCGCGTCCCGGAGCTTGGCGACAAGTTCGCCAGCAAACATGGTCAGAAAGGCGTCATCGGCTACATTGTCCCAGCGGAGAACATGCCGTTCACCGAGTCCGGGATGTCCCCGGACCTCATCATCAACCCGCATGCGATCCCTTCACGGATGACCGTCGCCCATGTCCTCGAGATGATCGGCGGCAAAGTCGGCTCCTTGGAAGGCCGCACTGTCGACGGCACCGCGTTTAGCGGCGAATCCGAAGACATCATCAGGTCATCCCTCATTAAGAACGGCTTTAAGCACAACGGCAAAGAAATCGTCTACGACGGCGTCACCGGCAAGCCGCTGCAGTACGATATCTTCATCGGCTGTATCTACTACCAGAAACTGCACCACATGGTCGCCGGCAAGATCCACGCCAGGTCCCGAGGCCCCGTCCAGATCCTCACCCGCCAGCCCACCGAAGGAAGAGCCCGTGAGGGCGGACTGCGGTTCGGGGAGATGGAGCGCGACTGCCTCATTGGACACGGCGCCGCTATGGTCATCAAAGACCGACTTCTGGATGAATCTGACATCACGATGAAATATGTGTGTAACACCTGTGGGCATATCGCCATGATCGACCGCCATGGCCGCCTTCACTGCTCGGTCTGCGGGGACAAGGCGGACATCCACCCGGTCGAGATGAGCTACGCCTTCAAGCTGCTCATCGACGAGCTCAACTCCCTCGTGGTCGTGCCACGTATCAAATTAGAATCATTGGTGTGAGGAGACTATGGCAGACGGACGAAACATCACTAAAAAGATCGGGGCGCTGGAATTCGCAGTGCTCTCCCCAAGCGAACTGCGCAAGATGAGTGCCACCAAGGTCATCACCGCCGATACGTACGACGACGACGGCTTCCCGATCACCATGGGCCTGATGGACCAGCGGCTCAGCGTCATCGAACCAGGGCTGCGCTGTAAGACCTGCGGGCTGAAGGTCGGTAAGGACAAATGCCCGGGGCATTTCGGGCACATCGACCTCGCCATGCCGGTCGTCCACGTCGGGTTCGTCAAGACCATCCGTAACAGCCTGCGTGCCACCTGCCGGCGCTGCGGACGCGTCCTGCTGCCTGAGAAAGAGGCGAAGAGACAACGGGAGACTATTCTGAAGAACGTCGCAGATGGGCGCGACAACGGCTACATCTTCAAAAGCATCATCAGTCAGGCCACGAAGCTTGACGCCTGCCCACGCTGCGCCAACCCCGTCGGTAAGATCGACCTGGACAAGCCCACCTCCTTTAGGGAGAACGGCAAGAAGCTCACGCCCACCGAGATCCGCGAATGGCTCGAGAAGATCCCGGATGAGGACCTCGAGCTTATCGACATCAACGTTAAGGCGGCGCGGCCTGAGTGGATGATCCTCACCGTCCTGCCGGTGCCTCCGGTGACGGTACGGCCCTCGGTCACCCTTGAGTCTGGTGAACGGTCCGAGGATGACCTCACGCATAAGCTCGTGGACGTCATCCGCATCAACCAGCGGCTGCAGGAGAACAGGGATGCGGGCGCTCCGCAGCTCATCGTCGAGGACCTCTGGGAATTGCTCCAGTATCACGTCACCACGTATCTCGATAATCAGACGTCGGGGATTCCCCCGGCGCGTCACCGCAGCGGTCGGCCCCTTAAGACCTTGGCCCAGCGATTGAAAGGCAAGGAAGGCCGGTTCCGCAGCAACCTCTCCGGCAAGCGCGTCAACTTCTCCGCGCGCACCGTCATCTCTCCGGATCCTAACCTGAGTATCAACGACATCGGTGTCCCCATCGAGATCGCCCGGGAGCTCACCATGCCTGTTCACGTCACCCCGGCGAACCTGGAGTGGTGTAAGCAGATCGTCAGCCAGACCGCGGAAGGCGAAAAAGTCCCGGTCTACCGGCCGCACGTCAACTACGTGAAGCGGTACCGTGAAGGCATTGAGCAGCGCATCAAAGTCTCGGAGAAAAACGCGGTGGAGACCGCGGAGAAACTCGAGGTCGGCTACGTCATCGAACGCCAGCTCATGGACGGCGACATCGCCTTGTTCAACCGACAACCTTCTTTGCACCGGATGTCCATGATGGCGCACCGCGTACGGGTCTTCCCGAACCGCTCCTTCCGTTTCAACCTCTCCGATTGCCCGCCCTATAACGCGGACTTCGACGGCGATGAGATGAACCTGCACATCCTCCAAAGCGAAGAGGCGAAGGCCGAAGCGGAGATCCTCATGAAGGTCCAGGAGAACATCCTTTCACCTCGGTTCGGCGGCGTCATCATCGGCGGCCTGCACGACCATATCTCCGGCTGCTTCCTGCTCACCTACAAGGATAGGAAATTCAATAAAGAAGAAACGTCCACGCTGCTCTCCTCATTCAAATACAAAGGCAAGATGCCCGAGCCCGATGACAACGGCATGGTCTTCGGCCGCGACATCATCAGCGTCCTGCTCCCCAAGGACATCACCGTGGAGTACAAGGCGAAGGCCTGCTTCCACTGCGAGGCCTGCGAGGCCCCGAACTGCCCCAACGGCGCATACGTCATCATCAAGAACGGCCGTCTCAAACAGGGCATCATCGATGAGAACTCCATCGGCAGCTTCAAAGGCCGAATCATCGAACGTATCATCCGCGACCATGGGACTACCGCCGGCCGCGAGTTCATCGATAGCGTCACCAGACTCGGGATCTCGGTCGTCACTATTGTGGGATTCACTACCAGCATCGACGACGAAGACATCCCACCCGAGGCGAAACGCCAGATCGAAGAAAGCCTGCTGAAGGCGCAGAAGAAGATCAACAGCCTCGTCCAGGCGTATGAGAACAAGGAGCTTGAATCCCTCCCCGGCAGGTCCCTTGAGGAGACGCTGGAGATGGAGATCATGCGTGTCACCGGACGTGCCCGTGACATGGCCGGTGAGGTTGCGAGTAAGTACCTCGGGATGAACAACAGCGCCGTCATCATGGCGAAATCCGGCGCCCGAGGCTCGATGCTCAACCTCTCCCAGATGAGCGGCTGCGTCGGCCAACAAGCAGTCCGTGGCGAACGCATCAGCCGCGGCTACAAGTACCGCACCCTGCCGCACTTCAAGAAAGGAGACCTCGGAGCGAGCGCCAAAGGCTTCGTCGCCAACAGCTACAAGAGCGGCCTGAACCCCACCGAGTACTTCTTCCACTCCATGGGAGGCAGGGAAGGCCTCGTGGACACAGCAGTCAGGACTTCACGCTCCGGGTACATGCAGCGCCGCCTCGTCAACGCCCTCGAGGACCTCAAGGTCGAAAGCGACGGCACCGTCCGGCACACCGGCGGCGAGATCATCCAGTTCATCTACGGCGAGGACGGCATCGACCCCTCACGCAGCATCAACGGTAAACCCATCGACCTCGACCGCATCATCTACGAAGTCAAACAGGAGGGCTAGGACCATGGCGACCAAGAAACCAGAACCCAAGAAGAAGACCGCACCCAAGCCGAAACCAGCCCCCAAGAAGGCCGTACCTCCGCCGAAAGCAAAACCTGAACAACCCAAGACCAAGAAGACCCCGGAGAAACCAGCATCCAAACCAGTGAAGCCCAAGAGCGCCGCCTCCGTGAAAGCAGCCAAGGAACTAGCCAAGAAAAAAATCGAAGCCCCACCCGTCGAACGCAAGATGATCCCTCGCCCCGAGAAGGAGAAGGAGCCAGCTGAGTACACCGATCTGCGTGACGACGTCAAGAAAATCCTCAAAGATCGATTCCTCCCCATTTCCATCATCGACGGCATCGTCGAATGGATCCTCAAAGACAAGAAACTGCACCCCAAGCTCAAGATCATCGTGGAGAAAGCCCTGGAGGATTTCACCCACAACCAGATCGACCCCACCGAAGCCTGCGGCATGGTCGCCGCCCAGAGTATCGGGGAACCCGGCACTCAGATGACCATGCGTACGTTCCACTACGCGGGTGTCGCAGAAATCAACGTCACTCTCGGGCTGCCGCGTCTTATCGAAATCGTGGACGCCAGATCCACACCCTCCACCCCGATGATGAACATCTACCTGCGCGACGAATACCGCGTCAACCCGGACCTCGCCAAAGAGATCGCGAACAAGATCGAGATTACCAGGCTCACCGACGTCGCGGACATCGAGATGGACCTCGTCAACATCACGCTCACCATTAAACCCAACGCGAAGACCATGGAGAAGAAAAGCATCACCCTCGAAGAAATCCTCGACAAGGTCTCCAACGTCAAGAAAGTCAGCGCAGCCAAGGAGAAAGAAACCATTAAGGTTACCCTTGACGACCCGGGGTACAAAGCGCTGCAGAACATCAATGAATCCCTTAAGAACCTCAAGATTAAAGGCATCGACGGCATCAAGCGAGTCATCATCCGCAAAGAACCCAACGAAGGCTACGTCATCTACAGCGAAGGCAGCAACCTCAAAGAAGTCCTGGACATCGACGGCGTCGACCCGTACCGCACCACCACCAATGATATCCATGCCATCGCCCGCGAGCTCGGCATCGAAGCCGCCCGCAACATGATCATCCAAGAAGCGTTCAGCACCCTCAGCGAACAAGGACTCAACGTCGACATGCGCCACATCATGCTCGTCGCCGACGTCATGTCCGCGGACGGCACCGTCCGCGCCATCGGACGCCACGGCGTCAGCGGAGAAAAAAGCTCAGTGCTCTCCCGCGCAGCCTTCGAAATCACGGTGAATCATCTTCTCCTCGCCAGTCAGCGAGGCGAATCCGACACCCTCAACGGCGTCGCAGAGAACATCATCGTCGGCCAACCAGTCAACCTCGGCACCGGCGCCATCGAACTCGTCATGAGCCACAAGAAACAAAAACAGAAGGGAAAATAATATGGTAGACATCAACAAAGCACTCAAAGACGTCGCTAAGAAAGGCACCATCACCATCGGCGAAAAACAAACCAAAGCCGCCGTCAACAAAGCCACAGCCAAAGCAGTCATCATCGCGAAGAACTGCCCGTACGCAGACACCATCACTACTCTAGCCGAGGAGAAACACATCCCCGTCTACGTCTACCACAGCTCCGGCGTCGACCTCGGACACAGCTGCGGCAAGAACTACGCGGTCGCAGCCTTCGCTGTCCTCGACGAAGGCGAATCCAACATCCTCTCCATCGTCAAACCCAGGAAATAACCGCGATGAGCGAGATCACCCTCAGCAACGACACCGTCCAGTTCATCAACCTCGCCAGCAAACAGACCGGCGCCGGCATCCGCGACTGCGTCGTCGAAAGCGACCTCGTCGTCTTCATCGTCGAAAAAGGCCAACTGGGCATCGCCATCGGCACCAAAGCCAAGAATCTCGAGAAACTCCGCTACCTCACCAAAAAAACCGTGAAATTCGTCGAATACAGCGACGACCCTAAGACCTTCGTCCAAAACCTCTGCAAACCCTACCAGATCACCAACATCACCCTCGAAGGAGAAGGCGACCAGACCATCGCCAAGATCGAGGTCAATGCCCGGGATAAGTCCAAACTCATCGGTAAAGGCGGACGCAACATCAACATGATCCGCAAACTCGCGCACCGCCACCACCCCATCCGCGACGTCCAAGTCGTCTAACACCGCATCTCCAAGTGACCGAGGTAATACTTTTATAGGGGTGAACATTCCCTGATAAAGTGAGGCTTAGGTTGTGCGTATCCGTCACCATCCGATCCTTGATTTTTCAGCTCGGGAACCACTCCCATTCACCTTCAATAAAAAAATAATCGCTGGCGAAGAAGGCGACACCATCGCCTCCGCGCTGCACGCCGCAGGTATCAAGGAACTGACCATCAGCCAGACCTACCACACCCCTCGCGGCTTCTTCTGCGGCATCGGGAAATGCTCCTCCTGCCTCATGCGCGTCAACGGCGTCCCCAACGTCCGCACCTGCATCGCCCCGCTCCAAAAGAATATCATCGTCGAACGCCAACACGAGTTCGCCGCGCTGCCGACCGCACCATTCACAGGCCGCGGTAAACGAACGATCACGACCGACGTCCTCGTCGTCGGTGCTGGCCCCGCGGGCCTCTGCGCCGCGCTCCAAGCCGCCTCCCATGGGGCGAACGTCCTTCTCGTCGATGAGAACCCTCGGCTTGGCGGACAGCTCATCAAACAAACCCATAAATTCTTCGGCTCCTTGCAAGAACGCGCGGGCACACGCGGCATCGACATCGCCACCGAACTTGAGGCCGACATCAAGAAATACGAACAAACAGGGAAACTCACGCTCATGGCCGAGTCGACCGTCATTGGCGCCTACGAGGCTGCTGAAGGCTATCGGTTCGGCCTCGTCAAACGCATCAACTATCAGACTCAACTCTACGACATCCATTGCGGCGCTGCAATCCTTGCCTGCGGGGCCATGGAGAACATGCTGCTCTTCCCCGGTAACGATCTCCCGGGCGTCTACGGTGCGGGAGCCGTGCAGACGCTCATGAATGTGTATGGTGTGAAACCGGGGGAAAACGTCCTGATGGTCGGCGCCGGCAACGTCGGCTTGATCGTCTCGTACCAGCTGCTTCAGGCAGGTATCGCTGTGGATCGCGTCGTTGAAGCCGCCCCTGTCATCGGTGGGTACCATGTGCATGCGGCGAAGTTGCGTCGCTGCGGTGTGCCGATTTACACTTCGCATTCCATTCAAGAAGTCTATGGTGAGTCCTCGGTGGAAGGCGCGGTGGTCGTGCAGCTGGATTCCCACTGGAAGCCTATTCCGGGGACGGAGGAAGACGTTGCGTGCGATACGGTTTGTCTTGCGGTTGGGTTGACGCCTTCGACTAGGCTGTTGTCTCAGATCGGCGTCCCGCTTGAATATATCTCGGAGGCTGGTGGGTTCGTCGCCTTGCATGACGATACGATGCAGACGGGGAAGTCACGGATTTACGTCGCGGGAGACGCGTCCGGGATTGAAGAGGCCTCGACCGCGATGATCGAAGGAAAGATCGCGGGGTGTGCTGCAGCGAAAGCCCTCGGCTACCCGGTGAAACCTGAGACGCTCGCGTTGTTCAAAGAAGAGGTTGCGAAGCTGCGGGCCGGCCCGTTCGGGGAGAAACCGCGTCAGGCGAAAGCGAAGATAGAAGCTAAGGCGAGGGAGCAGCATGCCTGAGTATACCAGGACGGGAGTCCTGACTCGACACGATCTTTTACAGATGCCGACTGACAAGCAGTTGGAGAAGGGCGTGGCGTTCATTGAGTGTGTTCAGGAGATTCCTTGTAACCCGTGTGTGGATGCCTGCCCGGTTCATGCGATTTCCATGAAGGATATCAACGCTCCGCCGTGCGTCGATTTTGATAGGTGTACGAGCTGCACGAAATGCGTCGGCGTCTGTCCGGGGCTCGCGATTTTCGTCATCAAGGTAAAAGAGGACAAAGCGTGGATCACGCTTCCGTATGAGTTCCTCCCGGTTCCCGCGGTCGGTACGTGCGTGGATGCCCTTGACCGTGAAGGGAATAGCCGTGGACCGGGGAAGGTGACGCGGGTCGTGAAGGCGAAGAAGACCATGCTGGTCACGATTGAGGTTAACCGGTCGCTTGCCATGGATGTGCGTCATCTCAGGGTGCAAGCATGAGACGAAGCATCGTGTGCCGCTGCGAGGATATCAGCGAAGAGGACGTCCTGAAGGCGATCCGGAGTGGGTACACGGATCTTGAGGAGCTGCGGAAGAAGCTGCGCATCGGCATGGGGCCGTGCCAGGGCCGGGTCTGTATTCAGCTTGTCGCAAAAATCCTGGAGCGCGAGACGGGGAAGAAGGTCGGGGCGATGAAGATGCCGACGGTCCGGCCGCCTCTTATTCCGGTTTCTTTAGGTACTTTGGCGAGTGAGGACGATGAAAAACAAGGCTGACGTGGTCATCATCGGCGGCGGCGTGAACGGCTGCTCGCTTGCGTATCGGCTCGCCCGCCGGAACCTTGACGTCGTAGTCGTGGAGAAAGGGTATCTCACCTCTGGGGCGACCGGGGCGTGCGGCGCTGGGATCCGGCAGCAGTGGTCGACGAAAGAGAACGCCTCTCTTGCGATTCAGAGTGTGAAAATCTTCGAGAAGCTCAGCGCGGAGCTTGGGCAGGACATCGAGTTCCGCCAGGGTGGGTACCTCATCGCCGTACATGACAGCAAGGAGCTTGAGCAGGCGGAGAAGAACGTGGAGATGCAGCGGTCCTTAGGCTTGAAGGTCGATGTCCTTTCTCCTGAGGAGATCCCGCGGATCGCCCCGTTGCTGGATGTGCAGGGGATGGCGGTGGTTGCTGCCACGTTTTGTCCGACCGACGGGCATGCGAACCCGTTCCGCACGACGTTCGCGTACGCGGACGCTGCGAAAAAACAGGGTGCGACGTTCCTGACGCATACGGAAGTGACGAAGCTTACGGTGAGGAACAAGGCGATGTCTTCCGTGACGACGACGCAGGGCGAGGTTGCGGCGCCTGTCGTGGTGAACGCCGCGGGGATCGACTCGATGCGGATCGCGGCGATGGTGCAGGTACCTCTTCCGTTGATGCCGTTCCGCAAGGAGATCATGGCGACGGAGCGTCTGGAGCCGTTGTTCGAGGCGATGGTGATTTCGTTTAAAGACGGGATTTATTTCAGTCAGCAAAAGGAGGGGCAGATCGTCGGTGGGATCCCTATCCCTGAGGAACGGAGCGGGTTTAAGACCATGCCGACGTTCGCGTTCCTGCAGCATATGTCGCGGACGCTGGTGCGGTACGCGCCGGTGCTGCGTCATGTGAATATGCTGCGTCATTGGACGAATTATTATGATGTGACGCCGGATGCCCGTCCGATACTCGGCGAGGTGCCGCAGGTGAAGGGATTCATCCAGTGCAGTGGTTTCAGCGGGCATGGGTTCATGATTTCCCCGATGGTCGCGAAGCTGCTCACGGACTACATCGTAGACGGGAAGACCACCGAGGTGTTGGAGAATCTGCGTCTGGACCGGTTCAAGGGCGGCTCCATGAATAAGGAGCTCTCCGTGGTCGGCTAAAGGATCCATTGAAAAAACTCGTCTTTGGTTGGACTCTGGTGTTGCTGTCAGCGTCCTGCGACGTCTTATCTGGTGTGTTGATGGACGCGTTTGACGAAGAGGAACCGTAGGTTCTTGATGCCGTCTTTGAAGCTTTCGAGCTTGACTTGGCCTTCGCGGGGGTAGAGTGAGGACGGGATCTCTTTTGATTTGACGTGCTTTGTCGTAAACATCTCGATTTTGATTTCCTCGGAAAACGGCATGCCGTCGTTGAAGGTGCCGATGGGCTCGATTTTTTGGAGGGCGTCTCTGCGGAAGATCCACATGCCGGACTGGGAGTCGCGGATTCTGGTGAGGAAGAGGATGTCGAGGGTGAATGCGAGGACGAGGTTGCCGAAGCGGTGTTTGAGGTTCATGGCGCCGTGCTTGAGGTTGGCGAAGCGGTCCGTGGTGATGAAGTCCAGATGGTCGTTGAGGAGCATGGTGATGTAGGTGTGGAGCTTGTCGAAGGGGTAGGTGGCGTCTGCGTCGCCGGTGACGATGATGTCGCCGGTGGCATGGGTGAAGCCGGTCTTGTAGGCGCGTCCGTAGCCTTTGTGTGGCTCGATGATGACTTTGGCTCCTTTCTGGGTCGCGATGTCTCGGGTGCGGTCCGTGGAGTTGCCGTCGATGATAATGATCTCAAGCGTCCAGCCTTCCTGTTGGAAGGCCTGGGCGGGGATGGCGTCTATGGTTTTACCGATACCGGTTTCTTCGTTGAGGGCGGGGATGACAACGCTGATTTTCAGGGCGGTTCCTCCAAGGCATTGCAATAGCGTGTGGGGATTAAAAGGGTTGTGAGAAAAAAAGGGAGTAAAAAAGGGTAGAGAAGGGGGAAAGAAATCCCCCTGAGGTTCGCTTAGTTGCGGCGGCGTCTGATCAGGATGAAGGCGATGCCGATTGCGACGATGAGCGTAAGGAGCTCAAAGCCGGGTATGCCTTTCGCCGGTAGGACGGTCACTGAGGTGCTTGCGGTTGTGAAGTCCTGGAAGGATGCCGTGATGGTGTACGCTTGGCCTGTGCTTGCGGTGACGGTTGGTGTGGTCAGGGTGGCGACGCCTCCAGCTCCGCTCGTTACGGTGATCGTGGTTCCGGTGATGGCGACCGTTGCGCCGATGACTGGGTTTCCGCTGTCATCCGCGATGGCGACCTGTAATGATTGGCCGGTCCGGATGTCGGTTGGGGTGGTGATGACGGCGATGATCAGCTTCGGCACGTTCAAGACTGTGATGTCAGTGGTCGCATCGGCGTACCCGAGTGCGGTTGCGATGATGGGGTACGGGATGTTGGTGCTGACGCTCGGTGCTGTGAACGTCACATGGCCAGTCGTGGTTGTCGTTGATGTTCCCGCGAAATTCACGGTAACGGTGACTCCGGTGACGAGTTGACTTCCACTCTTGATGTCAGCGGTGAACTGGTCTCCTTCGTTGACTGTAGGCGTTGTCAGGCTGATGACCATCGGTAACCGGCCACCGGCGACGATGACGAAGGGGTTGTCGGGATCGGTTACATTCTCGATGTAGATAGTGACGTTCCCGCTTGCCTGTGCGTTGAGAGCGAAGGTGACTTGTCCGGCTGCATCCGTGTTCCTTCCGGAGGGTATCTTAGCGAGGACTGTGCCGTTGGCGTCGTTGTTGTCTAAGCTCACCCAGACGCCGGAAATCGGTTGGTTGGTTGCGGGGTGGGTGACGGTAATGATGACCGTGGTCGCCTCGTTGATGTAGATGTTGGCTGGTGATGGGGTCGCCGTGGCTGTTGTGACGCGCAGCAATCCAATCGAGGGTTGCTCACTGCCGGTGTCCGGAGTGAAGAAGAACGTGATGTTCCCCAATTCTGTGGCGTTGACATCGGCTAGGGTACCAACACCGTCAAGGATGTCGACGGTTGTGTTATCACCAAGACTCGCTCCTTCTGGGTTGCTGGACATGTTTTGCAGGCGCAGAGTCCCGTTCGCCGATGGTGTGACCTGGAAGGTGACGTTCGTATTGTTGTCTACTTTCCAGGCAAGGACGGACGGTGCGCTTGTGACGGTGTAGTTGCTGATGACGAGGGTCACATTGTGTCCTGCGCTGTCATGGGTTGCGTTGAAGGCGAAGATCTGGTAGGTGCCGCCAGGCACATTGATCTCTTGAGCAGAGGGGTTGTATTTCCCGGTGATGGGCCAGCCACTAACCGTGACCTGTGCCCCGGTGCTGTTATAGACACCGATGCTCAGACCGCTGTTGGCCGGGTGTCCACCGGCAAGGAGAGCTACGGCGGCATCATATTGCGTACCGTCGCCTGCATAGCCGCTTGTGGGCGTCATGTTCACTGACATGTCGTGGTTGCGATCGACGAGGATCTTAGCATATCCCCAGAAACCGCCGGAGGTTTGCGAGCGCACCATAAGGGTGAGGTTGTCGGGCGCGGTGGTCGGCATCCATTTATGCTTAATCCAGAAGCTGTACTCGCCATTCTTCCCCTTGCCGACTGCGTTGGTTCCATCGGTCATGTTCTGAACCGTGTCGGTACTCTCCCAAACCAGGGATAGATTCGCGTATTTCAGGGGTGCACCGTCGACATCAGTGACTGTTACGGTGAAGTTCACATCTTGTCCAACCGTGAAGCGGTCGACGGATGTTGCAACATTTGTTCCATTGACGATGCTGACGGTTTTGGATGCAGATCCGTTGTCATCACCGGGCCAGTCAACGGCGATAGTGATGGTTCCGTCAGGCTTGGTGGGAGTAACGGTTGCTGTCCAGTCACCATTAGTAGTGTGGACGAGGGTTGCGTCTGTGATGGGGAATAGGATATCTCCTGTGACAGAGATGTTCTCCCAGGTCTCCTTTACTGTGTCATCACCATAGTAGGCTCGCGGACCGGTTAGGTTGCGGCCAAGGATGGAGAACGTAATGTCCGTAGTCGGGGTAACACCACCGAAAAGATAGGTTGGGGTGTTGGCTAGTTTTCCTTTTGACGGGCTGATGAGGTCAATACGGACTGGTGGGTGTGCTCCGCTGATGGAAAACGTTTTTGAGGTGTTCCATTCGTAGGTGCCATCTGCATCCTTGTCCCAGCCGAAGACAACATTCCAGCTTCCGTTAACTAGACCACTGTAAAGGGTCTCGGCCCAGTACCAATTATTAAGCGGTGTCCATGCGGCGAAGGTAATCGAATAGTTACCAGCATCGCCATAGGTACTGATGTTACCAAGACTCGAATAGTATGTGTTTCCATGTCGGAGTATAAGGGAGCTGATGTCGTTTAATCCCTTCCCAGTTGAGTTGGTGATGTTCACATCGATTCGGGCGTAGTATCCCCAGTACAGTGATGTGTTGGTCAATGTCATGATGGGGACGCCGGTATCGACCGTGAACGTTGTCGTTGTGGCGTTAACCTCTGGGGGATCCCAAGGACCATAGTTTCCATAGGTGTATAAACCAGTTACTACTGGGAAGACGCCACTGTAATTGCTGCCATAGCTTGTATTGTACGCGCTTCCGTTTTCGTCGCCATAGTAGTAGGTGACTTTGTAGGCATCCTTATCTTGGTAGGCAAGAACCGTGTAGTCACCGGCAACGAGCAAGTCTGTTTGATCAAGTGTTGCAGCGGCGCCAGCGGCACGGAAAGCATTGTAGATAGTGTGGTTTGAGGGGTCAAGGACAGCGACCATGGAGCCAACGGGGCTTCCACCGTCGTTCACAGTGATGTCAAGAGAGTCGGTTGCACCGTAGGTAATCGTGGTCTTGCTGAGGGAGATGGTGTAGTTTGTAGAGGTATTGACCCAGATGTAGCCTTCTATGGTGGTTTTGTCAGGACCGAACATCCACTTTCCAGCTCGGTTAAATGAGATAGAATATCCACCGGCATTCACTGTATCGAAAGTCTTAGAGTTCAAAACTTGGGCCTGTGTGACTGTGAGACTGACAGGGTAGCTTTGAACTTGGTATGGACCTTCCCAGGAGAAGTTCGTAGCTATGCCCGGGGTGACAGCCCAGTACTGAGGATAATAAAGGTTATATGTTCCGTTGTTCAACCACGTTGATGTGTTGATCTTGACGGTCGAGTAGGTGACTCCGTAGTAGAGATCGGTGGTTGCGGTGCCCCATATATCGACGCCTGGCACGGAGCCAGCGGCGCTGACACTAACAATGGGGGCATTCAAATGGTTCAGTACTACCATCGTCGACAATAGCATGGTTAGGACGATAAGGGTAGTAATTATCTTGCTCGTTTTCATTTTTCGTTTCCTCCTAAGTCTATTATTTTTTCATTCTTTTCCAATAGGGTACCGATAAGATGGTTCACACCGTGAACCCCAATAAATTGACCTACTCTAACGAAGTCAATTTACTTCTGGCGTCTCACCGGACCTCACCGCAGGTTAATATCTTCCTTACTTATATAGGTTGCGATTTTCCTTATCTTATAAACGTGTATTGGTACAATATTTAGATTATAATAAATTGGTCTTCGACGTATCTGATGAGTAATCAATACATTGTGCGCCACCTCGATGGGTTCCATGCGCACCATGATATCGGCTTTTTGTATTAATGGTTCTGGTTTGAGGTTTGTATCATTCTTAAACTCTTGTGGTGTAGTCTTTTGATTGACGATGGAGTCGAGGTCCCCCATCTTTTACTACAAAAGACTTTAAAAAGTAATAATCGCTTTCTTGTATGAGGAGACGAACAAATTATGGTGATGGGAGCAAAACCACATAAAAGGAAAGACGAGATGGATTATCGGAAGTTGCTTGATAAAACCGATCCGTTTGACCAACTCATTATGCAGCTTGGCCGAGATAATGCGTTGGATATCTGTGTTGTTCCTATCGGGCAGGAATATCACCCTGACGAAACATCTGCATACAACAAAAAAATACTTCCAAAAAGAGGCAAGCACTCGGCGTAAAAACACCTAATACGAAAGCATACTGCAAATAAGCAATAAACAGGTCTTTTTTTCATCCTACCAGATGTGCGGGAATAGCTATTTCCCAAAAGAACAACTATTCATTGAGAAAGCAAAGACAAATAATTATATTATGACTCAAAAGCCGTTCGGGCCTGTGGGGTAGTTTGGTATCCTTGTGGCTTCGGTAACCTGAATGAATAAATACATCTACTGTATTCTGGTCTCATCTTCCCGCCTTAGCTCAGTCTGGCTGGAGCGGCCGGCTGTAGACTCTATCGGCCGTGACCGGCAGGTCCCCGGTTCAAATCCGGGAGGCGGGACTCCTCTTTTTTTCCTGGCGGCATGGGTTGAAATACCACGGGGGGAATACCCTCTGCGAAATGGCTACGGTCCGGTCTACGGCCGTCAGCGTCCCACTCCGACACGCGGAGGAGGCACGCCGACTCCTAAGGAACCAAGATGCCATCAGGCATGATCTTGCGATCAGCAAAGACGAAACACATATCTTCTTCCCAGTCAAACCTACCCTGATAAGTTTTCCGCTCGGCAGGATCACCGAACATATTTTTTCTCCGAGGCAGGAGAAGATCAAGTCATATCAAGACGCCGTCTCTGTTCCTTCGCAGCTGCACTCTCTTCTCCCCTCTTCATTTGATGTTGTCGGCAGCATCGCGCTCATTAAAATCCCACCGGAGCTGACATCCTATGCCGCTCGGATAGGGGAGGCGATGCTCGCGGCAAACCCCCATCTGACGACGATCTGTCAGATCGAGCCGGTCAGCGGGGAGCTGCGCATCCGCGGCTGCCGGGTGATCGCCGGTGAGCAGACCACGGTGACCACCTATCGGGAATACGGAGTCCTCCTCCGAGTCGACGTCGGGTCCGTCTATTTCTCTCCTCGGTTGTCCTCCGAGCGGCGACGCGTCGCTGATCTGGTCAAGGACGGGGAGCGCGTCGCGGACCTCTTCGCGGGGGCTGCCCCGTTCAGCATCCTGATCGCGAAGTATGCTCACCCCAAGATCGTCTACGCCATCGATAAGAATCCTGCAGCGGTCGAGTATGCTCTGCAGAACGTGCGGATAAACCAGGTGGCGGACCGCGTCGAAGTCATCCTGGGAGACGCACGTGACGCCCACAGGCTCATCCGGGAGAAAGGGGACAGGATAATCATGAACTTGCCGTTCGCAGCGCACGAGTTTTTTTCCTCGGCTCTTTCGGTCGCCGCTGACCGCTGCGTCCTCCACTACTACGATATCCTCCGGGAGGACGAGGTTGAGGCGCGGTGGCAGCAGCTCGTAGCGACCGCGGATGCAGCGGGATTCTCCGTTGAAAAAGAGCCGGTTCGGAGGATCAAATCGTACTCAGCTAGAGAATTTTATATAGGTATCGACATTACCGCTACGAGGCGTGCCGCCGTAGCTTAGCCCGGTAGAGCGGCTGATTTGTAATCAGCAGGTCAGGGGTCCAAATCCCTTCGGCGGCTTTCAGGAAATATCGTAGAGAATCCTGAAGATTTTTCTAAAAAAATGGCGTGTCCCGCTGATGATGGTGAGGTTGAATCCGGTAGTTCTTTACTCTCTCGTTCTTTGAGCGCGCTGGGAGAGGGAATACAGGAGGAGGTTGCTTGCGAACCATAACGCCGCGAAACTGCAGAGGGTGAGCAGATGCGGATGTCCCTCGAAGAAAAAAACTGCGAAGAGCGCGGATGCCCAGAAGAGCGCATTGGCGACGATGACCAGGGGGAGTAGCGTGCGGAAGGAACGGACGACCCTCGTAGAGTCCGTCGACACCGTTGTCTTCCGGAGGAGGTTGTAGGTTTCCACTCCGAGCTCGGAGAGCGAGTAGGTTCCGTCCCTTTGGAGGACCAACGCAGTGAGCATGGCGAGGTGATACGACAAGGAGGGACTGTCCGCTATCCCGACGATTTTCTGGATCTCCGAGAACGTGATTCCGTGATGTTCTCCGACGGCGCGGATGATATCCCGCCGGCTCTGATGGCTCAGCATCTTGAACAGGGATTCTTCAAGCGGCTCTGTCGGGTCGTGGTTCATCGTCTTCATCTATCTATCTGCTTATGGTTATTTAAGAATGCAAG
>CAIRCU010000051.1 GCA_903877165.1 Methanobacteriota archaeon | reverse complement strand
TGCAACAGTGGGGCGGCTCCGCCTTTCGTTTGGGGTAACCGTCTGATTCCGTTGCGTCCGGGCTCGTGGTCTAGTTGGTTATGACGTCTCCCTGACACGGAGGAGGTCTTGAGTTCGAATCTCAACGAGCCCACTCCGCTTCTTCTCGATGCCTTCATGGAATTTCCTAAGAAGTCTTGCTATCCGCCATTCGGAAGTAGGTCCTGCCATCAAAAATATGGCTGAGTTTTTCTTGAAAGTAGAACCCGCAATAGAGAAGATAATCAATGAGAAACGCAAACCAAAGTACAATGCCTTTACAGATACAAGAAAAAATAATTTTGGCCGTGACCTCCCCGTAAAAGAATTCTATATAGAATATCATTAGTTTAATTATGACAAAGACATAGTAAATGGCTACAGGTATCAATGTGATCATACCATACATGAATCCAATCATGAAAAACATGAGGTCACGAAGAGATGTATTCTGGCCTTTCAAAAAAGTGCTTCTCTTAACAATGTCCATGAAGGATTTGACGATTAACGTTCTTTGGCTTCTCACTTGTTGAAGCTGAGATGTTTTGACTATCTGGTACGCTACCACATTAGCGTGTGATCCGAGAACAAGTAAAACAACAGCAAGAATGCTTATCCCTACAAGAACTAACTTATTCAAAGGGATTCCACCAAGTTAGGCAATGAATAACCAGACTAATTAATTTATCGAACCAATATTTAAATGCTCTACCCTTAAAAAGCCACATATAACCCTTTTAATGGCGTCTTGACACGGAGGATGTCTTGAGTTCGAATCTCAACGATCCCACTCCGCTTTTCTATTCCTTCGTGATTTTCGCGGCTCCACAGAAAAGGCAGCGGTCTTTGTGGACACACAGGACACTTCCGCACTGCGGGCACCGCCATCGGGTCGTTTCTTGCTGAACGAACTTCCGAATACCATCTCGCTTGATGGCAACGAGGTTATCGATGACGCTGAGGTGGTACTTCGTTCGATAGCGGAGGTCCATGTGGCGTATTCGTGCGCAGGGGAACGCGTCGCACTCAAAGCAGAAACGCCTTGAGTCCTTCCTGAGATTTTCGCAGAGCTTGATTGAACACATTAAACGTGTCATCGGTTTGCTTTCCTTGTCACTTCGGCACCCAGGGCACGGGTTCTTCTCCCGGAGATACGCGATGCACACCCGACAGTCAATCCCACACGGGGCGACAAGTTTCGAAGAGAATCGATTTTCCGGTTTCTTCCTATCCTGGTGTTTCGGGCTCACAGGAATTCAGAGACGACATCTCCCAGCTAACCAAAAAGGCTTTCACTACATCTAACTGGTTTCTATTACGACCCTTTCATTATGCAAGGAGGAAAAAATTGATTCCATAACCCATCTACCAAATTTTTATAGGACTTCACTGTTTAAGGTATTGCGGTTTGGAAAAGAGGTGTGATGGGATTAGGACAGCGGGTATGGGGTGTACCCGTATTGCGATGCACTCATTGCAACTGTTAGAATTCATACGATAATCGTTAGGTGATGGGGTCATGAGCGATGCACCAGAAGGGGAATGGGATCTAGAACGGATAAAATCATTTCCAAAGCTGTTTCATGCTTCACACCATGATACAGTCATCGAGCAGACGGACAAGCAACCTTCTGGGACACCGTCAGAATCAACTTTGGACTCTGATGTTATTGCGGGTCTATGGGAAAAAACGCATATAGCGAGAAACACAGGCCAGTCCACAGATATCTTTGAGAAATACCGTCTCATTGCGCTTTCTTCCAGCGATTTAATTGCGTTCACGACATTTGATCTGAATCCAATCTATACGTTTGTCAGTCCCTCACATAAGAAGATCCTCGGATATGATGCGGAGGATTTGCTGGGGAAATCAGGTCTAGACTTCATGCATGAGGACGACAAAAAGCATCTTGCGACGTTATTGCGGACATACATTGACGCGAAAATCAACGGGATCTTAACAGACGAGATGATAGAGAAAGCACCAATGCTTGATTTCCGCATGCGTGATAAATCTGGTCAGTGGCATTTTTTACAAAGTACTGTCGATATTCTGAACAATGAGCTACTCTTTATTTCCAAGGATATCACCGAACAGAAACAGATGGAAGCGAAGCTACAGGAAAATGAGAAGAGACTCAGCGCCGTTCTCCAAGGCCTCTCGATCGCTGCGTTTTTTTTAGGCAAGAATCATAAAGTCATCTTCTGGAACAAGGCATTAGAGGAACTCAGCAGAATACGCGCTGAGGATGTCATCGGAACGACAGATCAATGGAAGGCGTTCTATGCAGAAAAAAGACCGGTTTTGGCGGATTTACTTATCGAGGGCGATATAGGAGAAGCCGAGAAATGGTACGCGGGAAGATTCGAAAAATCTTCGCTGTTGGACGAATCCTATGAAGCGAATGATTTTTTCCCTCACTTGGGCACTAACGGAAAATGGCTGCGATTCGCTGCGACATCCATCCGAGATACTAATGGAGAGTTGATTGGTGTTTTGGAGACTCTTGAGGATATCTCAGAACGGAAAAAAGCGGAAATCGCTCTACAGGAAAGCGAAAAGAAATATCGTCTTCTTTTCGACTCTTCAACCGACGGGATCATGCTTCTTGATTTAACTGGGAAAATAATTAACGTCAATGACATAATTGCCCAGATTACTGGAGAAAGCAAAGAGGAAGTGATTGGTAAACATTTCAAAGAACTCGATCTTATTTCTTTAAAAGATTTACCGCAGTTTCTAGCGAACTTTGCGTTAACCATTGCTGGGAAAAACTCAGCGTTTAACATGACTATTCGGAATAAAAAAGGAGAATTAAAATATCTCGAGTCTTCCTCCTCGGTAATTATTCGAGATGGAAAAAGAATAGGTGTCATGGTGGTGGTTCATGACGTTTCGAAACGAAAACAAGCGGAGGAGGAACTACAAAAAAGCGAGGAACGATTCCGATTAGCTATCTCCAGCATCACTGATATTCTTTACGAATGGGACATTAAAACGGGTACGATTCAGTGGTTTGGAGACATCGATTCTCAATTGGGGTATGAACGTGGGACATTACCTCGAACAGTAGAGGCTTTTTTGAAGCATGTACACCCAGAGGATGTAAATAATGTTCGAGCAACCGCGAATCATGGTTTGAAGTCACATCAAAGGTGGCAGGGCGAGTATCGGGTTATTAACAAGGCTGGTGTGGAGCTTTATTGGTATGGCACAGGAGTAGCTGTCTATGATCAAGAGGGGGATCCTATCAAAGTTGTGGGATCTATTACAGATATCACCGAGCGTAAGCGGGCTGAGGAAGAACTGCAAGAATCCGAGAAAAAATTCAAGTCCATTTTTGACAATTCGAATGATGGATTCATTAGCGTAGACCTCGAAAGCGGGAGGTTCTTTAACGCAAATAGAAAAATGATCGAGATGCTGGGGTATGAATCTGAAGAAGAAATAGAGAATCTGACGGTCTCGGATATACATCCTGAGAAAGATTTACCATACATTCTGGGAGAGTTTGAAAAACATGCGAGAGGTGAGATTTCACGATCTGAAGATTTACCGGTGAAAAGGAAGGATGGCGGTATCTTCTTTGCCTCTATCAGTTCATGCCCGATAAAAATAGCTAATAAGACATGTTTGTCGTGTATATTTGTTGACATCACTGAGCGCAAGCGTACGGAGGATGAGCTGCGTCAAAGTGAAGAGCGATATCGCCTTGTGACGGAGAATGCATCGGATGTTATATGGACGATGGACCTGAATCTTCGATTCACCTACTTGAGTCCCTCGAATGTAAAATTGACCGGTTACACTAAAGAGGAGGCTTTGAAACTATCTCTTGGTGAGTTGCTTACACCCGAAAGCATGGAACGTGCCGTGCAGGTTTTCACTACAGAAATGCAGCTTGAAAATAGTGAAGATAAAAATCTTTCTCGATCCGTAACCCTTGAATTAAATGAAATACGAACGGACGGTACAATCTTCCCCATAGAGGCCCGGATGTGCTTATTCCGCGATGCTCATGGAATCCCACTCGGCATACTGGGCATTACACGTGATATCACAGAACGCAAGAAACAAGAGGAGACACTGAAAAAATCCGAGGAAAAATTCGTCAAAGCATTCAAAGCAAGTCCGGTAGCAATCTCCATTACTCGCCTCTCTGACGGTAAAATTATTGAGATAAATGAATCGCTTGGAAAGTTATTCGGTTACAACCACGCCGAATTACTTGTGCAGTCTACCATAGGGTTAGGGTTATGGTTCGATATTCAAGATCGAAACCGGGTTGTCCAGGAACTATCAAAAAACGACTCGATATATGATCATGAATACCGATTCCGTAAGAAGAATGGGGACATAGTTATTGCTCGTTATTCTGCCGAGGTCATCGATTTCAGTGGTGAGCGATGTATCTTATCTGTCCTCGTTGATGTTACCGAGCAAAAAAAGATTGAGGAATCACTGCGGGAGAGCGAAGTGAAATATCGAAGTATTGTTGAAAACACGAAAGATCTCATCATGTTGACTCTTCCGGATGGAATAGTCTCATATCTAAGCCCAGCTTGTTCTGAAGTACTTGGATATGCCCCTGAGGAATTAGTAGGAACAACCCCAGAAATATTCTACCCTGGCGACGTTGAGAAGGTTCATCGTGCTCTTGCTACTGCATTACAGGGAAAGAGTGGCACCAATCTCGAATATCGGATTCTCACAAAACAGGGGGAGACGAAATGGGTCTCCCATTCATGGTCACCAATTATTGGCAGAGATCTGACGACGAAATACATCGTAAGTGTTGTTAGAGATATTAATGAATCGAAGATTGTTCAAGAAAATCTAAAAGAAAAAATCGAGGAGTTGGAACGCTATAAGAACATCACCGTGAACCGTGAAGTTAAAATGATCGAATTAAAAAATGAAATTAATGAGTTGCGCAGCACAGTCAAAGAAAATCCAAAATAACCGATTCGGTGAGAAATGAAAACTAAGAGAGGGATGCAATGAAGTTGCGGACAAAAACACTGGTGATCATCTGCATTGCATCGTGCATCCTTACCGCGGTTCTCGGTGTGACATTGGGCTACATTGTCTCCAGTGGTTATTCCGGCATAGAAAGACAAAATGTCGCTTCGAATGTCGGACGGGTTTTGAATCAATTACAACAAGAAGATTTGAATATAAGGTCCATCTCGTATGACTGGGCGGTGTGGGACGACACCTATTCTTTTATTAATAATACGAACCAGGATTTTATTCAGTTGAATCTTCAATATGACATCTTCAGTAAAATACATATAAATTTCATGCTGTTTTATAATAATTCAGGGGCACTGGTTTTTGCCAAAGATTTAGACTTAAAAAATGGAAGTGAGATTCAGCTTCCAGACAGCCTCTTTTCATATATCACTGAGAACAAGAACTCCTTGTTGAAACATCCGGACTTAAACTTCAACCAAACTGGGATTCTTTGCTATGATGTAAATGAAACTCCTTTACTAATTGGCATTGCGCCAATTCTCCATAGTAATTCTAACGGCCCAATCCAGGGAACATTGATTGTGGGAAGATATTTAGATGACGATAAAATCAATACTCTTGGAAATATCACTCAACTGAAAATCGTGCTACATCCGTTATCAAATACATTATTGGAAGAATCCAATCAGACATCCTTTAATATTCAGGGAAAAGCAGTGTATATTCAACCCGTGAATTCCACTTATATCGCTGGATTTTTTTTGGCAGACGACATCCTAGGGCATCCTGTTTTTGCCTTGGAAGTAGGTTCAAACAGGTATGTCTATAATCAGGGTATTGGAATGACTCGGAACCTTTTAATTTCTTTACTCATTATCATCATTGTCTTCATCGTCCTTATGATATTAATCATCGATCGATTTGTGACTTCTCGATTAACATATTTAACGAATTCCATAAACGACATTCGAGAATCTAGGGATCTTTCAAAAAAATTTAAGGCGAAAGGAAATGACGAAATAGCTCTTCTTGAAAACAAAATCGATACGATGTTGACTTCTTTACATAAAGCATGGACTTTGAAGGAAGTAACAGAACTGTCTTTGAAAAAAAAGGTCGACGAACTCGAGCGATTCAAAAAAATAACTGTTGATAGAGAAATAAAAATGATGGAGTTAAAACAACAACTGAACGAACTCAGAGCAAACTCGGAGAGAAAAAGTGAATGACCATTGATATTGTATCTATCCTCTGGGAACTGCTCTCAGGCTTTGTAATCTCGTTGACTCTCGTATTGATTTATCTTTATTTAAAAGATCGAGACTCTAGAAAGATAATGGTTGCCTTGGGATTATTACCTAGTGCCTTTTCGTTTGTGTATCTTGCTGTGAATTATCCGCCCACACTACTTTCTGAAAACACGGTTTTCTATTCTATTTTTCATTGGGGAACAATCCCTATTCTGATCAG
The DNA here is from genome assembly GCA_903877165.1 of Methanobacteriota archaeon. Classification (GTDB taxonomy): domain Archaea; phylum Thermoplasmatota; class E2; order DHVEG-1; family DHVEG-1; genus CAIRCU01. The sequence continues at coordinate 24,111 of CAIRCU010000051.1, read as the reverse complement.
TATGTTTTTCGTTCTCGTGGATAGGCTTTTTTACCGGAAAAAAGATTTCAAAATGAAATTCTTCTTTTTCGTATTCTTTTATGTTTTTTCGCTTTTTCTTAGTCTCTCAAATAGTATTACACCCACTTTCTATCTGCCGGCAATTCAAACTGGTGCTTTAATCGAAATTTTGCTTTGTATTTATCTCGTTATTAAGGTGAGGAATTACTCTAGCTGGCTGTTCTTGTTTTCCATTTGTATTTTTACACTAGGAGGTTTTTCACTCAATATTTACATGAATGAACCTGTTAGTTTTTCCAGTACCGCTCTTGCATTGAGTTGTTTCTTTTTGGGCTATATTTTCCTAGGACTAATTTTTGGACTAAATAAATTTCCACAGGAGACGAAAGGGGAAGGAATTGAAATTTTTTTCTCATTAGAAAATAAGTTGAAAAAAGTCGAAAAAGCTTTGGAGGAAAGTCAACAAAGGTATCGCTGGGTTGTTGACAACCTTCATGAAGGTATCTTTATTAGTGATCACAATGGCAAGATAATATACACGAATAAATTGCTAACGGAAATGCTTGGTTTCAATCCTTCTGAGATGAACGGTAGATTTCTCACCGATTTTATAGATGATGATGATTCAAGAACGCTCATGAATAAAGCACTGCATGAAGCGACGGACAAACATGAAGAGGACTATGAAATAAATCTCGTAAAAAGGGATAGAACACGCATCTCGGCGAGAATCTCGACCACCCCGTTTATCGATAAAAACAACGATATCAGTGTACTTGCCGCCGTTCAAGAAATCACGAACCGAAAAAAAATGGAATTTGATCTGCATGAGAAAATCAACCAGCTGCAGAAGGGCGAGCTAGCCACATTGAACATCATGGAGGATCTGCAGGAGACCATTTCGGACCTTCAGAAAGCAAAAGAGGAGATTAATCAGAAGAACGAAGAGCTTCAAACGATGAACGAGGAGTTGAATACTACAAGAGACCAATTGGCTCTCTTGAACCAAGATCTAGAAAAAAAAGTCGTAGATCGTACCGCCGAAGTCGAGATGCTCCTGAAACAGAAAGATGACTTCATTAACCAACTCGGCCATGATCTGAAGACACCGCTCACTCCATTGACCACCCTGCTTCCTTTGATAAAACAGGGAGAAGATAATCCCACACTCCTTGAAATGCTCGATATATGCATTGGCAATGTCAAGTTCATGAGAAATTTGGTTAGCAGAACATTGGAGCTTGCACGATTGAATGCACCGTCAACCTTGTTCGTCATTGATAACATCTGCCTTGTCGACGAGATCAATGAGGTGGTGGACAGAAAACAATCGATATTAGCTGAAAAACAAGTCACCATCAATAACAACGTTTCTAAACAGCTGAAGGTCCAAGCGGATTCAGTGGCAATGAAAGAGCTCTTTGACAACCTCATTGTGAATGCGATTAAATACTCCATACCGTCGGAGAATATACAAATTTTTATTGATGCGAAAAAAGAAGAAAGCCAAGTTGTCGTTTCAATCAAAGATAATGGGATTGGGATGAGCGCTGAACAACTTAACCATATCTTCCACGAGTTTTACAAAGCAGACTCAAGCCGACATAATTTAGAGAGTACTGGTCTTGGTCTTTCGATATGCAAACGTATCGTTGAAAAACACGGCGGTAAAATCTGGGCAGAAAGCGCTGGTCTTGGGAAAGGTTCGACCTTTTACGTTTCATTGCCGACAATAAAAAAGAATAACGATGAATCGTAACAATTTTCCCATTATTAATCGAAAGGGCAGCATCTATCTATTTAGAAGGAAAATCGACAATTTATTGGAGGGAAGCGCCATTTTAAATAGATGATAAAGAATAGCAGTATGGGTTGGGATAATGGTAAAAACCATCATGGTAGTCGATGACAATGCCGATGTTATCACCTCTGTTAAATACGGGTTAGAGGACACGAAGAAAGAATATCAGGTGATTGGAGCGGAAAGCGGGAAGCAATGCCTAAGCCTCCTATTGCAGAATCGAATACCTGATCTTATTTTGCTCGACATCATGATGCCGGAAATGAGCGGCTGGGAGCTGTTCAATAAGCTGAAGGAAAACAAATCATGGAAAAAAATCCCCGTGGTGTTTCTCACTGCACGCATCGATAACATCGCAAAAAACGCAGGGAAATTCCTCGGCGACGATTACATCGAAAAACCATTTGAAATTCAAGACGTCAAAAACCGTATTAACAAAGTATTAGAAAAAAAACAGAGCGACACCGCTTAGTTCTTGTTCCGTAGGCGTTTTTTCTCATACGTGAGTTGTTCATAACTCACCACGTTTACGTTCTTTCACTTCTCGTTAAGATTAAGAGCGTTCAAACGATGTATTTTGGGAGATGACGACGGATGATGGCAGAGAAGCGCGTCCAATGCCCCCAATGTAAGAACATTCAGGCGATCCCGGGGGCTTCTGGAGAAGTCATCGTCGTTACCTGCCCGGTCTGCGGTTTTCAGGGAAAGGTAGTTTTTCCACCATTAGACCAGAAAACCATCCCTGTCATACAACTCAAACAACTAACCAAAGCCTATGGCCGATTCACCGCAGTTGATCACTTAAACCTGACCGTGTACAAAGGTGAGACCTACGGGCTGCTTGGACCCAACGGATCGGGGAAGACGACGACGATAAAAGTACTCTGCGGGCTGTTATCCCCGACCGCAGGGCAGGCGATGATTCTCGGACAACGGGTTCCCTGTAAAACGCTCATGCAGAAGATCGGATACATGCCGCAGGAGACCGCCCTGTATCTTGACAATACGGTGCACGAGAATCTCGCGTTTTTTGCGGGTATCTACAGCATGACGCACGATCAGTTCCTTTCCCAAGAACAGACGATGCTGCGATTCGTCGACCTTGAACGCTGGCGCGACGCGCTCGTGTCTACCCTGAGCGGCGGCATGCGGCATCGGTTGAGCCTCGCCTGTGCGCTTCTCCATGAGCCGGATGTCGTCTTCCTTGACGAACCAACCGTGGGCGTTGATCCTGAGCTTCGGGCGACATTCTGGGGGTTCTTCCATGCTCTGTCTGCCAAAGGATGCACGGTCGTAATCACGACCCATTACATGGATGAGGCAGATCGATGCGGGCGCGTCGGCCTGCTTCGTAACGGGCGCCTGATTGCAGAAGGAAGCCCGCAGGACCTCAAACTCCAGACAGGGACCACGTCGCTTGAGGATGCATTCATGAGGCTCGGTGGGAGGAAAATGGTATGAGGCTTCAGCGGACGTTGGCGTTTTCGAAGCGGACGCTGTTGCAGTTCCGTCATGATCGACGGACTCTCGCTTTCGTCCTCGTCATGCCGTTGCTGATGATCCTCATCTTCGGGTACACATTTGGTGGGGACGTCAAGGGGGTCAACGTCCAGCTGGTGAACAATGACTTCGGCATTCAGCCAGGAGGCACCCCGGGCATCTCGTTTTCCCAGGGCATCTTCCTTGGAGATAATATCTCGAAGCATCTTGATACTGAGACGCTAGATATTCATGTTTCCGCGAATGCCAGCGAAGCGCGGCAGCTAGTTCACGATGGGAAGGCCTGGGCTGCCGTCATTTTTCCTGCGAATTTTTCCGAGAATTTCCAATGGAGTCTCGCGTATCCGGAGTCCTCAATTCGTCCAACCGTGGAGGTGTATCTCGATGGGTCAAACCCGACGATTGCTGGCGCGGTCTTGAAAGCAGTGTCTCAGGCGATCCAGGATACCATGAACGCGTTGGCTGTTACTCTGAACATTTCCCAGGCTCATTCTCCTCTCGCCGTGTCGACGGTGTATGCGTACGGGGGCGGTGAGACGAGGTTCATCGATTATTTCGCCCCTGGAGTGATTTCCTTTGCGATCATGATGGTCACGACGATGATCACCATCATCTTGTTCGTAAATGAGCGGCGGAACGGGACGCTGCAGCGGCTCTTGGCATCTCCCGCGACGGAGGCAGAGATCGTCGTTGGGTATTCGTTGGCGTTTGCCGTCATCGGGCTTCTTCAAAGCATCGTCGTCCTCGTCGCCGCTATGGTGTTGTTCAATGTGTCCATCGTCGGAAATATCTTCTTGGCCTTGCTGGTGGTCATGCTCCTAGGATTCGGGCATCAGGGCCTGGGCATCCTGTTGTCTGCCGGTGCGAAGAACGAGCTGCAGGCAGTCCAGTTCATCCCGCTGATTTTGTTCCCATCGATTCTGCTAGCAGGCTTGTTCTGGCCGATTGAGTCAATCCCGTCGTACTTGCAACCGATTTCCTATGTGATTCCGCTCAGGTACGGTATTGATGCGGAGCGGTCCGTCATGCTTCGGGGCTGGGGTCTTGGCGAGATCTGGATTGACGTCGCTGTCCTTATCGCATTCGCAGCCCTGACATTGACTGGTAGCGCTCTCCTCCTCAAAAGAAAAAGCTAGGAAACCGGGGACGTCGCCTCTATTGTCGCCAAGGATTCGACGACAAGGTGCCATGCTAGGACATTCTCTGCACCAAGGAAGAATATTATCAGCTCTACAACAAAGCTCGCGTGCTGGTTCTGTTGACGCGATAGCCTCTTGCACGGTGCGATGAACCCTTGTAATGTGTAAATACGTTCAAGACCCGCCTTTATCGCCGAACTGCTGTGAATCGGGGTTTTACCGGCCTGAAAGTACAGTTGGGCTCGGCGGATGTTTTCTTCCGTGGTCCATCTTTCTTATAATAAATCGTAATCTTAAAAGCCGACAAGGGCACGTCAAACTCGTCTTGGTGTAGAACAATACATCATCTTATCGTACGAATAATGCCTCTTTTCACTTAAAATAACGATTTGTTTTTCCCTTTTTACTATGTGGATAGCGACATTTTTAAGGCAAAAGTCGTTTACAACTTAGAATCATACTATGGTCGACGCCGCGTACAAACCCATCCTTCTCGTCGAAGACGACTCTCAGGACGAAGAACGCATCATCCACGCCTTCCAACGTAATGAAATGGCGCACATCATCTACGTGGTACGAGACGGCGCCGAAGCACTCGAATACCTCTTCGGCAGCCTCGACGGCACCACCCTGTGCACCCCGCCTCCGCGCCTCATCCTCCTCGACCTGCGCCTCCCTAGAGTCCACGGCCTCGAAATCCTGCGCAGACTGCGCGAAAATCCCCAGGGCAAAACCATCCCGGTCATCGTCTTCACCGCCTCGGACGAAGAACAGGACCGCATCGAGGCCACCCGGCTTGGCGTCGACGGCTATATCCAGAAACCAACGGACATCCGGGAGTTCCCCAAAGTCATGGAGAAAATCGGGCTCACCTGGCTGATTCACAACCAATAAAAAAAAAGGTTTTTAGGCCGTCTTTTTGATGAACGGCCAGACGTCGTCCGCCGTTTTAGCGTTGTCCACGAGGCCGCGGCGTTCCTTCCACCAGTCCGTGCCTTCGATCTCCTCACGGCACTTCGCCAGCTTCTCCTCCGCCTTGTTGATCTCCACGATCTTTTTCATCGAATGCAGCGAGTACTCCATGTAAATGACGACATCGCAGAGCAAATCCATGTCAGAGGCAAGCTCCGGGTTAATCATGCTGCGAATCTCTTCACCGACAAACTCTAGGGAAAACGCGGGAAATTTCTTGCTTATCAAGCCCACAATCTCAAACCTCCACAGCGCCTATCCGCGTGGCTCTATATAAGCCCTCCTGCCTCGACACCTAATGGAAGAAAAAGTTCGCTGAATTCAACGTGGCCTCTTCTTTTTTTCCCTCCAGTTGAAAAGAAGATAGAATCCGCCTGTGAGGACCACAGTCACTACCATGGAGAGACCGAGCAGCAGCTGAGTCGGCACGAAAAACGAGGGGGGAGAACTTTCCGCTATAGTAAAAGAATAATGTGGGTCATTCAAATGGCTGATGATCTGATTCCAAGGGATGTCTCCAGAAGAAACGATTACCGTTTCCAACAAAAGAAATCCAACCGACCATACGATGACTAAGGAAAAAATCAATCCTAAAGCTAACGACCTCCAATTAACGTTCATCGCTGATGTATGAAATGCGTCTGTCTTAAGACTTCCTCAACAAAGGAGGAAGAAACGAAAAACCTAATAACCAGCACAACACATGGCAGGCCTGCATGATGAACGAACCTTTGCTGAGCCCAAAGCGGCGATGATGACGATCTTGAGTGCTGACCATCATGCCCGTACTCAGAGATGCGACGACAGCATCTCTGCCACTTTCTCCAAAAAATGCCGGTCCACGAGGGTGAACGCATCCCGCATCTCAGAATCGATATCGATCTCCCCGACCACCACCCCCTCACGGATGATCGGCACCACGATCTCCGACTTCGTCGACACGAAACATGACAGGTACCGCGGGTCCCGACGGACATCCTCCACCACCTCGGTCTTCCCGGACTTCGCGGCCGCCCCACAAATCCCGGACCCGATCGGAATCCGCGTATGCTCCGTCGCCTGCGGACCATTCCACGGGCCCAACACCAACATCCCATCGCGAACCACATAGATCCCGACCCATGAATACTGCGGGAACCATTTCGCCAATGCCGCTACCACGTCCTTCACCGCCCCCGGTCCGCCCCGCTGCAGCAGCTGCGAAATCCGATCAAGCGCCTCCTCCCGCTTCATCCCTTCACGTCTCCTCAGGCCTTGAAGTCTAGAAGACTCGACTGCCGATCCACAGGCATCGATGGAACCACCACCGACGTAGTCTCAGACGGCAGCTCAATCGACCCGTACTTCCCACCGCCGCCCGGGATGATCACCACCTTATGGTCACGGAACAGCTGGATCGCATCCGCAATCGCCGGCGTCGTCACCCGACGGATGCGACTCATATCACCATCGACCAGCACCGAGATTTCGTCCCCGAACTCCACGATCAGCTCCTCCCAGCGCTTCGACACCGTCTGGCTGAACGGCGTATGCTGACCCACGGCCTTCGTGATAATCTCAGCCAGCGGAATCAGATGCAGGTACGGCGGCCGATGCTCAGGATGCAACGGCTCCTTCCTCGTCGCAATCTGCGCGATCCGATCCCGCACGCCTTTCTTAATCCGCTTCCCACACCGGCATTTCCACCGCCGTCGCTCCGCGTCCTCGAACGAGTAATGCGTGTAGCATGCGATACACGCGGACTCGTTGTACTTCCCCTCCTGCGGAGGCAACCCGACATTGAGTACAGGCTTGTTCCCCCCAGTCCGCAGGATCGCCTTCCGTACCTCAGCAAAAGTCGGCTCACCTACCGAGAACCGCGTGAACTCCCGTGCCAGCCGCACCGGATGCGGACTGTGACTGTCAGAGTTCGTCAGAAACGTGAGCCGATGCAGCTCATCGATCGTATCCGCATACGATGTGTCCGCACTCAACCCCAGCTCCACGAACGAGACGTACGACGCCAGATCCCCGTAGCAGTCCGCCAGGCTGTCATGGTACGCATACATCGACGTCCAGGGCGTGAACGCATGCGCCGGGCCGATGAGCGCCTCCACGTCCTTCGCTAACGCCGCAAGCTCAGCGCCACCCAGGGCGATGTTCGGTCGGCCATCGGTCTCCAGATTCTTCGAAAACGGTCTTACCTGCTCCTTGAAGGCCTCCACCGCGGACAGACTTGGGAAATACAGGAGCTGATGCACACGATGAATATCCTCGACCTCGGTGCTGAGGATGAACCGCATCCCGTTCCGCTCAAACGTCCCATCGTCGATACGGGCGCAGGACCGGATCTGCTCCAGCCAGCCTCCATGCAGACAGTCTCCGGTCGCGACCACCTGGATTCCCTTGCGAGGCGCCTCCCTGGAAAGCGTCTCCAGGTCCATCTGGTCGCTGGTCGCCGCGGAAAAACGAGAATGGATGTGGAGGTCAGCGTTAATGAGCATAGTCACTCTCACGACTCGCGCTGCGTCGTCTCTGAAAGTACGGATGCCTCGTAGAACGTCTCCTGCGCCGTCATCTCAAGGGTCCCCGCGATGAAGAACGCGATGCTGGCGAACAGCAGCAGGTACATGCCCCAACCGAGCTGCCAGGACATGCTCAACACGCTGCCGGGAGGATTCGTCAATGTCATCGACAGCGACCCTTGGAAGGGAGCATGGGAGATTGCAGTCAACGTCTCCCGAACAGGAGCCGCTGCCTCCGGCACACTCGTAGGCACCAGGGAAGCGAGCTGTCCGATCGCGAGCATGAACACGAGGACCAGAAGGAAAGGGAGCAGCAGTCGGACCGCACGCCAGAAGTACCGCAACCCTAGCTTACGGCTCTGGGAAATCCCGATAGTCCCCAGTATACACAACACCGTGCCGATGAGCACGATGTAGGCGAAGGGAATCACCAGGCTACCGAGGGGTACTGGCCCCTGCGAAGACGGGAAATTCGCCGATATCCCATGGAACGCATCAATGACCAGCACATTATCCAGGGCGAGGGTCTGCCCTGCATCCGTGAACCTTCCCGAGACAGAGTACCAAGGATAGAACACTGCGAGCACGGTGAGCACCAGGCCGACGACGCAGAGGAGGTTACCAATGCTCTTCGTATTCACCCCATCGATGTAGAGGAAAGAGAAGACTCGTGGCCCAAGACCCGTCCGTCGAGACCGCCGGACGATGACCGCTGCGAGAACCACCAAGCAAATCACGGCGCCGGTGATGAAGAAGACCAAGAAATTGTAGACGAACCATTCCGCGATGAATAGCGGCTGCTGCGCCTGCGGCAGCGCCATGCCCCAGGAGAGCGGATCCTGCCACATATTTCCGTCCTCCCGGAACTGTGGACCCTGAGGACCAGCCTCGCCAAGCAAGGCCGCCTCTACCGAGACGGACTGGTTCCCTCCAGCCCAGCCCCAGCTGCCGCCGTACGAGAGCCACGACTGATTATCCAAGACCTCGATGGTGTAGTCCGTCGGCTGGAGCACCAGCCCGTTGTCCCTCACGGAGTCGGAGGCGACCCCCAGTTTCCCGGAGAATGACCGGAAATAGCTGGCGTGGCTGCCTCTGGCGACGTAGACTTTCATGTGGTCGCCGTTAGCCTCCACGAGGGACCAGGACGCCTTCTGGCCCTGCTGATGCTGGCTGTACATCGCCATCAACGGGGTGTTTCCCTGAACCTGGATCTGGGCCATCTCCCAGTCCGCCTCGTGGCGGTTCAGGTCCCCGGGGTTGAAGACGTAGAAGAACCAGTACTGAATGATTGTGCCCTGTCCGCTGGTCATCACGTGGGCGTACACCGTGTATCCTAGTGAGGCGCGATGGGCTTGGTAGTCATCGATGATCCCGCTGTCGGCGATTGTCCCTAGCTGGTTATCAAGGTAATAGGAAGAATCCTGGTACGCGCCAAGGGATGTCAGCGTCGGCGTTGCGTCCACCAGCACCGGACCAAGAGACGACAGGTGGTAAAGCTCGGAATGCTGCACGAAGTAGCCCACGTCGACCGGATAGCAGGTCTCTTCATGCTCAAAATACAGGACGGGAGCGAAGCGGCTGGCCACGGTCTGGTCCTGTGTCGAGGCCCCACGGCACAGCACGGTCCCACTCATTAGTAGACTTACGAGTATACAACCTAGGAGAAGCCCCACTCTACTCACTCAAACCACTCCCCGAAAGTACGAAGAAACAAATCCGCTGGGAGTTTTTCAATTCTTCGACACAAGGCACGGCGTCATGCGGGCATCTGCGCCGGGGAGATGCCCGTGATCGTCACGGACGTCGCCAGCCCGGTCTGCAGGAGCGTTTTTCGTATGTCCTCATCGGGGAACGGGCAGCGGGACCGGTCCGCGATGATATGCCACCGCGCGGCCTTCCCCCGCTGAAAACTCTTCGACTCCGTCATGATCAAATCCAGGTTCATCTTCGCAATCACGTTCGCGGTCTTCGCCAGACTCCCGGGCGCATCCGCAAACTCGATCTCAATCCGAATCAGATTCGCCTGCTGACCTGAGATCGGACTGAGCACCAACGCGTTGATTTTCTCATCCAGACTCAACAGCAACTCATCCCCGTCTTTGAGCTTGAGCGCCTCACGAAACTCGGTCGGAATCACAAGCCTGCCGCGGTTGTCAATCTTCAGAATCGTATTCACCCAAACACCCCATGGGAATATTGTGGGAGATAACCTTCGGGGGTATATAAACATACCCACAAAAATCAGGAGAAAAACCCCTGGAAAACAGTAACCTTTATTAGCCTCGGAATCATATGCGTTCTCCGAGAAAAACACGACCTGGAGCATGGGATGACCTAACCACAAAACAACCACACAATCACTTCGTCGTTTTCCTCACTGAGGTTCCCCTTATGATGGCTAAAAAAATCATCTCCGACCACTCGTATGATTCCGACAAAATCCAAGTACTCGAAGGTCTAGAAAGCGTCCGCAAAAACCCGGGCATGTACATCGGCAGCACCGACGAACGAGGACTGCACCACCTCATCTACGAGGTCGTCGACAACAGTGTCGACGAAGCCCTCGCCGGCTTCTGCACACGCGTCGAAGTCACCCTCAACAAAGATGGCACCGTCACCGTCGCGGACAACGGCCGCGGCATCCCCGTCGACCTCCACGAGAAATACCACAAACCCGGCGTCGAACTCGTCATGACCATGCTGTACAGCGGCGGCAAATTCGACCGTAAAGCCTACAAGGTCAGCGGCGGACTCCACGGCGTCGGCGTCAGCGTCGTCAACGCCCTCTCCACCTGGCTTGAAGTCAAAGTCCGCAGGAACGACAAGGAATACTACCAGAAATACGAAAAAGGCATCACCGCCTGCCCGCTCAAGACCGTCGGCAAAGCCACGGACACGGGCACCACCATACGGTTCCTCCCCGACGCATCCATCTTTGAGACCACCGAATTCAACTACGACACCGTCGCCACCAGGCTTCGCGAGATGGCGTTCCTCAACGCAGGCCTGCAGATCGAGATCACCGACCAAAAAAACAAGAAACATGACCTCTTCGTCTACAACGGCGGCGTCTCCGAATTCGTCACCTTCCTCAACCGCAACAAAACCGCCCTGCACCCTAACCCCATCTACTTCCAGGATGAGCGCGACGGCATGCAGGCCGAGGTCGCGTTGCAGTACACGGACGGCTATACCGAGAACATCTTCTCGTTCGCCAACAACATCAACACCTACGAGGGCGGCACGCACCTCATCGGCTTCAAAGGCGCCCTCACCCGCGTCTTCAATGACTACGCCAAGACCAACAAACTCATCGACGACAACGACAGCCTCACCGGCGAGGACTGCCGCGAAGGACTCACCGCCGTCGTCTCGGTCAAAGTCAGCGCCCCCCAGTTCGAAGGCCAGACCAAGATGAAACTCGGCAACTCCGAGGTCCGCGGCATCGTCGAAGGCATCTGCTGCGACAAGCTCGCCGAGTTCTTCGAGGAGAACCCCTCCGTCGCCCACATCGTCATCGAAAAAGCCATCCTCTCCAGTAAAGCCCGCGACGCCGCCCGAAAGGCACGGGAGCTGACCCGGCGCAAAGGACTCCTCGAGTCCACCGCACTGCCCGGGAAGCTCGCCGACTGTTCGAGCCGTGAGCCGGACAAATCAGAGCTGTATCTCGTCGAAGGTGACAGTGCAGGCGGCTCGGCCAAGGGAGCACGGAACCGGGAATTCCAAGCCATCCTGCCCCTACGCGGCAAGATCCTCAACGTGCAAAAGGCGCGGATGGACAAGATCCTCAAGAACGAAGAAATCCTTGCCATGATTACTGCAATCGGTACCGGCATCAGCGAGGAGTTTAACATCGAGAACGCCCGCTACCACCGCATTATCCTGATGACCGATGCGGACGTCGACGGCGAACACATCCGGACGCTCCTTCTAACATTTTTCTTCAACTACATGCGCCCGATGATCGAGAAAGGCTACCTCTACATTGCCCAGCCGCCCCTGTTTAAGATTTCCAAAGGTAAGGCCGTCGAATACGCATACAGCGATCGCGAACGCAATCAAATCATGAAAAAACTAGGGAATACGGGAGTCAACATTCAACGCTACAAAGGTCTTGGTGAGATGAATCCGGAGCAGCTCTGGGAGACCACCATGGATCCACAGCGGCGCATGATGCTCAAGGTCACGATTGAGGACGCGATGGCGGCGGTAGACCTCTTTGACGTGCTCATGGGTGAGGCGGTCGAGCCACGTAAGCAATTCATCGAAGCCCACGCCAAGGACGTCATTAACCTAGACATTTAATGTTTTGAGGAGACAGCATGCCAGAAGAAACAATGAGCGGGAAGGATTTCAACCAAGACATCAACGCGGAGATGAAACGCGCGTTCATTGACTATGCGATGAGCGTCATCATGAGCCGCGCGCTCCCTGACGTCCGGGATGGCCTCAAGCCGGTCCATCGACGCATCCTCTACGCGATGAACGAGATGGGACTGACGTTTGAAAAATCCTACAAGAAATCCGCTAGTGTCGTTGGTGAAGTCCTCGGTAAGTACCATCCTCACGGGGACCAAGCCATCTACGACTCACTCGTCCGCATGGCGCAGGACTTCTCATTACGTTATCCACTCATCTCAGGCCATGGGAACTTCGGGTCCGTCGACGGGGACAGTCCCGCCGCGATGCGGTACACGGAAACAAAGATGAGCAAGATCACCAAACTCATGCTTCAGGATATCGATAAGGAGACCGTCGAATGGCGTGATAACTATGATGCGACACTCAAAGAACCCGAGGTCCTTCCCACTGTCATCCCCAACCTTCTCCTGAACGGATCATCGGGGATTGCCGTTGGGATGGCGACGAACGTTCCACCGCATAACCTCAACGAGATCGTCGACGGCACCATCAGGCTCATCGATCAGCCAGATACCTCGACCACGGAGCTCATGGACATCATCAAGGGACCGGATTTCCCGACCGGCGGCATTATCTACGGCCGCGGGGGCATCCTCTCCGCGTATTCCACGGGCCGCGGCCCGGTCATCGTCCGCGCGAAGACCTCCGTTGAAGAGGGTGAGACAAAAAACAAGATCATCGTCCACGAACTCCCCTATATGGTGAACAAGGCGACGCTGCTGCAGCGGATCGCCGAGCTCGTCAAGGAGAAGAAAATCGAGGGCATCTCGGACCTCCGTGATGAGAGCGACCGTGAGGGCATGCGCATCGTCATCGAACTGAAACGGGATGCAATCGAGGACATCGTCCTCAACCAACTCTTCGAACACACCGAGATGCAATCCTCATTCGGCATTTTGAACCTCGCAATCGTCCAGGGTGAGCCCCGGGTCTTGACGCTGAAGGAGATCCTGCAGTATTTCATCGAGTACCGCGTGGAGATCATCACCCGGCGCACCGCATATGATTTGAAGAAGGCTCGGGAGCGGATGCATATCCTCGAAGGCCTCATAATTGCGGTGCGCAACATCGACGAGATCATCGCGATCATCCGCAAGAGCAAGGAGGTCGAAGAAGCCAAGACCAAGCTGATGGCCCGCTTCCAGCTCTCTGAGATCCAGGCGAAGGCCATCCTTGAGATGCGGCTGCAGAAACTCACGGGCATGGAAATCGAGGCGCTACAAAAAGAGCATGCGGAGACCAAGACGCTCATCGAGCAGTTGGAGACGCTCCTGCAGGATAAGGCCATGATCCTTTCAGAGATCAAGCGCGAGCTGCTGGAGATTAAGGAGAAGTTCGGGGACGCGCGGCGCACCCAGATCGTGGAAGGCGAGATCGGCATCGACATCGAAGACCTCATCCCCAAGCAGGAGGTCGTCGTCACGATCACCAAGGATGGGTACATCAAACGCATCCCCACAGAGACGTACCGGACGCAGCATCGCGGCGGCAAAGGCCTCATCGGCATCCGGCCGAAAGAAGAGGATTACGTCGTCGACTGTTTCATCACCCATTCCCACGATTACCTCATGTTCTTCACCAACCACGGGCGCGTCTACTGGCTGAAGGCCTACAAGATCCCGGAGGCGGAACGCCATGCGAAGGGCAAGGCAATCATCAACCTGCTGCCGCGGCTTGAGGAAGGCGAGAAGGTGGAGACGGCGCTGCCGGTCCACGAGTTCGACGACAAGCATTTCCTCATCTTCGCCACGAAACGCGGACTGATCAAGAAGACGGAGCTGTCTGCGTATAGCAACATCCGGGTGAATGGCATCCGAGCAATCAACCTCGAGGAGGGCGACGAGCTCATCAACGTGGAGCTCTCCGATGGCGCACGGATCGTGATGATCGCGACAGCTGGCGGGCAGGCCTGCCGGTTCAGCGAAAAAGAGATCCGGCCTACGGGTCGGGCGACGTACGGCGTCATCGGCATCCGACTTAAGGACAAGAAGGATGCGGTCGTCGCCATGACCGTCACCGACATGACCGGTTCGCTGCTGACAATCACGGAGAACGGGTTTGGGAAGCGCTCGCCGATTGATGAGTATCGGTTCACGCACCGTGGCAGCCACGGGGTCCGTACCATCGTGACGAACGAGCGGAACGGCAACGTGGTATTCGTCAGCCAAGTCACGAACGACATCGAGTTGATTATCACGACGGAGTTGGGGATGACGGTGCGTATCCCGGTCCGGGATATCCGCGAGCAGGGACGCAACACCATGGGTGTGCGCATCATGCGGCTCAACGACAGCGATAAGGTCGTCTCCATCACGAAGACCATCCCGGGGGCTGAGAACGGAGCACTCTGCGCCTTAGAAAATCATGCGCCTGAGATGCCGCCTCCCCCGTTGGCGATGCCACAGGAGGAACCCGTCCCTGAGCCTGAATTGCCGGTCACACCCGTTGAAGTGCCGCTGGCGCCAAAGAAAAAGGCGCCGACCCGCAGTAAACCTGGGAGGAAGCCTGCGGCGGCGAAGGCCGCTGCCGGGAAACAAAAGGCCGTGAAAGTGAAACCAAAGCCGAAAGTGAAGGCTCGTGCTGCGAAGAAACCCGTGAAAAAATCGGTGCGGGCGAAGTTAAAACCTAAGCCTCGGCCGAAGGCCGCGAAGAAGCGTGCAGCGGCGGCCCCGAAGAAGAAAGTGAAAGCGGCTATAACGAAGAAACCAAAGAAGAGCGCTGCGAAAACAAGTACAAAGAAGAAGAAACGGTAACCCAGGTATTGTTCTTAGTCTACGGGCTCTGCGATGGTCGTCACCCCGGCGTAGACGGGGTCGCCTATCTTGACGGTGACGCGTTTGATTTTCGTGCTGGGGAGGTGCACGTCGACGCGTGAGCCGAGGCGGATGATGCCGATCCGATCGCCTTTTTTCAGGACGTCTCCGTTCTTGATGTAGGGGTAAACGCGGCGGGCGATGAGACCAGCGAGTTGGACGAGTGTGACGGGGCCGAGCGGGGTGTCGAGCTTGATGGTGACGCGTTCGTTGAGGTCGGATTCCTTTTTCCAGGCACGCAGGTGGGTACCGGGGAAGTGGACCATCTCACGGACGGTGCCGTCAAGGGGCATGCGGTTGACGTGGACGTTGTTGACTTCCATGAACACGGAGATGAAGGTCTCCTGGTCAGTGATCTTGATGTCGCGGATACGTCCATCCGCGGGTGAGATAATGCCCGGTCCGATGACGCGATGCGGGTCGCGGAAGAAGATGAGGAAGAAGACGGTGACGCAAAGGAGGGGAATGAGGCCGGCGAGGTAGGCGAGCCCATAAGCCCAGATGAGGTAGGCGAAGAGGATGGTTCCGAGGACTGGTGGGAGTACCCAGCTCAGGCAGCCTTTGGCAATGATCATGGTCCTTCATCCTTGCGGGTGTGAATGCCGCATTCACCCGCCTGTTTTTTCGTGTTGCGCCAGCGGCCGTCGCGTTCGCTTTCGTAGTCGAAGACGGGGACGGTGCAGGGTTCGCAGCCGAGGGATCGGATGCGCCTGCCGTCGGGGAAGACTTTCTTGTACCAAGGGTGGATGGGGAGGTTGTTGGTGGTGATGTACTGCCAGATCTCCTGTTCGGTCCAGGTGAGGAGCGGGTTGATTTTGGTCTCGATAGGGGAGACGGCCTCGATCTCGGTGGCGGTGAGCCTGGTTTGACCTTCGGTGTTGCGCAGGCCGCTGAACCAGGCCTCGAGCTTCATGTCCTTGATGGCGTACTCTTTTGCTGCGACTTTGAGGAGGTCGCAGCAGCGTTGCGGGTCTGAGACGTAGAGTTTGTGGCCGGTGGTCCTGCCGCTGTGCTCCTCGGCGCGTTTGTAGTCGTCTGCGGGAAGGAGGATGACGGGGACGTCGTGGTGCTTGAGGATAGGTGGGATGGCGTCGGCGACCATGTAGATGCGGGGGTGGATGTTGTAGTGTTTGATGACGAGGGGGACGAACTCGTAGGTCTCTTTGGGTTTGTAGACGGTGAGCAGGGAGAAGACGGGGACGGTGGGGTCGACTTGCAAGGCGAGGTCGAGGAGGACGAGGCTGTCTTTGCCCCAGCTGCAGCTGACCGCGATGCGGTCTTTGTAACGGTCGATGCCGTGGCGGATGACGTCTTTGGAGTGGGTGATTTTTTCATCCATAGATGGTTACCGGTTCCGTGGGTGGGGGAGGGCGGGGGTGATTCGGTAGGTGGGTTTGCGTAGTTCGTCGCGGCCGCCGCCGGTGATGTTAACGACGATAGCGTCGTCTTTGTGGATAGTCTCCTGGCGGATGGCTTGAAGCAGGCTGGCGATGGTGACGCCTGCCTCGGGGACGATGCTGATGCCTTCGAGTTTTTTGAAGAGGCGTTGGGCGTGTCGTGCCTCGGTTCTGGTGACGCGGTAGAATTCGCCGTGGGTGTCGGTGAAGACGTCGTGGACGCCTCCTTTTTGGGTGTAGACGGGGAAGCGGTTGGTGAGGACGTGGGCATAGGTCTGGTCCATGAGCCTCTTGGCTGCCTCTCCTTGGTACTTGGGGTCGATGGTTGGCGATCCTTGGATCCAAGCGTCCGCCATGGGGGTGAACGGCGTGTTCTGGCTGCCGTGCAGCTTGGGTGGGCGGGTGCCGTATCTGCCGTCTTTCTTGAGGCGCAGGCTGGTTTCGTAGACGGCGATGGCGCCTGGTCCGGATCCGAGCGCCTGGAAGTAGTGATCGGGTTGGGTGTCGAGGCTGCGGACCGCATCGAGGTAAATCGTGGCGACCGCGTCGCGTCTGCCGACGTTGTAGGCGCCGCCTTCGTTAAGGGTGCCGTCTACCGTGGAGAACTGGCTGGCGAGCGCGATGGCGTCCGAGTAGTCGCCGTCGACCGGGTAGAGGTGGCAGTACGGGTTGCGGCGTGTGAAGGACCAGATGCGCCGCTGGCGTGCGTCCTCGGTGGCGAAGAGGACGATGGGATAATGGAGCAGGGAGGCGTAGTACGTGAAACTGATAGCGTTGTTGCCGTCGGAGGCGAACACGAGTGGTTTGCCGCGGCTGGTGCTGTCCAGGATGCGCTGGAAGGTGACCTCGGCTTCGATGTCTTTGAAGGATCCGGTGGCCATGCCCGGGTAGGCGTTGAGACATACGGTAAGGTTCTTCAGTCCCAGGGTGGAGCCGAGCTTGGTGCTATGGTACACATGCGTGGAGCTGGTCTTCTGCAGCAGCCGTGGGTGGATGGTGTGTATGGGGAGCCAGTGGAGGTAGCGCCAGGGGCTGGGGTAGCGATTCACGACCGAAAGTTTCGTGTGGCTGTACTCGGTGCGCAGGAGGCTGCTGCAGCCTTTTGTGCAGCGGCAGACGTACTGGTGTTCGGGGTAGGTAGCTCCGCAGGCGAGGCATTTGAGCTGGTATTTCATAGGCATGGGTTCACGGGGGTCTGGTGTCTCTTTACATGGGAGGGATGCATTGTATAAAAGGGTTCCGAGCATGGTTCTCTCTAGGAGGGGGTTTGCCCTAAAACTTGGTTCAAATGTAAAACCCAAGAAATTGTCCTCGGGCAATAACTATATAGGATGACAGATATTTGTAATCCTTGGTCTTTCATGAGAGGAGTAGCCATCTTGGTTACATGTCTGGTCCTGATGCAAGGGCTGATAATTCTTCCAGCCCATTCGTCGGAACAAAAAGAGATGCCACGGGACGAACTTCGTCAATATTGTTCCTCACGGCATTTGGACCCGTACAACATCTACTCCCTAACATCGGACCTTGTCTTGCCACAGAAAGTGGCTTCTACGGCCTCAATTCAAACTAATAAAAAGAATCCCCTCCAACCGGTAGGAAACAGCGGACTCATGGATTCGCCATGGCCAATGTACTGCCACGATGTCAGACACACTGGAAGATGCCCATATACATCGATCAATAATACAGGTGTTGAAGCATGGAGAATTGGCGTTAGCGGAGGAGCTGCTGGCGGACCAACAATAGACAGGATTGGCACACTCTATTTTGGAAGCGACGACTTATACGCCATCTACCAGAATGGTACAATCAAATGGAGATATGTCATCGGATGGAGCATCGAAGACGCCCCCGCTATCGACGAGAACGGAACAATCTATTTCGGTACAGTACAAGGTACCAGCGTTCTTTATGCACTCTACCCAAACGGAACCCTGAAATGGACCTATTATACAGGCGAAGACTTCGTCTCCTCACCAGCAATAGGCAATGATGGAACGATTTACGTGGGAAGCAATAAATGCATTCATGCCATCTATCCGAACGGGACGAGAAAATGGATGTTCCAGACCGGCCATGTCGTCTATTCCTCTCCTGCCATCGGCATGGACGGCACGGTATACTGCGGTAGTCACGACACCAACCTCTATGCCCTCGACCCCACCAATGGCACTTTGAAATGGAAGTTCAAGACCGGAGATTGGGTGCGGGTCAGCCCCTGCATCGCAGACGACGGCACCATTTACGTCGTCAGCCTCGACGGATACCTCTATGCTCTTACCTCGAATGGGACTATGAAATGGAAGACCTATGTAGGAGCCGGAACCTCGCCTATCATTGGCTGGGATGGTACCATTTACTGCGGCTCTAGTAACCTCTGCGCAATCAACCCCGTGAATGGATCGATAAAATGGACGTGCCCATTACCAGGCGACCTGGAAGGCGGGACCCCGTGCCAAGCAAACGACGGCACCATCTTCGTCGGAGTCTCGCACTGGCCAACAGGTTCCATTATCGCTATTAGTCCAGATGGAACGATAAAATGGTCCACAGAATTTGGAGGAGATGTCCAATCACCTCCAGCGATTGGAGCTGATGGATCAGTGTATATTGGGTCCTTTGGGGAATTTCACGCCTTTGGCATCGGTCCTCTCAACGCCCATGCCAACGGCCCCTATACCGGCTACTACCAAGAACCCCTTACATTTACCAGCGAAGCCTATGGCGGTCGGCCACCCTACACGTTCCACTGGGACTTTGGCGACGGTGCCACAGTCGATGGACAAAACCCGACTCACAACTATACAGAGACAGGAACGTACCAGGCAATCCTAACCGTCACGGATGCCGAGGACAGCCAAAGCTCAGACAACGCCACTATTACAGTGAAATACCGCCAACCTACTGTGTTCATCACAGAACCCTCCACACCCGGCATTTACTTAATGGGCAAGAGAATTTTACCCTACGGAGTAATTCTTTCTATTGGTCGCATTACATTTAAGGTCACGGCGACCGAATGGCCATTAGGGATTGACCACGTCGAGTTCTATGTGAATGAGGTTCTCAAGGCGACTGACTACAAGGCACCGTATAGCTGGACGTGGAAAGGAATAACAAAACCAGGCGAATATTACGTTGACGCATATGCTTACGATACAAGCGGACAGCGCGGCACATGTTGGGTATATATAAAAAAAATTATTTGATTTTCTAATTCATAATTTGACTTCGTTTATTTCCACTCTGACTATTTCAGGATAGTAACATAATGCCGTACCAGCCATCGCGATTCTCTTTTCTTTCGTGGTTGCTTGAACGGTTCCCGTACAGCTTTCCCAAAATTATTTTCTGCTCTTACACCCATCACTAGCATTCCTTAATCTTCCCTTGAGCTAATTACTTAACCTAAAACCCTAATCCTTCCCTGATATCTAATGTAAAACCTCTCTAGGGGGAAAGCTATTTGTAATACTGGTGCGTATTCGGCCCGGAGTCTTGCAATGAACCCGCTGCTGTCGCCGCGTAATCTGTTCCCGATCGGTTATCATTATCTGTTCGACCCGGGACGGGTGACTCGGTATTCGCCGCAGCGAATGGCGCGGTATCGTGACAAGGCGCTGCGCCGGGTGGTGCGGTACGCGGCGACCGTCCCGTTCTATCAGGAGAAGTTCGCGGCGGCGCATGTCGATGCGTCGACGATCCATGGGATTGCGGACATCGGGAAGCTGCCGTTCTCATCCAAGGAGGAGTTCGTCCATGGGTTCCCGGACAAGATGCTGCCGAAGGGGTACCGCCGGCCGACCATGGTCGTCAGCACCGGCGGGTCCACGGGGAAGCACCTCTCCATGTTCGTCGATTTCACGGTCGCGGCCGAAGGCATTGGCGCGGGGGTGCGCGTCCTGACGCGTCATAACCTGAATCCGCGCACGACGCGGTTCGTCTCCATCGGTAACTTCCAGCCAGGAAAACCGGATGCCGTCAGCTCCGATCTCCTGCATGCGCCCGCCCAGTCCGCGCACCTCACCCGCAATGCTCGTGAGATGAGCGCGTTTGCGCCGATACCGGAGCTGATGGCGGAGCTTGATGCCTTCCGTCCGCAGGTTATTTTATGTTATCCGGCGACGCTGCAGCATCTCGCGATGATGAAGAAGAAGGGCATGGGGGAACACCTGAATCCGTCACTGATAATCTCCGGCGGCTCCGTCCTGGATTCCTACGCCCGGAAAGTGATCGTCGACGAGTTCCACTGCCCGGTCATCAACTCCTACGGATCGACCGAAGGGGGTATCGAGGCCGCTATTGCGTTCGAATGCCTTGAGGGTATCTGGCATGTGAACCATGATTTTTTCCATCTTGAGACCATCGACGCGGACCACAACGTGCTCTCGGACGGGGAACGCGGCCGCATCGTCCTGACCCGCTTGTATGGGAAGGCGACGCCCGTCATCCGCTACACCGGCATGGAGGACTGGATCTCCCTGTGCTCGGATTACGACTGCTCATGCGGAATGCGCACGCCGACCCTGCAGGGAGGCGTCGAAGGCAGGCTGAGCAACAGTATTTTCACCCCGGACGGACGGGTCTATCCAGCGGCGTCGTTCGCGGACGTCCACCTGGCGCTCATGAAGCTGGGGACGCAGAAGGTCAGCCAGTTCCAGATCATCCAGAACTCCCTCAATGACATCGAAATCGACCTCGTCTTCGATGAATCACTCCGCTCCAGCGGGCCATCGGTGGAGACGGTCATCGAGGAGGTCCGGCGGATACATCAGGAGAAGACCGGGCCGACGGTAAAGATATCGGTCAAGGAAGTCCCCTCGATTTCCGCGCCGACGAACAAACCGGCTCCGCTGATCATCTCGCGGCTGTCCGCCCAGGAGCTGGAGAAGGCGCTGCAGAACGAAGCGCAGTCTTCACATTAATAAACCCTCACTGAGATGCCGTGCCTTGTGCGCACCCCACGGATCCCCCTCTTTGAATGGTTGTCCTCCAACGCTGAAAAGACAACCTATCCTCTCGCCTATAGCAACATCACCGGGGTATCGTATGAGGAGTACCTCCGACTGACCGGCTTCTCGCTTCCAGCGAACTTCGACCTCGGCGTTGACCATCCCCATGGTTACCATGAACTCCAGAAGGCGCTCGCAGGCATCTACCAGTGTTCCCCTGTTAACATCGTGACGTCCTCCGGTGGCACCGAAGCGAACTACCTCGTGTTCTCCTCGCTGCTTTCCCCCGGGGACGAAGTCATCGTGGAGCAGCCGGGGTACGGGCCGCTGTGGCTTACGCCGCAGACGCTCGGCGCCCGGGTCGTCCCCTGGCCGAGACGGCTCGAACAGCAGTTCGCCCTGGACCTCGACACGTTACCAAGATTACTATCTAAGAAGACTAAACTCATCGTGGTGACGAACCTGCATAACCCCAGTGGGGTGCTGATTCCTCGTCAGACCCTGCAGCGGGTCGCTGACCTCGCAGCATTGCACAACGTCTTCCTCCTGGTTGACGAGATTTTCCTGGATGGCGCGCCGACGCCGCAGCCTTCGGCCTTCGGCCTGCCGAACACCATAGTTACCTCGAGTATGAGCAAGATTTACGGCCTGGGCGGCCTGCGGACCGGCTGGATCATCGCCCCTGAACATGTCGCCTACCAATGTCAATCCGTGAAGTCGCATACGACTGGGGCGTCCTCCGGGCTTTCCGAGGCGCTCAACGCCAGTGCATTGCTCTCGGCCCGCGGCGCGCTGCTGGAGCGGTTCCGAGCTCGGACGACAGAGAATAAGTCCTTCCTGAAGTCTTGGATGGCAGCCAACCCAGACCTCATGACCTGGGTGGAGCCGTTCGGCGGGACGATCTGCTTCCCACGTTATTCGGCTGATGTCCCATCCCTGCGTTTGTGCACGGAGCTGCTGGATTCCTCCAGGGTCCTGCTTGCGCCCGGGGAATATTTCTTCCTCGACCGGCATGTGCGGCTGGGTTTCGGCATCGACCCGACGCTCTTGCGGCAGGGAATGAAGCTCCTGGAGCAGGACCTGCGGTCCCGATTGAAAAAATAGAGTCTAGAGGCAGAAAGCAAACAAAAAAAAGTTACTATTAACTTAGTTGTGTGGCTCGAAAAGTAAAATTCCTTAGTACACTGTTCGTTTTCTCGAGGAAAACACAGCCGCGGCTTCCAGTGTTTTTTTCTACGAGGCGCTAGGTTTTTATAACGACACGTTCTTACTCTGCCGCATAGGAAAGGTGAGGAACAACCATGGAGAGTCAAAAACTACATAGCGCAAAGCTGTTAGGAGGCATCGGATCCATCCTGCTCCTACTACTACCCGTACCCGCAGCAGGCTGGCTACTGGCCATCATAGGATTAGTCCTCGTTCTTGTCGCCGTTAAATACCTGGCAGATGAACTCAAAGACCACAACATCTTTACCAACTACCTACTCTCGTTCATCCTAGTCATCGTCGGCGCATTCCTCGCAGCAATCATCGCTGTCATCAGCTATTTCTCCACCATCTCCGGGACGGACTGGACGGCCTTCCAAAACCTCACATCGCCCCAGCAGGTCTTCAGCATGATGCAAACCTCGGGCCTCATGACGTTCCTTGGTGGCCTACTCATCGCACTCGCTGTCCTCTGGGTCCTGCTCATCGTCTCCGCCATTTTCTTCCGCAAAAGCTTCAACAAAATCGCTACCGACACAAAGACCCATCTGTTCCACACCACCGGCCTTATGTACCTTATCGGGGCTGCGACGGTCATCGTCGTCGGGATCGGACTCATCATCATCTACATCACATTCATCGTCCAGATCATCGCATTCTTCTCGCTGCCGGAGACACTCTCTGCCCAAGAAGTCATGCCACCGCCACCAATGCAGCCAGGGATGCCACCGCAACCGTAGCCTCCCTCCCTTCTCCTTTTTTCCCTTTCTTTTCTTTCTTATTCGTAGGTTATTGTTTGCAGAACTCCCCGATCCTCTAGATGCCCTCCTGGATCTTCTCTGCGGCCATGGAAGGAAGTATACTAGGGCTTCGTTGATAATTGTCTGAAGTGAAAAAAGGATTTCCCTAGAGAGGACCGTGGTTATTGCTTGGCGACCGGTGGTTGGGGCGGTGGTGTCTGTGCGGGTGGCGGAGTGGTGGTGTTTTTCTTTTTCTTGGGGCAGTCTGGGTTGAGGCACAGGTCCCAGGCGGGCTTGCCTTTCATGGTGATCCGTACCATGGGGTGGTGACAGGCTTCGCATTGTTTCTTGGTGATGACGAGTCCGCCGTTCTGCGGCAGTGAGTAGGTTCTTGTGCACGCGGGGTACCCACTGCAGCCGACGAAGCGTTTTTGGCTCCGGGAGACTCTGACGACGAGGTCCTTGCCGCATTGCGGGCAGACTCCGACGGTGTTCTGCTCTTTGAGTGCGCTGCGGATGTTGGTCTTGATTTTCTCTTTTTCCGGCTCGAGTTCCTTCATGACGTTGGTGAGCATCTCGCGGGATTCCTGGACGGTCGCCTGCAGGGTTTTCCTGCCTTCCGCGATCTCGTTCATGTCGTATTCGAGCTGCGCGGTCATCTT
>CAIRCU010000050.1 GCA_903877165.1 Methanobacteriota archaeon | reverse complement strand
TATATAAATACTATCCCAAATTATTATCCCTAGAAGAGATATAATAAGATTTATAAGGGTGAACATCATTCTAATACATGGAGGAGGTATACAGAAAAATGAAACAAGCCAATATTTCTAAAAATAGGCTGGTTAAGACCACAATGTTCTTGACATTGCTTATCACGGCCGTTATGCTGTTTAGCAGCACGGTACCTGCAGCAATGCAACAGAACACCCCGACAAAAACAAACAATACTTTGTCATCCATGACCCAAGCGACCTCGCACGTGAGCGCGGCAACGGCACTGAAAGGAACCATAAGACATATGACGCCACAAACGCCGGAACCACTCGCACAGGGGGATGTCATCTTTAGTCAAATGCCCGCTGGGTATTATGACTACTGGAACGCCTACACAAGCGCGTCACTCTTCCCGTACCTAGTCCAAGAGGACTTCTATGGCCTGAGCGACTCAATCGGCGGCATCACATTCTGGGGCCTTGACTTGATCTACAACTACGGTTGGTACCAAGGTGACCCCACCGGGCAGACCTTCGATATCCAATTCTACAACGATAACGGTGGAGTCCCCGGATCATCTGTCGCAGATTTCCCTGGCATGACAACCGTCGCGTACCCCTATGAATCCTGGGACGGCTATGGATACAACTGGATGTGGAGCTTCTCTGAACTCGGCGCTATAGGCTTGGACACCGGCTGGGTATCGGTACAATCCACCCAGGGTGCAGCTGATGGTAGCGTCTTCCTCTGGATGAGCTCAGCCACCGGCAACAACAACGCCGAACAGAACGGTGGAAACCTCGGTAACAACGTCGCGTTCAACCTGACCGCAGGCGGAGCAGCACCCCCAGATGATGTGAAGATCGTCAGCATCGACCAACCCTCAAGCGGAATGGCTCAAATCGTCGCACCCCAAATCAAGGTGAAGAACGTCGGAAACAACTCCGAGACATTCCCGGTCGAGTACACGATCACCCACCCCGTACCCCCAATGCCTGACACCACATGGATTAGCACCAGCTTTGATGACTGGTCTGGAGTCGATTGGCCCGGCTGGAGCGTCTACGTCTTAGACGGATACTCAGGCTGGAACGGTGTTACAACCTCGTCCTGGCCAACCCATGGACCACACAGCGGCACCTATCAGGCGCAATACGACAGCTTTGACGAATACACTGGCTCAGATTCCATGTTGGTCACCAACAACCCAATCGACACCATGGGCGCATCGACCGTGATCTTCACTTACTGGATGTATCACGACACAGCATACAGCGGTAGCTCTGACTTCACAGCACCGATGTTTTCATGGGACGGCAACACGTTCTACTACTTCGCCGTAAACTATCGATATGACGGCAGCACCGGCTGGACACAGTACAGCTATAACATTGGCGCGTACGCTACCTCACCTCTCTGGTACGGGTTCTACGCGTACTCCGGCTACGGCAATAACATGTGCATTGATGACTTCTCAGTCACCAGCCCTGGATTCCAACCACCACCGGTTGTTGATTACGATCAGTCAGTGCCCGTCACCCTCGCATCCGGAGCGACCCAAGTCGTAACCTTGCCTGACTTCACGCCACCTGGATACCAAACCCTTGATAACCAAGACATCTCGTTCAACTCCGTCGCCACGGCATACCTACCAGGCGATGCGACACCCGGCAACAACGTCAAGACCAAGGACTTCACCATGCACTACCCGTTCCTGCACGATATACAGGTCGACGGCATCCTCTCCCCAACTGAGAGCGGCATGGCCAAGACCTACCCAGTGAAACTGCAGATCTCGAACCAGGGTCAGTTCCCTGAGCGCGACTTCTTCGTCCACGAAGTCATCGGCCGACTCCTCGGCAACTTCGTCAACCAGGACTTCTCAGGCGGAGTACCACCCGCTGGCTGGACCGTTGATGTCTCGAACTGGCAGAGCAGCGCCAGCAACTACGCTGGAGGCACAGCTCCTGAAGCCATGTTCAACTGGTATCCCAGTCTCGTCGGAGACTTCCGGATGACAACCAACGTGATCGACACCTCCGGACAGACGAACCTGCAGTTCAGCTTCCGGGATAGCCTCAACCACTTCGGCGGCCCGTACACCCTCGCAGTCCAAACCACGACCAACGGTGGCGCAACCTGGAACACCATCTGGAGCCGCGTCAACCCATCGTCATCCTACGCAGGGGAACTCAACACCATGGTCCTGACCACCGCTGACGGTATCGGCTCACCGAACTTCCAGATGTGCTGGCTCTTCAGTGGGACCACCTTTAACATCAACTACTGGTACGTCGACGACGCGTTGATGCAAGCACCCTCGGTTGTCACTGAGTACGATGAGAGCGCAGCAATCTCGAACTGGCTCCAACCTGGGCAGAGCGTACAGCTCACCTACCCCGACTGGACACCTTTGAACCTCAACGTCGGACAGACCTCTGGGACCTTTGACTACATGGCGATCGGCACCAGCATGCTGGTAGGGGACACCAACACCGCGAATGACCAATCTTTAGCCTCCTTCCAGTTGACGTACGTCCACGATGTCGGCGTCAAGAAGATCACCTCACCGAGCCTGCAGAAGGCGGACGATGTCTACCTGCACTTCGATGACGGCACAACCACGAACTCAATCGGCCTCACCTCAGGCGGCACCTTCGAATCCGCAATTCGCCTGACACCGACCGAGCTGGGTCCCTACGCTGGCCAGACCATCGATTCGATCCACGTCCACTACGGCTACCCCGACGGCACACCCGGCAGCGCAATTAGCGGCGCAGTCAAGATCTATGACGCGGGAAGTTCGACAGCACCCGGTGCTGTTCTCTACACCCAGGACTTCACCACGCCAACGACCATGGTATGGTTCGACATCCCCTTGACGACACCGGTTAGCATCGACGGCAGCAAGGACATGTGGATTTCCACGGAATGGCAGAACACACAGGCTGGTCAATACCCGGCTGGTTGTGACAGCGGTCCGTCAGTCCCTGGCAAAGGTGACTGGGTCGCACTCAACGGCGCCTGGGTCGAGATTAGCGTCTACGGTCTCAACTACAACTGGAACCTCTGGGGCCATGTCGGCTCTGGCGGCGGTCCCGGCCACGCAAGCATTTTCGTGAAACAGGGCACAACCTCACCCATCGCAAGTATCGTGAACAACGCCGGTACTTTCGCGGAGAGCGGCCTGACCTGTGACGCGAAGATCCTCGACTACGTGACCGACCCCGTGAACGGCACCCTCGTCTATCAGGACTCTGTCGGCGGCATCACCTTAGCCGCACTGGGCGGTGAACAGGCCTTAACCTTCACGTCCTACCAATTCGCGGACGAAGGCATCTATGGTCTGACCATGAGTATACCGCTCGGCAACGATGACCACCCAAGCAACAACGTGAAGGCTATCTTCATCGGCAGCGATGGAACACCACCGACGACCACCTACTCTCTGAGCCCAACGACACCCAACGGGAACAACGGATGGTATGTGACCGACCCGACCTTCACCCTGACAGCCACTGATGCAATGTCAGGTGTTGGCAGCATCATGTACAGTCTTGATGGCGCAACAGCACAGCCCTACACAAGCCCTGTGAAGATCACAACCGACGGCAACCACACCATTGGCTACTATGCCGTTGACAAGGTCGGCAACATAGAGGCCACAAAGACCTTCACGGTCCACGTCGACACGACAATGCCCGCAATCACCCTCGACAAAAACATCCTGCTCAACAAGATAACGTACATCGCTACAGTGAGCGATGTCACCAGCGGCTTAGACCGTGTTGAGTTCTGGATCGGACCGTACCTGCAGTACACCGCGACCATCACTACGCCCTACGGGGAACAAACAGCAAGCTGGACCCTTACGCCCATACCGAACATCAACGTCAACATCACGGCTAAGGTCTTCGACCTCGCTGGAAACATGAATTCCGCGCAACAGGACCCGTTAAACCTGAATCTCCCAACGGGTCAGAGCCAGCAGGCCCACAGCCAAACCACACAGGACTAAGGTGGAAACCAGTACCCAACAATTGGGAGGATTTTCCTCCCACCTCTCTTTCTTTTTTTTTCCTTCACCTCAGCGAACCCCCTATACCTCGCCCAGGCGAGGCTGAGAAGACGACACCATCATGACTTTGCCCATCCCACCGTGCACTATTTTCTCAAGGACAATAACAAACAATATATATTTGAAAGAGAATAAAGAACTGTAGTACTTCACCCATCCGGCTTACCCATATTCCTATATAAAGAATTGGAGAAGGATTCCCATGAACAAAGACCCCAACCACCCAACCCAAAGGCCGATCACATCCCTTTTGGTCCTGGCCGTCTGCCTGACCATGTGCCTCCCGACCGCTATCACCGTCGTCCGAGGCGAGCAAGGAACACAGACTCCGACGACCCTCACCTACACCTATGCTTTTCAGGCACCCGCTCTCAGCGCATTCCAACTCGGCAGCCAGGTCTACACCCAACTGCATCTCTCCGGGGCGATGAACCTCGGCAAGGACGTCGGCGGCCCGAGCATCCCGGTCTCCTTCGTCAAGCTCGCCTTACCCCCCATGACGACCGTGGACAGCCTCACGGTCAGCGGCCCTGCCGTCACCGTCGACACAGGCAACACTCTCATGAGCCAGCCCATAGTCCCGTTCCAGCAGGAGCTCCCCGTTGGCTCTGACGCCCCCGCCACGATCGCCTACAACCCGTCCCTCTATTCGCTCCAGACCCCGTACCCACAGTCGTCGTATGACGGCAGCTACGACATCGGCTACTGCCGCGGCTACGCGATCCTGTCGCTACCACTCATGCCTGTGCAGTACATCCCCGCCCAAGGAATGCTCCTCTACCATCCCCAGCTCACCATCTCAATCACCCTGAAATCCGCACCCATGAACCAGTTCTACCGCAACAGCCCTGCGGACGAAGCCTGGGTCCAAGCCCTCGTCAGCAACCCCGAGGTCGTCCAAAGCTACCGCACCCAGAGCCGTGCCACCACCGAATACCCCGGCGGCCTCTGTGACCCTAGCCAGCATTTCGACTACGTCATCATCACCACGACCCAGAACGGCCTGGACCACTGGGACACCAGCGATCAGACGCCGTACAACTGGGATAGCCTCATGGCTGAGCACAGTCAAGAGGGACTCCAGTGCACCCTCGTCACCGTCCAAGACATCAACGCCTGCAGCGACTACTTCAATGCAACCCCCCTCTTCAATGATCTGCAAGCACACGTCCGCGAATTCTGCAAAGACGCCTACCAGGACTGGGGCACCCAATATATCCTTATTGCAGCATCAACGCCAATCTTAGGCCGCCTCATGGATTATAACTATGAATCAGGCGTCGAATCCGATATCTACTTCAGCAACCTAGACAAGGACTTCAATGCCGACCACGACAGCCACTGGGGCGAGGAAGGCGACCTCGGCTTCGATTTGTACTCCGAATTGTACGTCGGCCGCCTCACCGTTGAGAGCCCGCAGGATGCCTCAAACTGGATGACCAAGAGCTTTAACTACGCGAATCAGGGCGACCCGAACATCCTCGACAACACCGCCTTCTACGGCGGTGAAATGGGATGGACCGTCGGCGGCGACGAATTCGAGGACTACTGTGCCATCAAGGGGACTAGCGACTACCTCGGCCCACACCCTGACGACCATGGACAGTACCCTGCCTGGCTCGGCTTCCAATACGGTTTTGAGACCTGGAACGCTACCTACCCCGGCATTCCCTACAACCTCTCCATTCGCTGGACCGCGGAATCCTCCCCGCACCCCGGATGGCAAGGTGGCAACCAAGATGCCGCTATCGCCGGTCTGCGCAATGCCATCAACGCCGACCAAGTTACCTTAATCAGTGGCGTCGCCCACGCAGACCCCCACATGTCCCTGGATGTCGGCTCCTCCGACTGGAAGACGCTGTACCATAACACCCATCCGTTCTTCATCACCGACTGGGGCTGCCACTGCGGTGACTACGACGATTCCAACGACCAGCTCAACGCCATGCTGTTCTACTCCGACACGAACCTTGCCTTCGGCTGCACCTACAACACCGGCTACGGCTGGGGATCCTTCCAAGACACGAACTCATCTAGCGCTATCCAGCAAAAGAATTTCTGGGACTACTTCTTCGACCTGGAGAACAATTCCGGTAGTATCGGCAACTGGCAGCTGGGCAAAGCCCATGCCTTCGCCCGCGATGAGTCAGCTCCGACCGTCAACTGGACCTACGACGCAGCCCCTGGTAGTTATCGTGGCGTCATCGAATGCTGCACGCTCTTCGCCGACCCCGCCCAGAGGCTTAAGCCTGCCCGTGAGAACCACCCACCAGCCACACCCACCATTCCGACAGGACCCACGAGTGGGACCGTCGCGGTGAATTACACCTTCACGACGAGCACAACCGACCCGGACAACGACCCGCTCCTCTACGAATTCGACTGGGGTGACGGCTCCACCAGCGGATGGGTCGGCCCGTTCGCCTCAGGATCCCCAGGTAGCGCAAGTCACGTCTGGACGTCAGGAAACATATTCAACGTCAGCGTCAGAGCCAAGGACACCATAGGAGCCATAACTGAATGGTCCGGTAGCACCTCGATTACCATCGGCGCACCCATCCTCCAAGTCCAGAAGATCAGGGGGGGACTCCACGTAAAAATCGCGCTGCTCAACGTCGGTGACGGAAACGCTAAGGTCACCTGGCGGATTACCATCTTTGGCAGCTTTGGCGGAGGAATCACCTTCCAACACTCAGGTCATATCGATTCCCTGCCGGTGAACGAACCCGTGACCTTAACGCCGTTCACAAGCGGCGTCTTCGGCTTTGGGAAGATTACCCTGCGCGTGGAAGCAAGCGCTGTCTACGGGAACAACCTCCTGGAAGATACGCAAGGCTTCCTCTTCGGGCCAATCGCGTTCATCCATAAGTAAATCAATATCTGTGAGATGAGTACCTATGAACCATCACCAACGAACAGCATTCGTGGCCGCGGGCATCCTGATGCTCCTCCTGGGGGCTTTCACCCCGCTCCACAACGTCAGCGCCGTTTCTAGCCAAGGTCCCGTCAGGATCTCGGTTTCAACGGTCGGGGACAGCCTCGCCCTCACCTACCAAATCCCAGGCGTCGCGATGACCCCTGTTACCATCAACGGAGAATCCTACGTCGTGCCATCGCTCGACAAGGAATCCCGTCTGCTTATCGCAGGCGAGCCGGACCTGCCGCTCATCTGCCGCAGCGTCATTATTCCTGACACTGCGAAGATGCAGGCGAGCGTCCTGGATGCCTCCTATGTCGATTACCAGGGTATCAACGTCGCCTCCTCGAAAGGCAACCTCCTCCGCACCGTGGACCCTGCGACCATCCCCTATACCTTCGGGGACGTCTATACGACGGATGCGTGGTACCCAGCCTCTATCGTATCCCTCCGCGAGCCGTACATCCTGCGTGACTACCGCGGGCAGACCGTCGTCCTCTCCCCAGTGCAGTACAACCCTATGGAGAAGACCCTGCGGGTCTACACCCATGTCACCGTTCAGCTCACCCCTAGCGGCCTGGACACGACGAACATCCTGCTGCGTACCCAACCGGTGACCACGGTGGATGCCACCTTCGCCGGTATCTACGCACAGCATTTCCTTAACTATAACATCGGTCGTTATACCCCTGTCGAGGAACAGGGCAACATGCTGATCATCACCTACGACAGCTTCTACCAAGACATGGTCCCCTTCCTGCAGTGGAAACACCAGGAAGGCATCCCCACGGAGATGGTGAACGTCTCTACGATCGGGGCCTCCAACGCTATCAAGTCCTACATCGCTGATTACTATAACACTAACAGGCTGACGTTCGTCCTGCTCGTCGGTGACTCCGCCCAAGTCCCCACTTTTCTCTTGAGCGGGGAAGCCTCCGACCCCAGTTACTCCTATGTCGTCGGCAACGACCACTATCCTGATCTGTTCGTCGGCCGGTTCTCCGCTGAGACCAACGCCCAAGTCCAGACCCAGGTACAGCGCAGCGTCGAATACGAACGGGACCCGCAGGCGGGTGCCGACTGGTACCATAAAGGTATCGGGATTGGCTCTGAGTACGGCGTCGGTGATGATAACGAATACGACTGGCAGCACATCCGCAACATCCGATCCCAACTCCTGAATTTCACCTACACCTACGTGGATGAGTTCTACGGTGGAAGCCAAGGCGGACAAGACCAACCTGGAGAACCAAGCTCATCATCGGTTGCCACTGCACTCAACGATGGACGTTCCATACTGAACTACTGCGGGCACGGCGGGCCGGATGGCTGGGGTACCTCTGGTTTCAGCAGTGGCAACGTCAACCAACTCACCAATGACAACATGCTACCATTCATCGACTCTGTCGCGTGCTCCGTCGGCGACTTCGATGGATACACCTGCTTCTGCGAAGCATGGCTGCGCGCCACCCACAACGGTGAACCCACGGGTGCCATCGCCCACTTCGGATCCTCAATAAGTCAAAGCTGGAACCCACCCATGTCCCAAGAAGATGAGTTCAACGCCATCCTCACGCACCAATACCCGGATAACATCAAAATCACCACCGGTGGCCTGTACTATAATGGCGACATGAAGATGAACGACGATTACGGCGCTGATGGAGACGCGATGACCGACTACTGGATCCTGTTCGGAGACCCCTCCCTACAGGTCCGCACGGACACGCCGCAGACCATGACCGTCACCCATAACCCGGGGATACCCATCGGCAGCGACTTCTTCGACGTCACCGTCACCGGAATCGAAAACGCCCTCTGCGCGGTCTCCCGTAACGGCGAACTCATCGGCTATGCCTACACCGATGCCTCTGGGTACGCACACATCCCGTTCCTCAGCCCTCTTGAGGGTGCGGAGCCTGTCGACCTCATCGTCACAGCCTTCAACCAACAAACCGACATCGAGCAGGTCATCGTGTTCGCCGGCTCACCGCCCAACACCCCGACGGCACCCCAAGGACCAAGCCAAGGCAACGTCAACGTGACCTACTCCTACTCCACAGTCGCCACTGACCCGGACAACGACGCCGTTCGGTATCGCTTCAACTGGGGCGACGGCACCATCAGCGACTGGATCGGGCCTTTCCCGTCAGGAACCTCGGGGGGCACGAGCCATGCCTGGACTGATGGAGGAAGCTACAACGTCAGCTGCCAGGCCAAAGACGTGTACGGCCTGAAGAGCAACTGGTCCACACCAATCAGCCTTCGGATCCATAAGCCCGTGATCTCAATAGCCAAGATTGCCGGTAGCCTGATGGGCATCACCATCAGCGTCTCGAACACCGGGGATGCGAACGCCACCATGATCCCCTGGTCCGTGACCAGCCACCGCGCTTTGTACGGCTACCCCGCGCAGTTCAACAAGCAGTTCGCAGGGAACATCACCGCAATCGCACCGGGAGCCACTAAAAAGATCTTCTGCTGGCCGCTCATAGGCATCGGGATGACGAAACTCACCATCCATGTCTATGACCAATCAGCAACGATTAAAGCGCTCGTCCTTGGCATGATGGTCGTCATCCTTCCGGGGTAAGTAAAGAAAAATCCAATACGTATGGGGAGGCTTGTTCCTCCCCTCATCCTTTCTATTACAGAAAAACAGGGGGATACAACAACCATGAACACATACCACGCACGTCAGATGCGATACAGACTTATGATTATCGGAATTGTCGGCATACTTCTTGGCGGAGGCCTGCCTGCGGCCGCCCTCAAGGAGACCGCTTCAACGACGGCTCCTATGAGCCGGGATTTCCACTCCTACGCCTCAATGACTACCGCACTGCAAACCATCGCCTCGGACTACCCGGACATCGCCCGGCTGTACGACCTCGGCCACTCCGTCCAGGGCCGCGTCCTCTGGGGATTGAAGATCACAGACAACCCGGGCCTGGAGGAAGACGAGCCGGAGGTCCGCATCTGCGGCTGCCACCATGGCAACGAGTACATGGGTGCGGAGATGCCGCTGATGCTCGCGCAGTATCTAACAGACAACTACGGCAGCATCCCGGCAATCACCGACCTGGTGGACAACCGCGAAATCTGGATCATCCCCATGGTGAACCCTGACGGCCACGAGGCCGGTACCAGAGGCAACGCCAACGGCGTCGACCTCAACCGGGATTACGGCTATATGTGGGAGACCGGCTGGGACAGCCCCGCGCCGTTCTCACAACCTGAGACCCAGGCGATGCGCGCCAACGCCCTCGACCATAACTACGTCCTCTCCCTCTCCTACCACACCTCCGGCAACATCGTCAACTACGTCTGGAACTACAAGCACATGAGCGTACCGGACAACGACATTATCGTCGCTCTCTCCAACCAGTTCGCCACCTATAACAACTACTGGGTGACCGATGGGTACGACTGGTACCAGACCCGTGGGGACTGCAACGACTTCAGCTACGGCTGCCGTGGCGACTTCGACTGGACTATCGAGATCCAGGACTCCGACATTCAAGGCGCCTGGAACCTCAACCGGGATGCGATGCTGGGCATCATCCAATCCGCGGATATCGGCCTACGCGGCATCATCACCGATGCGAGCACCGGCAGACCTCTGGATGCCACCGTCTACGTCGACGGCATCTACTGGCCCTGCTATACCGATCCTGACGTCGGCGACTACCACAAAGTCCTTTCCCCTGGCTCCTATACCGTTCACTACCGGGCGAACGGCTACGAAGAACAGATCCATGAGGTGACCGTCACTGATGGTGCCCCTACCGTCCTCGACGTCCAGCTCACCCCGGGATCGGGTTTCTACGCGCACCAAGTCACCATGTGCGACTTCTACGACCCTTACAGCCCCCCGAATAACTTCCAGAACAATCCCACTGAGGCGATCGCGGCGCTCGACGCCCCAGACGGCAGCTGCGCCTCCCTTGGCGTCAACGGATACCTCGTCCTGGACATGGGAACGAACATCACCAACGCACCCGATGCCATGGACCTGACCGTCTTCGAAGGCGACGGCACCGCGGATGGCTACCAAGTCCTCGTAGCACAGGACTGGAACGGCCCCTGGACCTCGCTTGGGAACGGCATGGGGGAAACCAGCTTCGACCTCAACGATGCATCCCTATCGTCGGCACGCTATGTGAAAATCGTGGATGACGGCACCGGCAGCCCCACCGAGTCACACCCAGGCGCAGATATCGATGCAGTCCAGAACCTCGCTCCGGAGACTACAAACCAGCCGCCAAACACCCCAGCGACGCCCCAAGGCCCGACATCCGGCTATACCTTCGCCGAGTACACTTTCCAGGCGGTCGCCCCTGTCGACCCCGATGGTACCCTTGTGTACATGCGCTGGTTCTACGGGGATAACACCAGCTCCTCATGGTTAGGACCCTACACCCCTGGGACCCAGATCCAAACCCAGCACCTGTGGGCATCACCTGGCGTCTACGGCCTCAGGGTCAAGGCAAAGGATTTGAACGGCTCAGAAAGCCAGATGTCCACGCCGCTGACTATTACGATCACTCTCCAACCTCAACTCACGATCACCGCGATGCACGGCGGCATCGGCCTTACCGTCAAAGCGCACAACCAAGGCGACCAGAACCTCACCAACGTCCCCTGGACGGTCTCCGCCAGCGGCGGCCTTATCCTCCACGCAACAGGGATGAACGGGCGGATCTCAGCCCTCGCAAGCGGTCATGATGCGACTGTACGGACGGGTCTTATCGCAGGATTTGGGAAAATCAGCCTTGCCGTGACTGTTGGCGATGCGAACGGATATGCGAGCGGCGTCCTCTTCGGCCCGTTCCTCATCTTCGTGAAAAGCTTGCGGTAATACACCCCCGATACGCTTCTCGGGGGGCATACCTTCCGTATAAGGACGTCTGGATGGCGGTCGTGGGTCCGTATGATCGTTGATACAGTTTCGAATCTTGAGTGGTACCATTTCGTTCCGTCTGTTCGTGAGGCATTCTCGTGGATCGATGCCGCGCGTCTTTCTTTCGATCCTCCGTGTCGTCTAGAGATTGGAACTGAAGGAATCTACGCGCTGCCGCAGGCGTATGCGCCGAAGCCACAAGCGGAGAGGACGATTGAGGCTCACCGGAGCTACATCGATGTTCACGTCATGGTGGAGGGCGTGGAATTCCTTGGGGTGGCGAACACGATTAATCTGGCTTCTCGGGGGTACGACAAGCAGCATGATACGGAGACGCTTACGGGGGATGTCGAGTTGTTTGCGCTGCGTGAAGGCGAATTTGCCGTCTTGTTTCCTCAGGATGCTCACCTGCCCGGGGTGAAGGCCCGTGGGTCGACGAGGCTGGTGAAAAAAGTCGTCTTAAAGGTCCCTGTGACGCTATGGGATCGCCGCCGGTAGTGCGTCGCTATTCGGGATAATCTTTATATTGTTCTTTGATACATCGGGGTGCCATGGATTGGAGAAGAGTACTCTATCACCCGTACACCTTGGTGGGGGTGATTGTTTTTTTTGCGGTGTTGTTGCTGTGTTGGGCGTTGTTCTTGTGGTGACTGAAGGGGCTAATAGCCGCGGGTGATGCTGTAGTCGGCGAGTGCGGCGAGGAGGTCTTTACTTTGCGATGCTTTGAGGACGTCGAGGCAGCGCATGGCTTTGTCGCGGTATTCGGTGAGCAGCTGCTCGGCGTACGACAGGGAGCCGAGGTCTCGGAGGAGGTCGATGGCTTTCAAGACCATAGCCTGGGTGGCTTTTTCGTTGCCGACGATGCTTACGAGTGTTCGTCGTTGCCGGGGATTTGCCTGTATGAACGCGTGGATCAGCATCAGGGTGCGTTTGCCGTTTGGGATGTCGCTGCCGATGCTTTGTTTGCCGAGACGTGATTGATGGGGGACGAGGTTCAGCAGATCGTCTTTGATTTGGAACATGAGTCCGAACAGCGTGCCGTATTCCGTGAGTGCTTCGACTTGCTCGCGGCTGCCTTTGCCGATGAGGCCGCCGCATTTGCACGCGATTTTGTACAACTGCGAGGTTTTCTTCTCAATCATGATCATGTACTCGGGGATGGTGACATTGGTGCGGTCCATGAATTCGATGTCGAGGGCTTCCCCTTCGTAGAAGCTCTTCGCTGCGTCCGCGATGGAACGGATGATTTCCTTGTAGGTGACGGACCGCAGCTCGGGAGGTGCCATGTAGGAGAGCATACGATAAGTCTCGCCGACCAGGGCGTCGCCAGCGATGATGGCGTACGGCACGCCGAAGCGCTCATGCGTCGTCTGCAGGCCGCGACGCCAGCGGTCTTTGTCAATGATGTCGTCATGGATGAGCGTAGCGTTATGGAGATACTCCAGGGCGATGCCCAGGGGGATGGTGGACTCTGGGACGCCGCCGACTGCTTCGCAGGAGAGCATGGTGAGAATCGGACGGAGGCGTTTGCCTCCAGACAAGGGGATCCAGCGGATGGCCTCGTAGATTCTGACCGGTTCGCGCGTGGCGAGGTTCCCGTTTAATGCCCGGTCGAAGGTTTTTGCGCGTTCCCTAAGGATTTCTTCAAGGTCCATGTTCTGTGTCCCTGTGGTTCTCCTCATCCGATGACGAGGTGGATGTCACTTTCTATCGCTATTCCGAGGAACTCGGTCATGCGAACTGCTTTGACGTTCTCCAGGAGTCTTCGTTCCTGGAGTCCGGCTTGGACCATGGAGGTGTAGCAGGCGTACATGTGCACGCCCATGTCCTTGGCTTGATACATGAGTTGTGCTAGGACGGTGCCGCCTCGGCGTTTGATGAAGGTCTCTTTCCAGGAAATCGGGGCTTCGCCCCAGCGGGCACGGCGCGGCTTGTAGGATTTGGTGACGATGTTGACGCCTCGTGAGGTGAAGAACATGGAGACGTGCATCCCCATCTCAATAGCAGCGACCCCGATGTTAAAGGCAGTGAGCGCCTTGTCGTAGGTGTCTTCGGTCACGACGATCGCGATAGAACCGACTTTTTTGTCAAAAGAGCGGTTCATGGTCCGTTCGTATTCCTTTCGGAGCGTAGCGTTCGCCGATTCTTTCTTCATATCGTACAGTGTACGTGTGGTTTTCCCGATACATAAACGTTTTCGTAAAAAACTATTTAAATACGCCTCCTGGACCGTGCAATCGGTAAGGAGTCCTTGCATCGTTTTCTCCCGTCTGTTTTTCTCCGACTTCCATGGTAAAGCTTTAATATCTACGAAAATAGATTAAAATTGAGGGTTATGACAGCCTGGAATGCAATACCATGGAATACCATAGCGGTAGTAATCGGACTCGCATTCCTCATCCCAAGCCTGCTCGCACTCCTCCTCATCAAGATCAAACGCTACGAGGACCTCGGGGCAGTGATCGGGGTATTCCTTCTTCTTCTCGGCAGCATCGCCTACTTCTATATCATCCCCATGGACATCGTTCAGCAGGCAACTCTCCCTGATAACTACCTCTGGGAAGACGCGGGAACCGTGCATTACTGGGAACGCAATAGTGTGTTCCTGCGCAACACCGCCCAGAGCGTCATGCCGTTCGAGATCGCCGAGCTCGCCGCACAACGCGCACCCATCGTCAGAGACTTCATCGGCAGAGAAACCATCGAAGTCTGCGAGATGAACCAGAAGAATACGTCTGCTCTCATCCATGATGCGATGTACGACGACAAGAACGAAATCCTCACCGTCATCAACGACACCGAGGCGGTCAGCGAATGGTACCACATCGACACCCATACCACCAGCCTTCGGTTCCTCGACGTGAACGCCGGCAGCATGGGCATCCCCGCCAACATCCCCAGCACGAACGCCGTCACGGTCGGCTGGGTCGAGTCCAACGGCGAAAAAAACGGGACGGAAAACGTCGTCTTCATCCGCGACATGCAGCGCGTACAAACCGGGCAGCTGAACGGCCTCGACGTCGCGGACTGGCAATCCAACACCTACGACAAACCCATCACATGGCACGGCGAGCCCTACTTCTGCGACGAGACCCTGCGTC
This sequence comes from Methanobacteriota archaeon, assembly GCA_903877165.1. GTDB lineage: Archaea > Thermoplasmatota > E2 > DHVEG-1 > DHVEG-1 > CAIRCU01. The sequence continues at coordinate 5,207 of CAIRCU010000050.1, read as the reverse complement.
TGACCGTCAATCCGCAAACCGGCTACATCGTTCACGTCTACCGTCACCTGGTCCTCTCCGCGCACCTCTCACAGTTCCTCAATCTCTACTACCCCAATGCCATCAACTCCCGACTGATCCGTACCTACCTACAGCTCAACGACCCGATCGGTGAGGCCGCTGAACTCACCTACAACACCACAACCGCATCCCAAGCACGGCACCTCGCCGAAGCAGGAGACATCAACGGCCTTATCACCTACATCCCGCCGTCCATCTGCATACCGATGCTGCTCATCGGACTCGCCCTCACCTGGCGGTACAGCGGGCGCAGCTACTACTGGAAACGCTACAAAGAGTACGAACAGGGAGCATCTCCGCAATCACGGCCTCGACATAGGCGTCGCCGGACCATTGTGGCGCTTGGCTTCTGCGGGCTTCTGGTCCTTACCGCTGGCTACCTCATGCTCCAACGGCACTCAGGCGCTGAGCTGGAAAACCTTCCGACAAGCACGGCACCCTTACAGGATGGGACCCCTCCGACTCCACCGGGCAGTTCCCGGGCCATCGACTCAGGCCGCCATGTCCTTGTCCCCACCGATGAAGGCGCACATCCTATCAGCCGCCGTGAATGGTGGTACTACAACGTGTTCTTCAACGACCCAACAAGTGAACTGAAGAACTATACTCTTGTCGTCAGCTTCAACAAAATGTCCTTCAACGACATCCGGTTTCTGAAACGGGACAACTTCTTCGTCATCCTATATGATCCAGCGGGGAAGAGCTATACCTTCAACACCCTTAATCAGCGACGCGGGACGTTAAAGGCAGGGACAAGCGGTGTAGGCGTTCACTTTGGCGACAGTTCCGCCAACGGAACCTACCCCGTATGGGAACTACATGTTACTGCAGAGGGTATCCAAGCTGACCTTGAGTTTCAGGCTGATTTTCTCCCCGTCTGGGTCGAAGGCCGCAGTGCGAACCTTGCGTTCGTGAAGTACTTATCCGGAGACTATTACATCCCCCGCTGCCGCGTCTCAGGCACCATTGTATGGGGCGAAAAATCCTATGTTGTCCATGGGATGGGCTACCACGACCATGTCTGGGAAGGCAGCATGCCGCGACTGGTGACGAAGGGCTGGAACTGGGCGAACCTGCACTTCGATAACGGCTGGGAGATGTACCTCTCGAAGTTCGTTCTACGGATGACGGGGAATCGGTATTCTGGTGCGCTCATCATCTCACCGAACAATCGGAATCTCACTGAGTTCAATAAGTTCGATCTTCAGGCGACCAAGACCGTGCGGGCCGAGAACCTCCGGTCGATGAGCTATGCTGTCTCGTACCATCTGACGGCACAGCGGGACGATATGTCTTTAGATATGTACATCAATGTCACGAACACCTGCGAGATCGTCTGGCGGCTAGCTCGAACCGGTATGTTTGAGGGCACCTGTCAGGCTGTCGGAACATTCTCCTGGTCAGGACATACTGTTGAGTTGCGGGGATATGGGCTGTCCGAAGTCACCCAGGTGAAGTATTTACTACAGCTTCCGGGGATCCTATCCAAAAAAGCTAGACATGCATAACTGGATTACTACTGGGTGTTCATACAAACGCAACCCCGAGAAATCGCCTATACGACCTTCTTCTAGGAGAGATCCATCGGCCATAGTCATCCTTGATAGCGAGAAGGAATATGCTGAACGAGAAAAATGTGTTACAGAATGAGATAGCCAAGTACAAATGCAACTATCTTAATGACGTACCATCTGTTGAAAACCATTTTTTACACGTATCTTTAAATATCGAAATCTTTAATATTCTGTAAGGATTGTATCCCTGTTAGAGGTGAGGAAATTCTATGGATTTCGTAGCGGTTATGAATATCGCAGCAGGGTTGATACTCTGCATAGGGATTTTACAGGTAGTACCCGCAATGGGGAAATATCTGGTAAAACTCGCGAAATGGCTCGGAGGATTCCAGACCATCATCGGTATCATTGCGATTATTCTAGCAATTTTCTGGTGGTCATCGCTTCAAAGCATTGTAGCCATCATAGCGGGGCTGATTTTAATTGCAGGGATTCTTCCTGCGATACCAGCAATGGGTAAGCAGCTTGAAAAACTCGCGAAATGGCTTGGATCATTCCAGACCATCATTGGAATTATAGCCATCATAGTTGGTATATGGGGTTTACTCTAAACTCCATCCTTTCTTTTTTTTCTTATATTTAAAGATGTAATGTCAGAGAAAATTCTTATTGTTTTTTGAGAGATTTAATAAAGAAATAGTTACTACCACCTCACTGTTAGGATGGAGTAATGACGGGACAGAATCCTGAGTTTAAACAACCACCCTGGGTGCAAAGCCCCACTGAAGTCATGGGTTGGATTGACGCAACACATCCTTCGAAGAAAACAAAGGGCAAAAAACACGTAGCATCCGGTGAAGAGATCCTTCGAAATCTTCATGTTTGTTTTGATTTGGACGTCGAACAAAAAAAGATACCCCCGCGGAATATTTTTTCAAGATTCATAACGATGATTACTAGGAATGGATTTGTCGAAGAAGGGTTTGAACTCATTCCAACAGCTGAACTTGTTTTACGAGGACTTGCGAAGGCGAAGTTCAAAAATATTGTAAAAATAGTCGTTAATGAAAAAACCATATATCGCCATTCAAGTAACAATCCTGATTTAAGAAAAACCATCGACGATTTCAGCGAGATTACCAATAGCATCCGAACAGGAAAATCTGTCGAGGTGACCGCTCTTTTAAAAGAAGGAATGAAAAGTCTCGCTATCGTAAAAATTATGAAGATTCACAAGGAAAAGGATCATGCAGTCGATATTCAGATAAGGGGAGGAATTAAGAAGGAATTGTATCACACGTTTCTTAATTATCTAACTGAGAAGCTTGGTTTAAAAGGTGACCAAGAGAAATTTATATGACCGGTGACTGAAAAGACAAATAACACAACATTATAGAGAAAGGCAATAATGCGAGACAAACGATTTGTTGCAGAACATCGGGGCGGACCTCTCAAAAAGGAACAACACTATCAGCTGATGCAATGGGCTTGCGATTGTTCGGAGCATGTATTGCATCTCTCCGGTGAAAAAATAGATGAGCGACTAAAAAAGGCGCTACATGTGGCTAAAGAGTGGAAACAAGGAAATGCCTCAGTTGGTGACGCAAGAAAAGCCTCGGTGGATGCACATGCGGTAGCACGCAAATCATCAAACCCGACTGCAATCGCAGTCGCTCGTTCTGTTGGACATGCTGTTGCAACTGCTCATATGGCTGACCATTCGTTAGGAGCATCGTGGTATGCTTTGAAAGCCGTGAAAAATGCTGGTAGATCAGTAGATACAGAAAGAAAATGGCAAGATGAACAATTGCCATTAGAAATTAAGGAGCTTGTCCTCACTGCAAGGAAAGCAAAAAAATTCTGCAGGATTTGACTGGGCAAATGGAAATGTGCTGGGTGTAGGCCGTAAGCCTCTTTTTGTTCTGACGGTATTCGTCTAATGCGCCCTACCTGCGAGCAGTCTGAACAACTGATCCCGCTGTTTGGGCTTGCTCCAGGAGCAGATAAGCCGTTTCACCAGGTCCCGCGACGACCTCATCACCACGGTGAATCATCGCATGAGTCGCAGGCTGTGCCGTTTCTGTGCCTCTGCAGAGACTCTCGCCTCTACCGCTTGCACGGTGTCCTGGTTCAGAGCGAGAGAGGACTTTCCTCAGCAAAAACCCCGAAGGGAGTTCACCGTCGACCGTCCACCTACGCCCAGCAACCACACCCCAAAACCACCCGAGGATATAAGACTTATGCACAACAGAGTAGTTAGTAAAGTAATGTTTTACGAATGAAACCGCATTTTCTCGGAGGCGTGGAGTCTCAAATTTCTGATCGGAATTACAATTCTTTTCTCGCTTCTTATTTATAAAGCCTTTTTTTTCTTCTTGATTCATCTTAGCGTCGAAAGCATCAAGAATCTGCTTCAGCTCAACATAATTAGTTATCTTCCTATCGAGGGAATTTAAAAAAGCCCTCACCGCAACATCTCCTTTATCCCGAAGAAACAAGATCGTTTTATTATGTAAACGAACTCTGATGATGTTGGGGAAATCTTCCTTCAATATAGAGTATACCTTAAATTCTCGAGATTTACAAAGATAATAACCTTCAGCAATAATTATTTTTAATACCTCAATACAATGAATCCGAAATAATTCTATTTCCGTGGGAATGTCTTCCGTGAGCCGAGTTACGGCAGAATAAGAAATTTTCAATTCCTTTGATACTTGAAGTCTTGATTTCCCCTGTCGGACTCTTTTTCTTATTTCAACAATTTCTTCTTGAGAAATCCGTCTTCGACTTTTTTGACCCCTTGTTTTAATGTCTTGAGTATACCATTTGATAAGATCATATGAATACCCGAGATTTCGTGCCGCTTCAGCTTTTGAATCCCGTATTAAAACCTCAGTCCTGATTCTTTCAACTTCTTCTTTAGAAAGTCTATCCCTCTTTGAGTGAGGAGGATCTCTTCCCAGTTGAATATCCCTGGTGTATCGAATGACCGTGCTTCGTGCGAGATTATACCTATCGGCTACAAGCCTCTTTGAGTCCCCAGCCAGTACATCTCTCCGGATCTGTTGTAGAAGTTCAAAGGAAATACCTTGTTTTGGATGAATATCCTGCGTGTATTTTTTAATAAGGTATAGGCTAATACCGAGTTCATTGGCGACATGTATCTTATGCTCACCGTTATTAACCCTGTTCCGAATAGTGGAAATTTGTTCATTTGATAGATCAGGTTTCATTAGAGTTTCTTTTTGCTCTTCATAATAATCGTCTAATTTGACCTGGATCATTGTTTCACGAAAGAAAAACTAAAGATAGGGATATTAAAGAATATGTATAATGTGCTTTTTTTCTATTCTATTTTACGAAAGAACTGAAATTGAAAATCTTAAAAATGCTTATAAATTATCATTAGATTTAGAAAGGAAATACTTCGCTCTTCTGGGAAAAGAAAAGATAATTCTTAAGTCCTTTTATGATCAATCCCTTGTCAAAGGTTTCGATGCATTTTGTAATATCTATTGTTGAATCCTCTGGTATCTTATGGAATCGGCATAGATCTTCAAAATGACTTCCAATGAACCAAGCCCCCATATTAAAGTGAATAGGATCTACATCGTCAGTAAGGCATAATTC
>CAIRCU010000049.1 GCA_903877165.1 Methanobacteriota archaeon | reverse complement strand
TGGGCAGGTGCTTCAGAGCGCCCGCGGACGCGGGCGCGCCCACCCAGTACATGGTAACGAATTCTTGAAGAAAAATAGCGCGATTCATCCCCCATGCTAAAGCATGGGGATTTCTCGCTTAGAAGACGTTAATAAATCTTTATATCCCGCCCTTATGCATCATTCGTATCATTTGTAAACATATAAAAAGAAAAGGAACCTAAAGCAAAGGGAGGAACCCCTCCGTTCCATTGAGCCGAACACCTACTATAGAAGTTCTTCCTTCGTACACAACAGTACGGGATTGTAACTACCTCTGCGCATCCTCGAACGGGTCCTACGACCCCCATGAAAAGACCGTACATCATCCATTTTTGCGAATAGTATTAAATATCCCATGCCGTATAGTATCTTAGAGGGAGGTTATATGAAGAAAACCGACACGATTCGAAAGTGTTTAGTGCTAGCCACACTCATTATTCTGACACTCGCTGCCCCAATCCAAGCCATGATGAAGGCACCACCAGCATCACACGAGACTGGAGCACCTATACCAATGTCTCGGAATCAGCCCACCGTGGTGTGGGAAGACACCTTCGACAACGCCACGAAAATCGACCCGAGTCCCCCGGGCTCCGGCGCCACAGACAACTATATCGTCTCCGGCGGCCATGCCAGCATGGCAGGCACGAACCCGGCCTGGACCGACCCTACGTTCACCCGCATGAAGCCGATCACCTTAACCAACGCCGGCACAGGGAAGACCAACTACGTACTGAAGATCACGGTCGCCTACGACTCGGACATGCAATCAACGTTCAACGACCTTCGGTTCCGACACAGCAGCAACCCGACCACCTGGCTGAACTACTGGATCGAATACAAGAACACCACCACCGCCATCGTCTGGATCAAGATCTCCACCGTCCCCGCCGGGACTAGCACATTGTATATGTTCTACGGCAACCCGACCGCACCCAGCGTCAGCAACTTCGCCAACACCTTCGGCAGCACCTGGACGCAACAGTGGGCAAGCGACGTCCAAATCTCCAGCCAACCAGCCAACCAGAACGCAGTCGACCCAGATGTCGCCTTCGGGAACAATTTATTCCTTGTCGCCTGGGAGGAAGGAACCCTCGGACCCGTCCTCTACTACCGCGGCATCGAAGGACAGATCATGGACACAAACGGCGCCGTGGTCGTCCCCAAATTCGTCATCCAAGAGAACCCGCCCTCAACGTACCGCTACGAGAATCCCTCTGCCGCGTTCGGCGGTACTAACTTCTTCGTCGCCTACAACTACTACAACACCCCAGTCGACTACTCCTCTCAGGATGTGCACGCCAAGATCGTCCACCAGGACGGCACCACCGGATCGGAGATTACAGTCTGCGCGCAGACGGAGCGCCAATGCGCCCCGGACGTCGCCTTCGACTCCAACCTCAACCGCTTCACCGTCGTCTGGGAGGATGCACGACTTGGAACAAGCAACTTCAACCTCTACGCCCGGCAGTACGACACCAGCGGCAACCCCGTCGGCTCGGAAAAAACCATCTGCAGCACCACCACCTGCCAGACCCAGCCATGGGTCGCGTACGACCACGTCCATAGCCGCTACCTCATCACCTGGGAGGACAGCTCTGACGCTACCAACGGTCCCTTCAGCATCTACGCCCAGCTCTTCGACAGCAGCCTCACCGCCATTGGTAGCTCCTGGGTGGTCGCCTCCGGCACATCCTCTGTGGATAACGACTGGCCATGCGTCACCTACTCCGACCTCCTCCAGCGGTACCTCGTCACCTGGAACACCGATGACATCAGCTCCAGCGTCTACTACGGCAACATCTACGGCAAGGTCTACGACTGGCAGGGCACCCTCATCGGCAGCCAGGTAACCATCGCCACTGGGTCGTACCACGATACCCAGGTCGAGCCGTACCTCGCCAGCTCCTTCCTCGTCGCCTACAATAGCCTTACCACTGGCCTCTATGGCAGACTCATCGGCCCGAGCGGTGAGCTTCTCGCCGCCCAGTTCTCCCTCTGCTCCGCAAGCGCTGTGACTCCGAACACGGCGAACACCGCACTCGGCGCCAAGAAGATCTTCGTCGGCTGGGAGGACAACCGCCTCTCCACCACGTACCAATACGTGTACGCGAACATGGACGTCCTTAGCACCCTGCCCCTTGACTCCGATGTGACATCGGCGACCGGCAGTGAACAAGCCATCATCCTCACCGCGCACATCACCTCCATCGCCATACAACCCAGCGTCATCAACTACTGGTACCTCTTCAACGCGATCCTTGCTGGGAACGTCACCTTCAGCATCCTGGACGGCGCCACCGGTACTATTCTCCTCCCAAGCGTCATCCCCGGTGCCTCCCTCACGGGACTGTCCGCTACCTCAATCCGCCTGAAAGCGACCTTCTCACGTACCAACCCCTCCACCTCACCGTATCTCGATAAATGGAACGTCAGCTGGGTGACCAACCACCCACCCTACGCCCCCACTAGCCCCTGGCCGGCGAACCAATCGACCGGCATACCCGTAACACTTCTCCTTTCCTGGACGGGCGGGGACCCTGATAATGACCCAGTCACCTATGACGTCTACTTTGGGACGACGCCCACGCCGCCGAAAGTCGCGGGGAACGTCACCTCCCCAAGTTACGACCCCGGGACCCTGGCCTTCCAGCAGCTCTATTACTGGCGGATCATCGCCTGGGATCCCTACGGCTACTCCAGCCTCGGTCCCCTCTGGCAGTTCACCACCGACGCCTACCCGTACATCCCCAGCAACCCCACCCCTGCGAATCATACAGCCAACGTGGAAATCAACCAGACCCTATCCTGGACTGGCGGCGACCCGGACGCCGGTGACGTCGTCGTCTACGACGTGTACCTCGGCACCACGAACCCACCGCCCCTCGTCAGCCTCCACCAGTATGCCACCAGCTACAATCCCGGCGCCCTCCAGTATCAGCAGAACTACTACTGGAAGATCGTCGCAATCGACTCCTTCGGCGCGACCACCACCGGGCCCCTCTGGAACTTCACCACGGTCTACGCACCCAACAATCCACCCTACCCACCCAGCGCTCCCAGCCCAGGGAACGGCGCGACCAATGTTGATATCAACGCGGACCTCAGCTGGACCGGCGGCGACCCTGACCCTATGGATACCGTCACCTATGACATCTACTTCGGCACCACCACCCCGCCACCTCTCATCACCACGGGGTGCCCAGACACCACTTACGACCCGGGCAACATGCAGTACCTCACTAAGTACTACTGGCAGATCGTCTCCTGGGACAACCGCGGGGCGTCCACCACAGGACCTATCTGGTCGTTTACGACCGCCCAGGAAGTCAACTACCCGCCCTACCTCCCCTCCGACCCTGCTCCTGCGAACCACGCTACGGGTGTAAACATCCTCACGGATCTCTCATGGACATGCGGGGATCCTAACCCCGGAGATACCGTCGTCTACGATGTGCATTTCGGCACCACGAGCAACCCACCAATCGTCTCCCATAACCAGACCGGAACCATGTACGACCCTGGCGAACTTGAGTACGAAACCAAGTACTACTGGCGAATCGTCGCCTGGGATAACCATGGAGCCTCCACGCAAGGATCCCTATGGGACTTCACCACACAGCAGGAGATTAACTACCCGCCTAACGTCCCGAGCAGCCCGTCACCAGCGGACGGGTCCATCAATGTCACACCCACCGCAAAGCTCTCATGGACTGGTGGCGACCCCAACCCGCATGACACCGTCACCTACGACGTCTACTTCGGGAACACATCCAGTCCGCCGCTCGTCTCGAACAACCAGACGGTGACGACGTACAACCCCGGACGCCTCCAGTATAACACGACGTATTACTGGCAAATCGTCGCCTGGGACAATAAAGGCCTCTCCACGGCTGGCCCCGTCTGGATGTTCACCGTCATGCTTCAGCCGCCGGACACCACGCCTCCGAAGGTCTCAATCGTGAAGCCGGAGAAAGCGTTCTACATCAAGAACGTTAAACTCTTCAAGTTCCCTGCCGCTGTCGCATTCGGCTTCCTCGACGTGATAGCGAATGCCTCGGATAACGAGACCGGCATCGCCAAAGTCGTCTTCAGCATTGACGGGGTGCCGCAGTATGTCGCGACCCAAGCGCCGTATCAGTGGCGTTGGGCGGAGGCCGGGTTCTTCTTCTACACCCTGACAGTGACCGGCTACGATAACGCTGGGAACAAAGTGGACGTCAACCTTCGGGTCTGGAAGTTCCTCTAACCAGACCTCTTTCCTCTTTTTCTTTTTCCTTTTCTTCAGTGTGTGTCGTCTTGTCGTGGTCGTCAATTCGTCACGAAGGCTATTTATAGCAAGAAAGACAGAAGAGGGATGTGTGGTGAGGAAGGACGGTGACTTCGCCTTCACGTCCATCTTCCTGAGCTCGCGCTCCTGCGCTGTGTCGCGCGTGGGTCTGGGTTAGGCCCGTGCGACGGTGTGGTCGGTGTGCTCTGTGCTTCCGGTGTCTTGGGGTTTGTCCCCCTGAGCCTCCCTCACCTCTTTTGGGGTGCATTGATTTTCTGATTCTTTTAAAAAAGGTATTACTCGAGGAGGTCGAGGTCTACAGCGCCGTCCCGGTAGACTTTGAGGAAGCTGGTGGTGTTAAGGCTATAGAGTTCTGAGGCGCAGAGTTGGTGGAACTCGGCGCAGGCGGCGTGAGTGATGTCGCCGACGACGTCAGAGGTGAGGGCTGAGGTGAAATGGTAGTCTTCGGAAAGGAAGAGGTTGACGCCGTTTTTTAGAGTGGTGATCATGATGCGGCAGTCGTTGACGACGTGGTCGGATCGTACGCCAAGGTGTTTTTCCATGGCCAGGGTGCAAGCGGCTCCGAAGGAGTCGGCGAGGAGTCGGTTTTTGAAATCGATGACCGTGGCTTTAGTAGTGCGGATGCGTTTCATCGCAGTGGCGTAGGTGGCCGGGGTGATGCGGCCCCAGATTTTGAGTTGTTCGAGTTCAGAGAGGACGGTGGCTGTGATGAAGGAAGGGATATGGTAATGGGCGAGGGATTTGATGATGGCGTCAACGCGCTGGTCGTCGCGGAGGAGAAAGGAGGTGTCAAACGAGATGCTGCGGACCGGGGACAGGCTCATAGTTGGGGGAGAGGCTCTATTGGTTCTTATTGGTTTGCCATCTAGGAAGGACGTTTTTTTCTTTAACCCTGTTGGGCTGAGGATAGATTTTTATAGATTCAGGGCGATTCTTTTAGGGAAGGGAGGACTTATGCGTTCGTGGATGAATCCTCGGTTGGTGTGCTTGTGTGTTTTCTGGTGTTTATGTTGCGGTGCTGCAGCCCCGGTGCTGTCGCTTCCACCCAGTCATGGAAGCAGCCAGACATCTACGGGGTCATCTGCAAGTATCCTGTGGTGGCATAATCTGAGTGCGCCCTCGTTTGGGTCGTCTGCAGTCGGTGACATCGACCACGATGGTCGTCCGGAGATCGTGTTCGGGACGTACTTCAACGACGAGCATATCTATGCATTGAACGCAGAGGATGGCTCGACGCTGTGGAGTTTTGATACCGGCGGATGCAATGACGCGTCTGCCGCGATTGCGGATGTGAACCAGGACGGGAACATGGAAGTCGTGGTGGCTGCGTCGTCGCCGTGCATGGTGTATTGTTTCGATGGGATGACGGGTGCCGTGAAATGGTCGCGGTCTACTGGGCATTGCATCGACTCCCCGCCTGCAGTCGCGGATGTGGATGGTGACGAGAAGCCGGAGGTGCTCGTGGGGACGTTCGAGGGGTACGTGTTCTGTCTAGCTGGTGAGGACGGATCAGTACAGTGGCAGAAAAACCTGGGGACGAATAGCTACATCGAGTCGTGTCCGACGATCGTTGATGTGAACAATGATTCTCTGCCTGATGTCGTGGTAGCGCAGTGGCAGGGAGACCATCGGGTCTATGCGCTACGCGGCACGAATGGATCGATCTTGTGGCATTCGGATGCACCGACGGATTGGATGTACCATGGCCCGTCGTTTGGCGATATCGACGAGGATGGACGTCCTGAGCTAGCAATCGGGTGTTACGATAATCATGTATACGTTTTGAACGATGAGGACGGGAGTCTGTGCTGGTCGTATGCGGCGTCTCAATATGTTGGGGCGCCGACGTCGCTTGCGGATTTAAACAACGATGGTCATCTTGAGGTCGTCTTCGTCTCGTACAATGTGGTCGGCGTGCTGTCACACACCGGTTCGTTGCTTTGGAGCATTGCGGTCGGAGGTGACGTGTTTCGTGGGGTGGCGATAGGGGATGTGGACGGCAACGGTGTGCTGGATCTGGCGTTCGGCTGCGATGACGGCAAGCTGCGTGTCGTGCGCGGGGATACGGGTGCGTCGGTGTGGACGTTTGATCTGCAGGCGGATTACGGCGCTGCGTTTCCCATGGATCATGCGCCCGTGCTTGCGGATTTGAACGGTGACGGGCAGCTGGATGTGTTCGTGGTCGGCGGGCATGGAGAGTCGACGCATCCTGAGAACAACTACGGGCGGGCGTACGCGCTGACTGCCGGAGTCGGGACGGGGCCGGGGTGGCCGATGTTCCATCATGATCTGGTGCATAGCGGTCGGTTCCATGTGGAGAATCAGCCGCCGCAGGCTGGGGATTTCTCCGGTCCTGGGATGGGTCGTCCTGGGGAGAACTATACGTTTTCCTTGACTATGACGGATCCCGAGGGCGATGAAGTGTATGTGGATTGGGATTTCGGTGATGGGACGGTGAGCGGGTGGCTCGGTCTGTATCCCTCAGGCATGACGTGCAGTGTGACGCATGCGTGGGTAAGCGAGGGCGTCTATCAGATTATGGTGAAGCTACGGGATAATCAGGGCGCGGAGACGCCGTGGATCCCGTTCCTGCAGTTCATTGTAGATGGGACGTCGCCGGTCGTTACGCTTGTTCGCCCGGAGGCTCGGCATCTGTATCTAGGTGACCTTCGGTCGTTTCCGTTCTTTGCGACAGTAATAATTGGTACATATACGGTGCAGGCGACTGCGCAGGATGCGCTTAGCGGTGTGGATCGGGTGGAGTTGCTGGTCGATGGGTCGGTGGTGGCCACGGATGCGTCGTCCCCCTTCGCGATGCGGTGGGTGCATGGCAGCGGTATGGGGAGGCATACGGTGTCGGTGGCTGGGGTTGATTTGGTAGGGAACCGAGGGCTGTCGCAGAATCTGTCGGTCTGGAAACTGTGGTGAAGCGAGAGGTGATCCTCGGTTTTCTTTCGTGTGTTTGATTTCTTCGGGTGGATACGAAAGGAGCCGGCATTTGGATACATGGGGAAGGGTGCAGTACGTGGATGGCATTTTGTAGTAAAAGGAATTGTTGAGTAGACCTTCTCCTGATGAGAATGACGGACCTGTGGGGATTCGAACCCCAGTAACCGGCTCCGAAGGCCGGTAGGATATCCAGGCTACCTCACAGGCCCAACCTTGACCACTCGGAATACCAACCCTACTATAAAACACCGAGCATCAACACCACAAAGGAGAAAAGAAAAAATAAAAAAAAAGGGGGTTGAGGGCTACGACACCTCGTGTGTAGCCTCGTGTATTTTATTTATCGAACGAAGTCGATGGACCCGACCTTGGGGTTGGTCATGACCTTTCTGGGCTGTATGGTCATCGGGACTGGGTTCTGTCGGCGATCCGGCTTGGAGCTCAGGATGTTGGGTGACTGCACCCCGGTCATGAGCGCCATGACGCGGCATTTGCCTTCGAAGGCAGGATCGACACGGGCGCCGAGGATGACGTTCGCGTAGCAGTCCATGTCCTGTGTGAGGGTCTTGGCGACGTCCTGGACGTACTTCAGGCTCATGTTCGGGCCGCCCGTGATGTGCACGAGTGCGCTGTGGGCGCCGTGGTAGTCGACGTTGAGCAGCGGGTGGTTCAAAGCCTCTTTGACGATGGCATCGACGCCTGCTTCCTCGTCGGCTTCTCCCCAGAGCATGACCGATAGTCCGCCGGAGTCCATGACCGCCTTCATGTCAGCGAAGTCGAGGTTGATCAGCGAAGGCAAGGTAATCGTCTCAGAGATGCCCTTGACGGTCTCGGCGACGAGCTGGTCCATCACTGAGAAGGCTTGGTTAATGGGTAGGTTGGGGACGAACTCAAGCAAGCGGTTGTTGTCCAAGACAACGGTACTGTCCGCTGCTGTGCGTAGTTTGTCCAGGCCCTCGTCCGCCTTCACAAGTCGTGCGCGCTCCACGTTGAAAGGAGTGGAGACCATGGCGGTGACGATAGCGCCGTTCTTTTTGGCGATCTCCGCAACGACGGGTGCGGATCCGGTGCCGGTGCCGCCGCCCATGCCGGCGCAGACGAACACGAGGTCAGAGTCCGAGAGGAACTCTTCGATTTCCCGAGAGGATTCGCGAGCGGCGCGCTCGCCGACTTCAGGGAAGCCGCCAGCGCCTAGTCCGCGGGTCAGGTTCTTGCCAATCAAGAGTTTGTAGTCGGATTCCATGAGATCAAGGGCCATTTTGTCTGTGTTAATGCAGACGGTTTTAGCTCCCTTGACTCCGAGTTTGTGTAAGCGGGTAATGGTATTGCCACCGGCGCCGCCGCAACCAACAATGCTGATGCGCGGCGTGCCAAACAAACCGTCATCCACTTTTTGCTTGCTCTCCTCATCTAGTTTATTTCCTATCGCAGACTCTATGAAGGACTGCATACCATTGTTTTTGTTTTCGGCCATCTTCCTATTCCTCCTACTCTCGTTACTGGTAGTTGGGAAGGACGCCTCCTGGTCGTGCGTCCTTCCTGTTAGGGGTGCATCCCATCCCCTCTTTTAACCAGATATTATTTTTTGTTGTAAGGGGCCATGGCTTCGACCGCGGCCTCGAGTTCCTGGACTTTCTTGATTGTATCTGCCTTCTCCAGAATTCGATCCGAATAGTTCTTTATGAATTCATTAACGGCGTGTCGAATCACTTCGGAGCGTGTAGAAAATTCGCCGGCTTTGATGAATATGTCGATTTGCCGGAGGTAGATGTCCGGGAGCCGTAAGGTGATGCGGTCGTTGTCCATTGTCTCCTCACACTGGGTGTCAGGCTGGTGGTGTCCCTGGGGCGTCTGGCGTACGATCTTTGTACGCCGAACAAACGACAAAAGACATCATTTGTCTGACGAGCAGACGAATAGGCAGTAGCGTATAAATAACTTTCTATTTTCATAGAATTTCTTAGACGCACAAACACTGACGACGGCCGCGTCGTTTCTCTCTGGAAAACCGCGCATCACGTGCAGGTACATACGTAGGTACATCCCTTGGTGGAAGGCAGTCCGCTGTCACGTTCCACCACCACCAACCATCACCAACAACAACCAACTATATATGGTTTTTTAATTATATCTCATGGATAATTCTCAGCGGTGCAGCCGAGACGAACGTCAAGGGAAAAGAACGAGGTAGTTTTTCTGACAGAACAAGCCTGCTCACACAGCGACCATCTCTCATCTTGACGGCGAATGGAAACCGCATCAGGCGAGCCGGCCAAACGCCATCGTCCCGGAGATCTTCTCGATCTTGACTTTGACGGTCGAGCCTTTCATCGCCCCGGGGATGTAGATGATGTATTTTTCGAAAAACGCGACGCCGTCGCCCCGCTTCCCGATGTCCTTGATCGTCAGATCATACTCCTCACCCTCCTTAAGCGACGGGGCTGGAGTGCTGATCTTCCTCTTCCGCATCGACCGAATGGAGCGGATCGCCCCGCACGCGTCGCAGCGGATCATCAGCGTGCGGTCCTTCTTCACCAGATGCGTGTCCGGCCGCGTGCACTCCTGGCAGATCACGTAGGTCTCGACGTACTCGTCGAGCCTGTCCTGCAGGGTCTTCATCGGGATCTTCCCCTGGAAAATCACGCGACCCCCGGAGATATCCCCCGCGGTGCCCACCGAGCCGAGCAAGAACTTCAGGAAATGATTCGGATCCCGGTTCAACACATCCACGATCTTGTCGAAATTCCGGATGACCGTCGTGTTTCCCTCGTAGAAGACGTCGACCTTCGGCACCTTCAGCCGCTCGTCGACGATGCGTTCTTTGGAGGTCAGGCTCTGCAGCCGTTTCAGCAGATCCTGGTAATCTTGGTCGGTCATCGACCGCAGATATACCCAGGGTTGATAAAAAGCTTCCGAACACCCTCCAGAGAAACGACCACTAGTCCCAGGGCTTAGGCTGCGGCGCACGAACCCCGATCACGAGGAAGCCTTCACGCAAGGCCTTCTCCGCGACCTCGACCTTCGTCGTAAAAACCTTGATCGCGCCGTCGGTCCACTGCCACATGAACTCAGGCATTCACACACTCCTCCCCACCACGAGCCCCCCAACACAGCATGGGACCGTGGCTTCTTCCCGCAAACCAGGTGTCCCTTAAAAAACTTCCGAAAAAAAAAACGCCTCAGGAGGAACCCAGGGCCTTCCTCAGATAGACGCCCCGATCGACGAACCCAAGCGACCGATAGTACGGCTTCACGCCAATCCCACTCAGGACGAACACCTCTCGGGCCTGATAATCCTCACGGCAAATCCGCTCCGCCTCCCCAAGCAGCCGTTTGCCCAGACCCCGATGCTGGTACGACACACCATGCACCGGTCCTAGCAGCGGCACCTCTCGGCCCAGCACACGAAGCTCACGAATCACCAGACACGGCCCTGGCACCAAATCTGGATGAAACGGATTCTCAACCATACGCAATCGCAGATACCCGTACACCACGTCTCTCGTCGGCTCCGAAAGACTCAGGAATACCTCATCCCCACCGCTCGCCCGGTACCGCTGCAGTCGCAGTACCAACGCCTCCGGGGCACACTCCACGGCAGCGGACTGCTGATGCCCGACCTCGCGGCAGCGAATGCAGCGACATGCCTGCCCCTGTCTGCGGAGTTCCTCATCAACCAGCTGCCGCAGATTACTCTTCATGATTCCACCCCTCAGCCGCTGCACCGGGATGTCCCGCTGGATCCGCTGGATCCGTACCCACTCCGGCACCTCGGCCTTCGCCGAGGCAAGCAGCCGGACCGCCTCCTCCGTCGCTAACGGGGAAAACGAGGGATCGTTGGCGAGTTCGGCACCATCCACAACCAGCGTCGGATAAATCTTCAGCATGTCCGGACGAAACCGTTCATCAGCAAACACTGTCCGGAACATCGCTTCATCTAACGACGGAGACGAGCCGGGCAAGCCTGGCATCAGATGATAGCAGACCTTCAACCCTGCATCCTTCGCCAGCCGCGTCGCCGCTATGGCGTCGCTTACCGTATGCCCACGATTCATCATGGCGAGGAGTGCGTCATCGACGGTCTGCACCCCGAGTTCCACGCGCGTCGCCCCGAAAGAAAGAACGCGTTCTACGTGCTGCAGTCGGAACCAGTCCGGGCGGGTCTCCACTGTTAGTCCGATGCATCGCGACACGGCCTGTTCGTTGCGCCGCTGCGCCTGCCGCAGCGTCCGAGACGCAGACCCGTTCAACGCATCGTAGCAACGGTGCACGAACCATTCTTGATACCACGGCGACCGCGCTGTAAACGTCCCTCCCATAATAATGAAATCTATCTTATCGACATCATGGCCAATAGCACGCAGCTGCCGCAGACGGCTTATGGTCTGCACAAACGGGTCACACCCGCAGGAAAGGGCGCGCATAGCCGCCGGCTCGTAACCGGTGTAGCTCTGCGGCGTCTGGGCCTTCGGACCACCTGGGCAGGGCAGACACCGGCCATGCGGACACTCCGCTGGTGACGTCATGACCGCAACGACCGCCACACCGGACAAGGTCCGCGTGGATTTCAATCGAAGCAGCTGCAGAACCTCCCCGTTCTCAACTAGGTCCTCAGGGAGCGCGGCGAGGATGCCGCTGTCCTGCGGAATCGTCTTCATCCGATATTTCCGGCACAACTGGACTTTTGCGCGCTGCAGCTCATTTTTCGTCGTGATGCTCTGCGATCGAATCAACTCGATGATGTCCTCTAAGAAGGTCATAGTCCGGATGCTGATATGAAGAGGGCTGCTACAAAAACCTTTGGTCTTAGGAATCCCAGAATCCGCGTGTACGGGCGTACTGCAGCTCCGCCTGCAGGATATCCCGGAGGAACTTCACTTCAAGCTCCTCGGATTTACGCAGCTCAAGCTTGGGGTACCGCGACAGGATTCGCGCGGCCGTATCCGGCCCGATCCCACGGGCCGCGAGCGCCACCACGGCGTACTTCCCATAGGTGAGAACGAGGCTGGCGTTCTTGTTGAGGCGCTTGACTTCTTTGAGCTCCGCGGTGTCACGATGCCGCTTCGACAGCACCTTCGCCTGGTCCCGGTGGTAGCGGCGCAGCATCGCGATCTTGATTGCGCCGCATCGAGGACATTTCGGCTGGAATGGCACCCGGCCGACGAACGTGTTCCATTGGTTCTTACAGTTCATACATACTAAGGTGATGTCCGCGTCTTCAATGCGTTTCTTCAACGCCATGAGAATCGAGCGGTCCGCGCGCATGGGTACCATAAGGCCACGGACGGTCTCGAATCCGGCGAGGGCCATCGGCGAGAGCCCCTGTTGCGTGTGGATCGTGATGTCGCCCCGCTGAATCGCCTCGAGAATCTGCTTCGTGCGCTCCACGTCCATGTGCTCCCAGAGGATTTTTTCCATAGCCTCATCCAACACAAGGGACTGCTCGAACATGGAAAACAGGCGTTTGACGCCGATGTTCTTATAATCAAAGCCTTTGCGCAAGGCCCCGAACTTACGGGCGACATGGATTAGTTGATAGCGCAGGTACGTGGAGTTGCGCAGGACGGTCTCCATGAGGTACGGGAGGGCCTCCGGCTTGGTCGTCTGCAGGATCTCGATGATTCGTTCGAGTGGTAATCGCGCAGGAATTTCTAGATTGATCCGGTAGGCGTCGCTGTTGATGCCGATGCTTTCGCCAAGCATCTGCGCCAGAATCGCGGAGATGAGCCTGCCGAGGGTCTCATTGATTTTCGTGCCGAAGCAGGCGTTGATGACGACGTTGCGTTCTTCCACATCAATCGTGATGGTCCGGTCGTCGGGGACCAGGAACCCCAGGTTCTTCTGCATCCCAGCGTAATCGCGGATTTTATCCAGGAGCGCATCCTCGCAGGGGTACCCGATGATCGGTGCGCCTTCGGACGCGCGTCGCCGCAGCATCCCGACTTCCTGGGCGATTTCAAACGGGATCGGGATCTCCTCCCCGGCCCATGAGGGGACCGCCCCGATTTCCTTGATCTGGGTGACCAGGATATGGTCCTCCTCGCGTTTCACGATCACCCAGGGACGGCCGCGGAGGATGAATTTCTCCCCTTCGAAGCCGGCGCTGAGGACGAAGCTTTCGTCCAGCGTCCCGATCGCCTTGCGCGTGCTGATGTCGATGACGGGGTACGTGACCTCGTCGGGGATCATGGAGATATTGTCGAGGAAGTAGGTCCGTGAGTTCATCTTCTTGGTCAAGACTCGAACCCCGGCCTCCTCTTCAATCCAGATCATGCGATGGTCACGCAGCTGGTGACAAAGCAAGGTGAACATCTCGTGGGATAAGGTGCTAAAGGAGTACGCCCTGGTGATTACCTCGAAGGCTTTTTCTTCAGGGATGCGTCCGTATTCCAGGACCAAAGAAATGATTTGGTTTGTGAGTACGGACAATGGATTCATGCGGATGGGTGTATGCTCTAGCTCCCCTGCAAGAGCACGCCTGCCGATAGCGAGACATTCTGCGAGGTCCTCGGGATTCGTTGCGAGGATCACGCCTTGCGAGGTTCTGCCGACCCGGTGTCCGGAACGTCCGACCCGCTGGACGATCCGTGTGACCTCTCGGGGGGAGTTGTATTGGATGACGTAATCCGTGTCCCCGACGTCGATCCCGAGCTCAAGGGATGAGGTGCAAATCAGGGATTTGAGTTGCCCTTTCTTGAAAGCGTCCTCGGCTTCGACCCGTGCGAGTTTCGATAGTGAGCCGTGATGAACGCCTATGGTCGATTCGGGGTCCCATTGGTGGAACCGTGAGGCGAGGATCTCTGCTCCATCTCTGGTGTTGATGAAAAGCAGCGTCGACGTATGCGCCTGTATCAGCTCTTTGCATCGTCGTAAGAGCGCAGCGGACATCGGTTCAATCGATAGTCGACGGGCTAGTGCGGTATCCTCATTGGTTTGTGACGGTAGTTCGACACGAAGGTCAATGTGCTTGGTGACATCGACTTCAAGAACGGTGACAGGACGAAAGCCTCTGCTGTTGCGTCCTCCGAGAAATTTGGCGACCTCCTCGGGCAGACCGACGGTCGCGGAGAGGCCGACCCGCTGAAACCCGCCGGCGGTTTCTTTGATAACTTCTTCGAGGCGTTCTAGGGCGACAGCGAGCTGGGAGCCGCGTTCATCAGTGGCGAGTTCGTGGACCTCGTCGACGACCACCCAGCGGACCGCGCGGAGGTGGCTGCGCAGTCGCCTGCCAGTGAAGAGGATTTGCAGTGTCTCCGGCGTCGTGATCAGCATGTCGGGAGGATTCTGGGATTGCTTCACCCGTTCCGCCTGCGGGGTGTCGCCGTGCCGAACCGCGATGCTGATTCCCAGGGCTTTGGCCCAGTCGAACGTGCGGTGCAGCATGTCCCGGTTCAGGGCGCGCAGAGGGGTGATGTAGAGGATGGAAATGCCTTTGGGTTTCTGGTGTTGTTCTTTGGTGTGGAGGTACTCATGGAAGATGGGGAGAAGGGCGGCCTCTGTTTTCCCAAGGCCGGTTGGGGCTATCAAAAGGACGTTGTTTCCTTGGAGGATCTCCGGGATAGCTTTGATCTGCGGCTCGGTCGGCGTATGGATGCCTCGGGCTGCGAGGAGATTGATGATGCGGGGGTCGAGGTGGTCGAAGATCGAGGTCATGGCTTCAACGGGCAATCACGTGGTTGTTATGAATGTTTTTCTCAAGAGAATAAAAGAAAAGGTGCCCTCGGAGGGGCTTGTGAGGGGGTTAGGCTTTGTCGATGCTCAGGCAGATTTCGATGCTGGAGACGTTGGATTTCCTGCCGTCTTCGCTGACGACGGCTTCGGTGCCGATGTCGATGGTTTTGACGACTGCGTTGGTGAGGAATCGGTTGCGGGCGATCTCCGCGGCGTCGACGGCCCGACTGATGGCATTGCCTCGTGCTTTCAGGAGGACTTCGGTGTGGTCCCCGGAGTTGAGCACTGCCATGATGGCGGTGACGTAGTTCATGGGTGGTTTGTTGCCAACGTAGATGATGTTTGAGTCTATGTCTCCTTCAGCTTTTTCCTGGTCTCTCATGATGTCTCCCCTGGAGGTGTCTCCTTGTTCAGGATAAACAGGCAGAAGAGAAGCAGCGTCTTATTTAAACGTTGTGATTTCTCGAATGGAAATCAGCTGTAGTAATGGTTGGTGTCCTTCTTCTCTTCTTCTTTGGTGAAGTCCTTGTGGTCGTAGATGTCGATGCTGAGGATCGCGTGGAGCGGGACGATGCGCAGTTTGCCTTTGTCCGAGCCGTGGGTCTCGCCGAGTTCCATGAGCAGTCCTGCTTCCTCGATGCCGATGTTCGCGTAGCCTTTGAAGATGCCTTCGGTCTCCAGGGCGTTGTCGCGGGCGCCGATGGAGGTAATCTTGTAGTGTGATTCTTCGACGAGTTTGAGTTCTTCTGTTTTGCTCATGATTTCCCCTTCCGTTGGTGTTCTAAGAGTGTCTGGAGGTGTTCGACGGTTTTGCCGTAATTCTCAACCGCTACTTTAATGTGTGCCTCCACGAAGTTCCAGGCTTTCTGAAGGCTGCCGTATCGGAGCCGGTAGCCTTTCTTCTGCTGTTTCGTGATTTCGTCGTAGACCGAGAGTTCCTCGAGGATGTCGAGGCCTTTGAGTTTGTTGAGGTGGCGGTACACGGTCGGCCGTGAGGTCTGCAGTGCGCTTGCGATGTCGTCGACGAACCAGGCTTTCGTGGGGTGCTTAAGGAAGAAGTCGACGAAGATCTTGTACGGGAGGGTGGGGTCCGAGCCTTTGCTGAGGTAGCCAATCTGCTCGAAGAACGTCTTGGCTGCGGTGTCGAAGTCCTCTTCCCCGTTGAGTGGCGTGTTGCTGACGATCTGAAGTTCAAATGTCATACCCACTCCTCACTGGGAGGGAGAACGGCTGAGAAGTTAAATAGCTTTCGTGACTGTGAAAAGGCCGGGGGATGAATTCTTGGAGTGCCCCGAAACGGCATTCATACGTTAGTGACCGACAAAGGCATATCATCAGACCCTTAGGAAAGTGACGCCTAAAGGTCGGGGAAGTATCGGTCTAGCTCCCAGCGGGTGACCTGCATCTGGTACTCAGCCCATTCCTTATGCTTGACTTCCAGGAAGTTCTCGTAAACATGGTCCCCGAGCGCTTCCTTCACCAGGGTGCTTTCCTCCATAAGGTGAAGCGCATGGCCGAGGCTTTCGGGTAATTGTTGGATGTGGTATGCTTCTCGTTCCTTGGCTGTGAGTTCGTAAATGTTATGTTCGACTGGTTCTGGTGCTTCGAGTTTGTCCTCGATACCTTTGAGGCCTGCGGCGAGCATGACGGCATAGGCGAGGTACGGGTTGCAGGCGACATCTGGGTTACGTAGCTCACAGCGGGTGGCTTTGCCGCGTTTCGCCGGAATCCGGATAAGAGCGCTGCGGTTCTGATTCGCCCAGGAGATGTACGTAGGGGCTTCGTAGCCGGGGACGAGACGTTTGAAGGAGTTCACAGTCGGGTTCAGGATTGCGCACATCTCGCGGACGTACATCAACTGACCTGCGATGAACTGGTAGGCAAGCTCGCTGAGCTTATGCTTGTCATCGGGGTCGTAGAACGCGTTCTCGCCTTTCGCGGTGAAGAAGGACTGGTGGGTATGCATCCCGGAGCCATTGGTTCCGAACAGCGGCTTAGGCATGAATGACGCATGAAGGTCGTGCTGGCTGGCGATAATCTTACTGACGTACTTCAGTGTAATGATCCGGTCCGCGGTGGTGACGGCATCCGCGTACTGGAAGTTGATCTCCTGCTGGCCGGGCGCGACTTCATGATGGGTCGTGTAGATGTTGAGGCCGAGTTGTTGCAGGGCGAGGGCGATGTCGCCGCGGACGCCTTCAGCCAAGTCCCGGTGAGAGAGGTCGAAGTAGCCGGCGCCGTCGTGAGGAATCATGGTCGGCTCAAGGCCATTCTTCTTGAAGAGGAAGAATTCGCATTCCGAGCCGGTGTTGAACTGGTAGCCGAGTTTCTGCGCCTTGTGGACCATTTGTTCAAGCACATATTTGACATCGCCGGGGAACCGTTTTCCGTTCGCATCGTAGATATCACAGGTGAATCTCGCGGTCTTTTTCGGCTCAATGCTTGCTGGCAGGACGCTAAAGCTGGCGGGATCAATGCGGAGGACCTTATCAGAGTCCTCGATGACTGCGCAGCCAACGATGGAGGAGGCGTCGAACGGAATCCCGTCGTCGAAGGCCTCATCGAGCATCGCGGTGGGGATGACCAGGTTCTTCGGTGAGCCGAGGATGTCGACGAACTGCAGGCGAACGAACACGATCTTCTCCTGCTCAATGGTCCTGAGAATCTCATCAGCGGTCTGTTGTGAATTCACCCTTTGAATTTGTTTCGCATGCGGCATAAGTCCTCTAACGCCTCCGCTTCAGTAATATTTTTTGTTGTAACATCTCGAATCCCTTTTAAAGGTTATTTATTTGGTCACTAAAGATTTAGATGAAGTGGCCAGGCATATCATCGTCCATGCTTGAAGTGACCTTAAAGAAAACGAGTGTAGAAGAGTAGTTGTTTTCCATCAACACTTTTCGCATCGGCCCAATCTTGGTTATATGCAGTCACCAAAACGCTAATGCGACCTAGGCCAAAGAGAAGTCCGCGAGTCTGGATTTCGACAGAGTCACCTGACCCCAGAGTCTCAATCATTCCTGAAGAAGTCACGTTGATCCGGCCAAGGATACCGCCGGTCACCTTTATGGTCCAAGAAATATTCTCAGTGGGCTCATCGCTTGGGTTCAGAATCTCAACCTTGACTTTGCTGATGCCGCCAGAGAATTGACCGAAATCGAAGGGTGGTGGGCCGTAGATGAACTCATGAACGTAGATATCTCGATTCGCACCACGAGAGTCCTGCCAGATGTCGTAGACGCTTGAACCAGCGCAGAGGTCAGTAGCGCCGTACTCGACAACGACGCTGTCGTCCCAGTTGACCCGGGCTTCAGGGCCCCAGGTGGCTCCCGCATCAGTGCTGACCTTGTAATACATATGGCCGTCCTTGATGTAGGTGCAGAGGGCGCTGTTGTATTCTAAGGTAATTTTCGGGTAGAGCTCATCTGAGCTGGAGTTGGCAACAATCACAGGGGTATTGCTGGAGAAGCCGTCGGTCGAGCGGTAGCAGTAGACATCTTGGTTGCCTGCTTTGTCGTTCTGAGCGACAACGAGCACGGTGTTATTGTTTGCGACGATGTCAGGGAACTTGATGTTTCCAGCAGCGTCGGTGATGGTCTTGGTGGTCACCATCGGGTGGGTGTAGTGATCGCCCTGCTGTTGCCATTTCCCGAAGTCGTCCTTACGCAGGAGCAGCTGGTAGTAAGCGCCGGCATTGCGGTCGTAGACTGAGTAAGACATGTTCGTGATGAGGTCGATGTCGGTGGTCGCATGCTCACAGTTGTTGACGTTGCCTTGCAGCCAGTCGATGACGCCGTTACCGGTAGAGTCGGTCTGGTAGAAGACGAACGGGCAGCCGACGATGTTGCTACCGTTATTTCCGTTGTAACCGGTGAATGCCAGGCCTCCCCAGTTCCAGGCTCCGTCATCGTCCGGTCCCGCGTGAACGTAGGTGCCGATTTTAAAGTCAACGAAGGAGTTGAAGTTGTAGCTCGCGAAGTCCCAATAGACCCCAGGGTACTCTTCGTTCTGTGGGTCAATTATCCAGATTTGTCCAGACGTAGAAGGGTCCTGACACGGCTCGAAGGTCCCATAGAACCCGCCGGTCTTGTAGTCCACCTGAGGGTAAGTGCAGCCAAGGGCTTCCTCAAAATACATGCCAGAGGTCCAGTCTGCATTACTGGCGAAAATCGGGTAGTAGTCCGTGCCATCTACCGTCCCCTCATATCCGGCGAAGAGGTCGCCCTGAGGGTCTGCAGCGAGGGAAGGGTGGGACTCATTGTAGTCACCGCCGGTGATGTCTTCATAAAAGGAAGCAGTCTTTTCCTTAGGAATAGTCATCGGCGTGGCAACGTGACGCGAGGCCGCCGTCCAGTGTGCGGTTATCGGTTCGTCCTGTGCGGGTCGAGCGGTTATGTCCATGCAGCACATGACCGTGACAATAAAAAAAATGAAAAGTGCCGTTCCTTTCACGAGAGAGCGCTTCATAGATACAATATCAACATATGCTGAATGATGTTCATAAATATAGCTGTTAAATATAAATACGTAACGAATCCATTATTCGCGGATCGAAAACAAGACAGGTGAAAATAAGGACTTTTTACAGAGAGAATGTGCTCGAAAAACCATTCCTTCGCAAACTATTAAAAGAAAAAAAAGATACGAACCACCAAATAGACCAGGGGAGTCTGCTTAATGGACAAGAACGTCGACACATTCATGGAAAAGGTCATCGAAAAAAACCCAGCTGAAAAGGAATTCCATCAAGCCGTCCGCGAAGTCGCAGAGAGCCTGATGCCATTCATCCAGAAGAACCCGAAGTACAAGAAATACATGATCCTTGAGCGCATCGTCGAACCAGAACGTGTCATCCTGTTTCGTGTCCCATGGGTCAACGACCGCGGCGACATCCAAATCAACCGCGGCTACCGCATTCAGATGAACAGCGCGATCGGCCCCTGCAAGGGCGGCCTGCGGTTCCACCCCAGCGTCAACCTCGGGATCCTCAAGTTCCTCGCCTTCGAACAGGTCTTCAAGAACAGCCTCACCACGCTGCCCATGGGCGGCGGCAAGGGCGGCTCTGACTTCGACCCAAAAGGCAAATCGGACATGGAGGTCATGCGGTTCTGTCAGTCCTTCATGACCGAGCTCTTCCGCCACATCGGACCGGACACGGACGTCCCCGCTGGTGACATCGGAGTCGGCGGCCGCGAAATCGGGTTCATGTTCGGCCAATACAAACGCCTCACCAACAGCTTCACCGGTGTGCTCACCGGCAAGGGCCTCAACTGGGGCGGCAGCCTCATCCGACCCGAAGCGACCGGTTATGGCGCGACCTACTTCGCTGTCGAGATGCTGAAAACCCGCAAAGAGACCATGAAAGGCAAGACCGTCGCGGTCAGCGGCTCCGGCAACGTCGCCCAATACACCGTTGAAAAGGTCACGCAACTCGGCGGCAAGGTCGTCACCCTCTCAGACTCCGCTGGGACCATCTACGACCCCAAGGGCATCGACAAGGAGAAGCTCGCCTTCGTCATGGACCTCAAAAACGTCAAGCGCGGCCGCATCAAGGAATACGCTGACGAGTTCAAATGCACGTACGAAGCCGGGAAACGCCCCTGGCAGTACAAATGCCAAGTCGCGTTCCCCTCCGCAACCCAAAACGAGATCAGCAAAGAGGACGCCCAAGCCCTCGTCAACAACGGCTGCATCTGCGTCGCGGAAGGCGCCAATATGCCCACCACCCCCGAGGGTGTCGAGATCTTCCTGAAAAACAAGATCCTCTTCGGCCCCGGTAAGGCCGCGAACGCTGGCGGCGTTGCCACCTCAGGACTGGAGATGAGCCAGAACAGTATGCGTCTCTCCTGGAGCAGGGAAGAGGTGGACCAGAAGCTGCAATGGATCATGAGCCAGATCCACGCCTCCTGCGTCAAGTACGGCAAGGATGGCGACTTCGTCAACTACGTCAACGGGGCGAACATCGCCGGCTTCGTCAAAGTCGCAGACGCGATGATCGACCAGGGTGTCATCTAAACCACACCCCCCTTTTTTTTCTTTTATTTTAACCTTTCCGTGTTTCTCCTGGAGAGTCAAGCGATTGTTTTATATCGGGGTCACGGATATCGGTTCATCCCATTCAGACCACAGGAGTGGATGATTGTTATGGCAACAAAAACTGTGACTGTACCAAAGACCACCAAAGAAGGGTTCAACCCTTTCAAAATGGCACAACAACAATTCGACCGTATCGCAGACAAACTAGGGCTTGACCAACCAACCCGCGAGCTCCTCCGAGAGCCCTTACGAGAATACCATTTCCAGATACCGATCCGGATGGACGACGGCACCATGAAGATCTTCCATGGCTTCCGCGTCCAGCACAACGACGCCCGCGGCCCCTGCAAGGGCGGCATTCGCTTCCACCCACAAGAAACCATTGACACCGTGAAAGCACTCGCTATGTGGATGACCTGGAAATGCTCCGTGGCAGATATTCCTCTGGGCGGCGGTAAAGGTGGCGTCATCTGCGACCCGCACAACCTCTCAGAAAAAGAGCAAGAGCGCATCTGCCGCGGCTGGGTCCGCCAGATCGCCCGCGACATTGGGCCTTTCCAGGACGTTCCAGCACCCGACGTCATGACCAGCGGTCAGCATATGATCTGGATCATGGACGAGTTCCAGACCATCTCTCACGGGGCGTTCCAACCCGGCGTCATCACCGGCAAGCCCGTCGCACTCGGCGGCTCCCGAGGCCGGACTGAGGCCACCGGCTACGGTCTTGTCTACATCCTTCGTGAAGTCCTCAAGGAGCTGAAAATGGACACGACCAAGACCACCGCTTCCGTACAGGGCTTCGGCAACGTCGCACGCTACGCCGCGGAACTCTACACACAGTACGGCGGCAAGGTCGTCTCCGTCTCCTGCTGGGACCAAAACGACGCCTGCTCCTACGGTTTCTACAAGAAAAACGGGGTCAACCTCGAGGAACTCCTCAAGATCACGGACCGCTTCGGCACCATCGACAAGGACAAGGCGCAGAAACTCGGTTACCAAATCACACCCGGCGACGATTGGCTGACCCATGACGTCGACATCCTCATCCCCGCGGCTCTGGAGCACTCGATCACCGCTGAGAACGTTGGTAAGATCTCACCCAAGGTCAAGATCATGATCTGCGGCGCCAACGGCCCAGTCACCCCCGAGGCAGAGGACGTCCTTGATAAGCGCGGCGTCATCGTCATCCCCGACTTCCTAGCGAACTCTGGTGGCGTCGTCTGCAGCTACTTCGAGCAAGTCCAGAACAACCAGAACTACTACTGGACCAAGGAAGAAGTCCTCGGCAAGCTCGACAACAAGATGACCGACGCGTTCTACCACGTCTGGGACCTCGCCCAGCGCAAGAAAGTCCGCATCAGCGACGCAGCATACATGATCGCCATCAGTCGCGTCGCAGAAGCCTGCAAGATGCGCGGCTGGGTCTAAACCAACCACGGTTATGCTGTCCCGCGAGAGAGAACAAAAAATCCTGTCCGTCATTCACAACATCACCGGGGTGACCCCCCCGGCGGCCTCTCTCGAACCCGAACCACACGAAGCGGATCCCCGCGCGACCGCGGTGACCCGCATCCTCCTTCTTTCTACTACCTACGACTCCTTCCTCCTCACTGAGGAGAGCAGGCTTGCCAGCCTGCTGGCGGAGATGCCGCCATACCGCTTCCGTCACGATCAACCACCGAAACTCGCGCATGTCGAGACCGCGGACGACTGCCTCGAGTACCTCAAGAAACGCCGCTGCGACCTCCTCATCGTCTTCAACCCGCCCAAAGACCTCGACGTCCTCACCCTCGCCAAGGCCGTACACGCACTCTCAGAAGCCACTATCATGGTACTGGGTAACAACGTCACAGAACTTTCAGCCCTCGCCGACCAGGACCACGACCAGACCATCGACAGCTACTTCACCTGGAACGGCGACGGCAAGATTATCCTCACCATGGTCCGATACCTCGAGGACAAGAAGAACGCAGCACTCCTCACCGCGACGCACGACTACGACGTCCTCCTCCTCATCGAAGACTCCATCCACGCCTACTCCGCCTACCTCAACGAAATCTACGACGAACTCCGCCGGCACCTCGACGCCACCCTCCCATCAGAGGCATCCGACGAAGAGAAACTCGAACAGTGGCGCAAACGGCCTTTCATCCTGCACACCACCACACTTCAGGGAGCGCGCCGCCTCATTTCCCTGCACCAAGGCCGCCTCCTCGGCGTTATCACGGACAACCACCTCCCCGATGCCCATACGACAGACGACGGTGCGCATCTCGCCGCCCAGCTTCGCGCCAAGTACCCCAATCTGCCGATCCTCCTACAGTCCTCAGAATCCATCAAAAACACGCTGCCATCTGATAACCATCTCACCGTCATCTCGAAAAACGACCCGCACCTCACCGCGACGCTACGAGCCTACCTCCAGGACAGTCTAGGGCCGTCCGTCCTCGTCTGCATCGACGACCACGGAAAGGCACACGAGCCGATCCACACGATGCGCGAGTTCGAAGACGCCCTCGTCACCCTCCCAGCCACCACCCTGAAGGCCACCGCGGCCAAACAGCTGTTCTCCCGCTGGCTGCGCGCACGAGGCGACCGCCAGCTGGCAGACAAAATCGAGACTATCGAAAAAACGGACCTTGACGACGAACTGTTCAAACAACGGCTCGTCGGCACCATCGAAGAATTCCGCTACGCCAGCAACCAAATCCACGTCACCCAGTTCCTCAGAGAAGCCCAAGGACTATCGAAACAAATCAGCCGCATCGGCGACGGCGCACTCGGCGGCAAAGCCCGAGGCCTCGCGTTCCTCTCCAAACTCCTCTCCACGTACCTCACCGACGAAATGACCCCAGGTATCCACATCACCCTGCCGCGCAGCATTGTGTTGACCACTGACGTCTTCGACACGTTCATCACACAGAACCACCTCCTCGATCCCGATCTCTTCACCCTCCCAGACGAGCGCATCACCGCCAAGTTCATGGACGCAAGCCTCCCCCCCACCGTGCTTGGGGACCTGCGTGCCTTCATCCGCAACAGCCGCAAGCCCCTCATCGTCCGTTCCAGCGGCATGCTCGAAGACAGCCTCATGCAGCCGTTCGCCGGCATCTACGCCTCAATCCTCCTGCCCAACGAATCCTGGGAGACCGACTTCCGATTCCAAGACGTCTGCAACGCGGTCAAATACGTCTTCTCCTCCACCTACAGCCTGCGCGCCCGCACCTACATCCGTAACACCCCCAAGAACATCCGCGACGAGAAAATGGCGGTCCTCATCCAAGAAGTCGTGGGCGAACGCCACGGCGATTACTTCTACCCTGCGATCTCCGGCGTCGCCAAATCCTACAACTACTACCCTACTGGGTCCTGCGCCCATGAGGACGGCATCGTGTACCTCGCCGTCGGACTCGGCAAAGCCATCGTCGACGGCGGCAGCAGCTTCTGTTTCTGCCCCGAGCATCCCAGAGCCCCCCTCTTCGGCACCCCCAAGGACTTCATCCGCTACTCCCAGACCCACTTCTACGCCCTCAACCTCCACTCGATCTACCGCATCGTCGAGAAAAACGAGGACACCACACTGAAAAGCCTCGACATCATCCTTGCGAGGAACGAAGGCCTCCTCAATCTCATCGCCTCCACCTATCTCCCCCGTGACGACACGTTGTACCCGGGATTGTCTGACGAGGGCGTCATGGTCCTTGACTTCGGCCCCATGCTCTCCTTTGACACCCTCCCGCTCGCCAAAGCCCTCAAGCTGCTCATGCGCATCAGCGAGCTCGCCTTAGGCTACCCCGTGGAAATCGAGTTCGCAGTCAACCTGCCGACCGACAGTTCGGCCTCAGCGGAGCTCGTAATACTCCAAGTCCGCAACATGCGACCGAAAGGAAAACACACGGAAGTCAGCCTCCATGCCTTCGACCCAGCCATCGACCTGTGCTTCTGCGACAACGCCCTCGGCAACGGCGTCATCGACGACCTCACCGACATTATCTATATCACGCCTGAATCCTTCGACCTCGCCAACTCTCGACGCGCCGTCGACCAACTCCGGGCCTTGAACAGCACGCTCATGGACCAGGGGCGGCCGTACATCCTCATCGGCCCAGGCCGCTGGGGCTCCGCGGACCCCTGGCTCGGCATCCCAGTCCAATGGAGCGATATCGCCGGCGCCAAAGTCATCCTAGAGACGCCCGTCAAAGCCCGGATTATCGAGCCCTCCCAAGGATCCCATTTCTTCCACGACATGATGGCCGGCCAGGTCGGCTACCTCATGACCAAGGAGGGCCCAAGCAACATCCGCTGGGACTGGCTGGAATCACTTCCCGTCCTCGCCACCAGCAAAGACGCCAAACACGCCCGCTGCCCCGAACCACTCACCGTCTTCATCGACGGCAAGACCGGGAAGGCAGCAATCCGGAAACAGACAACGCTTAAAAACCCACAAGACAATGCCGACCCTCAGGATACAGAGGGGAACAACTAGGAGGTCACCACTATTCCCGAGAAAACCGAGTTCCAAAAATCGACCCATCATGAGCCGACAGCAGACTCATACCATACAATGAATGAGTTGAAAGAACGGGTCAAAGAACTCAACTGCCTCTACGGTCTGACAAAAATCGTCAAGAACACGAAGTACAGCGTCGACGAGGCCCTCCAGAACATCGTCGCTCTCATCCCCCCCGCCTGGCAGTTCCCGGAGATCACCTGCGCCCGCATCTCCTTCGAAGGCGGCAAGGAATACACGACCAAGAGTTTTAAGGAATCCAAATGGAGCCAGATCAGCAACATCATCGCAGACGAGAAAAAAATAGGCGTCCTCGAAGTCTACTACACCGAGGAGCGGCCCCTCCAGCATGAAGGCCCCTTCCTCAAAGAAGAACGCCGTCTTATCGACGCGATCGCGACCCTCATCGGCCAGTTCTTCGAAGAACGCCGCGTCAAGGAAGAGCTGAAAAAAAAGAAGATCGCTCCCTACGTCAAACCCATCTCGGGAAAAAAAGGCGAGGACCTCACCCGGAAGAAACAAGACTGGGAGGTCATCATCGACCTGCTCATCAAGACCGACCCTCGAACCCTCCTGCGGATTACTCGAAAGATGACGTACTACCTCTACCGGCACGGCAACGAGAAAATCACTGACCTCCAGAACCAGATTACGCCCATCGACAGCAAATCCACCGCCCGCGGCATCAACATGCCCAATCCCCGCACGGACCTTAAAAGCCTCGTCACCTTCCAGAAGCATGTCTTCGACATCGCCAAAGAAAGCATCCCCTCCGACGTCATCTCCGAGCTGTTCCAGAACTGGCTGCGGTCCGACAAAGCCAGGCCGCTGCTGCTCACCTCGCAGAAAACCGGGGTCCCCCTCAGCGAGATTCGCGAGGAGCTCACCAGGTTCATGGAAAAAACCGACATCGAAACAAGCCTCTCCGAAGAAGACACCATTGGAATCAAGACCGCCATGATCCGGCGGTTCATCACAGACCGTCTCGAATATGTCAACGTCGCTAAATCCTACTTCGAACTCGAAGACTTCATCCAACTCCTCTCCAACATTATCGGCCCTGCCCAAGGCAGCGGCAAACTCGGCGGCAAATCCGGCGGCATCATCCTCGCAGAAAAAATCCTACGCAAAGAAATGAAAACCGACGCCCTCCTCAAAGACGTCGACTTCCCCCGCAGCTGGTATATCGCCTCAGACACCGTCGCCGCCTTCGTCCATCACAACGACCTCGACGACGTCTTCCACATCAAATACCTCGACCCCGGCGAGATCCGCCAGGAACAACCATTCCTCGAACAGATCTTCAAGAACGCCTACTTCCCCTACGAAATCGTCGAAGGACTCCGCGGCATCATCACCGCGGTCAAAGACAAACCCATCATCGTCAGATCCTCAAGCCTCCTTGAAGACAGCTACGGAGCGGCCTTCTCCGGCAAATACAAAAGCCTCTTCGTCCCCAACCTCGGATCCGAGGAGGAACGCCTCAAAGCCCTCATGGATGCCATCGCCGAGGTCTACGCCTCCACCTTCGGACCCGACCCTATCGAATACCGCCGCGAACGCGGCCTCCTTGACTTCAACGAAGAAATGGGCATCCTCGTCCAAGAAGTCGTCGGCACCCGCATCGGCCCATATTACATGCCCTCCTACGCCGGTGTCGCCTTCAGCCGCAACGAGTTCCGCTGGTCCCCCCGCATCCGCCGCGAAGACGGTATGATCCGCCTCGTCCCCGGACTTGGGACACGAGCAGTCGATCGCGTCGGCAATGACTACCCTATTCTCATTTCACCATTTAGACCAGAGCTCCAAGTCAACACTCTCCTCGAAGAGCGCATCCGGTACTCCCCTCGCTACATTGACGTCATCAACATGGAGACCGGCCTCATTGAAACCGTCGAAATTGAAGAACTGCTCAGAAACTATGGCGACCAGATCCCGCTCTTCAACCAAATCGTTTCCGTCCACGAACAGGACCGCCTCGTCGCCCCGAACGTCATGTTGGACATATCCAAAGCAGACCTCATCGTCACTTTCCAGAACCTCTTTGACAATAGCGACTTCCTCCCCAAGATGAAACGCATCCTATCTATCCTTGAGGAGAAAATGGGCTCGCCCGTGGACATTGAATTCGCCTGTGACGGTAAAACCTTCTATTTCCTGCAGTGCCGCCCGCAGAGCCAATCCCGCGGCATGGAACGTATCCCCGTTCCCAAAGACATCCCCAGAGAGCAGAAGCTGTTCTCCGCCCGACGCTTCATCACCACCGGCCAGATTGATAATATCGAATATATCGTCTACGTCAGCCCTGAGGCCTATGGCGCCCTGGACAGCAGGGAGAAGATGCTGCGTATCGCCCGGATTGTCGGCGACCTGAACAACAAACTGCCGAAACGCAAGTTCATCCTCATGGGTCCGGGTCGTTGGGGAAGCCGTGGTGACATTAAGCTTGGTGTCCCCGTCCGATACGCGGACATCAACAACACGGCGCTCCTCGTTGAGATCGCTAAGGAGAAAGGGGAATATACCCCTGAGCTTTCCTTCGGCACGCATTTCTTCCAGGATCTCGTCGAAGCAAACATCCGGTACCTGCCATTATATCCCGATCAGCCGGACATTATCTTTAATGAAGACCTTCTTCTGACCGCCCAGAATCGCATGGCGGATTTCCTCAACGGCGGTGCTCAGACGGAACCTACGATCCGCCTCATCAAGATCTCGGACATCGTGCCGGGAGGATCGCTGCGGGTGATCATGGATGGCGACGCCGGTGAAGCCCTCGCCTACCTCAAGCCTGCAGACCATTGGGACTGGCGAGTGCAGAAGGTCAAGCAGATCGCGAAATCCCTGGACCCGGAGTTGTACGGCATCCAGGCGTTGTACGTCATCGGGAGTACGAAGGATGGGGGCGCAGGACCGGCCAGCGACATCGACCTGCTCGTCCATTTCCGCGGCACCGATGAACAGAGGGAAAAGCTCCTGGAATGGTTCTCCACGTGGGGGAAGAAACTGGATGATGAGAACAAGGAGCGCACCGGGATTAAGACCGGCGGGCTGCTCGACATCCATATCGTCACGGATGAGGATATCAAGAACAAGACGTCATGGGCGGCGCATCTGACCTCACCGTATATGACAGCGTTGAAAGTACCGTTGGAAAAAGAGCCGCTCTAGTCGAGGAATTCACGGGTCGCTTTTCCGAGGTGGTGTGGGTCGAAGCGGATAAGCGATAGTTCAGGTCCGTCGTTGGCACCGTTGAAGCAGACTGTTTTCCCTATCTGTGTTTTCCATTGCCCGGTAAGCCGTGGGGCTTCATGGACATGGCCGTGCAGGGTGAGGAGAGGCTGGTGGTGTTCGATGAAACGGGCGATTGCGATGCTGCCGACGTGGACGTCGAGCGGCGCGTGGTCGACCATGCGGCCGTCGAGACCGGCGCGGTCAAGCGCGGTGTCGTACGGAGGTGAATGGAAAAGGAAGATAGTGGTATCCATCTTGATATTGCTGGCCAGTTTTTCTAAATCTTCCGCGATGTTTCCATGCCGGAGAGCGTCGGCAGAGAACGGGACGGTATGGGTTCCCTCTTCAGGGGAGACGTTACCCACACCGGTGTCGTAAGACACATCGTAGCGTTCCCAATCCTTGAGGAGGAACGGGGTCGGCGGCACGTACGCATAGCCTGCGATGGTGTATCCATTGAGCGTCGTGGTGTGTTCGTGAATATAGGCGCAGATGCCGTTGTGGTCTGCCTCTTGGAATAGTGCTTCGTAGTTTCGTGGGTCGTCGTTTCCAAGGATGAGGAAAAACCGTGTGGTGGCTGCGAGGGTGCGCATGGGGGTGAGGATTTGGTGTTGGATGAATGCGTCGACCGGGATGTCGCTGTGGTGTATCGGGAGCAGGTCTCCTCCAAGGAAGACTGCGTCTGGTTGTTCATGGCTGATGGCGTGGAACAGGGCTGTATATCTGGGGATTTTGCCGTGGAGATCTGAGGTGAAGAAGCAGTGCACTATGGCGACCTCGCTTGTTTGTTGGGTATCATCCTTGGTTTGGTAATAAAGATTTGGCAGGGCATCGTGATGATGATATCATAAACTATTAAAGAAGGGGAGAATTACCCCATACCACTGTCCTCTCGGGGTAGGCTATATGTATGAGATTCTTGAGAAAAAGGTGCTTTCGCCGAATGAGAAACTGATGAAGATCAAGGCGCCTCTGGTTGCTCGGAAGACGCGGCCTGGCCAGTTCATCATCCTGCGCATCGACGAACACGGGGAACGGATTCCGTTGACGATCGCGGATTTCGACCGGGAGGACGGCACGATCACGATTATTTTCCTTGAGGTGGGGAAGACCACGAAGCAGCTAGGAAGGCTCGAGGTCGGCGACTCGCTGTTGAACCTCGCTGGCCCGCTGGGGATGCCGTCCGAGGTGAAGAAGTACGGCACCGTCGTCTGCATCGGCGGCGGCGTGGGCATCGCCCCGCTGTATCCTATCGTCCGAGAGATGAAGGCGGTCGGCAACCACGTAATCTCCATCCTAGGTGCGAAGTCCAAGGACCTCATCATCCTTGAGGAGGAAATCTCGCAGTACAGTGACGAGTTCTACATCACTACGGATGA
>CAIRCU010000048.1 GCA_903877165.1 Methanobacteriota archaeon | reverse complement strand
TCAATGCAAACAGGAAGAAGAGGAACGCGACCGTCCCAGCCAGGAACTTCTTCTTATAGACCAGCTCCAGCCTGCCCATGGCGTACGAGACGACCGAGCCCGCAAGCAGGAACGCTAGCGGCAGCATCAGCAGGTCGCTCATGGCAGGACACCTCCGAAGAACAATACGAGCATCAGGATGACAAGGCCGATGACCAATCCGGTGAGGTTGTAGTTCAGGTCACCGGTGTGCGTCCGGCGGAAGACGTTGCCGAAACGGACCAAGCCAGCCACAAGGCCGCCGTAGAACGCGTCGAACCCGTAGCCTTTCCGAGCGGCACTGATCGTCACACGACCCACGCTGCTCGCGGCATACGACTTCCGGATGTAGTACACCCCGACACCCAGGGCGAGCGCCGCAAGGGAGAACGCAATCGCCGGCTTTGTCACCGTCTCCACGATGAACCCAAGGAGCGTGAATGCCTGCACATCCGTGAAATGGAACATGGCGTAGGTGCGGGACAGGAACCCGATCACCATCCATGAAACGGTCGTGCCAAGCGCGAGGAGCACGAGAGGCAGGCTCATCTGCCAGGGGGTGGGATGCACATGGTGCTCCCGACGCGGCTGCCCCCAGAACACCAGGTTCAGCATCCTCAGGGTGTACGCCGCCGTCAGAATCGCGGTGATCACCATGATCGCTAGCGGGATGTACCGCCCGGTCTCCCAGGCCGTCAGGAAAATGTAATCCTTACTCCAGAACCCGGACAGCGGGATGAGCCCGGCAAGCGACAGCCCGCCGATTAGCATCGTGTAGTAAGCGACCTTCATCGACGTCTTCAGGCCGCCCATCTCGTACATGTTACGCGTGCCGATCGTATGAATCACCGCGCCTGCGCCGAGGAAGAGCAAGGCCTTGAACACGGCATGGCTCATGAGGTGGTACGTCGCGGCGGTGAACCCGGAGAAACCGAGGCCGAGCGCGAACATCATGAAACCCAGCTGGCTGACCGTCGAGTACGCCAAGACTCGTTTGAGGTCCGGTTCGACCAGCGCCATGGTCGCCGCGAGAAACGCGGTGATGACCCCGATCCACATCAGGGTATCGGTCCAGTATGGTACGGAAGCGAAGAGCGGAAGCGACCGGGCCATGATGTACACCCCGGCGTTCACCATGGTCGCCGCGTGGATCAACGCGCTGATCGTAGTGGGTGCCTCCATAGCATCCGGGAGCCACACGTGCAGGGGGACCTGGGCGGATTTACCCATGGCGCCGATGATGAAGCAGAAACCAGCAATCGCCAGGGTCGTGGGTGGGAGGGCGGCGACGTGCGCGATGAGGTAGCGGATGCTGAGCGCCTGGCTGAAGAAATCTGCGCCCAGGGCGGCGGTGGCGCCAGCGGCGAGTACGAAAATACCGACGAGTAAGGCGATGTCGCCGACGCGGGTGGTGACGAGAGCTTTGATGCCGGCGCGGGCGGCCTTAGGGTCTTTGGTGTAGAAGCCGATGAGGGCGTAGGAGCACAGGCCGACGGCCTCCCAGAAGAAGTAGAGGATGAGGAGGTTGTCGGTGAACACCAGGCCGATCATGGAGCCGATGAACAAGAGGACCAAGGCATAGTATCGGGTGAGTCCTTCCTGGCCTTCCATGTACTTGACGGAATACAGCAAGACGAGTGCGCCGATGCCGCCGGCGATCGCGGCCATCATGGCGGCGAGCGGGTCGATGTACACGGTGAAGGACAGTCCGCTGGAGGTGGCGCTGGAGGCTAATGAGGGTGCCCAGGCGAAGCTGTAGGTAAGGCCTTGAGGTCCACCGAACCAGACAAGATCGAGGATGATGAGGACTGCGGCGGCGGTGCAGAAGCCGAGGAGGACGGCGACGTAGACTTTGGCTTTCATCCCGGCTTTAGCGATGATGGGGACGAGAGCGGTGCCGGCGAAGGGGAAGATGAGGGCGAGCCAGACGAGGAGTTCGCTTGGTGTCATCTCTGTTTACCCCCAGAGTTTGCGTAGTTCGTCGATGTTGAGGCTGCCGGTGCGGCGGTAGACGTTCACGGCGAGGGAGAGCAGGACAGCGGCGACGATGGCGTCGACGACGATGATGAGGACGACGGCGACCTGGGCGGTGGCGCCGCCCGCGGCGAGGAAACTGAGTGAGGCGCCTTTGACCATGATGCTGATGCCGATCGCGCTTTTAATGAGGTTCTTCTTGGTGATCACGCAGTACATGCCGAGGAAGAGGATCATGACCGCGAACATGATGTAGTTGGCTACTGCCATCGCCAGCCACCTCCTAGGAGGACGAGGACGCTTGCGCCGCCCGCAAGCGAGATGAAGGCGAGGACGAGGATCGCGGTGCCCCATTGGTTCCAGAGCGTCTGGGAGAATGTGTTGGTCGCGACGCGCGGCTCCTGGGGTGCCTCGGGGAGGAGGCGGTACGCCATGATGAGAAGCAGGATGAAGAGGAGGAAGGCGAACGCGTAGGTGATGATTGGCTTCAGGTTCATTTGGTCTCCTCCTGGTTTTTGTCTTTGGGGGCGTGTTCGATGAGGCCGATGGCGGAGAGCAGCAGGATGGTGATGAGTCCGGCGGCGACGCTGAGCTCGAAGACGGCGGCGTAGGGTGCGTTGAGGGTGAAGAAGACGGCGGCGAGGATCGCGCTGCTGATGCCAAGCGAGATGGCTGCTTTAATGAGGTCTTCGATTTCAATGGCGATGATGATGAAAATTAGTGTTGCCAAGAGAGGTCCTACCTCAATCACATAGGTTAGATCTATTGCGATAAATGTCACCCCCGACTCTGGCGTTTGTAGGTTTTGGGGGGTTATCAAGTCACTCTGTAATAAACGTATTGTTTTTCTTCTATTGGAAAAGGAGCGTTCGCGAGTTCCTTGGGGCCATGTCTTGAGGCGGTCTCAGTGATTCCTACTACGTCTAAGCTGCGGCCGTGATGCTGTGTGCCATCGGCTGCTCCTGCCCTTGCGGTGCGTGCATTGAGATGGTGCGGATGAGTGTGGTGACGTCGAATGGTTTTGTGATATAGTCGACGACGTTTCCGTGGGCGAAATTTGATTGTTGGTCTTCCTTGGTGTATCGGACGACCGTCACAAGGATTACTGGTGGGTTGCCGTACGCGTCGCGAAGCCGGGTCAGGATGTCAGGGATGGGCAGTCCCGGCATCATGATGTCAAGCGTGATGAGATCCGGGTGGAACCCATCGATTTTGGTGAAGAGATCGTCGCCGTTCTCTGCGGTGAGGGTTTCATATCCGACTTTACGGAGGACGACGTTGATGACATCCCTGAGGTCTTCCTCGTCATCGACAATCATGATGCGCGGCATTGTCTTCACCCGTCGGAGAACGTCTCGGTTTCTTTTTCGGACGAGGGATTCCCCTGTGGGGGCGTGATGGGGAGGGTGAAGCGAAGGATGCTTCCTGTTCCGACGGTGCTCTCCGCCCAGATTCTGCCGCCGTGGCCAAGGATGATGCCGCGTGAGATGGGCAACCCGAGGCCGGTACCACCGAACTTGCGATCCAGTCCCGAATCGACCTGGTAGAATATCTCGAAGATCTTCTCCAGTTTATCCGCTGGGATCCCCCTGCCGTGGTCCTCGACTTCGAAGAGTACATCCTCTTTGTCTGGTTTGACGCGGATGTTGATGGCGGTCCGCTCCGGTGAGAACTTGATGGCGTTGTTCAGGAGGTTCGCTAGCACCTGGGTGATTCGGATTTTGTCGACAAGAAGGGCGGGGAGTGAGGCGGTGCAGTCAGCGGTGATGGTGATGTGTTTGAGGCTGGCGGCAGGCTTCACGGTCTCAACTGCTCCGGCGATGAGATCACTGACAGCGATGGGTTCGGGGGCGAATGTCATCGTGCCGGATTCCAAACGGGAGATGTCCATGATATCTTGGACGAGGTGGTCAAGGCGGTCGATGTTCCGCAGGACCACGGTGAGTCCTTTTTCCTGCTCCTCGGTGATCTCCCCGATCATACGCTGTTGCATGATCTGGACGAAGCCTTTAATCGCGGCCATAGGAGTCCGCAGCTCATGGGATGTCACATTCAGGAAGTTGGTTTTCAGCTGGTCAAGCTTGCGAAGCTGCCGGTTCTGCTCCTGGATGGTCTTCTGTGTAGTCCGAAGCTGGGAGAGCGTCAGCTCCAGGGCAGTCTCGATCTGCTCATGTTCAATCGTCTCTTGATGGAGCCGTACGTTGGTCCGGACGAGCTCTGCGGTGCGCTCCTCAACGCAGCGTTCCAGCTCATCACGGCTGCTGCTGAGGGTCTTCTCTATGTTTTTCCGGTCGGTGATGTCCTCCATGGTGGTTTGAATCGAAAGGACTTTGTGGTATTCGTCGAACGAGAGGAAGTCGCGGATGAGGAAGACGCGCTCCTCCCCGGTCTTCGTCAGGTACGTCCGCTCCGATGGCTGGGAGTACTGCTGTTTGCTGGCGATCTTTGCCTGGAACGACCGCTGCGCCTCGTCCCGCTCTGAGAACACGATGAAGTCGAAGATGTATTTGCCGAGAACGTCGGCCTTCTCGTACCCAAGGGCATGGCTCCACTGTTCGTTGATGTTCGTGATCTCGCCTTTCGGCGACAGGGTGTGATACAGCACCGGGGCTTTCTCGTAGAGCTGCTTGAACGTCTCCTCGGACCGCTGCAAGGCCTTCTCCATGGTTTTAGCCTGCGTGACATCTTTGATGATCCCGATGGATCCGATCACGTTGCCGAGCTGGTCCTTCAGGACGCTCAGCGACAGGTCAACGTCGATGCACTCCCGGTTCTTATGCAGCATGCGCGTCTCGAGGTGATGGGTGATGCCGCGCTGCCGGATGTTCTGGAACCGGATCTTCGCCCACTCCTCCGCCGGGTACAGGTTCTTCACCGGCTGCATCCACAGGTCGTCTCGACTCCGTCCGAGCAGCTGCTCGGCATACGAGTTCCATCGGATGAGGCGTTCGTTCTCGTCTGTTAGCGTGATTGCGACCGCGGAGTTCTCAAAGATCGTTTGGTACAACACAGCCGGATCCCCGAGGTTCACCGCCGGCGTCTGCCCGCCCTGCGGCACACAACAAATACTGCAAAAATCACCGGGTTCTTCCACGCCCTCAGAGTCCTCTCCTTCAGCATCCTCATGACCTCTGAGCTTCCCTAGGCGTTCTTCCTCCCGCAATGTCCTAATGATATCCGGCTCACGACTCGACATCCCATCACCTACCCATATTGAAAGGAATCCAATGCATCCATCCTGCAAGGAATAGAAAATCTCTGCACCCTATAAAAGACTACCGACCACATGGACGACACGATTGGCCATCTTCTCCAAAGAGGTTCTGTATAAAACTCGTATGGTAACTTTAGTCTGGCAAATTTAGTGGGGTACTAAGGGTATCCCCTGATAGAAAACCTGATGCTGATAGATATAAAGAGAGGATTATGTAATATCATCATCTCTTTTCTCTAATACTTTGTTAATACGGTTGTTAACGTCTTGAATCTCGAATGGTTTCTCGATGTAATCATCGCCGAGGAATTTTCCCGCGTTCTTTGCGACAGTATCGATACGTGTCGTGAGAAACACCACAGGGATTTTTTTCCATAATTTGTTTTCCTTCAGTTTATTGAATAACTCCCAGCCGCTCATATCCGGCATCATGATTTCGAGTAAAATAAGATCAGGTTTTTGGTTATGGAGTAAGAGGCCGAGGCATTGTTTTCCACTCTCCGCTCCGATCACCTGATAGTCTTTCGTTATGCTCTCTAATCCATATCTTACCGATGTAATAACATCGGCACTGCCATCGACTACCAGAATGGTTTTTACCATTGTCCCTATTAATAGTGTTAACATTTGTCATGTATTAATAATGGCGCATCAAATTAGTTTGGTCTCCCCTTTTTGGTAATAAACTTTGATGTTGCCAGAAGTCTCCTACTTGCATAGTTTGGTGAACAACGGGGAGACCAATATCAACTATCATTCAGGTTCTTAAAACTGTTTGCCAACTCTGTTTTCCCAATGAAGATTT
>CAIRCU010000047.1 GCA_903877165.1 Methanobacteriota archaeon | reverse complement strand
TTCCAGCTCCTGATCCCGGATGTTGCGACCAGTGTAATGTAAGAACACATCATCCAGCGTCGGTTTACGGATAGTGATGGAGCGGATGACGATCTGCAGCGAACGAGCGATGTCCATCACCAGCGGGATTTTTTCCTCCCCTTGATCCGTCCAGAAAATCAACGTCTCGTCCTGCGTCTTCTGATGCTTCACCCAGGCTTCCCCGGCGAGTCGGGACTGAAGTTTGGGCACATCCGTGCAGGTCAAGGAAATGACATCGTCCCCAATCGATGTCTTCAAAGTATCGACCGTATCGAGGATGAGGATC
The DNA here is from genome assembly GCA_903877165.1 of Methanobacteriota archaeon. Taxonomy (GTDB): domain Archaea; phylum Thermoplasmatota; class E2; order DHVEG-1; family DHVEG-1; genus CAIRCU01. The sequence continues at coordinate 2,999 of CAIRCU010000047.1, read as the reverse complement.
TGTCCATGATCGATGATGCCGATGCGATCACAGAGGAAGTCAGCCTCGTCCATGTAGTGGGTCGTCAGGAAAATCGTCGTCTTCTCCTCTTTGTTCATCGTCTTGATATGGTCCCAGATGGCTCGCCGTGTCTGGGTATCGAGACCAAGGGTCGGCTCATCGAGGAACAACACGGTCGGGGAATGCATCAATCCGCGTGCGATCTCCAAGCGGCGTTTCATCCCTCCGGAATAGTGTTTCACCAACACATCCTTTTTATCCAACAGGTCGACTAACGTGAGAACTTCGTGGATTCGCTGTCGGCGTTTGTCTTGTCGAAGCCCGTAGATGCGCGCATGGAAATCCAGGTTCTCCTCACCAGTCAGCTCTGTTTCAAGCGCTGGCTCTTGGAAAACGACGCCGATGTTTTGTCGGATTTCATTACGTTGACGGATGATGTCATATCCGCAAATCTGGGCCTTCCCTGATGAAGGACGCAGTAAGGTCGTCAGCATCTTGATTGTCGTGGTCTTCCCCGCCCCGTTTGGCCCAAGGAAGCCGAAGATCTCACCGTGTCTGACGGAAAACGAAATGTGATCAACGGCCGTGAACCCATTATACGTCTTGGTGAGGTTATCGGTCGTTATGATATCGGGAATGGATCTCGCCTCTGGTCGCAGGGAACGACATCCCCTGCTGTTATTATAACCCTTAATGCTTCGCGACAACCGCGAAATAATTATCAGGAGAAACACGGGAGAAAAACCTGGTCGCCTGAAGGGATCGAACCTCTAAGTCCGACGCGTCGAGGTCTCGCAGGAATTCTGATCGGCTGTACAAATGGTAGAAACGAGGGACGTTCAACCGATGCTGGCGCCACACGAGCTCGATGTCGCCAAATTCCGTCTCATGCCGGAAGAATTCTCTGAGGAAATGACGCCGATACGCGTCCTGCCAGCGGGACCACACGCTGATTAGTGCGAGCCCGTCTGGCTGTAGCACCCGATGCACTTCTCTGAGGGCCTGTTGACGGTTCTCCCTTCTGATGATATTATGCAGCGCCGCGATGAAGACAATGGCGTCGGCGGTTGAATCATGCAGAGGAAGATGCGTGAGATCGGCTTGTATCAACGATACATTGGTCAGCTGGCGTTCTCTGATTTTCTTCTGGGTAATGGTCAGGAGTTTTCGTGAGAAATCCACGCCGATAGCGTCTGTGTAGTGTTGGGTTGCTGGGAGCAGATGGCGGCCGTTCCCGCACCCAAGATCCACGATCACATCTTTGGCAGGTAGACCCTTCATGAACTCAAGCACAAGCGGCCAGGGTTTTTGCCTGGTGGCATCGAAGCTCTCGGCGATGGCATCCCAGGATGCCATGGCATCGGTTCGTGACATTCGGATCAGTATCTAGGTGATGAACTCGTCAATGATGAGCTCAAACGCGATGCAGGGATGCTCCAGGCTAAAGGCTTGAATCGTCCGGGGGTGAAGTTCCCCGAACATACCGATATCCTTCGTATTGGCCTGTACTGTGGCGCATCGTCCGTCAATGAACGCGTGATTCTGGCCTTCGATGAAGGCGAACGAGCAGCCGCAGCCTCTGCCGATGGCTTCAATGTAGGATTTGCATTCCGTGAAGTTCGCCTTCGCATCGACCTTAATGCCTGCGAGATGCCAGCGGTTCTTCGCGCTGCTGTCGACTACGACGCCAACCTCAAAAATCTGCTGCGGGAGTGGATGATGGCGATTCTCGCGAAGCAGCTTCAGCATCGAGGGCAGAAGGCTGACCCGCATCCCGTTGAACTCCTCGCCGATCGGGTTCGCGATTTCCACCCATTTCTCCGGGTGTTTCCCCATCTTTTTGATCTCATCTTGTTCATTGGAGATGGTGAATGTTGTCACTTCATGAAACCCAAGTCCAATGAGCAACAATCGAAGTGAATTGTTCGAGAGGGTCGACGGCAGCAGACGGCCGAAGGTCATGGCTTTGGGGAAATCCATGGAGAACTGGTCGTACCCGAAGCCGACGGCGACGTCCTCGATGAGGTCCACCATGTGCAGGATGTCCGAGCGCCAGGAGGCAACCTCGACGAGCAGCGAGGTTTCCCCAAGAACGGAGACGTTGTGGCCCATCCTCTGGAGATAGTCGCTGATGGCCGCGCCAGAGAAGCTCGTTCCGAGGAGTCGGTTCACCTCCGGGATTTTCAGCTCATGTTTTGTGGTGGACAGGTCCGGGGAGATGATTTCCCGGCCTTCATCCGAGACCGCGGTTCTATGGATGGTTCCTTTGCGTTCTGCAAGCGCAGTGGCGACGATGTTGAGGGCGATGTTGATGGCTTTGCGGTCGGTTCCGGTGACGTCGATGAAGAGGTTATGGGTCTGAGGCGTGACCTCCGTGAGCCGTCCGTTGATGATCGGGGGAAAGGATAATACCTGGCCCTTGGCATCAAGAATAACAGGGTACTTCGAGAATCCTTTTAGCAGGTGGGCGTAGTCCTTCCCTTTCTCATGGCGAAGGAGGATCTCTGAGAGCGTCATGGACTCCTCCATGGCGAGTGGGACAAATGACAGGGAGTCCGGGGGTACGGCCTTGTAGGTGAATGGTGGAGTGACGGCATCCGCGTCATGTACGCCGATAGCGACTTTTTTCCTGTTCCTCCCCAGACCGACGTGTAGTTTTTCTTGTAGTCCCATGAGGGAGGTGATGAGGGCGTCGGACATCGTGACGTCCTTGACATAGGCGGTCGTGACGAAGGGACGGACGGTTTTCACCGAGGGATCGACGGTGAGGCGAATGGCCGAGGATGCAAGCGGGTAGGTCTGGAGTCCTGGTTGGAATCCGAAGAAGGCGCGGCAAACTCTAGCGATGCCTTCGACCGAGGTGAGGTCCGGGCGGTTCGGGAAGAACTCGATGTTGATCTGGTCACCGTTGACGCCTCCGAGGTCTCCGCCGACCATCGGCAGTTTTTCGATAAGGGTTTCCTTAGGGATATCATGGCCTAGGAGGCTGAGGAAATCCT
>CAIRCU010000046.1 GCA_903877165.1 Methanobacteriota archaeon | reverse complement strand
TTTGGTGAGCCAGTCCGTGTACAACGTGCTGCCCGCGCCCTGCGGGCATTCCGCGACGAGGATGATGGCGCCGTGGTCTTTGACGACCTGACAAGCCTGGTGCATGGCCTTCATCGCCTGGTAGAGGTTGATGTCGTGAGGGTGGCCGTTCGCCGCGGTGATGATGATGTCTGGTCGCTCCGGGATCTTCCGGCGGTACATGCTGTCGACGAGCTTGGCGCCCGCGTCGAGGACGGCCTCGGGTCCGCCGGCCCAGGCGCCGACGATGCGGTGATGGGAGTTCTGGACGACGTTGAGGATGAAGTCGCAGCCGGCGAGATGCATCGCCTCGTTCATTTCTTGATGGATCGGGTTGTCCTTTAGCATCCCGGTGCAGGCGCCTTTTTCGAAGACGAGGCTGTGGTTGCGCTGGATCGTGTTTTTCGATGAGAGCCCCGGCAGGATGCTTTTCCGTGCGCCGCCGTACCCCGCGAAGTAGTGGTACTCGATGTCTCCAAGCAGGATTTTGAAGTCGCTTTCCACGTAGTCTTTGAGGATCTCGACGGTGTTGCCACGGCGGGTTTTGCCGATCGTGACGTACTCGCCGTTCGTGACGTCGTTCGTGGTGACCATGAAGGTGCGGGCGATCTTCTCGCCGAGGATGTCTTTGATTTGGTCTTGGGTCGGCGGGGTGTGGGTCCCGTTAGCGACGATGATTAGGATGTCGAGGTCGTCCACGCCAGCTTCATGGAGCTGATCAAGGACCGGTGGGAGAAGAGATTGCGTCGGGCAGGGCCGCGTGTAGTCGTCCACGACGATCGCGACATGGTCGCCTGGATGCACAAGCGAGGTGAGCGGCTTGGTCCCCAGTGGGCGGCGGAGCGCGTCGAGGATCATCGCCTCGGGTTTCTGCGGTGGAATGAACTCTTGAGGGGTGATGACGCCGATAAGGTTGGCTGCGGGAACGTCGACCGGAAGTGTGGTCTTCCCGTACGGCAGCTGGATGGTCATAGAGGATCTATGAGGACTTTATGTAGTGTTTCGTCCACCGCACCCGTCGGGGGACGCGGTGCAACTTCAGCATGTTCTTTTGGCATTTACTTTTACAAAAGTACAGGACCGTGCCGTCTTTCTTGACGTAGAGTTTCCCGGTCCCGGGTTCAATGTCACCACCACAGAATGTGCAGACGCGTTTCTCGACCATTAGCGGGGTCCTCCGAGTCTCTTGGCTTCACGCTGGGTTTCGCTGAGCATCAGGATGTCGCCGAGGCGCACAGGTCCCATGACGTTGCGGGTGATGATCTTACCTTTGTCCCGGCCATCGAGGACGCGGACTTTGACCTGCGAGGCTTCGCCAGCCATGCCGGTGCGCTCGATGACTTCAACGACTTCACATGGAGTGCCTTCGATCACCATAGGCTTAACCCTGTTTCTTTACCGCGTCGATTTTCTTGACGATGTTGTCCACGAGTTCCTTGTCTTTGCCTGGGCTGACGATGGCGATCGCGCTGGTGGGGATGCCGAGGCCTGCTGCGTTGCCGAGCTCCTCTTTGCTTGAGACGTAGGTGTACGGGATGTTCTTCTCCTCGCAGAGCAGCGGCATATGCGCCAGGATTTCCTCAGGGGTGACGTCTTCAGCCATGATGACGAGCTTCGCTTGCCCGCGCTCGACGTACTTCGTGGTTTCATTGGCCCCTTTTCCAATCTTTCCACCATCTCGAGCTTTTTCAATCAAATCATAGGCTAAATCTTGGAGTTCTTTGGGTGCTTGATAGCGTACATACATCGGCATGGTTTAGCCTCCTGTCAAGAGCTTTCATCGATTCTCCCTTGAGTGGAAGTATGCTCTGGAATAGAGGTCTTGTATATAAGGATATTGATGCAATTCAGATTAGATTTAAATCCATTTTTAA
>CAIRCU010000045.1 GCA_903877165.1 Methanobacteriota archaeon | reverse complement strand
GCGATTCAAGCCGAGACGCCAGCCGCTCCAACGTATCGGCAATGGCGAACGTCGAGGACGCCAGGAGCTTACGCAGAACCAGCGTAATCAGCGTCCGCTGGCTTGCCGGTAGCGCGAAGAGCTGTTCCCGCTGGAGGTATTCAGAGATGGCCTCGTAGAGTTCCTGCTCCGCGTCGCTCGGCAGGAAGTCCTGGGTTATCGGAACCCGCCGCGTGAAGGGGATGTACTCCACCACCTGCTTCCGCAATGTCCTGATGCAGACAGGCTGAAGACGACTCCGCAGATCGGAGTTGCGTTCTCCCTCGTCGGTCGCCCGGGCAAATTGATCGCGGAAGGATGCAGCGTCTCCGAAAAGGTGGACATCGATGACACTGGCCAGGCCGTAAAGCTCCATCAGCGAGTTCTGAAGCGGCGTGGCCGTGAGCAGGAGCTTCGGAGAATGACCGACCGCGTCCGCGATGCTCCTGGCAAGTTTGCTGGACTTCTTGTAGACGTTACGCAGGCGATGGGCCTCGTCAATGACCACAAGGTCCCAAGGGACGCGGCTCACCTCGGGCGACTTGGCGGAGGCGAAATGATAGGAACAGATGACCAGCTTGTCTTGTGAGTCGAAGGGGTTGACAATCCCGTCCTCCCGTATTGAGTTGAAGGCTTGGGAGTCCAGAATCCTTGTCGGCAGGTAGAACTTCGTCTCGAGTTCCTGTTGCCACTGTTTGCGCAAAGTCGCGGGCACGATGACAAGGATGCGTCGCTTCCGTTCCGCCCAACGCTGGGCAATCACGATACCCGCCTCGATGGTTTTCCCAAGACCGACCTCGTCAGCAAGGATGACGCCCTTCGTCAGCGGCGAGCGAATGGAAAAAAGTGCCGCGTCCACTTGATGAGGGTTTAGGTCCACACGAGCACCCGCAATCGACCGCGACAAGGCTTCAATCGTGCCGGTTGCCCCTCGCAACGTGAGGGCATGAGCCCAATACTGGCTATGGTAGGCGGTGGTCATTCCTTTGTACCATCCTTCTTGTTCTCCCATCCGCCGCCTCACCGATGATCTCAAGGTTTCGGATAACGGCGTCCTGGGTTTTCCGGTCCGTGGTAAAAGCCTCTTCGTCCTGATCCGCCATGTAGGTTCGAATTTGATGAATGGCCTCCAAAATGTCATCAAGATAAAGGCGAAAGTCCCTATGCATAGGCCACCTCGCGGGTGATGATGGGCTTGAGGTGCGGTTTCAAGGAATCAGCCAACACGAGGTCGACGGGCCGTCCAAGCTGATCCTCAAGGAAGAACTTCACATCCATATAGTGATCGAAGGTTGGAATAGCCAGTTCTACCAGAATGTCCACGTCGCTCTTGTCGCCGGCGGAACCGCGAAGGACAGAACCGAACAAGCCGAGAAACACCTCGGGGGAACGTTGTTGAACCCTTCCACTTTTTCCCCCACCTTCTCAACGGGTTCACATGAGCTGGGCCGCGGGTAAACCCTCTGATGCATTGCCCGCATATCAGTGCCCTGCTTCCCTGTGACATCCGAAAGGGATGCCTTTCTAACAAAAAAGGAGAGTGCGGAAACGCATGAATTGCCGCGACCCTCCCCTCAGGAAAAGATCCCTCTTGGTCGTCCACTTTACCATGGATGGTACCGCTTCTGACCGAATTTTG
>CAIRCU010000044.1 GCA_903877165.1 Methanobacteriota archaeon | reverse complement strand
CCTCTACCTTATGATCTGGCTCGTGCTCATCGCCATCGGCATCCTCTCCGACTTCCTCATCCCCACCCTCATCAGTGGCATCATCGCACTCATCCCCCTCATCATCCTGTTCCTCATTAAACCACACTCGACCGACACCGAGGTGCGGTGACCCTATGGATTTCATCCGCATCGACCTCAACGCCGGGCAACAGACCACCTACCTCGTCCCCTTCCTCATCCTCATCGCCATTGTCTGGTCCGCCCTCGTCTATCTCTCGTATAAGAAAAACGGAGCGAAAAAGACGATCATCTACTTTCTCCCCATGATCATCACCTCACTGTTCATCGAATCCGCTGGAGTCGCCAGCGGACGATACCACTACACAGGGTACCTCGTCTACCTCTCGGTGGTCGGCGGAGAAGTCCCCCTCAGCATCGTCCTCGCCTGGAGCGCGAACCTCGTCCTCTTCCTGAACATGGGCAAACATATGGTCTCACGGATCTATAAGAAAAGGAACCGCCTCCAGATCCTGGCGATCTCACTCGTCGCAGGAGCACTCGGAGCCTGCCTGGATCTCCTCGAAGATCCCATCGCCCATCACAACAACTGGTGGATCTGGAATGGATCCCTGGCTGAGATACGATACTACGATGTCCCCATCCTCAATTTCATCGGATGGTTCCTCCTGCTCTTCTTCATGACGCTCGCAACGCTGCTCATCGAACGGTCACGGTTCACGGAAAACAGAAAAGTCCTCCTGGCCATCACCTCCATATCCATAACCGGGACGATCGTGTTCATCGTCCATCAAGTCATCGTCCGGCTCTTCGGCCTCTTTGGATTTGCGTGATTCCTATTAATATACTACCCCAAGAGAAACCGTTAAGTAATAAAGGCGGCTCCCTATTCTCAGGAACCATGGGTTTGAAGACCTTAGTCATCGCCTGGGTACGGATGATACGTCCGCCCATCCTCTTCCTCTGCAGCTTCGGAGCGGTCGTCAGCGCCCTCAACTGCGCGGTCTACAACCACGTCGACCTCACCATTTCCCAACTCATTCTTCTAATCCTCACCCCCGCGTTCCTTTCGACAGGAACCATGCTCCATAACGACATCACCGACTTGGAGTCCGACCGCGTCAACCGCCCGAAAAAACCGGTTCCCGCAGGCATCCTCAAAGAAAAAACCGTGTACTACCTCGGCATCTTCCTCATGGTGGCCTCAATCTTTCTCGGATCCCTCATCAACTATCAAGAGACCGGACAAATCAACTGGGTCTGTGGAAGTTTCACGTTCATTTTAGTGATAATTGGGTTGTACTACAACTACTATGGGAAACACCATGGTCTTTTCGGCCACATGGCGGTCGCCTTCGGCGTCGGCGCTATCCCTTATTGGGGGGGGCTTGCGGTGTTCCCCGGCCAGCCCCTGCTGATGCTTCCGCTGGGTCTTGCGATCTTCTTCCTGGAGACCGGAAGAGAAATCATGGTTAGCGCAGGGGATTACAACGGCGATCTCAAAGCAGGGTTTCGCACGGTTCCGGTTCGATATGGACGGAAGCGATCCATGTACATCGCGTTGTTCTTCTACCTGCTGTTCATCCCGATCTTCCCACTGTCCGCGTTCGACTGGGCAGGCTTGCACCTCCCGCAAATTTTCGGGACAGTCTACCTCATCGGCGGCATAATCCTTGCAACAGGGCTTCTCCTGACCTGGCTGCTCACCTACATAGTGGTAATACGAACCAATGATGAAAACAAGATTTGGACTGCCTTTGAGCGATACGAACGCACAGGCACCCGCGTCATGATCATCGTCTTCCAGCTCTTCATCTTAATCGAGGTCTTCTTTTAAAAGAGTAGGCGTTTCTCTTAGAAAAGCTCAAATATGCTCGAGAGTCTAACGGCATCATGGCAAGCAAGGTCTCTGCATATGCACGTCTCCTGCGTGTCCCAGGGATAGGCGCGCTTGGAGTTGTCCCGGTTATCGGTGCGTTAACCGTGGGCGTCACCGATATTCTGACGCTGACTATCGTCTTTATCATCGGGACGTTCTCCAGTGTCTTTGGATTCTTAGTCAACGACTATGTCGACATCGAGCTCGATAAGCTGGTCGACGATTTACAAAGGAAACCCTTGGTCAGCGGAGAGATATCACGAAGAACGGCATTGTTTATCGCGTTCCTGCTGGCGTTCAGCTCCTTCTTTTTCATGGCGCTCCTGTGGTCTAACAAGACGTTCGACTACTACAAATTCATAGGTCTCATCTGCATACTCTTGGCAGGAATACTCGGGACGACGTACGACATCTATGGCAAGAAGATCGTCGGATCAGATTTTCTTATCGCAGTCTCCGTTGCGTTCATCTTTCTCTTCGGCGCCTTGACGTTCGGCCAACCAACGCCAATGACCTGGGTTGTTTTCCTCCTGACGTTTGAAAACATCCTGTTCATGAACGCGATACAAAACGGGTTGAAGGACGCGGACCATGACTATAAAATGGGCGTGAAAAACATCGCCATCTCCTCAGGAGTCAAAGTCGAAGACAAAGCACTCACCATCCCCTGGGGTTTCAAATCCTTCGGCTTCGGGCTCCGCCTGCTCGCTGCCGCACTCTTCTTCATCCCCTTCGTCGTCCTCGGATACCCTTACTTCCTCTGGCAGATCATCCTGCTCGCCGCCCTCGTAGTCATCTTCCTATTCATCGATGCACGATTCCTAAGTATGAAGACCTTTGACCGCAGCCAGATTCGCAAGACCATCGGGATCCAGTCGTTCTTACGATATTCTCTCGTCCCGATCATGCTTCTGTCAACGATTGGGACGGCTCCTGCGGTGCTGCTGATTCTGATTCCAATCCTCTGGTACATCGCGTTCACGCCGCTGCTTGGGGAACGGATGTTCAAACCACGGATGTAATAGAGGATGACAGGCGAAACGGTATGACGTACGATGTGACGGTTGTAGGTGCGGGACCCGCTGGGTCGACCACAGCAAAGATCCTTGCGGAAAAAGGCTGGAGCGTCCTACTGGTCGACAAAGAAAAATTCCCACGGGACAAACCATGCGGAGGAGGCATACCGGCCCGAGTGCTCCAACGGTATCCGTACATCGTCAACGACACAATCATCGAGGCGTATTCCTCGAGCGGAACCGCGTACTCCCCCTCAATGAAATACAAGATCGATGCGCAGAAGCCAACACCCATCATCGCAATGACACTGCGGAAAAAATTCGACGCGGAACTGGTGAAGTACGCAAAAGACGCGGGGGCCGTCCTCCAAGAAGGAACCCAGATCACCGCTGTCCAACTCACAGACCAGAACGCACGGGCCGTGACGACATCCGGGGAAGGCATCGATGCATCCGTCATCGTCGGCGCCGACGGCGTCCACAGCGTCATCGCCAAGACCCTGGGGCTACGCAAACCGGGAACGCAGCAAGGTATATGCGTCCTGCAGGAATTCCCGGTTGCTAGCACAATCCTTGATGACTATTTTACAAAGACACGACGCTGCCTGGTCCATGCGCGATTCAAGTCCCTGCCGGGCTACGGTTGGGTCTTCCCAAAAAAAGAGCACCTCAACGTCGGCTTCGGAGCAATCCAGCCAGAAACCAGCACACCGGAGACGGCCTCGGTCAACCTCCGCGAATGCTACCAATCCTACGTCACGTACCTCCAGGAGAACAACCTCATCCCCCGCAACCTGCCGGACACACCGATAAAAGGAGGCGCGACGCCCACGCATCCTCTGGAGAAAACCTATGCGAATCGGCTGCTGCTCGTCGGTGACGCAGGGGGATTCATCAACCCATTGACTGGCGAAGGCATCTACTACGCGATGGCCTCAGGGGAGATCGCCGCGCAGACGATCTCCGAGGCCCTAGAAAAGAACCAACCGACGGAGCAGTTCCTCTCACGGTACGAGACCCGGTGGCGCAAAGACTTTGGGAAGGACCTCGACCTCATCTACATGATTCTGCAACGAGGTCGCATCGAAAACCGGGACCGGGTGTTTTACATCGCAGGCCTGGACAAGCAGCTGGCCGACCTGATGATCGGAGTCATCACCGGGGAGCTGAGCGTAACGAAGTACAAATGGAAGATCGTCAGAAGATACGCTTATATCTCCTTTTTGAACCGTCTTGGAAGAAAAAAAGGGTAGAATCAAGGTGACTATGCAGAAACCAACCGTCTGTATCATCGGCGCAGGGATCGGCGGACTCACGGCCGGGGCGTTGCTGCTCCAACACGGATACGCGGTGGATATCTATGAAAAGGAATCGACGGTCGGCGGTCGCGCACAGTCGCTGCGGATGTCGAACCAGACCATGGAGTCCTACACCCGGACCCTCCAGCAGCTCAACACCGCCATTGTCTTCGCACAGCCTCCACTGAAGGAGATCTTCGAGCAGCACCTGTTCCAGGGATACACCCTCGATGTAGGATTCCATCTCATCGGGGGAGGCATCATCACCAAACTCAGGGCCATCATGCCGGAGTCCTTCAACCGAATCACCATGTATCAATCGCGGCTGTTCGAACAAAAGAACAGCCACTACGGCTTATTCGTGACAAACGCCAATAAACTTAGCATGCTGCCCAATATCCTCCAATTGTTATTGTCCGGTGAAAACACCATGAAGAAACTGGACGCCACCCCCATGTCCGAGACAATCAAACGCTATGGAAAGGGGAAGATGAAGGACGTCCTGGAACTAAATCCCCGGCTCATCACCACCATCAACAACCTAGCGTTAATCTCTACTGGGGAGGTATTCCGGACGCAGAAGGACATGCGGCTGCGCGGGGTCTTCTACCCGCAGCTTGGGCTGCTTGAAATCTGCCAGACTCTTGCTGCGTTCATCAAGGACAACGGCGGGGCAATCCACCTGAACACCCCGGTGACGAAGATACGCATCACCAACGGGAAGGCAGAAGGAATCGAGGCTGCGGGAAAACAATATAATTACGATATCATAGTCTCTGATATCCTGGTGCAACACCTGTTTTCGCTAGCGGATGAGTCCCAGTTCCCAGCGGACTACGTGGCCATGATGAAAACCCTGCAGGGAACAGGGAGTCTGTGCGCTTATTACGCGTTCAACCGTATCAACGAAGATCTCCTGGGGAAGACCTTCGTGTTCGTCGAACGCAACCTTGGTGTCGATGGAAACGACGCGGCTGGCATGATAGATTTCATGACCGCGGTGCCGCAGGCGGGACTATCGTCGCCGGACCACTATCTTGTACAAGCCTACATTATCTGCTCCCCGCAGGAAGCCGCCGATAAGCGCATGCTTCCCCGGCTCAAAGACGCCTTGGACAGGAATCTTCGACAAATCATCCCTGACTACACCAAAGACCTTCAGTGGGCGATCTACCCAGCGACCTGGCATCTAGACGGCGTCGCAAAAACGATTCAGAATACCAAACCAGAAATCCAGACACCGGTGAACAATCTCTATCTCATCGGCGACTGCGTGAAAGCAGCGGGGATAGGGATTAACTGTGCGATTAACTCAGCGCAGGATCTGTTTGACCTCCTCGCTAAAAAACAATAAAAAAAATTCATTATCCAATTAATTTCTAATACACGTTCTACAGAACAATGGTGTGGTAAAAAAGAGAGGAAAGAGCAGTTCCCAAAGGTCAGGGAACTGCCAATCGAGCGTTTTAGCTGTACCCGCCAATCAGGAGGCTTGGGTCACCAAGAGCCATCCATTCCTCGACGGTCTTAGCGTCCGCGAACTGCGCCATTCCCGGCCAGGTAATGAGGTACCGGTTTATCGAGCCGGTCCAGCAGTTCCCCAGCGTCTTGGTGGTGCTGGCGTTGTAGGACTGCAGGAAGGTGCGTTCGATGTAGCCGCCGAGCCCTTGATAGCAGGCGGGCTCGCCGTTCAAGATACCATCCAACCCATAACTAAGCGCCGTGGCGCCTATACAGGCAATCGAGCCGCCGCCTTTCCGGTCCATCATCCATTCACTCCAGCTGCGTGGGGCAGGCTCACCGTAGCACCAGGTCGCCGTGTTCTTGGCGTTCAGGGTCCAGAAGAACGAGATGTTGATCATGCTGTTGTGGCAGCCGCCGACGATGCAGACGTTGAGCATTTTACCATTCGTCAGCTTCATCATATCGTACTCGTTGATCCCGCCAGGGGTCGCGCCGCGTGCCCAGGTGAACTGGTCATGCCAGTGGGTGTTCCATGAAAGCGGGTTCCCATGGCCGTCGAAGAAGAGGAAGCCAGCGCCCTGAGAAATGATACGCTCGAGGTTCGTACGGGTGGGTGTAAAATCATTGCTGATGTTACGGTTAGATACAAAGACCTTTATGGGTGTGAACGTCGACATGGACTCATTATACGAGTAGGTGGTGATGACTTCACCTTCATTGATATCACTTTCAGGGCGGTCGTCGTCGGTGTCGCCGCCGACCAGAATCATTTTCTTGAACCAGGAGGGATCCGCAGGGGATGCCTCGTAGGCGATGATCTTGTCGACCATTATCTTCAGCTCGTTGGTGTTGCGTGCGGCGAGACGGCCGACTGCGACATCAGGGTACAGGTCGCAGATGTCCTTATCGACATGGTCCTGTAGCCATTTCCCGTAGATGTGGTCGCCGTTGGAGTCCCAGCTGGAGAAGCTGCCGTTCGCGTTGTAGATGTCTGCGAAGTACAGATCAGCGATGAAGCCAGGGTCGTGCTCGTCGCCTCCTTCATCCATGTTGTTGTAGCGGACCGGGAAGTACCAGTTCTTGACCCCGGAGTTCACGTCATCCTTGGCGCCACCGCCGATGAGGTAGCCTTTCATGCCGCCGACGAGCAGGACGTATTTCACGTTCCAGCTTTGGTTTTCCAGGGCGTCCTTGATGAAGTACTTAATCTGCTCCGGCTTGTCGTACCCCTGATATTTGGTGTAGATGTCCTCAAGAGTCACCAGGGTGGTGTTGATGCCGTGGCCGAGCTTCTCAGTAATCAGAGGCTGCAGGGTGCTTGAGAACGCCTTCGGGGCGATGATGACAAGCTCGTAACCGTTAGGGTTAGATCCGAAGACCTTTGGGTTGGTCGGAGCCTTATAGTGGACGGTGATGACCGCGTTCTGCATGTACTGCACAGTGTTGGTCGCAGGGCTGACACGGACCGGGAAGGTGCGAATCACGAGGAAGGTGGTATGCTCACCGTTGTCGTTCAACCCGCCGCCGGTGGAGTAGTCGAACCAGGCGGTTGGGTAGTACTGCGAGGAGGCATAAATCGCGGGGTCCGCGTAGACGTCCATCGCTAATTGTGAGTCTTGGGACACGGCCTGCGGTGAAGGCTTCACAGGGTACGTCAGCGTCATGGTTTGGATGCTCTGTGGGACGACGCTAACGTCCGTGACGACAGTACCGAAAGGCAGTTCAAGGACCTTGGTGGTCATAGGGACTGCGGGTGCGCCCGTGCTGACGAGTGTTTTATCCGCTCCTAGGATAGTGAGATCTGTATAGGTGACGGAGCCGATGGTTGTGGTGGTCGTCGTCGGTGCGACAAACTGAAGGTCAATGGTCTGTTGTGTAGCAGGATCTTGTTTTCCTATAGCTAGCGTGGTAAACCCACCAGCTAGCAATAGAACTACCAGTAGACATGATAAAGTTCTGATCTGTATTGTATCACCCCTTTACTAAAAAGAATGTAGGACGCTCAATTATAAATATGTTTGCCACGGGATAATTGTGTGCATAATTGACATCTTTCAATGGTTCATCATGGGACTATGATGAATTCAAGAAAAAAATTCAGTGGAGGAGTTCTTTCCTGAGTATAGAAAATGTGGCCTAGAATCCGTTCTTTAGAGCAGTGGTGTGGTAAAAAAAGAGAGGAGAGAGCAGTTCCCAAAGGTCAGGGAACTGCCAATCGAGCGTTTTAGCTGTACCCGCCGATCAGGAGGCTTGGGTCACCAAGAGCCATCCATTCTTCGACGGTCTTGGCGTCCGCGAACTGCGCCATACCCGGCCAGGTGAAGAGGTACCGGTTCATCGCGCCGGTCCAGCAGTTCCCCAGGGTCTTGGTAGCGTTGGCGTTGTAGGACTGCAGGAAGGTGCGTTCGATGTAGCCGCCGAGTCCCTGGTAACAGGCAGGTTCGCCGTTAATGCTACCGACTAGGCCGTAGCCGAGCCCTGTGTTGCCCATGCAGGCAATCGAGCCGCCGCCTTTCCGATCCATCATCCATTCACTCCAGCTGCGTGGGGCAGGCTCACCGTAGCACCAGGTCGCCGTGTTCTTGGCGTTCAGGGTCCAGAAGAACGAGACGTTGATCATGCTGTTGTGGCAGCCGCCGACGATGCAGACGTTGAGCTTCGCGCCGTTCTTCAGCTTCATCATATCGTACTCGTTGATCCCGCCGGGGGTCGCGCCGCGTGCCCAGGAGAACTGGTCGTGCCAGTGGGTGTTCCAGGACAGGGGGTTCCCATGGCCGTCGAAGTAGAGGAAGCCGGCGCCCTCGGTGATGACACGTTCGAGGTTCGTGCGGGTTGGCGTGAAATCGTTACTGATGTTGAGGTTGGATGCAAAGACCTTGACGGGTGTGAACGACGACATGGACTCATTCCACGAGAAGTAAGTAGAGACTTCACCTTCGTAGATGTTGCTGCCTGGGCGGTCATCAAAGGAGTCACCGCCGACCAGAATCATTTTCTTGAACCAGGTGGGGTCCGCTGCGGATGCCTCGTAGGCGATGATCTTGTCGACCATTATCTTCAGCTCGTTGGTGTTGCGTGCGGCGAGACGGCCGACTGCGACATCAGGGTAGAGGTCAACGATGTCCTTGCCGATATGGCCGGAGAGCCATTTCCCGTAGATGTGGTCGCCGTTGGAGTCCCAGCTGGAGAAGCTGCCGTTCGCGTTGTAGATGTCTGCGAAGTACAGATCGGTGATGAAGCCAGGGTCGTGTTCTGTGCCGCCTTCATCTAGGCTGTTGTAGCGGACCGGGAAGTACCAGTTCTTGACCCCGGAGTTCACATCATCTTTAGCGCCCTTGCCGATAAGGTAGCCTTTCATGCCGCCGACGAGCAGGACGTAATGCACGTCCCACGTCTCCAGGGCGTCCTTGATGGCGTACTTGATCTGCTCAGGCTTGTCGTACCCCTGGTATTTTGTGTAAATCGATTCAAGGGTTATCAGGGTGGTGTTGATGCCGTGGCCAAGCTTCTCAGTGATCAAAGGCTGCAGGGTGCTTGAGAACGCCTGCGGGGCGATGATGACGAGCTCATAGCCGCCGGTCCCGAAGGTCTTCGGGTTGGTCGGAGCCTTATAGTGGACGGTGACGACCGCGTTCTGGGCGTACTGCACGGTGTTGGTCACTGGGTTGACACGGGCCGGGAAAGTGCGAATCACGAGGAAGGTGGTATGCTCACCGTTGTCGTTCAACCCGCCACCAGTGGAGTAGTCGAACCAGGCGGTTGGGTAGTACTGCGAGGAGGCATAAATCGCGGGGTCCGCGTAGACGTCCGTCGCTGGTTGTGAGTCCAAGGGCACGGCCTGCGGTGAGGGCATCACAGGGTACGTCAGCGTCATGGTTTGGATGGTCTGTGGGACGACGTTGACGTCCGTGACGACGGTGCCGAAGGGCAGTTCCAGGACCGTCGTGGTCATGGGGACTGCGGGTGCTCCCGTGCTGATGAGTGTCTTATCTGCTCCTGATACGGTGAGTTCCGTATATACCTGGGAGCCGATGGTTGTGGTGGTCGTCGTCGGTGCGACGAACTGAAGGTTAATGGTTTCTTCTGTAGCTGCAGCTTGTTTTCCTATGGCTAGCGTGGTAAACCCACTTACTAGCAGTAGGACTACCAGTAGACATGATAAAGTTTTGATCTTTATTTTATCACCCCTTTACTAATAAGAATGTAGTCCCATCTACTATAAATATGTTTGCCATGGGATAATTGTATTTATATTTGAAATGTTTCAGCGGTTCGTTTTACGACTTTGATGAATTTTCCCGCGTACCGGCTTGGCTGAGGCGGAATGTTTTATATCCCTTCCGAACATGAGGGGAGTATGGGGAAAACGAGGCTACCCGTGCCATCCGTCTATATAAAGCGCGCTCGGGAGCTGCAGGCGACAGACGCCAAGGTCATCGACCCAAAGAACGTGTTCACGGCAGAGTGGGTGCGGTTGAAATGCCAGTATGGGTGCGGCGGCTATGGGGAGCATCTGACCTGTCCGCCGTATTCCCCGACACCCCAGCAGACCCGACGGGTTCTTGACGAGTACGAGATCGGCATCCTGATCCATTTCGGCTCTGAGGAGTGGCGGGAGGTGGACGCCCTGATTGCGACCCTGGAGCGGGAGGCGTTCCTCGCAGGGTATTATAAGGCGCTCGGGCTGGGCTCCGGCCCCTGTACTCTCTGCGAATCGTGTCGTCTGAAGGATGGGTGCCGGCATCCGGAGGAGGCTCGGCCGTCCATGGAGGCCTGTGGCATCGATGTGTACCGGACGGCGCGGACCGCTGGGTTCCCGATCGAGGTGGTGGTCGACTATTCGTCTCCGCAGAACTACTTCGGGCTGCTGCTCCTCCGGTAGCGCTCCTGACGACGGTAATCTTTAAATGCTGTTTTGAATACACTGGCTGTGGAGGTCTGAAGAAAATTATGTGGCTTCAATTGAGATTGTACCTACTGGTCGCCTTGATGTTCGGCATCCTGTTTGGAATCATCTCGGCGATTGGGTATCTGCTTAACCTGAGCGGGGTTTCATTCCTGCTCTTCACATTTGTCGCGGCGTTATTGCTCGTCCTTGTGCAGTTCCTCATCGGCCCAAAAATCGTCGAGTGGTCCATGAAGGTGAAATACGTCAGCGAGCAGGAGTACCCCAAGCTGCATGCGATGGTCGCGCAGCTCGCACAACAGGCGGGGCTGCCGAACAAGCCGAAGGTCGGCATCTCGCAGCTGAACATCCCGAATGCGTTCGCGTTCGGGCGTACGAAGCGCGGGGCGCGCGTCTGCGTCACCAAGGGAATATTGGACCTGCTCACCGATGACGAGCTTAAAGCGGTGCTCGGCCATGAGATTTCACACGTCCGCCACCGGGACGTCATGATCATCACGATGCTCAGCGTCATCCCCATGATTTTCTACATGATCTACATCTCGTTCTTCTGGGGCGGGATGGGGCAGCGTGACCGCAACAGCGGCGGTACCGTCGCCGTCGGGCTCCTGGCGCTCGCCGTGTATTTCATCACGAACCTGCTGGTGATGTACGGCTCTCGAATCCGGGAGTACTACGCGGATGAGGGAAGCGCACAGCTGGGCTGCCCGCCGATGCATCTCGCGACCGCTTTGTATAAGCTGACGACGTGGAGCGCGAAGGCACCCAAGCAGCTGCTCAAACAGACAAACGGCATGAAGGCGTTCTTCATCAACGACCCGGGTCGGGCGATGGAGGAAATCCGCGACGTCCAGGAGATCGACCTCAACAAGGACGGCGTCATCGACCAGAACGAACTGATGATGCTCGCCGGCAAGAAGATCAACCTACGTGCCGGCGCACGGTTCCTGGAGATCTTCGGGACGCACCCCAACGTGGTGAAGCGCATCAAGCACCTCGCCAGCCTACAGTATGCCTCGTAAGAAGCTGTGTATGCGAATCTGGGACGTCTCGCCTCGGCAGCTATGCCGTAGCCATCTGCTCGGTGAGCACAGGGAGCTGCATGCGATCTGGTCTATTCTCATCCATCAGAAAAAAGGGTACGCCAATCATCCGGAGACACTGCGCTGGAAGGGAAAACAAAAAGCATTATACCTGCGGCATGAGCAAATAGTAAGCGAGATGGTACGGCGGGGGTATCATCATTTCAGCCCGTTGGACATCGCATTTGCTACAGGAGCGAGCCAGCAGGACGTCTTTGTCGATTCGCCTGATGAACAAGTTCTTTTATTACGACAGAAAAAATGCGGATGCACAGTATAACTCTAAAGAAAAAAATAAAAAAAAGGGAATGGTTCTACTTTTGTACTACGCCACCCCATTTTGAGATATAAACTATCCCAAGGACACAAATAATTGTCAGTACGAGAGCTGTTACTACTGCAACAACCGCGCTATTCATATTGGTTGGGGCCGTGACACTTAATCCGGTCATATTCACGATTCCTACGATAACGTCTTTCCAGATTAAGGCGATGATGAAACCAAATGCTGCTGCTATTGCTACCGATATCGTGCTCTTGATTTCTTTTATGGTAACCATCTTTCACCTCTCCTTATTTTGTTACTTGAAACGATTTCTCTCTATATAACCGTTATGGAATTAGAAAGAAATACAGATGTTATTCGAGGGGTATCAGTGTTTTTCCATACAGGAGGCGGAACCAGCTGAGCGGCCAGACGATGATGACGCCTAGGATGAGTAGCAGGCCGCCGGGTCCGATGGCTGAGAGCAACATGGCCGAAAGGACTAATGGGACGAGCAGGAGGCTGAACCCCTCATGGACCCCGGTGATGCGCAGGAAGGTGTCCCGTGAGGGCGACGGACCGCGAAGGAGCAGCACCGTGGTCAGCAGAAGTAGCAATGAAACAATGGTGTAGCAGACGAGGGGGATTGGGAGTCCATCGATTCCGCCTGCGACCAGACCCAGAAGAAATGGCAGGCCGAGGACCCCGAGAAAGGCAACAGAGATGCCGGCGGCGTAGACGCGGAACAACCAGGGAATCGTTGTCTTCCCGTTCGTCGCGGTGACACCGAAGACCGTCGGTGAGGTATAGACCTTGCTTTTAGCGTCCTCCTCGACGTCCTTGAGGTTCGCGGTGACGCCGACGCTGAACACCCACTGCAGGTAGAACGCCACGGCGACGAGCCACGACAGCGGAGACACGGTGGTCGTGGCAATCATCGCGCCCGCCAGTGCCAAAGAAAACACCCCCAGGCCGAGGACACATTCCAGGAAAGGAAGACGCTTGCTGAGCATATTATACGTCACGGCGCAACACACTGCGATAAGAACGAGGACGATTGTGGCAATAGACCATGTACATGTGGCGAGTGCCACCATGACTACGACGGCACTGGCGGCAATCTCCTCGGCATGTGCTTTAGGAACCGCTCCAGCAGGCAAGGGCCGGGTCGCCACATAGCTGGATCGTGAGTCAACGGCCATGTCGACGATGTCGTTATGTACGAAGGTGAAGACGTGGTAGAGCATCCCTATGGAAAACAGCAGCAGAAGGAGGACGGGGTTGAACTCCCCGTTAGCGACCGCACCGAACACTGGGGCGAGACCTAAGAACAGCATGCCGTACGGGCGTACGAGCCTCAGGTACTGCCGCAGTCTGCCACCCATGCCAAGCCCTACCTCGAGGAGGCGGTCTTCTCCGCCCATTTTCCCTCGCCTTCCCATAGCTTCACCGAGGCGAGCGGTAGATGATGCTGTAGGCGGGCCCAGATCCATTCGATGCAGGCTTCGACCGTCGGGTTCTCTATCACGTCGTTGAGGAGATGATGGTCCAGGGCTGAGAGCACCTCACGGTGCACCACGTCCTTGACCGTCTGGAAGTCCATAACCATGCCGCTGTCTTTCACAGGCCCTTCCACGACGACCTCGAGGCGGTAGGTATGCCCATGGATCTGCCGGCACGGCCCCTGATGCCCAGGGATGAAATGTCCGGCGTCGAACGAAAACTCGCAGCCAATCCTCATCGTGTTCATGCGACCGCTGGGAATACAGTTCGGTCCTATTAAACGTTCGGGAAAGCGATACCTTTTATAACCAGCCAGCGGATGTCACATCTAGGATGGGATTGCATGGAAGACACACACACGTTTGAGGAGATTCGCAAGAAGGCGCACGAGATCAACTGCCGGCTCTACGAAGAAGGATTCTCCCCTCGGGAAATCGAGGTCATCGGCTACTACCTCAACCGCATTGCCGCTAGCTACCTGAGCTTCTTCACCCACAAGGAATACGAGAAGACCCTGACCGCGGAAGAAACAGAGGACAACATCAAACAGTATTTCACCACCCCCTAAGTCAGGGTCATTCGACAAGGCCTGTACAACAAGCCTTTATAATCATGACAGCGACCCCTTCATCTGATGATGGTTATCGGCCTGCTCTCCACCGAAGAAGAGGTATGTGAACTGCAAGACATCGCCAAGATCTGCACCCTTGAGGAACGCATCCACCGCATTGTCATCATCGACCGCCTCAAACGCACCGTCAAGCTCGCACCCGCAAACTACTAAAACACGCACCTGGTTTTCTCCTTCTGCATGACTATCCTTCTCGTCTCCTCCAGCGAAGACCCGGCCAGCACCAACATCAAAGACAGCCTACTAAGTCTTCATCCTTGGACATGCGAAGGCACCTTCTTCTCCGCACCCGTCTACCGTGCACCAGCCCTCAGCGACAGCATCCTGGTCACCATCCCGGACAAAAAAATCCGTCATGAACATCTCCAGGATGAACTCCTCAGCACCCTTGGCGTCACCCCGACCCTCGCCATCTTCCTCTCCCGGCACCGGAGCAAGACCGGGGAGCCGACCCTCACCGTGCATCCCATCGGCAACTACGCGGACGCCCAGTTCGGAGGCCAGCCCCGCACCCTCGTCCCCGCCGCCCCCTACGCCATGGCCCAGCTGCTCCGCCGCATCCACATCCGCGTCCAGCAGACCAACCTCCTCTACAAGGTCTGCTACGAAGTCACCCACCACGGCCCGTACCTCACCATCCCCACCCTCTTCGTCGAAGTCGGCAGCACCGAAACCCAATGGCAGGAAAAGCCACCCGCAGAGCTCATCGCAAGCGCGCTCCTCGACCTCCTCCCAACACTCTCTGCCAGACCGCCTGACATCCCCATCCTCGTCGGCATCGGCGGCGGCCACTACGCCCCCCGGTTCACCGACGTCGCCTTACAACGCAACGTCGCCTTCGGCCACATGCTCCCCACCTATCACCTCACCGAGACCATCGACGACGAGATGCTCCTCCACGCCTTCAACGCTACCCCAGGGGTGACCGGCGCGTACCTGCACCGCAAAGAACTCAAGAAATCACAGGTCACGGCCCTCACAGCCTGGTGCACCGCTCACGGGATACCCGTCGTCTCAAGCAACGACCTGCCGCTCCTCCCGTAGACACCGGACTGCGAGCATATGCGCGAGCCGCAGCGGCTCTGGATTCTTCTGCCGAGACACCTGCCGCACAATCCGTTCACTTGACTGCAACGAGACGCGATGTCCCGGAGAGACGAACAACGGGCGCCTCGCCGACCCTGAACAGACGGTGACGCCACGACGCTCCCCATCCGCAACCACGAACCCGTTCTCACAGGTCCCGTATAGACGGCTTTTCGCAACCCCTATCGTCGGCATATCGCAGACGACTCCGGCGTGACTGGCGAGCCCGCACCGCACCGGATGCAATATCCCCTGCCCATCCAGCAGGACGACTGACGGTGGCGTCGCCACCATCTCTAGCAGCTGCTGCACAAAAGGAACCTCACGATAGGAGAAATACGTCGGGATGAACGGGAACCGGGTGGACAACGACACCGTCCGCTCCTCCACGACCTCACCCGTCCGCGCATCAAGCGCGATGTACGCACCGAAGGCCTGCGCGAACTCATCCTGCGGGTACGCCACGTCAACACCTGCGATGACATCAAGGGACCCATAGTCGTCTTCCACACAGACCTTCTGACTCAGACGCTGCTGTTCCCGACGCAGTTGCCGCAACGGAAACTCCGTCGCAAACTCGTTGAAAAATACCTTGGGAAAGTCAACGACCTTGCCGTCGCGCACGCGCACATGGTCCGCGGCAAGCCGCCGGACCTTGTCCTGAATCCCCAGGCCGAACCCGCCAAGACGCCCATCGGAATGCACGACCTTGAAACATGGCATGCCCTCAGGGTCAGGATTCTGGTTCATCATCCGGCCGACAGCGCGCGCAGCCACACGGTCTCCCAGGGCCTCAGCAACCGCCCCGTACGACGTGACATGCCCCGCGGGCACCTGACGGATGAGATTATAGGTGTACTCGAAAAGATCCATGACCAAAAAACCGCAGTGGCATCTAAAAACCTTTCCCACAGGGTTTAAACGACCCCGTCCCATTCCCGAGCCAATGGGGTTTCTGAAATTCCTCGGGACGGCGGGCGCTCGGTTCGTTGTGATGCATCAACTCCGGGCATCGGGAGGACTGTGGCTCTCATTGGATGGGACCAACCTGCTCATCGACCCCGGCCCAGGCTGCTTGCTACGCTGCCTTGGCAGCCAGCCGAAGCTGGACCCTGCTCAGCTGGATGGCATCCTGCTGACGCACCGGCATCTCGACCACGTCAACGACGTCAACATCATGATCGAGGCGATGACCAACGGCGGCTTCCACAGGAAAGGCACGGTCTTCGCTCCACACGACGCACTCATCGACGATCCCGTGATATTCAAACACGCCCGACAGCAGGTCAACCAGATCACGGCCCTTGACCCCTGCCAGCGGTACACCCTCGGCACCCTATCCTTCACCACATCTCAGCAGCTGCATCACAGCGTCGAAACCTACGGCATCACGGTCAACGGTAGAAACGAGTCCGTCTCCCTGATCACGGACACTGAGTACTTCCCGGAGCTTTCCGCGCAGTTCCCCGGAGACCTCCTCGTCATCAACGTAGTCCTCCAGGAGAAAAAACACGGGATCCAACACCTCGCGCTCCCAGAGGCGGAGATGATCATAGCCGCGAACCACCCCAAGCTTGCGGTCCTCACCCACTTCGGGATGACGCTCGTCAAGGCAGAGCCCCAGACTCTCGCGGATGACATGACGAAACGACTCGGCATCACGGTCATCGCGGCCACCGACGGCCTCGAACTCCCCCTCCACTGAGCCCTCGACCCTCGAAACCAAAGCAATGTTGAAGTACCCCCCACTATTTTTCTTTTTCATCGCCTATGGATCCTGATCTCACGCTCTTCCCGCACTACGCGTCTATCCTTGCAGGGACTGCCAACGCATCGTACCTCACGAGCGCCCGGACGCCCGTCGAGTTCCACGACGCCATGACGACGGACGACCTCTGGGACCTCCACACCCAAGCCAACATAACGAACACGGCTTCGACAGCAGCCAACCCTCCGTCCCTCCTCGACCTGAAACGCACTATCGCGGACCGGCTCTACACCTCCTGCGTCCTCTGCGAACGACGATGCCACGTCGACCGACGCACCACCCCGGGAGCCTGCAAGACCCTGGAGGCACACGTCGCCTGCGAATTCCTCCACTACGGCGAAGAACGCGTCCTGGTCCCCTCACACACCGTGTTCTTCTCCGGCTGCACCCTCCACTGCGCCTTCTGCCAGAACTGGGACATCAGCCAATCCACCAGCGGCGACATCATCACTCCAACTGAGCTCGCCCGCCGCATCACCCAGCGCGCCACCCAAGGAGCCCGCAACGTCAACTGGGTCGGCGGCGACCCGACCGCCAACCTCCCCTACATCCTCACCGTCCTTCATCACCTCACCACCAACATTCCGCAGGTCTGGAACTCGAACATGTACTGCAGCCAGGAGACCATGCAGCTGCTCTCCGGCGTCATCGATTTGTACCTCACGGACTTCAAATTCGGCAATGACGTCTGCGCCAGCCGCCTCGCCAGCATCGACAACTACCTCGCCGTGGTCCAACGCAACCACCTGCTCGCTGCGGAAAACGGCGACGTCCTCGTCCGCCACCTCATCCTCCCCAACCACGTCGACTGCTGCTCCAAGCCGATCCTCGACTGGCTCGCAGACCATCTCCCCCAGGCTGCCGTTAACATCATGGCCCAGTACCACCCCGAGTACCATGCTGCAGCCCACCCTGAGCTGAGAGGATCCATCAGCACAACTGAATACAAGACGGTGGCCGGCTACGCTGAATCCCTCGGCCTGCATCTCCTCTAGCGTCGGTAGTTCCATGCCGCCTGACGAAAACACTCTTCTCGGAACTTGGTCGTCCACTCACGCTCTTCCTCGATTAGGGCACCGTCATCGAGTCGGATGGAGAACTCCTCCTCGAACCCACGCCGTAGGTTCGCAGCGACCTCCTTAAAAGATATCGGCCGGCCCAGGATGCGGGAGCAGGACGTCACCCGCTGACGGGCATCCGCAATCATCTTGTCCTTGATCTTCTCGCTTGGGACCTTGAGCAGTGTGAACATCGTCTCGACGTCCACATCCAAAAGGATCGTGCCGTGCTGCAGGACTATCCCTTGTTTGCGCGTCTGCGCGTTGCCCGAGATCTTCTGAGAGCCGACCACGATGTCGTTGATCGGCGCGAACGAACTGGCGATGCCAAGATCCTCGAGTCCGCGGACCAGGGCGCCGCAGATCCGGCCGTAGCTTTCGAGGATGTTGCGTGGAATCTTCGGATGGGATTCCGCGACGACGATGCTGTACGTCAGCTCCTTGTCATGGAAGACGGCGCCGCCGCCGGTGATGCGCCGGACGCAATCGACCCCGTGCTGCTGGCATGCCTGCACGTCGACCTCCTCGGTCATCCCTTGGAAATAGCCGATGGATATCGCGGAGGGTGTCCAGCCGTACACCCTGACCGTCGGCGGCACAAGA
Organism: Methanobacteriota archaeon; assembly: GCA_903877165.1. Classification (GTDB taxonomy): domain Archaea; phylum Thermoplasmatota; class E2; order DHVEG-1; family DHVEG-1; genus CAIRCU01. The sequence goes on along the minus strand of CAIRCU010000044.1, from coordinate 65,321 downwards.
CCGGTACGATGCGCCTCGAGAATCGCCCGGTCCATGGCCATGTTCGTGAACGCATCGTGACTACCGGTATCAAGGAACCGCCAGTGTTCCGTCATGGCCGGCACCTCATGATCCCTTGGGTGAGTCCTTCCGCCGTCACCCCGATGAGGGTGAGCTGATGAGCGGTAATCTGGTGTTTGATATTCTTCAGAATCACGTCATGATCATATGGGGTGTGGCGGAGGCTTTCTTCCAGGAGTTCGAGTCCATCCTCCGGGTGGATGAAGAAATCACCAGTGATGCGGATCTGTTGGATGACGTTTGTTGCGTCGTCGTAGTCGAGGGAAATCTTCAGCAGTTTTCCCTGCGGTACTTTGTAGATAGTGTGAACATGCATCACGGATGGCAACCTTCCTGATTGTTTCAATGTTCTGGTGAGCGAGTCGCCGTGAAGGCGGTGCTGGCATGATAGGAGCTGCGGACGAGCGGCCCGGATTCGACGTGGAGGAATCCTTCGGCGAGCGCCTGGGTTCGCAGGCTGTCGAACTCCGCGGGCGTGTAGTATCGATGGATGGGTTCGTGCTGTGCGGTGGGCTGCAGGTACTGTCCGATGGTCAAGAAATCGACCTGCGCACCTCGGAGATCCCTGAAGGTCTGCTGAATCTGTGCCTCGGTTTCACCTAGACCTACCATGAGGCCGGATTTCGTTGTGAGTTGCGGATTCAAGGTCTTGACTGTCTTGAGGAGGGTGAGGCTGCGGGTGTAGTCGCCGCCGGGGCGGATTCTTGGGAAGAGGGCCGCGACGACTTCGATGTTATGGTTCACGACCTCGGGTTTGGTGTCGACGACCGTGGCTAAGGCTGTGGTGTTGCCGTGGAAGTCGGGGATGAGGACCTCGATAGCGCAGCCTGGGTTGATGCGGCGGATGGCGTGGATGGTGTCGGCGAAGGCCTGGGCGCCGCCGTTGGGGAGGTCGTCACGGGTGACGGAGGTGATCACGACGTAGGTGAGCCGAAGTTTTTGTACACTGGCTGCGATCTCGTCTGGCTCATGGGGGTTGAGTGGTTGTGGGGTTCCGTGGCGGACGTGACAGTAGGCGCAGTGGCGGGTGCAGACGTCGCCGAGGATGAGGAAGACGGCGGTGCCGGCGTTGAAGCATTCCGCGATGTTGGGGCATTTCGCCTCTTCGCAGATCGTGTGCAGGTTCGCGTCGCGTAGCTGGGTCTTGAGGCGAATGTAGGAGTCGCCGGTGCCGATGTGGACTTTGAGCCAGTCTGGGTGCCGTCGTGCCATAGGTATTCTGGTGAGGACTAGGAGGAGCGGGGTTTTCAAGCTTTGCGGTGGCTAGACGCCGATGCTGACACGCAACAGGTCGCGCAGGCCTGGAGAGACGCCGAGGATGAAGATCCCAATCTTCAGGAGGTTGATGAGGCGCTGGTAGCGTGCCATCTCCTTGGCGTACGCGATGTCGAAGAAGTAGATGACGAGCAGGATGAGGATGACTTTGACGATGGGGTAGAGGGGCGGCCAGGCGGTGAGGAGGGCGTTGCTGGCAGGGTGTTTCTCGAGATAGGGCGGGAGGCCTAGGCGGAGGGGGTCGTAGATACTGAGGTAGCTGGTGACGCCGTCGATGGTGTGGCCGGCGAGCATCGCGAGGTTCAGCGGCTGCGTGTATGCTTTGAGTATGGTGGTGCGAAAGTGGTGGCCGACGGACCAGACCGCGGCGGTGACGGCTGCGGTGATGCCGAGGACTGCTGCGAGGATGGTTGGGTAGTCGCCTGCGGTCCTGCTCCAGGGTGTGATGGTGAACTGGGCGATGAGGAACAGGCAGGGGAGGAGGATGAGCAGCCCGCCGCTGAAGATCACGGTGTTCATCGTTGGGATTTTCTTTCTGGCTGCAGTCCAGGTGATAGGTAGGAACGCGACGAGGGAAAGGAGGAGGAAGACGAGGGGATGGACGGGTTGGACATCGCCGGTGGTCTGGGTGGCCCACAGCAGGCTGTAGGCGAGGTCGCAGAGGAGGAAGGCGGCGAGGAGGATGGCGGCGATGGTGCGGGGCTTCTGCTGTTTCGCGAGGCGGTGCTCTATGGCGTAGCCGAGGAAGAGGAAGACGAAGACGTAGGCGGCGGTCTGGAGGTAGATGAATGGGGAGATGAAGAGGAAGGTAGTGGGCTGGGTGAAGTACGCGGTGTCCTCCAGGACTCTGGTGACGGGGCCGAAGAGGATGTACGGGAGCAGCGCGAGGCAGAACTGCCAGTCGATGCGGATGTCGAGGCGTTTGAGCAGTTTGTAAATGCCGAGGAGGGCGAGGATGAGGATGACGCCGTATGTGAGTTCGGAGATGAGGGTGTAGCCTTCGTAGGTGGTGACGCCGTGCAGGGTCGCGGGGTGGCCTTGTCCGTCGGCGACGACCGGACCCCAGTAGTACCGCCAGATCCACTGGTCATAGAAGACGGTGGGAAGCAAAAGGCAGCCCAGGACAATAATCGCGATGACGACGGCCAGGAGAAGAAGGCTTACGGCGAGGAGATGCTGCCGAACCCAGTGGGACATCCTCATGTTGGGCGTGCAAGCCCTGGCGTGTTTATTAATCTAGCTTTCTTTGCGGGTAGGCCTAATGTGCTTTTTTCGTCATTGCGTGGTTCGTGGGGGAGGCTTTCTTTTTATATGCTCTTGTGGGCGCTCTGAGCCTGTTTGGCATGGTTCCCCTCCTGTATTAGGGGAAAAAAGTAATATAACGAACCTCTGGTTTACTACCCTAGAGTCTATGGAGCGATTCAGCAAACTGAAGACCATGATCTTTCCCCGCGAGGTCGTCGTCGGACATAACACCACGGACCAAATCAAGGGCATGTGCAGCCGGCTGATCATCGGCAACAAGGTCCTGCTCGTCTGCGATCGGAACACGCGGAAGATCTCCGGGGATCTGATCCATAAGATCCTCGCCGGCTCCGGCTACGAAGTCGAGGGTGTCATCCTCGCCCAGCCGCTGCTGACCACCCGGCATCGGCATAGCGCATGGCCGACCATGCGTGAGGTCTCCAAGGTGGTGCGGTCCGCGGAAAAGGCGGACTCCGAGATTCTGCTGGGGGTTGGGGGCGGCTCCGTCATCGACGTCACCAAACTCGCGGCGTATGAGTTATCCAAGAATTTCATCAGCATCCCGACGGTTGCGTCCCATGATGGGATCGCCTCCCCGCGGGCCTCATTGAAGGACCGGCGGGGGTCGCTGTCGAAGACCGCGGTTTCACCAATCGCGGTCTTGGCGGATACCGCGGTCATCTCTAAAGCGCCGTACCAGATGCTGGCCTCCGGGTGCGCGGACGTCATCTCGAACCTCTCGGCCATCAAGGACTGGGAGCTGGCGCATCGCCTGAAGAACGAGGAGTTCAGCACGTTTGCCGCTTCTCTGTCGCAGACGGCCTCGCAGCTGCTGCTTGAGAAAGCCGAAGACATCCGGTCCGGACTTGAGGAGGCGGTCTGGGATGCAGTGAAATGCATGATCGTCTCCGGGGTCGCGATGAGCGTGGCGGGGACGACCCGTCCCGCGTCCGGCGCGGAACACATGTTCAGCCATATGCTGGATATGATTGCCCCGGGCAAAGCCCTGCATGGGGAGCAGTGCGGCGTCGGCGCCATCATGATGATGTACCTCCATGGGGAGGACTGGGAGCAGATCCGGGATAGCCTCAAGACCATCGGGGCGCCCATTAACGCCAAAGAGCTCAACATCCCGAAGAAGAAGATCATCGAGGCGTTGCTGGGGGCGCAGAAGATCCGTCCTGAGCGGTACACGATACTGGGGGATCAGGGGCTGACCGAGGAGGCCGCGAAGAAGCTGGCGAAGATCACGGGGGTCGCCTAACCCATGGTGATCGTGACGCTGGTCGGCGAGGATCTGGCGAAAGAAGGCGCGGAGTTCACTTACGTTGGGGCGAACAGCGAGTGTCGGAACTGCCAGCTGAAGACCGTCTGCTTCAACCTCAAGCCTGGGCACAGCTACCGAATTTCGAAGCTGCGGGACAAGCGGCATAATTGTGCGGTGCATGAAGGCCAGGTCGTAGTCGTCGAGGTCGAGGAGCTGCCGCTGGCAGGTATGGTCGACCGTGAGCCAAGCGAAGGCGCGACGGTGACGCTGCAGAAACTCGTGTGCCGACACCTGTCTTGTCAATATTTTGAGGTCTGTACGAACCCGGCGATCCAACCGGACCGCAGTTACGTGGTGAATAAAAGATATGCGAAGGTGGATTGCCCGAAGGGTGCCACCTTGTACCGTGTCGACGTTAAAGAATAAGCATTCTTGTTTTCTTAGTGGCTGATTTCTTTGCTGAGGAGCTTGACTTTATCGAGCCGCTCCCAGGTGAAATCAGGGTCGCTGCGTCCGAAGTGGCCGTAGGCGGCCGTCTTCTTGTAGATAGGGCGTCGGAGGTCGAGGACGTCGATGATCTCGCGGGGTTTGAGAGGGAAGAACTGCCGGACCATCGGCTCTATGGATTCTAGCGGAATCTTGTTGGTGCCGAAGCAGTCGATGTTGATAGAGACGGGCTCGGCGACGCCGATCGCGTACGCGATCTGCAGCTCGCATTTGTCTGCGAGTCCTGCGGCGACGATGTTCTTGGCGATGTACCGGGTGGCGTACGCGCCGCTGCGGTCGACTTTGGAGGGGTCTTTACCGCTAAAGGCGCCGCCGCCGTGTCGACCGATGCCGCCGTAAGTGTCGACGATAATTTTACGGCCGGTGAGCCCTGCGTCGGCGTAGGGGCCGCCGCGGACGAACGAGCCGGTGGGGTTGACGAAGAACTTGGTATCCGCGTCCATCCACTCGGAGCAAACGGGGGTGATGATGCTAGCGATGACATCTTTTTTGATACGGTCGTGGGCGATGCCGCCGTCATGCTGGGTGGAGACGACGATGGCGTCGGCGCGCAGGGGTTTGCCCTTGGTGTCGTATTCGATTGAGACCTGGGATTTGCCGTCAGGGCGCAGGTAGGAGATCTCGCCTTTCTTACGGGCTTCGGCGAGGCGTTTGGTGAGCTTATGCGCAAGGCTGATGGGCAGCGGCATGTATTCCTTGGTCTCGTTGCTGGCGTAGCCGTACATCATGCCTTGGTCCCCGGCGCCTTGTTCATGGTGGGCTTTCTCGGTGACGCCCTGGCTGATGTCCGGGCTTTGTTCGGTGATCTGGACCCAGACGCTGCAGGTCTCCCATTCAATGCCGTATTCGGAGCGGGTGTAGCCGATGTCTTTGATGGTGTCGCGGACGACGTGGGGGATGTCGACGTAACCGAGGGTGGTCATTTCCCCGAAGACCATGACGCCACCGTTCTTGGTGGCGGTTTCGATGGCGACGCGGCTGTCTTTGTCCTGGCGGATGGCTTCGTCAACAATAGAGTCGGAGATAAGGTCACACATCTTGTCCGGGTGTCCTTCGGTGACAGATTCTGAGCTGAGGATGATCTTACGTTTCACCATAGGAGTTCTCGTACCTCCTCCTTGGGGGTATGGTTGAGGCTAGGACAATGTTCCATCCCTTATAAACGTTCTTTCTAGGAGTCCTTCCTATAGAAGAGTTAATAAGAGTAGAATATTGAATTGATATAAAAGTAGGACGAGTGGGTATGTCTCTTCTAATATCTTTTTTCTTTCAATTAATTTAATCGATAAACCTTAAACTCTCTTTTATTAAGATTTTTTTAATTAAACAGATTTGAACACCTATTTACTGGTAAATTCATTTTGTAATCATTATAAATGGTAAAATCTGATGTCAGCAAGGGCAAAATATTTTGTCATCTTATCGGTTTTTCCTAAAAATAATATCGTCTTTTATTTTGAACGTTTTATATCCTGAATTTCTTAGATATTTCTGAGTATACCTCAATCTTTTGGATATCTCTTTTCTTGATACTTTGGGCTCAAAATTTTCTGCTTCAGTATCGGCTTTGATAGATATTGATAGCATGAGGCCTAGATCAAGATCTGTTGATGTAATAAAATCCAATGTCTCTTTGAATTCCTGGTCGGTTTCAGAAGGGAAACCAATAATGCAGTGTGTAGCAACAGAAAGATTCGGATTTGCCTTTTTTAATCTAATTAAAGCAGATTTTATTTTTTCGACATCTGAATACCGATTCATCTGTTGAAGAATCCTATGATTTCCTGATTGAATAGGAATGCATATTGCCTTAATTTTTCCTTTTTTTACGATCTCTTCAAGTTCATCAATATATTTTACGGCCCACTGAGGGTTTAACGTATAAATATTAATCCAATACTCTCCATCGATGTTTGTCATCGTGTCAAGCAATTCGGGTAAATTGCTATTGCTATCTAACCCGTACCCTCCTGTGTCTTCAGCGGTAAGAAAAAAATGTGAATATCCCTTTTCTAAGCCGTTTTTAAATTCATTTACACAGATGTTGAGAGGTTTACTTGTATAGTCTCCCACTGCTTTTCTAGTTGCGCAATAAGAACAATTTCCCCAACAACCAGATGCAATTCTAATAAAGTACTGATTATCAAGAGGGAGATTCAAAGCATAGAAAGCCTGTAACATCCAATGATTTTCTCCCATTAAAAATCTAGACAAATTATTGAAAAAACTTACATAAAATCTTTTTATCAAATCAAATTTTAGACATAATAATTTAACGACATCATTGATTGTATCTCTGTTTTCATTAATCCAAAGATAATTACAATCTTCAATTTCAGAAAAACTAACTTTTGTTCTAGGGAAATACAGTTCAACTTCATCAAGATGTTTTGTACTAAAAGACTTGCCCTTAAAAAACTCGTCAAATTTTTTTTTATCGGTATCTGGTAGGCAACCAGTTACGATAACCTTCCCATTAAATCTACTGAATTCTTTGATCTTGTTAAAAGATATATTTGTAGAAGAATTCCCGACGCCACACGTACTAATTAAAATAACATCTGCTTTTTTAGGGCTATCTACAATCTCGTAATCATTTCTGATTAAATATTGTGTAATTCGATTTAGTTCTAATTTTCTTTTATCACAAATTATGCCTGCGGTAATAAATACTTTCTTCATTCGTAATTCCAGCATATTTTTATTTTTTTACTATAATATTATAATTAAATTATAGGAGATTTTTGTTTAAAAATCTTGTTATATCCATGCTATGTGGGTTGATTCTCCTTTTTACCAAAATTGTAAAGTTTCGGGGTATTCGTTTCACACAATGGCAGAGAACAAATTTTTATAAAGAAAATTCAATATTTCAATATTTGCTAATGAATATCTTGGTGACAACGTAAAGTGGCACGATGAATTTATTACTAGTACATTCTCGTTCTAATCTATCATACAATTGCGAGTAAATATCCCGAAGGTCTAATCATCTTTTTAGCGTTTGTGAAAAGTCCATATTTTCAGTTCGTCTAGGATACCATTGAAATGTAGAAAAAAAGGGAGGAAAAAAGGACGTGGACTCTATCCGATCTTCCGGGTGGTCCAGGTGTCCTCGTCCAGGCCGCTGTAGAGGTCGTCAAAGGAGACGGACTTGGACTGCTTCCTGTCCATCAGCTGACCGTGGTCGGTGCGCTCCTTGGAGTACTTGGCGATGGTATCTTTCTTCAGCCGCCAGTAATGCGTCCGCCATTCCCGGCCGTCGTACAGGGTGGTCTCTTCGCGCTCCGTCGTCAACATCCCTTCTTCTTCGAGGATGTAGAACAGCTGACGGTCCTCTGGGTCCAGGACGTTGTCGATCACGCGGTCGTCGAACCCGAAGATGTCCATGACGAACCCGGCGTCCCGGCGTGCTTCTTCGATGTCGATGCCGACGCGGTTCGCTATAGCTTTCGATAAGTCATCCAAGGTAATAAGGGTCATGCGAAAATCTCCATTCCTGCTTCTGCTTCCTTCAATCCGGACATTCACCGCATCCTTGACGGGATGCGCTGTACCATTTGCACGGACCTTTTATTTAAACCTTTCCTATTTTTTGGGGAAGAATGTGGGAGACCAGGCTGCCTGCAAATTCAATACACAAATAAGGCGCCACGCCCATGCCCCCGGCCAAGCACCATGGACACATTACTAACGCGTGCACTGCAGAAAAGGCTTTCGGGCCTCACAACCCAGACCCTCACCAGCCTCCACGTCGTCCTCCTGCCCGACTTCTTCCTCGACCATATCCTCAGCATCACCAATACGACCACCTTGGAAACCCAGATCCGCCGACTTGCGGCCCAAGGCGGCGGCAACTACCCCAACATCCCCCAATCCATCCAACAAGGAGGCAACGCGGCCAACACCGCCCTCGGACTCGCCAGATTCGGAGTCCAGGCGCACCTCATCTGCCGCACCAGCGCGCTTGGCCAGCATCTCATCTCCTACTTCCTCGGAGGCTCCGGCGTCGACCTCACCCACGTCAAGACCGACGGCAGGCTCGCCCTCACCACCGCCCTGGAGCTCAGTGACCCGCGAGCGAACGTGATGCTCGGAGACCCTGGATCCGTCGCCGACTTCTCCCCCGACCTACTCACGGAGCAGGATTACGAGTGCATCGCGGATGCGGACCTCGTCGCCGTCGTCAACTGGAACCTCAACAACTACGGAACTGCGCTTGCCCACGACGTGTTCCGTTTCGCTAAAAGTAATCACGTCACCACCTTCTTCGACACCGGGGACCCCTCACCTAAACTCCACGAAGTGCCCACCGTGCTACGTGACGTCCTCACCCCGCCGCTCGTCGACGTTTTCGGGCTGAACGAAAACGAGCTGCGGCATTTCAGCGGACGACCCGCCTCCTCGCAAGAGGAAATCCTTGCTGCCGCCCAGACTCTGAAACAGAAAATCCCTGCACGCCTCGACCTGCACACCGGTGCGTTTTCCGCTTCTCTAGACGGCTCCCGCACGGTGATCCCGACGGAGACGATCCCGGCGATTATCCGCACGACCGGGGCGGGGGACGCTTGGAACGCCGCGAACATCCTCGCCACACTCCTCAAGTTCCCGACGCCGGAACGCCTGGCGTTCGCCAACCTCGTCGCGGGACTCTACATCTCCTCCGCGAACCCTCAGCCACCCACCCTCGACACCGTGAAAACGTTCCTTCAAACAAAATGATAATTATATCATGAATAATTTGCCACGTGAAAACACCTCATTTTATCTTGAAAAACAAGAGAAATTCCATTATTATTATAAAAAAATTTAAATACCTTCTCCCTTTTCGGTTATCAAGAATGGGGGAGTCGGACATCTTTTATTAAATCTCTCCTCACCACCTTCAATCTTCCCCATTCTCTCCTTCTCATGCGAATAGGTAGCGTTTCACCCGCTTCGCGACCAACGCCCGATGCCGTTCATCGGTCGCGACCATGACCGCCCAGTCGGGGGCGAGCCGCGACCGAATCGCCAACGCGATAGGCGTGAACTCATCCAAGGACCGACGCTTCTTGTTGTCCTCCACGCCGATCTCGGTGAGGTTGATGCGCGGCTCCGTGCGCAACAGTTCCTGGCGCGGGACATCAAGGATGAGATGACCGGCCGGAATCTTCAAGGTCTCCTCAAGCTCACGTTCTTTAGACTTGCATGCCTCAGGATCCTCAAGGCCTCGGACAATGCTGCGCTGCTGAGTCGAGAAATCGTTAAACGACGCTGTGTACGCCTGTTTGAACAACGTACGGTACTTTAATCGCGTCATCATCTCTTCCTGATACGCGCCTTTTCCCTTCAAGGTGTGGATAATCTCCGCATCCGTCATGCGATAGAAGGCGAACGGTTCGCTGCCCGGCGTCTTCTCCAGAGCCCTCAGCAACATCAGTTCCGCGATACGCACGGTCTTATGGAAGTACACCGAGGAGTACATCAGTCCGCGTGCCATAAGGATGCTTTCGACGACGCTGACGCCCTTGCGCTTCACCACGATCATCTTGCGTAGGATTGTGATGGTCTGAAGGAGCCGCTGCAGGTCGATCATGCCATAGGCGACGCCTGTGTAGTACGCGTCGCGCATGAGGTAATCGAGCTGGTCGACATCGATGGTGCTGCACAGCAGCTGCCCGAGGTACGGCGTCTTCGGAGTCCGGCCCTGAATGATCTTGCCGATGAGGTCAAGGTCCAGGCCTGCCTTCGTGAGGACCGCATGGGCGGTCGGCGATGAGATGTATCTGCGTTCAGCTGGCTCAAAGACTTCGTAGTCGCCGTTGAGGAGTTTGAGGGTGAGTCCGACGTGGTCCACGCCGAACTGCTCCATGAGGATCGACTCGAGTGTATGGGAGAACGGCCCGTGGCCGATGTCGTGGAGGAGCGCGGCCGCCGTCAACAGTTCTCGGTCTTCTTTAAGGCCGAGGACGTCACACAGTCTCGTCATGATCGCGGCGGCGCCCAGCGAGTGCTCGAAGCGCGTATGGTGCGCACCCGGGAACACAAGCTGTGCGAACCCCAGCTGCTTGATGTGGTGCAGCCGCTGGACCTCCGGTGTCTGCAGGAGCCTAAGCAAGAGGCCGGAGACCTTGATGTCGCCGTGGATAGGGTCGCGGATGACTTTAGAGGAAGTATTCATCGTAGGTATCAGTGGTCGAAAACAGGTGGTTGTTTGAAATAACTTGTGTTCCCTCTTCTTACTTTAGAGGTAGTAGATATCGATCCAGTGCGGGTGGACAAACCCGTCATAATTTGTAATCGTGTACTTGAATGGCAGGAGGGGAAGCAGACCCTTCCAAGCGAGTACGGACCGGAAGGTAATCGAGGTGTTCGTGACGACGACGTCGCGGACAAATCCCTCGATGTGCCTGATGTCACCCCAGCCATCCTCGACCGAGCACCTATTTCCTGCATTATCAATCGCAATTTGCGTCACGTTATAATAAAGATTCCTCGGTATACCGCGGAGCACCCAACAATACAGTGGCGTGGTATCAACTTTCTGTAAAAAATCACCGACATAGAATTCTACTCTATTCATTCCACTGATATCGTCTTGAGCTTCTGCGGCAAACGCCATCTCGTTTAAAGATCTATGTATAAAGTTATTAATCGTTGGCATAGCAGTGTCAATCTTCAGAGGCTGAGTCTGCTGAGGCTCGACATTCCCAGCATTGTCGGTGGAATAGAAGGCGATGCTGTAATTTCCTGAATTCGAAACCTGAAAACTATTCGCGTACAGAACCCACGGCCCGTCATTGATTTTGTAATACGTGTCATTCACCCCAGACTCTGCATCCGAAGCGTTCAACGTGACATGCACGGCGCTGACGTACCATCCGTTGTCCCCCAAGGATCCATGAAATGAGATGGTGGTCACTGGCGGGGTGGTATCATCGCGCGGGGTCATCCCTGATCCATGGAACGACGTCAGCGGCACGAACATCAAACACAATGTGACAAAAACTGTACCCAAACGCACGGCGCTGCCGTTTCGAACCAGGGTGTTGCGCATAGAATTCCTCCCTACCACAGATATTAAGCCGGTCAGGCTTTATCAAATTTTCGACCATGCCTTATCAATATAAAAGGCACGGACAAACCGCAAACATAAAAAATACAATTGACCATGTAGACCTCGAACGATTCGGTGGAGGGAGAACGCAAGCCATGGGAAAAGCCATCCTGTTTTCACTTGAACACTGCCCGAAATGCGACCAGACCAAGGAACTCCTTCGAAGCCGCAGCGACGTCGACATCGTCACCTTCCCCCACGACCTCACCGCCTGGTCTATTGAGGACCTGCAGTTCGCGGAAGGCCACCACGTCCTCGACGACCTCAAAATCACTGCCCCGATCCTCTGGATAGACGGGGAGAAAACCGTGGGGTACCTCCGCATCCGCAAATGGCTCCAGGACACCGGCCGTCAGTCATAAACTATATTTATCACCCCCTACTTTTCCTTGCCGCGTACCGATGTCTGAGCTCGATGAGATACGCAAACGAAAACTTGACGCCCTCACGCATCGCTACCAAAAAGGAGACCAGCCCATGAGCACCGCCCCAAGCGCCCCGATCCACATCACGGACACCGACTTCGACGCGACCGTCAAGAAATACCCCAACCTCGTCATCGACTGCTGGGCTCCCTGGTGCGGCCCCTGCCGGATGCTCGGCCCCATCATCGACGAGCTCGCCAAGGAACTCCAAGGCAAGATGACGTTCGCCAAGCTCAACGTCGACGAAAACCCGCAGACCTCGATGAAGCACCAGATCATGAGCATCCCGACCCTCCTCGTTTTTAAGAACGGACAGCTCGTCAACCGCCTCGTCGGCGCCCTCCCAAAGGAAACGCTTAAACAACAACTCGGCGTATAGTACCAGCGATAACGAGCATGGAGCCATCCCTGAAAATCATCCTTTCGTTCATCATACCACTCTTTTTTCTGCTCAGCATGCAAGGCTGCATCCAGACGAACACGCCAGCCACCGACAACTTCTCCTTTTCCATAGTCACCGGCGAAACCAAGAACCTCTCAGACTACCACGGCCACGCCGTGCTCCTGGACTTCATGGGCGTCGCCTGCCAACCCTGCCAACAAGAGATGTTCATTCTCGCCCAACTCCACCAGAATTTCAGCAACCTTTCCATCATCTCCATCGACGTCTGGACCACCCAGGGGGAAACCACCCAAAGCATCCAACAGCTCAAAGACACCTTCCAACAACAATACGGCATAGTCCTGGACTGGACCTTCGGTCTGGACGACGCTCAAGGAACCCTCGGCAGCCGCTTCGCTAGCGACGGCGTCCCCCACCTCTACCTCTATACAAAGCAGGGAAACCTTTATTATACGCACCTTGGTTATGAGGCATACTCGACGCTGGCAGCCCAGGTCGAAGCACTACTCGACTAAGGAGGAACCAAAGCATGAAGAAAATTATCCTGGCCATGTTTCTCATATCGCTCGGCGCAATAAGCGTCAACGCCGCCCTACCCCAAACACGAATCATCGTCCCATTACCGACATGCACCCCTGCATCCCCGACACCACGATCCACCGCGACTTTCTCAGTCACCACCACAATATCGCCGATTGACGGCGTGTACCTCGTCTACCACGAATGCAACCCCTCAATCTGTAGACTTGAACATAACGTGACCATGACACTGAAGGGCAGTACCTACCAATGCACCGTCACCTTCACAGAAGCCGACACCACCTACGTCGAAGCCCATGCAGTCATCAAGAGCGGCACCACCTGGATAAAAAGTCTGAACAACACCATCTATTTCTCCACTAACAACAATAACAACAGCAACAACACCAATGGGACAGGGAAAAAAAGCCCTGGCTTTGAAGTCGTCCCGGTCATCGCTGCTATCGCAGTCGCACTCATCCTGATCCGCCGAAAGCGATCCTGATGAAAGTCCAACCGAAACGGCTCCTCTCAGAGCTCAGCCTCCTCATCGCGGCGAACCTTGGAGCCTTCGGCATCAAGACCGGATTCTGCTACCCCTTCTTCTACTGTCAAGCCTGCCCTGCCGCAGACGCCGCCTGCCCAATCCGAGCCCTCGAACAGAGCGTATTCCGCGGCTCGCTCACCTGGCGACTCCTCCTCTATCCCCTCGCAATCCTCGGAGCTGTTGGCATCGCAACCGGACGCGCGGTCTGCGCCTGGGCCTGCCCCATCGGCTTCCTGCAGCGCGGTACCAGCAACGTCGCCAGAAAAGTCAAACGACGTCCCCTCGCGAAAAAACTTGGCTCCTGGAAGTATGAGAAATATCTCCGCTACAACAAATACGTCATGGTCGTCGTCTTCGTCTTCATCACCTCGCTGCTCATCGGCTTCATCTTCACCGACATCTGCCCGGTCGGCGTCCTGGTTGGAACATTACCGATCATGGTACTAAACCCCGGCAAGTTCGTGCCGAACTACTTCTTCCCCATCGCCTTGATCATCTTCGCCTTATTCCTCGTCTTAATCTTCACCGTGGAGCGCGGTTGGTGCCGCTACTTCTGCCCCGTCGGCGCGATGCTCGCACCGATGAACAAGGTCAGCATGCTCCACATGGACGTCAAGACCGACGGCTGCATACACTGCAACCTCTGCTCCCTCGTCTGCCCGATGGGCATCGACGTGCCCAACATGCACCGCGACCCGGAGTGCATCCTCTGCGGCAAATGTGTGGACGCATGCCCGAATAAATTCATCCAGTACAAGGTGAACTCATGAAATCCCTGCTTCCTGTCCAAGTCGGCCTGCTCGTCGTCGTCGCTATTACTCTTGGCGGCGTGCTCCTCACCACAAGCGTCTACTCCGACGTCGAGAACAACATCGTCAAGGTCCTCTGCCTCAGCTGCATCAAACTCGAGCCGCGCACCTCCACGGCGTTCACGTTCCAGACCGCAAACGGGGATCCGCACCCCGCGTTTGTACGTACCAACCTCACCACCGGGCCCATTGTCATCATGTACAGCGAGGACGTCTGTGACGCTTGCGAGCAGATGTACCCCGTCGTCAAACACCTCCTAAACGTCTCCTTCAACAAAACAGACATGCTAGTCAAACACGTCACCTACCATGACTCGAACGTGACGTTCCTGTTCATTAACATCGACCACACGACGGCTGTGCTACAGCAATCCAGGGCGACCTACGATAAAGACTACGTTAACGGCGTGCCGATGTTCACCTTCATCACGCTGCGGTACGACGAGGGCACGGTCCGACCCTACTACACCAGCGTCTATGGCACATTGGGTCTGCCGACCCCGGAGCAGCGCGAGGCGTTCCTCGCAGGCATCCTTGAGGACAGCATCCACCTCTACCACGAGAACAGAGTCGGCTACCAACCATAGAAGAAAGAACAAAAAGGAAAAAAAGGGAAAAGAGAACGCGTTTCCCTTTAGAGCTCGCCGCTCTTAATCTTCTGCTTCAAGATATCGAACTGAGTTCTGGTCAATGTGCAGACGTTGCTTTTCTCCCCGATAATGACGCGGTCCTCGCGAACGTCGACGGCCGGGCATTTCTGGGGAACGCAGATTCCATCATTACATAGAACGACTTTCATAGTATCCCCGTTTTCAGATATTCTTACTATATATAAAGGCTCCTGAACTTTATATAGATTATGCTGACGGCTTAAATATAATCCGACAGGACCATCGCTGTATGGTCCACATGGGAGACGATCCGCGGGCTGCCCTTCTCGATTTCCTCCACGGGCCGCACCGTCACTGTCACTCCCGTCCCGATTTTTTCGGAGAACTGCGCCTGCAGGAACTGGCAGACCTTCTCATCAGACGGCGATGCAATCGACTGGTCCAGCTCCACCAGGACCTCGATGGAGTTCAAGTCATGCTGGATGATCTTGGTGTTCCGTACTTTGCGCGTCCGCATCTCATATAACAGCTTACTGTAGATCTCCGCGAACGACGCCGGCAGCATGATCCGACCCCCGGGTAGGATCAAGGAGAGATCGTCCCGACCGTAGATTCTCCCAATCAGCTGACCCACCTGCCCACACGGGCAGGGCGTCAGCCGTAGGCTGATGATATCATTCACTGCGTCGTACCGGATGATCGGCGTACCGCCGCCATACAGCTTCGTGACCACCAGGCGACCTGCCTTCCCCGGCGCCACCGGCTGACCCTCGCGCACAACCTCCAGATACAGGAGGTCGGAGAGCACGTGGTACCCGCCCTGCGTACATTGGTACGCGATAGGCCCAGTCTCAGTCGCCCCGTAGACTTCGTACAGCTGCGCATGGAACGCCTGCTCGATGACCCGCTTCAGGGCTGGGTCGAGGACGGAGCCGGTCGCCGTAATCACCCGTGGAGTCACATGCGGACCTTTCCCCTGCTCCTTCAGAAGCGACAGATGCCCAAGCATGCCTACGTAGCCCCAGATGCAGTCCGGTTGAAACTGTTCAAGGTCCTCCATGACCTTTTCTGGGTTCGCGTTGGTATCCAGCCATTGGACGTTCTTGAAGAGAAATCCGGTGCTGAACCGGGGGGTGATGCCGCGGTTGATGTACCCACTCTCTGCGGTATGGGGCGCGAAATCACCAATGATGCTAATGCGGTCCCGCCTCCAATGCACTCCGTAGTGCTGCAGCATCCGCAGGTAGCCGAGCAATCCGATGACGACTTCGGAGAGATCCACGTACACCATCAGGGATTTCCCGGTTGTACCCGAGGTGGCGACCTGCACGAGCTGTTTTCGGTCAGCCGTCTGGGAGACGATACCGTCCGGCGAATATCGTGCGATGTCCTCCTTGGAGACCATGGGGAGACGTGATACAGCCTTGATGCCTTGGATGCTCCGTACGTCAAGACCCGCCTGTTGATAGAGGGATTGATATAAAGGCACGGTCTGCGCGAAGGTGAGGATCCGGCGGAGCTGCTGATCTTGGTAGTGTTGTAGCGTCGTCTCGTCCCAGCGCGACAGCCGTCCCATGTCCACCATGTAGCTCTTCAGCATCCTTGTCAGGAACACAGGGTTGTGAAAGGGATTCATCGCGAGGGATGGGATGGAACCAATTACTTAAATAGCTGAGCCTAGTTCAAGCGCCGTGCAGGCTGCTATGCATATCCTGATCGTCGAGACCGTCTGGATGGGACGCGCACAGTACGGGCTCTTTGATAAGACCGTAATGACGGCCTTCTCGATTCTCCCAACCCTGCAGGCGCGACAGCTTGCGGCCATTACTCCAAAAAATCATACGGTAACGCTGATCAATGAGCGGTACCAGCCTGTGGATGTCACCAAGCCGTATGATGCGGTGCTGATTAATTTCACGACGTCGACCGCGCCGCGGGCGTACGAGATCGCGGATGCCTTCCGCGCACGGCACATCCCCGTGGTCCTCAGCGGGATCCACGCCTCCGCTGTTCCTGAAGAGGCGAAACAGCATGCGGACGCGGTCCTCCTCGGCCGCGGGGAGCCGACCTGGCCTACGGTTCTTGAGGACCTTGAACACCATCGGCTCCAGTCCTTCTATCCTCCAGTCCCGTATTCGTCTAATCTTGTGATTCCGCCAACAAGGATTGACCTCCCTGGATTCGTCCTGACCGGCGCGGTCGAAGCGACCCGCGGTTGTCCATATCACTGCGACTTCTGCCCAGAGACCCACCTCTCCGGCAGCCAACCCTTCTACAAACGACCGGTGAATGACGTCGTAGAGGAAATCAAGAGTCTGCCGCAGCGCACCGTCATGTTCTACGATGAGACGCTGACCGCGGATCCCGCGTACGCCCGAGAGCTGTTCACCAGACTCATCGATGTAAAGAAGCGGTTTTTCTGCAACGGAAACGTTGATGTATTAGCCAAGGACCCTGAACTGGTGAAGTTGTCTCGGCAGGCGGGATGCCTCGGCTGGTTCATCGGGTTTGAGTCCATCTGCGAGCAGTCTTTGGACTCCTACCACAAGCGTACGAACCGTATCGAAGAGTACCATCGGGCAGTGGACAACATCCATGGGAACCGGATGGCGGTCTTCGGTAGCTTCATACTTGGAGCAGATGGCGAAACACCAGAGGTGTTCTCCCGGACCAGAGAGCTGCTAAGCGACCTTGATCTTGATGTCGTCGATTTCTGCATCCTGACTCCACTGCCGGGGACGCCGTTGTTTAGGCGGTTGGAGGCGGAAGGCCGGATCCTCAGTAAGGACTGGTCACGGTACACCCTTAACCAGGTCGTGTTCCAGCCGCGGCAGATGTCGGTGCATCAGCTCATCGCGGGGACGCAAGGGCTGTATGCTTGGTTCTACAGACCGAAAAACACGGTGAGACGGCTCGTCCGCAGCCTGCGGTTTGGGTTTACAGGGTTTGTTGCCGTCGCGGCGCGCAACATCGTCGCGACCATGGTTGCGCGACGGCTCTTCCAAAAACCATAGCTCTTTTTTTTATAGAGCTCGGACCCGGATCGTTATCGATGTCGATGCGCTCTCCCCGCTTGCATCGTACGCGGTGACTGTTATAGTATGTTTCTTGAGTCCTAAGGAGGGTCTTAAGAGCGGCCATTTCCAGGAATAGGGGGCGGCGGTCAGGTTCTGCACCAGTTTCCCATCAAGATAGAACTCCACCCGGACAATCGCTGAGCCGTTGAGTTCTAGGGCGGTGACCGTGAACCGACCATAGCAGGTCGTAGTCTTCGGTTTTATCTCCTTCAGGATATGGCGGTTGAAAATGTTCAGTGAATATGCTGTCGGGAACGTGATGCCGATGGCCGGAGGCAGTTTGCCGCCGGGTACAATTAGTGTGGAGTTACATGCATCGACATTGAAGGCGTTGAACGAGTTGTTTTTCCCGTTTGGAGGGTAGGAGTCCTTGGGAATCCCCTGGTTGCTGAACACCGCGGCCAGCACCTCGAGGTTGGCGACATAGGAGCTGTTGCCCGCCAAGGTGTAGTTCTTTATCTCTGTTCCGGCAGCGGTCACTGTAATGGACTCGTTTGTGAGGAAGCTGACGAACCCGTGGTGGTAAATCCCGGTGCCACCGGAGTAGGGATAGGAGTTGCGCTGCGCGAGGTATACACGCAGTGTCCCGGCATAGTTGGACGACCCATAATTGGTAACCATGACAACAATGGTCGTCTGATTCGTCGTATTATCAAATAAGGCTGAGACCGTCAGCAGGAGCGGTGGGACATCGCGATTTTCCGCGGCGGTGATGTTCTCCGCGATCGCCGCTTGCGTCTCCTCTTTGGTCAGTTTCGTCCCTAGGATAATGTAGTATCCCCCGTCGATATACAATTCTGGATAGCCGTATTCATTGTATTCGACGGTTCGAGCCAATGCCTGCGGGTTCATGTCTGCGATGAGCGCGACGTAGAAGAAATGGTACGTCCCTAGGCTCTCAAGGTTATGGAGGCTATCTGCAACCCAAGGGCAGTTCGTGCACCAGGTCGTCGTACCCTCTTCAATGAAGACATTGTGCACCAGTGTCACATTCTGCTGCTGGACCGTGATCGTGTAATAGGTGCTGCCATCGGTGGACGGGGCGCCGACCGGTCCGTTCCCCGCGGCGTCATCCACCGTGATGTAGAACTCGTAGTTCGCTGTGTCTCCCACAGGAATCACGATATCCGCGAAGCCGTTAGGTATCATCGAGAGGTTCTTCCATGTCGTCTCGCCATGGATTCGATAATATAAGATGGCGGAAGTCACCCCTTTGTTGTCCCAGTACTGCGCGTTGATCTGCGTCGTTTTTCCTGGAGATCCGATAGTATCGACCGTCGAGCTGTTGATCGTCGGCGGCGTAGTATCCGGCACTGGCGTCGTCCCTCCATCCCCGCCATCATCTCCGTTCTTCGTGCCATTCATCAGGAACACGTACGCAGATGACCCCACTAGCGCGGCGGCAAGGATAAGAATAATCAGGAGCTTGAGCAATCGAGCCATACTGTCTGAAATTAATATTCTTTTAAGGGATATTTAAATACTGCGGCTCCTCCTAGAAGGGTAGGCCGCATCCAAGCACAATGTTCTTAACTGGTAGTTTCATTTGCCCTCCTCAGGATTACACCTCACTTTCCCTTCAAGGACCACAACCCATCCATACCTTCCGTCCTTGAAAATTCACAGGAATTGAAGGGTCATATGACCATGACTACCTACGCCGTCAGCCACCTCGAAAAACTCGAAGCGGAAGCCATCTTCGTCCTCCGAGAGGTTGCGGCTCAGTTCCACCGCTCTGCCCTCCTCTTCTCCGGCGGCAAAGACTCCATCGTGCTCAGCCACCTCTCCAAGAAAGCCTTCCAGCCCGCCCCTATCCCGTACCCGTTCCTCCACATCGACACCGGGCATAACTTCCCCGAGACCATCGTCTTCCGCGACGACCTCATCAAACACCTCGGCGTCCACCTCATCGTCGGATCCGTCCAGGCCAGCATCGACGCCGGCAGAGTCATCGAAGAGAAAGGCCGCAACGCCAGCCGCAACTACCTGCAGACCACCACCCTGCTTGACACCATCCGCGAGCTCAACCTCGACGCCGCTATCGGCGGCGGGCGACGCGACGAGGAGAAAGCCAGAGCCAAAGAGCGCTTCTTCTCCCACCGCAACGAATTCGGCCAATGGGACCCTAAGAACCAGCGGCCAGAGCTCTGGGACCTCTACAACGGACGACGCCACCACGGCGAACACTTCCGAGTCTTCCCGCTCAGCAACTGGACCGAGCTCGATATCTGGCAGTACATCCTCCAAGAAAACATCCCCATCCCCTGCATCTATTTTGCTCACAGACGCCGCTGCATCCTGCGCAACGGGGTCCTCCTCGCCTACTCCGAGTTCCTCACCCTGAATGACGCGGATAAAGAAACCCTCGCTGAACGCCTCGTCCGCTGCCGCACCGTCGGCGACATGACCTGCACCGGTCTCGTCGAATCCACGGCATCGACCGTTGAAGACATCATCCGCGAAGTCGCGGCCAGCCGCAGCTCGGAGCGCGTCAGCCGCGCCGACGACCTCAGATCCGATTCTGCCATGGAAGACCGCAAACGGGAGGGATACTTCTAACATGAGCGACCAAACACCACCCGAAATGGATCTCCTGCGATTCACCACCGCAGGCAGCGTCGACGACGGTAAAAGCACACTCATCGGCCGGCTCATGTACGACACCAAGACCATCTTCCAGGACCAGCTCGACAGCCTCCAGCGCCTCGCAGTCCAACGCGGCGAAACCCTCAACCTCGCGCTGCTGACGGACGGGCTGCGCGCGGAACGCGAACAAGGCATCACCATCGACGTCGCCTACCGCTACTTCTCCACCCCCCACCGAAAATTCATCATCGCGGACACCCCAGGCCACATCCAGTACACCCGCAACATGGTCACCGGCGCCAGCACCGCCAACCTCGCAATCATCCTCATCGACGCCCGCAACGGCGTCATCGAACAGACCCACCGCCATATCTTCATCGCCTCCTTACTTGGCATCCCGCATTTCATCATCTGCATCAACAAAATGGACCTCGTCGAGTTCCGCGAGGACGTCTACGAACGCATCAAAGACGACCTCAAAGGCTTCGTCGCCAAACTCAGCATCCCGGACATCACCTTCATCCCGATCAGCGCACTCCTCGGCGACAACGTCGTCAACCCCTCCGTCAATATGCCCTGGTACAAAGGACCCGCCCTCCTCTACACCCTGGAGAACATCAACATCACCAGCGACGAGAACCTCGTCGACTGCCGCTTCCCCGTCCAGTACGTCATCCGCCCCCGAAACGATCAGTACCACGACTACCGAGGCTACGCCGGTAAAATATCGGGCGGCATCTTCAAACCAGGCGACAAAGTCAAAATCCTCCCCAGCAACCTCTCCTCCGAAATCACCAGCATCGAATCACCCTCCGGCCCCGTCACCGAGGCTTTCCCGCCCATGTCCGTGGTCATGCAGCTGCAAGACGACATCGACATCAGCCGCGGGGATATGATTGTCCGTGAGCACAACCAGCCTAATGTCAGCCAGGACATCGACCTCATGATCTGCTGGATGTCCTCCACCCCACTGCAGCCGATGCAGACGTACATCCTGCGGCATACCACGAAAGAGACTAAAGCCATGGTGCGGAACCTCTACTACAAGCTCGACATCAACACCCTCCACCGCATCGAGAACGTCCCAGACCTCGGGCTCAACGAGATCGGCCGGATCTCCGTGCGGACCGCACAGCCGCTGTTCTACGACAGCTATCGGCGGAACCGCGCGACCGGCAGCATTATCCTCATCGACGAACGGACCAACGAGACCGTTGGGGCAGGGATGATACGTGACTAACCCACGAAAGCAGCCCAGGGGCGTTACTGTCTGGATCACAGGACTCCCCTGCAGCGGCAAGACTACGGTTGCTGACCATGTCGCCGACCACCTCCGCGCCAAAGGCCACCCGGTCGAGCGCCTCGATGGCGATGTCGTCCGCCGCGACCTGACCAAGGACCTCGGATTCTCACGGCAAGACCGCGATGAGAACCTCAGACGAGTCACCGAAATCGCCAGGCAGAAGACCGACAAAGGCAATATCGTCCTCGCCACCTTCGTTTCCCCCTACCGCGACCGCCGAGACAAAGCCCGCGCGACGATTCACTCTTTCCTTGAGGTCTACGCCCGATGCCCTCTCGAGGTATGCAAGCAACGCGACGTCAAAGGCATGTACAAACAGGCGCTTGCAGGTAAACTCCACGGGTTCACGGGCGTGGACGACCCCTATGAGGAACCACAACACCCCGACCTCATTATCGATACCGACACGGAGACCATCGACGAAAGCACGGCCAAGATTCTCAACCTCCTCAGGAATCAAGGGTACATCACGGAAGAACAATAAAGAAAGGGAAGAAACCGAATTTTTTTTTAAATATAGTAATTCCGGCGCAGGAACACAAGCACGATGATGAGGACGCCGATGATCACGAGAGCGACACCGATGTACATCCAGGGGAACTGCACCGGGACCGAAGCTACCGTAACCGTATAGGTCGCTGTCAATGTCCTCGTGTTATTATCTCGATCCCTGCCGGTGACGAAGAGATGGTACTGACCGCTGGTAAGTGGCGTTACGGGGGTGAATGTGAAGACTTGGCCGTTGCTGGTCCGCAACTGAGCCCTGATATCGTTGTAGTTCAGGGTCGCGTACGTGATCTCCACCGGTTCTTTGAATGTGATAGTGAAGGTCGGCTGAGCAGTCGTCAGGTTTGTGTCAGAGACAGGGGTGACTTCAGGAGGAAGCATGTCATAGGCATAGATGATGACGTACGTGGTCGCGGCGTCATCGAAGATATGGATGCGGCCGCCCTCACGCCAGACATGATCTGCAGGGATCGTCCGGTTCCCGGTACGGACCGTCAGGGTGTACGTCGGGTACATATCCACGGGGTAGGAGTCGACGATGTCCAGGTAGATCCACTGTGTTTTTTCGACTATGACGGTGACGGTCACGGTTTGGTCAGTCGTATCAACGGTGGACGTCGTAGTCCCCGTGGTAGACACAACGGGAGTAATCGTGTTCGTCGCGACATCCCAGAACGCCTTCGGAGAAGCCTCAGTACTCAAGGAGAGTAAGAAGACGGTGTGGCCGCTGACCGATGTCTGGTGGACTCCGGTGAGGAGGAAGTTGGGGTCGACGAAGGTATCCATGATGCCATCGCCGTTCGTGTCCCTCGCGTAGAAGGATTGATTGAGGGTGACGCCGAAGATGGAGTCCAGCTCGTCCCGAGAAGCATCCGACCCGGTGACCAGGCCTTTAACGATAGTGACATGTGCGGTAGCCGTATCGGTCCCAGAGCGGTTATCCTGGACCTGGACCATGACCGTGTAGTTCCCCTTCGGATACGTATGGGTGATGGTCGGGCTGGTGAGCCAGTCGGTGTCGTAGACGCCGTCGCTGGTGAAATCCCAGCGGTAGCCGACTATCTGAATGCCGGTGTCATTGCTCCGGCTCTTGGAAGCATCCAGGGTGACAGGATAGCCGTCCGAGCCGGTGTACGGCCCGCCAGCGTCCGCAATCGGCGGGGTATTGCTTCCACCGTCTGAACCGCCACCTGTGCCTCCACCGGTTCCCCCGGTATTTGCGATGGTTTTCGCGGTGTTGTTCGTCGGCCAGGGGTCTAAGAAGTTAGTCGCATTATCTGTGGCGTAGATGTGGATGGTCGCGACGCCGTTGTCGTCTGTTCCTGAGGGTACGGTCCAATTATAGTACCAGTGTGTAATGTTAGTCCTCACCATAGATGTGTTTGCAGTGTCGCCATTGCCGACGGTAGTGATGCTTATCTTGATGGAGCCGGGGTTGATGCCGGAGTCGTTTTCTGTGAAGTTGGCGTAGATGCGGAGTTTGTTGCCGCTGGTAAGCGTGGTTTGTGTGGTGTTGAAGGCGATGGTGCAGGTGGGTGCGTTGTTGTCGATGATCTTGGAGACGTTGGTGGTCGGGTACTGCGTGAGGAGATGGTTGACGTTATCCTTTGCGTAGACGCTGATGTTGACATGCCCGTCGTTGCCTGCAGGCACCGTCCAGTTGTAGTACCAGTGGGTGTTGTTGGTACTTTGCATGCTGTGGTTGCCGGTGACGCCATGGCTGGCGGTCGTGATGTCTATGTGGACGGTTGCGGAATCGATGCCGGAGCCGTTTTCCGTGAAGTTCGCATAGACGCGGAGTTTGGTTTCTGCGTTGAGGTAGGTGGCGGTGCGGTTGAAACCGATGATGCAGGATGGTGGGGTGTTGTCGATGGTTTTCGCGGTGGTGAAGTTGGCACCGGCGATAGGGTTGGTGGCGTTGTCCGCGGCTTTGATGGTGATATTGGTAGAGCCGTCGCTTGCGCTGGGGACATCCCAAGTGTAGGTATAGTGGGTAAGGTCAGTTTTGGTCATGGGGATGTCAAAGACTGGTGTGCCGGTGGTGTGGATGGTGATGGTGACGGAGTCTGGGTTGATGCCGGAGCCGTTTTCTGTGAAGTTGGCGTAGATGGTTATGCTGTCGTCGTCGGTGAGGTATGGGTTGGGGGTATCGAAGCCGATAGTTAGAGACGGCGGGGTGTTGTCGATGTGTTTGCTGGTGTTGGTGGTGGGGTAGGGGCTCATGGGGTTGGTGGCGTTGTCATGGGCGTAGACGTTGATGGTGACCGGTCCGTCGTTGCCTGCAGGCACCGTCCAGTTGTAGTACCAGTGGGTGTTGTTGGTACTTTGCATGCTGTAGTTGCCGGTGACGCCATGGCTGGCGGTCGTGATGTTTATGTGGATGGTGGCGGGGTCGATGCCGGAGCTGGTGTCTGTGAAGTTCGTGTAGATTTTGAGTTTTTGTCCGACTTTGAGGTAGGTGGTGGTGCGGTTGTAGTCGATGATACAGGATGGTGGGGTGTTGTCGATGATCTTGGAGTCGTTGATGGCGGGGTATTCGGTGAGGGGCTGGCCGAGGTTGTCTTTAGCGTAGACCTTGACGGTCATTGGACCGTCGTTGCCAGCGGGGATGGTCCAGTTGTAATACCAGTGTGTTATGTTGATTTGCTGCATGGCGGTGCTGAGGAGACCGCCGAGGCCGACCGTGGAGATGTTGATGAGAATGCTCGCTGGGTCTATGCCTGCACCCGCGTCGGTGAAATTCGCATAGATCTTGACTGCGTCTCCTTCTTTAAGTGCGTGCCTGGTGATGTTGTAGCCGATGGTGCAGGTGGGTGCGGTGTTGTCGATAATCTTGGAGAGGTTGGTGGTCGGGTACTGTGCGAGGAGATGGTTGACGTTATCCTTCGCGTAAACCTTGATGGTGACCGGCCCATCGTTGCCAGCAGGCACCGTCCAGTTGTAGTACCAGTGGGTGTTGTTGGTACTTTGCATGCTGTAGTTGCCGGTGACGCCATGACCGGTAGTCGTGATGTTTATATGGACGGAGGCAGGGTCGATGCCGGAGCCGTTTTCCGTGAAGTTCGCATAGATGCAGAGTGTGGTTTCTGCGTTGAGGTAGGTCGCAGTGGTGTTGTAGGCGATGGTGCAGGAAGGCGCGGTGTTGTCAATGCTTTTCGATACGTTCGTGGATTGTTCGGGGTCGAGTTGATGGCCAGCGTGGTCCATGGCGTAGACACTAACGTTAATCACGCCGTCATGGCCCGTAGGAATAACCCAGTCAAAGTACCAATGCGTTTCGTTCGTCTCTATCAAGGAGTTATCGGTGACAAGTTGGCTGCCGCCCGCGCTGATGTTGATTTTGGCGCTGTTCGGTATGATGCCGGAGGAAGCATCGGTGAAGTTGACGAATATTTTGAGGAGGGTGCCTTGGGTAAGGTATGCGGCGGATTGGTTATAGGTGATGGTGGCGCTTGGAAGGGTGGTATCGATGAACCTGGAGGTGTTAAAGGTTGGGTAGGGATCCAGCAGGTTCGAGGCATTGTCGGCTGCGAAGATGCTGACCTTCACCGGTCCGTCAACGCCTGGAACCGCCCAATCATAGTACCACCGCGTGTTGTTCAGGCTATCCATGCTGTAATTCTCAATGGAGAGATTACCGGCGACGGTGATATTGATCCTCACCGTGGCCGGGTCGATGCCGGAGCCGTTTTCCGTGAAATTCGCGAAGATTCTAATCGTAGCCCCGCTGATGTTGTACCGATCAGGGTTGTCGAACGCAATCGTGCATGTAGGACGTGTGGTATCGCCGAACGAGGGTCCACCACCGGCTGGAAACGGACCAACCTCCCGATTAGTCAATACTGTGTCATGAAGTCCTTCAACGCGTGCGCCTACCTCGGAGACGGGTTCGGTGGTGCTCCGGGAGACACGACTCATTGCCTCTGTCATCGATCCATCGTGAGTACAGGGCATGATGATTGGAAGCAGCAGCACTGCGAAAATAATACTAGCTATTTTGTAAGTCTGCATAATTCCCTCACCACTATTGACTATTCAAAGCGCCGTTTGGAGCTCACATCTGCGGGATTCTTGTACTCTCCTCAGGCCTATGGCTGTTTAACAACAGATACAACTTTATAAACTTAGTGAAAATGTGGAACACACAGGGTACTTCGTTTCAATCGCTTGCCACCACGAATCGTGCTCCGTCACACGTAAGGATACCCTCCTGGCACATCCTGAGAAGGACTTCTGAGAGAGCCTCCTCATCACAACACAGCATTTGCTGAAGGGTCTGCGTGGTTCGTGGGGCGTCGAGCAGCACTCGAAGGACCTGCGCCCGCAACTGCCGGGAGGACCCCTCGAACTTCGACTGCCGTGTCTTCGGAGGAATATTGGTCCGGCGAGCCGTCACCTGCAACGCCCCGTAATCCATCAGTGCGTTATGCCACTCCCGGCTCCGCCCTTTCGGCAGACACCGCAAGGCGAGATCCCAGAGGTCCCGGTCCGCGGTCGACGCCGGCAGCCCAAAGGAAGCAAGCAGAATCCGACGAATGTTCGTATCGACGGTGACGAGGTCGGCGTTCGTCGCGAAGATCAGTACCGCCTGCGCGGTGTACCGACCCACCCCTGGCACCTTTTGGTAGTCCTGCATGGCCGCAAGCACATCACCTCCGAAGTCATGAGTGATGACCCGGGATGCTTGCTGGAGACGAACTGCCCGTGAGTTGTACCCAAGCCCGAGCCATGCGCGCAGGACCTCAGGGCGTGAGGCGCGGGCGAGAGCCTGGACCGTCGGCCACGTCTCAACCCATCGAATATAATACGGGATGACGCGGGAGACCTGAGTCTGCTGCAGCATCACCTCCGAAACCAGGATCTTGTACGAATCCATGGTCGAACGCCAGGGAAGCATCCGGCCATGCTGTTTGTAGAACGTGAGGACGCACCTCTGAAACCGCCGAATCTGATCCCCAGAGACTTTCAAGTACGTCGCTGTCGCCTTCACGAAGGGAGACAAAGGATACACCGGCTATCAACTTTATTATAAAAAAAATAAGGGGGGTCTAGAGTTTAATGACAAGGAAGCCGAAGACGAACGCGTCCATGGTAGCCTGGGTTTGTCCCACGGTCACCAGGATGGTCGGTTCTCCAATACCGACGACAAAGGACCGCAGGATCTTGGTCGCCCCTACGGGGATCGAGATGGTGCCGTTCCGGTACTGACCATACAGGTAGATGCCGCTAGTCAAGGCGATGCTGAAGGGAGCGTCCACGAGGTCTTTCGTCCCGATGTTCTTGATAGTCACGATCGGGCCGACGCCACCAGAGATATTGATAGCGACCGGGCCGACAAGCAGGATCGTGAAGGTCGTGTTCTTGGGCGTCTCCTGGTTCCCGACATTGTCTATGGAATAGTACGTGATGGTGTACTGGCCATCCCCGGAGATGTTGAACGGCTCGAAATACACAGAGAAGTTCACAGCATCCAGGCTGTAGTACGTCGCGTTGACGCCAGAGACGTCGTCGGTCGCATTGAACGATACGGTAACGTTACTGATGAATACGTCGCCTTGAATCATGCCGTCGAGGATGACATCGGTGACGGGCGGGGCCGTGTCATTGCCGTCATCGAAAGTGGTGCCTAGTACCTGTGAGGAGTGCGTCACGGGTGCTGCTGGTAGGTTCGACACAGTCAAGCAAGCCACGAGAACACCAATTATGAAGTACGTGTGAAGACGCATTTTCTTCAAGGTAACTCCCCAATTGTCTATAGGTGAGGGAATTTATAACTGTTTCCTATCCCCAGGAAGGCATAAGAAAAAGAAGGAGAATCCACGCTTTTTCACAAGAAATGCCTCTCCCACAGGCTAGAAGGATTCTATCAGACCCTATTTAAATGAAACGAATGTCGCAAAACGCTCACGCCCGGTATAGAGAAGAAATACGGTAGAGGACCGGGGTCGTCAACCCGGAAGCAATCCGTGGTAGAGGAACCGGAGAATCGGGTACAGGTGCGGGAACCGCTCCAGCAGCCACTGGACTAACGGTGGAACCTGCAGGGACAGCACTAGTGGCATCCTCACCGAGAGGACCCCCCAACCGCTCTCCGCCCCGGCGTCATCCCGGGCTTGACACCTAATCGTATATGAACCTTGTTTCGCCCATGTATGCGATTGGTTTTCTCCAACTCCTGAGGGGTACGGTCCGAGCCATCGACTGCTCGTGTTGTCTCCCCAGTCGATGAGATAGAACACGGTATCCCCTTCAGGATCAGTGGTCGAAAAGGTGTATTCCACGGGTGTTCCAGCCTTCGCCTTCGCGGGTCCGTCAATGACTGGCGTCGCGGGCGGAGTATTGTTTCCCAAGATCAAGGCCCAGGTGTCGTCGAACGCCGTCGCCCCCGTACCATCAGTCACCTTGAGGACCACGGAGAAATTCCCCATGAAGGTATATGTGTGTGAAGGATTCTGCTGCTCAGCGGTCGCCCCGTCACCGAACGTCCAATGGAATTGATACGGAGGTACTCCGTTCTCCGCTGACCCGATGAACTGCACAGGCACATTGACCATGCCGCTGTACGGGCCGTGCGCATCCGCGATGCAGCCGCCGATGATCGTGAAATCCGCGGGGGATATCGCCTGGGCGCTTGAGGAGCCGGTATGCACCGTGATCTTGATGCGGCAATGGGTGGAGCCGCTGCCGATGACATTCCATTGATAGCAGCCATTGTCAGGGATGTTGTTTGCTAGGGTCTGCCAGGGGCCGGAGGCTCCGGTGAGGGAGAGCTGGATATCCACCGTCGAGGCACCTTGTGTGGTTGGGACTGCTGACAGCCAGCGGATGTTCCGGATGGAGTTGCCTTTGAAGGTCTCCCCGCCATGGGGGGATTTCACGTACACCGACAACGTCGTCGGCTCGCTCCAGGGGGAAAAGGCGCGTAGCGTGTTCAACTCTGAAGGCCAGGTTCCTTGATCCACCTGGATGAGGACGTCCTCGCGGCCGTCGTGATCGAAGTCGCCGTCGACGCGCAAGGCGGAGTAATCACCTGGAGAGCCGACGGTGAAGGTCGCGTCCGCAACCCAGTTTCCGGTGCCATCGCCGAGGTAGGCGTGGCCGGTGGTACCACTGTAGGCGAGAATGTCGAGGAGGCCGTCGCCGTTGAGGTCGCCGCATTGGACGTTGTAGTCCCCGGTCGTCGGCAGGCCGTTGGAGGTTGACGTCCATGAATCGGTTGGTTTGTCATAGA
Organism: Methanobacteriota archaeon; assembly: GCA_903877165.1. Classification (GTDB taxonomy): domain Archaea; phylum Thermoplasmatota; class E2; order DHVEG-1; family DHVEG-1; genus CAIRCU01. The sequence continues at coordinate 35,850 of CAIRCU010000044.1, read as the reverse complement.
GGTAGCAGCGGACGCCGAGGTTGTCGTAGGCGATGATGAGGTCGTCACAGCCGTCGTTGTTTACGTCGCCGCGCTCGAGCCCAAGGGCCACGGCCGTGGGCAGTCCGTTTTGGGAGAGGGTGAAGTGGAAGGCGCCGTCGCCGAGGTACACGTAGGTGTTGGCTTTGGTGCCGATGAAATCCATGTTTCCGTCTGCGTTGATGTCGCAGGCTTTGAGGTCGTCGTTGGTGTTGTCAACCGTGCTGGACCAGCGGTGGGTCCAGGTGCCGTCGCCGTTGTTCTGGTAGACGTGGTAGCCATTGCCGTAGCCGAAGGACTGGGAGACGAGGTCGAGGAGGCCGTCGTTGTTGAAGTCTGCGAGGTCGGTTGCGAACATCCCGTAGGTCTCTCCGCCGGTGCCAAGTCCTGTGGCCCAGCCCGTCCATGTGGTGCCGGTGCCGTCGCCGAGGGCTGCGCCGATGAGGGTGTCGCCGTAGCCTGTGGGGCCGTAGTTGTGGTGGATGCCCCAGACGATGTCCGGGTGGCCGTCGAGGTTGAGGTCGCCGAGTGCGCATCCGCCGTACCCGAAGTCGCCGTTTTGGTGGATGGCCCAGGTGCCGTCGCCGTTGTTGAGCCAGACCATGATGCCGTGTTCTTGGGTGTTGATGTATGGGTTGCCGTGGTCGCCGAGGCTGACGATGTCTGGTTGGCCGTCTTGGTTGACGTCGTAGAGTTCGAGCTCGGTGTTGCCGCCTTCCTTGGCGGGGTTATCGAGGCCTGTTGTTTTTTCGACGAAGGTGATCTGGTCGGTAGTGCGCGCCTCGGCCGTCGGTGTGTGGTTCACCAAGGGTCCGATGGATGCTGAACTGAGGAGTATTGCGAATATTGCGGTAAAAATCAGGTGATTGTGCTTCGCGTTCTGGTGTTGCATGGTCTTTCTCCCTCGAGAATATAGACGTCCTTCAGGTTAATAAATGTTGATTTCTCATTGATTGTTATCGATGTCTCTTGTATCGGTGGTGAGCCATCTGTTGGGAGCCGTAGGGGAAAGGAGTATGCCGACGCAGTACCTACTGTGAAAATACCATGATGTATCACTAATGCAGGGTGGCGTTTCAGTGCGTGGTGTTAGAACCGTTTCCCCTGGGAATATCGCTCCTTGAGTCTGGCGGTTGCGCTTGAGAAATCCGTGAGTTTTAACCCGAGGCCTTGGAGGATCTCTTGGATGATGTCCTCGGGGACATTCTCCTCTTGTTTCACGCGCTCTAACGCTTCATCACGGGTGATCTGGCCGTCTCGAATCAAATAGCTGAGGCCTTCGGTTTTATCGTTGAAGCCGAGGATGTTGTTGTAGACGTAGAGTTTCAGGAGAGCGACCGAGCAGTCTCCTCGCCAGGAGGACCGGACCCGCGGGTTTTTGCTCCAGTGGAGTTCCTTTTCGATGGTTGACATCACGACTTTCTCTTCCCATCGAATGTTTCCTAAGAAAGGCTCGAGGAGGATCAGTCCATGGTCTCGGAAGTTTTTCTTGAAATCATGGAAGAACATGAAATCTTTGACTTGGTTGTCCACATAGGTCAAGTTCGTGAACCACAGTGGGTTTTTGGCCACGCATGCCCCGTACCCAAACATCATCGGCAACCATCCCTCCTGGGGGTACAACCGTATCAGGTTATAGCGGTAATTGGGGAATTCAAATGGGGTCTCTCCCCTGATAACGACAGGGATTTTGTTCTTCTGCGCGAATGCGATGGTGCCGCTTTCGATGCCGCGTTTGCATCCTGTGCAAAACGTCTCAATCATCGGCATCGACGGCCGGTGCATCCAGGTGGCGAGAACATGCCGCAGGCTTTGTTTCAGGTAGTCGTGTTTTTCGATTACTAGCTTTGATTTGAGAATGTCAGTAGCATAGTTCATGTTTTGTGTGGTGACTTCCGGAACGTATCCGTGATCCGCATTGTAGCACAGGACGCTTAGTCCAAGCTGTTTTGTGAGGAGATAGAGGAGGTAGGTGCTGTCCCGTCCGCCGCTGAAGCCGAGGAGGCAGTCGTAGTCTTTGTTTCGCTCTGGGTGCTTCTCTTGAAACGCCCGCATTTCCTTGACGAACGAGTCGAGTCCAACGTAGTTTATCTTCTGTTTGTCTTGCTTGCAGTATTGGCAGACGCCTTGTGCGTCCATTTGTATCCCTGGATAGTTTGTCGGGAGAATGCAGCGGGTACATCGGTCCATTGTTTTTCCTCTTGAAAACGCCTATATTCTTCTATATAATAAATGTTTCCCTCCTGCCCTCCTGGGAGACTCCACACTGTCACGGCAGCCTTTACTGCAGCGTTTATGAGGATCTGGGTTACGAAGTGGAGTTCTGGGAATTTAACATTCCTGTGCTAAAAAAGGAATTATTCTCATATAAAGGAATCTATCGAGTGACATGTGAGCATAGATAGGCATTTCCCAATAATTTAATATAAATGACATGCATTAACATCGCATAGGAGGAAAGAGAAACATGAATCCCAAGGTCCTGGGCATTGCTTTTTGTATGCTGTTGATGACCACCGTGATCCCTATGTCTGCAACCGCCACCCGACACACGGTCCCTGTGGATACGAAAATAGTCGGTAACTATAAGAACTACAAAAGTCTCGCGCCCGTCCCCTCGCCAGATGGAAAAAGCTACCGGGTTCTCATGTTCTGCTCCGACCAGAAACAAACCCTGGAATGGATCTCCCGCATTAACCAGTCGGGATTCGACAAAGCCTGGCGCTCGGAATTCAAGAAACTCACCGTCTTATTCATGCTTCCGTTCACCGTTATTTGGTTCGGGACCGACGATTTTCGCAACTGGTACGCCACGTTATACCTGGAGTACCGGTATAAGACCGAATTTCAGCAGTTCTTACAGGGCTACGACACCGTCAATGGCTCCGGCATGATCACCTACCTGTGGCTGTCGGGGACCACGCACCGGCCCGTTGATTTCGAAGCGCAACCGGACAACACCTGGGTTACCAACAGCTGGATCCTTGACAACGGCATCTATGTTCCGAATCCCGCCATCTGGAAGACGCTGGATTTCTGGCACTTTGATTTTCCACCGACTTCAGCATAGAACGCCCCCCCATCTTTTTTTCTCTTTTTTTCGTGGATTCAGCGAACAGTATATCAAAGTACCTCTCAGTGAAAAAGAAAAGTGCAGTGAAAAGGATTTGAACCCCCAACTTACCAGTACGACAATGATTGACAATTAGTCGAAATCCAGTATAAGTCAGATTATCGGTCGATTACCTTGACGTTCTTGTTGTTTTCAATTGACCTTCATGGTGATGTTTCGTGCGTTTTTCCATGTCTCATCCTCTTTCTCGCACGAGAGCATGTGTACGATGGCTTAGCGAAAAAACAAAAAATGGAAAAATATATATCACGCTGAAACATGTCCAGTGAGAAACTCATAAAAGAGCACATCAGTTGGTTATAAATTTATTTGTGATTAGAAACGATGTGAACAATGGAGGCCTTAAAAATGAATGGAGAGGAGAAGACTGCGAACAGTAGAAACATGCATGCCACTATTCTGGCTGTGCTAGGAATAATCTTAGTTATCGTCGGAGCAGCAATAGTATATATTCCTGGTGCCCCTATGCGAGGCTCAGGTGCAGGCACCGCCTCAATTGTGTTAGGTGTCGTGCTACTGGTCATTGCTCTCTTAAGGTTTTATTATAAACGCGCATAATGAGTCTTCTCTTACAGACTCATCTATTTTCTTTTTTATCCTCTCTCTCATCACTACCTTGGGTAAATTAACTCAACAGTATTGATCTCTCCAATTCTGTATCAACACTATAAAAAAAATAGAATTATCGACCAGAACACTGAAAATGGGTGAATCACCAGGATGAACATAGACAGTGGCTGGGGGGATACTAAAACATGGGGGGGCCATGTACTGCATGGTCATGCAACATGGCTCTGGGGAATGGCACGAACCACATGTTGATGTTGGAGATGTCTTGATCTCAACAAGTCCCTTATATTTTATTCAACGTATCAGGCTGAGTGTGTTGCTGATAAGAGGATGAAAAAAAGTGCAGGGGAAGGGATTTGAACCCCCGAACCTCTGCAGGAACAGATCTTGAGTCTGTCGCCGTTGACCGAGCTTGGCTACCCCTGCACTCAAGTCACCGCAAATCCACTGACTTATAATAAACATTTAGGTAAAACCACACCCAAAGACTCCCGGCCAGACAAATGCTTTAAATCCCTTCACCACCTACCCATCCCACCGACAACGATAAGGAGTGTGGTGAGACATCGAAACCAAAACCATCGGAGTACTCTCTAGCGGCGGCGATGCCCCCGGCATGAATGCAGCACTGCGCGCAATCGTACGCACCGCGCTGAACTTCGGACACACCATCTACGGCATCAAACACGGCTATGAAGGCCTCATCAACGACGACATGGAACCACTCAACGCAGGCTCCGTCAGCAACATCATCAAATACGGCGGCACCGTCATCCAGACCGCACGCAGCCCCGCCTTTCTCACCCCCGAAGGACGACAGAAAGCCTACGAGAACATAAAGAAACGCAACATCAGCAGCCTCATCGTCATCGGAGGAGACGGTTCGTTCCACGGCCTGCACGAACTGATCCTGGAGCACGGCATCCAAGGCATCGGCGTCCCCGGCACCATCGACAACGACCTCTACGGCACCGACTTCACCATCGGCTTCGACACCGCAGTGAACACAGCCTTGGACGCGATCGACAAGATCCGCGACACCGCCACCTCGCATTCCCGGCTCTTCATCATCGAAGTCATGGGGCACACCTCCGGCTACATCGCCCTCTACACCGGCGTGGGCGGAGGCGCAGAGGATATCATCATCCCCGAATCCCCCGTGGACCTCAGTAAGATCTGGGCGCGCCTCAACATGGGGAGGGCCCGCGGCAAGAAAAGCAGTATTATCGTCGTCGCCGAAGGCGAACGTACCGGCGGCGCCGCAGCCGTCAAAGCCCACATCGAGAAATATTCGGATTGGGAAGTCAAAGTCAGCATCCTTGGCCACATCCAGCGCGGTGGCGCACCCAGCGCGTTCGACCGGTTCCTCGCCAGCCGCCTCGGCTACGAGGCGGTCTTCGCGGTCATGCGCAACGAGACCGACAAGATGGTCGGCATCGTCGACAAGGCTGTCACCCTCACACCGCTCGCGGAGACCTGGACGAAGAAAAAGGACCTCGACCTCTCGTACCTCGCCATGAACGACATCCTCTCATCCTAACGAAGACTCGACAGGATGTAGAAGAGAAGGCGGGTTTTCATCAAAGCAATGATGCGCGGGCACCCATGCCGGACCAGATGGACGTACAACGCATCCCGATAGAGTTTTTCCGTCGCCTTACACATATTAAACCCAGTCATGTACCACACATCTCCTGAAGAAGCATAAATATCCTTCAAACACGTTCGGGACTCACCAAAATAACCACAGGAGCTCACAGTCGGCTAATAATTTCCTGCTCCAGCCGTAGAAGCATCTCCGGGCTCACTAGTAGATTGTCAGACAGGAATGGGTACCGAACTTCTTGCAATATCAACGGTTCCGCCGGCGCCAGCCCGAAATCCACCCGAATCTCTGGATGCGCCAACGCCTCGGCAAGATCTTCCCTTGACAGCTTCCCGAACCCGACCTTGATCAATCCCGCGACCATCCGACGCACCTGATGCCACAGGAATGTCTGCGCAGCGAAATCCAGCACCAAGAACCGCCCCGAGTCAGCCACCAATAACTCCTCAAGGCACCGCATCGGATCCTTTCCCTCCTCAAGTTTCGCGAAGTTCCGGAAATCATGCTCACCTACGAACACATCCGTAGCCTCACGGATCGCAGGACAATCCAACCCCTCCGTCCGTAGATAATACCGATACCGACGCTGCAGTGCGTACCGCGGATAAAACGATTCCTCCACCTCACGGATACCGTACACAAGAATACCAGGGGCAGACCCCGGCATATGACGACGGAAATCCTCTAGTGGCAGGGACGTAGAGAAAGCCACCACGTTCCCCAGCGCAGAGACCCCGCGGTCCGTCCGGCTCCCCGCACGAAACCGCGCCTCTTCCAAATTCCCTATCGCCCCCCATTCCTTGAACATCTCGAGCAAATCGCCTTCCACGGTCCGGCGTCCCGGCTGTCGTGCATACCCCGAGAACCCTCGCCCGTCATACGCGAACTTCACCGCGATACGCATACTAGTCTTTCTCGGGAAGAAGATAATCAAGGTCGTTGATGCGTACGACCGTGGTTTTCTCTTTAGAAAACGTATGTTTCTTGGGCTTGGGAATCGTCATAATCCTATACGAATCCGGGTCCATGAGCTGAACCTCGGAGGAGGTCTGGCTGACCACGATCATTTCCTTTCGCCTCACGGAATCAGAAATCGGCGACGCCTGCTGCAAGGATTTCGCATCGACCGTGGAATCCTCCCATGTGGCAAGACTCTGCAAGTGCGCTTTATTCCCGCGAATGCTGCGGACGCGCATCGGAGTACGCTGATACAGGAGGAAGTCACCAGGCTGATACCGGGGAAGACGCACCAGATAGGTGACGCGGTAGAGCTGCCGGCTGTCCTTCATGCCGACGTTCGAGGCGGACTGTTTGAACTCCCCGCCGTACTGCTCCTGGAGCCGCCTGGCGATCGTCTGGGCAACGCCCTTATCGCTGAGGAAGAAATCAAGGCCTTCGCGCTTGATCTCGTAATCGGTGATGTACACGCTGCGTTTGTCCTTCTGCGCGTTCTTGACGAGGGTATCGACCTTCGTTTCGAGGGCTTCGAGCTCTTCTGGGGTGAAGATGCGTTGGTCCGCGCGGATCTGCAGAATCGCCTCGTAGTAGCCGCCCGCCTCACGCGAGCAGACATCACAGGTGATATTCTTGAGTCGAACGGTGAGCGGATGCTGTTCGACGACGGCCTGACCACCCACAGTACCAGAGATGGAGATGAGGCAGGAGAGCATCCGGTCCTGCTCCTTGCAGTCGGCCTGGAACCGGGGGTTCCCAAGCTCCGGGTCGACGGTGAACGAGGTCTTCAGATGGCGTTGAAGGGCCTCATGAAAAGACTCCCGAATCCAGGTGCTCTTGAACTTATACGCATCACAACGAGGACACGTCGTGATATCCAGAATCACGGGTCCTTTGCTGAACCGGGTACCCTTCAGGTAACACTTCAGGCAGACGCCGTTCTTGTATATCGGTCCTTCAGTGCCGCATTCGACGCAGAACATTCGCTTCAACTCACAGGGTTAGTGTCGCTGCGTGAGGTATACGCCATAGATTATTAAGCTTGTGTTAATTTTATTCATTAGATTAAAATAAAAATAATGAGGAGCTTGATTCTTTTATATGATACTACGACCTGCTGTTATTATAGGGCTAGCGGCGGGGTGCCAGACATACTCCCTAGCATTCAAGCCTGAGAGAATTACAATGTATCAATCTATTCCTTTTTTCTATAATAAAGAGTACCTTTTACTTTGAAAGTCATATATCCTAAGTTTCTTAGATATTTCTGAGCAGACCTCAATCGTTTGGATATTTCTTTTCTTGATACTTTTGGTTCAATACTTTCTGCTTCAGTATCGGCTTTAATAGACATTGACATGATTATACCTAAATCAAGATTTGCTGCTTTGATAAAATCCAAAGTTTCTTTGAATTCCTGATCCGTTTCAGAAGGAAAACCTACAATACAATGTGTAGCAAGAGTAAGATCCGAATTTGCTTTTTTTAATCTCATAAAAGCAGATTTTATTTTTTCAACATCTGAATACCGATTCATATGCTGAAGGATTCTATTATCCCCTGATTGAATAGGAATTAATATAGCCTTAATTTTTCCTTTTTTTACAATCTCTTCAAGTTCATCAATATATTTTACAACCCACCTAGGATTTAACGCATAAATATTAATCCTATACTCTCCATCAATGTTCATAATCTTATCAAGCAAATCGGGAAAATTGCTATTGATATCTAACCCGTAACATCCCGTATCTTCGGCTGTAAGAAAAAAATTTGAATACCCTTTTTCTAAACCATTTTTAAATTCATTTAAACAAATATCTAGAGGTTTGCTTTTAAATCCGCCCACGCCCTTTTTAATTGCACAATAGGAACAATTCTGCCAGCAACCAGATGCAATTCTAATATCATAGAGATCATCTATAGGGAGATTCAATCCATAAAAAGTTTGTAAAATCAAATGATTTTCTCCAATGTTATTTCTAAACATCTGATCGAAAAAACCTACATACGCTTTTTTTATTAAATTAAATTTTAAAAATAATAGTCGAAAAGTATCACTGATTTTATCTCTGTTTAAATTAATCCAAAGAGAATTACCATCCTCAATTTCAGAAAAACTGACTTTATTTCCAGGGAAATAAGTTTCAATTTCATCAATATGTTTTGTACTAAAAGACCGGCCATTGAAAAAATAGTCAAATCTTTTTTTATCCGTGTCTGGTACACAACCTGTTACTATAACCTCCCCATCATATTTTTTTAATTCCTTTATCTTTTTAAAGGATGTGTCTGCAAGAGAATTTCCAAAACCACAAGTACTAATTAAAATAACATCTGCTTTTTTAGGACTATCAACAATCTCATAACCATTTCTAAGTAAATATTTTGAAATTCGAGTCATATCTAATTTTCTTCTATCACAAACAAATTCTGCGTCAATAAATACTTTCTTCATTCTTAATTCCAATTTATTTTTTCCTATCTTGCGTCAAATATACGCCATAGATTATTAAGCCTGCGCCGACGAAAAAGGCGACCGTCATGTGTTCTCCTAGGAGGATCGCCATCAGGATCGTGGAGAGCGGGATGAAGTTGAGGTACACGGCCGCCTGGCTGGCATCCACGCGTTTCAACGCGTAGTACCACCCGAGGTACGCGATGATGGTGCTGACGACTGCGAGGTACAGGATCGCTCCCCAGCCGAACAGCGAAGTCCGCTGTAGCGAGGAGACGAGACTGCCGCCCACAATAGGGAGGTAGAAGAGCGTGCCCAGAGCGAAGGCATAGGTCATGATGGTGATCTCGTTATACGTCTGCAGGAGGCGTTTACCCACGATGGAAAACACGCCCCAACACAGCGAGGAGGAGACGACGAGGACAGAGCCGAGGATGAACTGGGTGGAGACCGTCATCGATGCAACGTCGATGTTGGAGAACACGACGACGATCACCCCGATGAACGACAGACCGATGCCAAGGATCCGCAGGCGCGTCACAGGCTCATGCAGGAGGAGAAAGGACAGCAGGACGATGAATAAGACGTCCATGTCGGTCAGCACGGAGGACGTCGACGCATTCGTGTACGCAATCCCGATATATTGCAGTACGTAGAGGAGGGTGACGCCGGTAAGCCCCAGGACAATCAGCGACGGCCATTCTTTCCGCGGTACTCGCGGGTTCGCCTTCATCACAATAAGCAGGATGACCATGAGGGGGGTGGCGACGAGGAACCGAACGGCGCCCAGGACAAGGGGATCCATCTCCGCGGTCGCTTCTTTCACGACGATGAACGAGCCGCCCCAGATGACGGCGACGAGGAGCAGCAGCCCGGACAAAAGCGCCTTGCTAGACATCCTATTTCTGTCGGGGACAACGCCGGGGCGTTATATTAACCAGCCGAAGAAAAACAAAACGGGTAACGAGTGTCCAGAAGCTGGGCATGACGTGTACAACAACACGCTTTAAAGAAAACTGACAAAAGAGGGGGCGAGGAGTGAGACAAGATGATGATCGTTGGCCAGGTAGCAACCAAGACTGAAGCCCTTGAAATTGAAGCTATTATGAAGTCCTTTGTCGTCGGGACCCGCGCCCGCACGCTCGCCCAGAGCCTCCACGAGGAGTAAAGACCATGGCGCACGTGCAAAAGAAGAAAAAAATCGTCCCCACGGACATCCCAATCATCTGGGTCAACGTCGTGGAGACTGTGAACGACTCAGCCCCGTTCCTATAACTCTACCTTAACGGGTTTTTTTGGCGGCTTTTTTTTTACATCCGGTTGGGCACTGGTTCCTGCGTTGGACGCAAGCGTCGTCCCGCTCTCCAGCGTCTCGTTGGCGAACTCCACGTTCAGGTCGTACTCGATTTTGTACTCACCAGGATCGCCCTCAGAGAACTTGAAGCCTTTCTCTCGGCACAACGCGATCATCGGGTAGTTGTCCTTGAGGACCACGCCGGTCATCCGCCGGATGCCCTTGTCCCGGGCTATAGCGAACGTGTAATCGATGAACTCCGAGCCTAGCCCAAGCCGTTGGTACTTGTCGGTGACGACGAGCGCGAACTCCGCCTCCTCAGGCTTCACCGGATCGGAAATCAACCGGGTGACCCCAAGCAGCTTGTGCTTGCCGTCCTCCATGACATCACCGACGATTGCCATCTCACGGTCATAGTCAATGTTACAGAACCGCGTGCGGACCTCATGAGGCGTGTCCTTGATCATACGGAAGAACCGGAACCGGACTGTTTCCTCCGAGAAACTCTTGAACATATCCAGCCACATCAGCTCGTCCTCAGGCTTAATCGGCCGCAGCATGACCTTTTTACCATCCTTGAGCGTCACGGTCTTCATGTACTTCGTCGGATAGGGACTGATGATGAGATGCGGATGCTTCTCCGGCTCCGGGTCAAGCACGATGCGTGCGTCGACCGCGGTCAGATCGCTACCCTCCGGGAGAAGCGGGTTGATGTCGACCTCCTTGATCTCAGGATGGTCAATGATCATCTGGGAGAACTTCACCATGATCTCCTCCACCTTGCGCATGTCCACCGGCGGGATACCACGGAAGCCTTTCAGCAGGTCGTAGGCTTTCGTCTTCTCCATGATGCGCTGCGCGAGCACTTGATTGAGCGGCGGGAACCCGATCGCCCGGTCCTTGAACAACTCCGTGTAAATGCCACCAAGGCCGAACAGAATCACCGAGCCGAAGATTGGATCCTTCTTCGACCCCAGGATCAACTCGTACTTGAAGTTCTTAATCTGCCGCTGAATCGTCACCCCAAGGATTTCTGCGTCCGGGACTTTCTGTTTGGCGGTCGCGACCATTTTCTGGAACGCGTCCTTCACCTCAGCGCCCGAATGCAAGTCCAGGACGACACCGCCGACGTCCGTCTTATGCGTAATCTGCGGCGACAGAATCTTCATGACCACCGGGTACCCGATTTTCTCCGCAGCCTGCACGGCCTTCTCAGCAGACTCCGCTATAACTGGCTTCGTCGTCGGAATCCCATAGATCTCCAGGAACGTCTTCGCCTCACTCTCATTGAGGATCAAGCGGTTGTCCTTCATCGCCGTCTTGATGATCCGCTGCAGAATCTCCTTATGCGCCGTGGTGCGGATGTTGAGCTCCTCAGGCGTCTCATACAGCTGAGCGAGATGCCGCTCGTATTGATACAGATACATGTACGCCTCCACCGCCTCATCAGGGCTTGGGTAGGAGGGCACGTTGTTACGGTTCAGCGTCTCACGAGCATGGTACACGCTCGTCTCACCTATCATCGTGGTAAGAATCGGCTTCGTGGTCCGCCGAGAGATATCAATGAGCTTCTCGGCGAGCTTGTTCGGATCCGCCATGACCTGCGGTACGCAGATCACGAGCAAACCATCGATGTTCTTGTCTTCAAGGCAGATGTCAATGGCCTGCTGATACCGCTCCTCGTCACCGTCCCCGATGATATCCACGGGATTCCCATGGCTCCAATGCGAGGGCAGGACCTTATTCAACTTCTCAATCGTCTCAGGTGCTAGGGCCGCGAGTTTACCGCCATGCTCGACAATCGAGTCCGTGGCGAGCACACCAGGCCCTCCAGCGTTCGTGACGACCGCGATGTTCGGGCCCATCGGCCGGGTCTGCTTCGCCAGAATCGCGGCACAATCAAACAAATCCATGATGTTCTTGACACGGACGACGCCGCTGCGGCGGAACGCGGCCTCGTAAATCGCGTCCTCGCCGGCCAGCGCACCCGTATGGGAGGCCGCGGCCTTTGCGCCTTCCTTGAACCGACCGGATTTAATCACAATGATAGGCTTCGCACGGGCGAACGCCTTCGTGGAACTCATGAACTGCCGGGCATCGGTAATCGACTCGACGTACAAGACGATGCTCCTGGTATGTATATCCATCCCGAAGTAATCGATCAGGTCGCCGAAGTCCACATCCAGCATGGAGCCGACGGAGACAAAGGAGCTGAAACCCACGTTCGCGGCTGCCGCCCAGTCCAGGATCGCACCACAGATCGCACCACTCTGAGACAGCAGCGCAATCGAGCCTTGCAACGGCATGGAGCCGGCGAACGTCGCATTCAGGTTCAAATACGGCATGATGAAACCGACGCAGTTCGGCCCGACAATCCGCAGATTATACTTCTTCTTGAGCTCCAGGAGCTGCTGCTCACGGGCAACACCCTCCGGCCCGATTTCTTTGAACCCAGCGGAAATAATCAGAATCCCCTGGACCCCGCGCTTCCCGCATTGTTCGACGATATCAACAACGATGACTGCCGGGGTAGCGATGATCGCGAGATCTACGACCTTAGGAACATCGTTAATCGACGGGTACGCCTGGACGCCCTGGACACTCTCACGCTTCGGGTTAACGGGGTAGACAACACCGCTGTACCCTGAGCCGATGAGGTTGCGGAAAACACGGTACCCCGCAGTCCCTGGGGTCTCACTTGCGCCGATGACGGCGATGCTCTTAGGCTTGAAGATCTTATCTAAAGTCGTTCCATTCATCCAACTTCCCTCCTAATAATTCGTTGGATATACGTTCCTAAATTCGATGGCCTGACATGGCCGTACACTATTTAATAGTATCGAACAAATCCATCTGGTTCTTTAAAAAGGAAAAAAGAAAGACGGAGGGCGAGACAGCTATGCGCTTCCCGCCATCGCTTTGTACATCTTATACCGAGTCTGCACGGTCTGTTCCAACATGTCGTTCAGACGCTTCGCTTCCTCAGGGAAGGTCTGCGTAAGCGCCGCATACCGGACTTCACCCATGATGAAGTTCTTCAGGGTCCCATCCGGCTCTTTGGAATCCAGCTGGAACGGGTTCTTCCCCTGTTGGACGAGGCGAGGGTCGTACCGGTACAGCAGCCAGTACCCACAGTCCACCGCACGCTTCTCCTCCTCCTGGGATTTCCCCATGCCGGCCTTGATACCATGGTTGATGCATGGCGCGTACGCGATGATGAGGGACGGCCCGGGAAACGACTCCGCTTCCTTCACGGCTTTGAGGAGCTGGTTGCGGTTCGCACCCATGCAGACAGACGCGACGTAGACGTACCCATAGGACATGGCCATGAGCCCAAGGTCTTTTTTAATCGTCTTCTTCCCGGATTCCGCGAACTTGACGATAGAGCCGATAGGCGTCGCCTTAGAGGACTGCCCACCGGTGTTGGAATATAACTCGGTGTCCAGGACGAGGATGTTGATGTCCTGGTTCATAGCCAGGACGTGGTCCAGGCCACCGTAGCCGATGTCGTAAGCCCAGCCGTCGCCGCCTATGCACCAGATGGATTTCTTAGTGAGCATGTCGCGCGCCTCCCAAATCTGGGAGAGGACCGGGTCCGCATGGTTCTTCTCAAGCAGAACATGGATCTTGTCACTGTACTCCTTCGACTTGTCCCCGTCGCTTGTGTTCTGCAGCCATCCGGTGAACGCGTCTTTCAGCTCACCCGTGGCTTTGGTCATGGCTTGGGTGACGAGGTCCACGAGCTTCTCGCGGCGCTGCTGGGTCGCCAGCACCATGCCGAAACCGTACTCCGCGTTGTCCTCAAAGAGGCTGTTGGCCCAAGCGGGGCCGTGCCCGTTGCGGTCAACCGTGTAGGGGACGCAAGGGGCCGATCCGCCCCAGATCGAGGTGCACCCGGTGGCGTTGGCGACCATCATCCGTTCGCCATAGAGTTGGGTGATTAGTTTGACGTACGGGGTTTCACCGCAGCCGGCGCAGGCGCCGGAGAATTCAAGGAGAGGTTGTTGGAACTGGGATCCTTTAAGAGTCGTTCGGTCGAAGCCGGAGGGCTGCGGAGGCAGGCTCTGCGCGTACTTGAGGTACGCGGTCTGGGTGTCTTTCTGGGTCTCGAGTGGTTTCATGATGAGGGCTTTGGGTTTCGCTGGACAGATGTCGGTGCAGTTGCCGCAGCCCATGCAGTCCTCAGGGTAGACTTGGATGTGGAAGTATTTGCCTTCGGCTTCTTTACCGGCGGCCTTCTTAGCAGTGAAGCCTTTGGGCGCCTTTTCCATCTCCTCTTGGGTGAGAAGGACGGGTCGGATGGTGGCGTGAGGACAGACAAGGGAGCAGAAGTTGCATTGGATGCAGTTCTCCATCTGCCATTCTGGGACGTTGATGGCGACGCTGCGTTTCTCGTACTGCGAAGTCCCTGGTGGGAAGAGTCCACCGGGGGTGAAGGCACTGACGGGCAGGGTGTCTCCCTTCATGGCGTTCATGGGGCACATGACGTCTTTGATGAAGTCGGGGACATCTGGTGTTATGGTCTTGTCTGCTGGCAGCTGCGCCCAGGAGGCAGGGTAGTGGATTTCGTTGATACCACTGAGGGATTGGTCGACGGCCTGCCAGTTCTTCTTGACGATGTCCTCGCCTTTCTTGCCGTAGGTCTTCTCTATGGCCTCTTTGAGGAGTCTGATCGCCTCGTCGATGGGCAGGACGCTAGCGAGTTTGAAGAAGATGGTCTGCATGACCATGTTGATGCGGCCGCCCAAGCCGACGTCCTCGGCGATTTTGACGGCGTCGATGGTGTAGAACTTGAGGTGTTTCTGGGCGATGGTCCGTCGTATGTCGTTGGGGAGGTTGACGTCGAGTTCCTTGAGGCTCCAGGGGCAGTTGAGGACGAAGGTGCCGTCCTGTCTGATGCCTTCGAGGATGTCGTAGCGGCTGACGTAGGAGGATTGGTGGCAGGCGATGTAGTCCGCCTGTTCGATGAAGTACGTGGAGTGGATAGGGGATTTGCCGAAGCGCAGGTGCGAGATGGTGACGCCGCCGGATTTCTTGCTGTCGTACGCGAAGTAGCCTTGGACGTAGAGGGGGGTGTTGTCGCCGATGATCTTGATGGCGTCCTTGTTGGCGCCGACGGTGCCGTCTGAGCCCATGCCCCAGAACTTGCAGCGGATGACGTCCTTGGGCGCCGGGTAAATCGGTTGTCCCAGAGGCAAAGAGGTGTGGCTAACGTCGTCGGTGATACCGACGGTGAAGTGGTTCTTGGGCTTGGGTTGTTTGAGGTTGTCGTAGACGGCTTTTACCATGGTGGGGTTGAAGTCCTTGGAGCCGAGGCCGTAACGGCCTCCGTACACCTCGATGGGGAGTCCGTGGTTTTGAAGCACGGTGCTGACGTCGAGGTAGAGTGGTTCGCCGAAGGCGAGGCTTTCCTTGGTTCGGTCCAGGACCGCGATGCGCTTGGTGGTCTTGGGGAGTGCGTTGATGAAGTAGTCTGCGGCGAAGGGTCGGTAGAGGCGGACTTTGAGGAGTCCGACTTTCTCGCCGTGTGCGTTGAGGTAGCCGACGGTTTCTTCTGCGGCTTCGCAGCCGGAGCCCATCATGATGAGGACGCGGTCCGCGTCTGGGGCGCCGACGTAGTCGAAGAGGTGGTAGCGTCGTCCGGTGAGTGTGTAGACTTTGTCCATTTCCTCTTCGACGATCTTGGGGACCGCTTGGTGGAAGAGGTTGCCGGCTTCGGTGACTTGGAAGTAGATGTCCGGGTTCTGGGCGGTGCCGCGCTGGTGCGGGTGCTCGGGGTTGAGCGCGCGCTCGCGGTGCCGGCGGATCGCCTCCCAGTCGACGAGTCCAGCGATGTCGTCGTAGTCGATCATCTCGACTTTCTGGACCTCATGGGAGGTGCGGAAGCCGTCGAAGAAATGCAGGAAGGGGACGCTGGTGCGCAGGGTCGCGAGGTGGGCGACGAGTGCGAGGTCCATGACTTCTTGGACGGCGTTGGACGAGAGGAATGCGAATCCTGTTGCTCGGGCGGCGTTGACGTCCTGGTGGTCGCCGAAGATGGAGAGCGCCTGGCCGGCGAGGGCGCGGCCGCTGACGTGGAAGACGCAGGGCATGAGTTCCCCGGAGATCTTGTACATGTTGGGAATCATGAGGAGGAGTCCTTGTGAGGCGGTGAATGTGACGGCGCAGGCGCCTGCGCTGAGCGCTCCGTGGACGGCTCCAGCGGCGCCTCCTTCGGACTGCATCTCGGAGACTTTGAGGACTTGGCCGAAGAGGTTCTTACGGCCGTGGGCTGCCCAGGCGTCGACTTCTTCGCCCATGGGTGATGAGGGTGTGATAGGGTAGATGGCGGCGACGTCGCTGAAGGCGTACGCGATGTGCGCTGCTGCGGTGTTGCCGTCGATGCTTTTCATCGTGGTTTTCTTTTTCTTATTGTTCGTTTGCATGATTGCAGTCTGCTGGCTTTCCATTGGAAAACACCTCAAGAATTTGGAGAATCCTAGTGGTTCTCCCATCTTCCGTGTCTTATCTGGTATCCGGTATTTTGGGTCGGTTCATAAAGATTTGGATACAGGCGGTTTAAATAGGCGTCAGAAGGAAGTCGGAACAACCCAGTTTTTCTCTGTTAGCCCCCATTCCTTTGGAGTCGAGGGAGCGCTACCCGCAGATCACGTTTTGTCGCCCTTTCTCGTTCTTATCCTTAAGGTGGCAAGAGAGGTCGGATAAATTGCGGATGGTGTCTGAACGCTTGCAATACCTCGTGTAAAAGGGTGATCCACTGCCAGAATCTCGGAAAGAGATGAGGTGGCGAGTACGGTGTACTTGCCGGCGTCTGGAGAATGATTGATACGTTGCCGGAGTCCGATGCATTATTCTGGTCCTGAACCTTCAGTGTACCTAGAAATTCTTTTTTCTTTTCAGAGGGAATAACACACGTGACATTGATGGTCACGGGCCCCTCGCGGGGGGTGAGATTGTACCCCGATGTTGGAGAAACCGTCCATGTTCCCCAGGTCAAGGATGAGGTATTGACGGTCCAGTTGAGCCACGAGTTGGGATCACCAAAGTTCTGCACTTGAAAGCTTCCTTTGACGGTTGCGCCTGGTGCGATGTTGCTCCAGTAGAGGTGGCCGATGATATATAGCTTCGGTTTTATTGGCGGTGGTGGAGGAGGAATGTACTGGGTTCTGTAGACTGAATTCATATTGCCAATTGGGTAGGGATTGACATAGGTCCATACGATGTCGTGGTCCGGTGTGACCTCGATGAAGGTTCCAGGGACGCCAGAGCAGATGAGCGTGTTACCATTAAGCATGCGCTGAGCGCCGCTCCAGATGCTTGAATAGAGGTTGTCCGGCAGGCGATATAGCCATGAGTAGTTCTCAGGACCATAGGTTCCTCCGGGTGGAAGATAATAGTCACCGTTGATGTTGACTGGTGGGGTGAACTCGTCCACGGTCGAATAGGAGCCATCTGGGTGGTTATTGCCGTTGGCGAAGACAAGGATGTTTCCCGCGCCGGGGAGGCCGGGTTTGATCCAGGTGCATTGATGTTGGAAGAACAGTTTTTTATTGCTGGCGTCTCCTCTGTCATAGGCCTGGGGGTTGCCCCAGCGGTACAGGAGGTCACCGCCGTGGCCGTATTGTCCTCCGTCATGGCCTGCTGCCTGATCGGTGTTCGTGCTGTGGTCGATGATCCAGACCTCGTCGAAGTTATGGGCACTCATGAGGATCTGGTCGTAGGCTGGGTTGTAGTCCACCGAGTTCATATGGATCCAGTCCCCCGTGAAGTCCTCGCCGAAATTGATATTGATGAGCTCCGGGTGATCACCGACGACACCGTAGTTATTCTTTGATGAATCGTAATCTTGGATGAGGTGGTCCCAGATATGCCATTCCCAGACGATTTCACCGCTGGTCGGTCCTGTTTTATGGACTTGGATGAGGAAGTCAGGATAGAAAGCCGAACCGACGGTTGCGGGGTTGCGTCCTGCGGCGATGGCCTGGTTACCTGTTTTTACTTCTTGCATGATCATGACGACGTCGCCGTTGGGGAGCGGCACGACGTCATGGCTGGCGTAGGATCCGTCTCGTGTATAGTAGTACTCCCAGAGGATGGTACTATCCCATGCGATTTTTTGGAACCCACCATTGCCAGACGCGATGCTATAGAGAATCGTACCGTTGTCAAGCATATAGGAGTCGATGTTGGGTGTATAAACACTAGACCAGGTGTGATTGACGACTCCGGTTTCATTGATGAGGTAACTTGTCGTGCCGTAGATTGGCGAATAGAGGAAATGACCTTCTTTGAGGTCGCTAGGTATGGGTGGGGTCATATGCTCTTGATTCTTTGGGAAGGCTCCGGAGTTTATGGTTGTCGTCAAAAAAAGAATGGTAGCGGTAAACACCACAACTATGGAGTATTTATTGTGTTTCATGTCTCTGACCTCATCCATGACTTTTGATAGGGCAAGATACCGATGCTGGTGTTACTGACAAGAATAAACCATTTAACTAACGACGCCGACTTCTGCATGGGAATCCCCCTTATGTAGTAAGTCTCCAAGAGCCTTATAAGTTTTTGTCTGAACTCTTTTAAACTGAGAATCTTTTCGGCGGGTATCTGATTACATTACAAGGGTTGCAAAGCCGAGGAGATTATCACCGAAAAAAATGTAGAACGATGCCAAAAACCCCTACGACAACCAACACGATTCCCATGAGAAACCATGTCTTTTTCATATTATCCCTGAAAGGTGAATGCGATAATATGCCCCCTCATACGTGACGTTTCTTGAATACCCCTTGAAGAAGTCTTTCATCGCGTACCATTCAGAGCCGGGGACTTCTACTATTTGACCTGAGGAATTGAAAGCTTGCATCAGATGAGGAAATTGTCGCATGTTTTCTGAAGTGAGATTGACAGAGTCCTGTGGGATGTTCGATAGCTTGTCTGCCTGGATAGCTCCATTACCACCCATCAGATCTATACATCCTGAATAGAATACGAAACTAAGAGAAAGAAAGAAAAAAAATATGAGGAGATAACTTATCTTAATAGTCATTACCTCCATATAGCATTTTTTATTGTACTATAACAGGTGGAACACCAGTGGCTATACCCTATCCATAGCCAGAAGTAACTCATGAGACAGATAGGCCAAAGGGTCCAACCATGATCATCTGCCCAAAAAATATGGGATATTTCATGTTGTACGGAAGATGCTGGTGGGAACATATAGTGTGAATGTTCTCGTAGTGTACAGGACCAACCCCCGCCGCATCCTTCATAATTGCCTGCACTATCTTTCACCCATCCTACTAAAAATGTTGAAGGGGCATCCTCGAGCCAATAATCGCTCAGGTCTTCATTTAGATAATAATTATACGAGAAAATATCCGATCCTGATGGAACATCGCTTGCATCCCAATATCCCAGCTCTAGGTACGTGAGTGTCTGAACGTTGTTAAACGTATGAAATCGATCGAACCCACTCTTTGTGTAATCAAACAATAGAGTTGGAAAATTTGGTTTGTCTCTAGTGTTTTTCGCGGGAAATACAAGGGCGTATAATTGCCCGCTCGTCTGGTGCGGGCCACCCATAGGAGCCGATGTCGTGACCATATCGGATTCAAAGGGGTTGTCGAACAAAGTAATCTTGCGTTGTGGCAGGTCAGACGTACAGGGATCGATACCAAATAAATCTATATACTTTTTCCTTGCACTCTCAGCTATTCGTTGAGCTTCTTCAAAAGTAATAGCATACTCATAAGAACCTGGTTTCTGGTATGGCGGTGGCAGACCAGTATCTGAGACTACTACTCTATGTGTGCCATCGAGGAGAGTACCATCCAACCAGTACGGAAGTTCATCTGCTTTTTCGATTTGTTTTTCTTGGCTACCATTTTCTGTAACCAAGATTTTTTGCGTGCCATTTACTGTTGTTCCAGCGAACCAATCAAGGCTATTGCCGAGAGCGATTACGGGCGGGGGTGTGAGTATGACCACACAAGAGACTACTGCTAAAAATATACAATATTTTCCTAACTTCTTTTTTTCCATCTTCTTAACCTCCCATCTATTAGGGGGGAAATTCAATCTGGATACAAAAAGATTATTTGAAAAACTTCGAACAAGAATCAACGAAGATTTCCCATACTGAAGCATGGGAAAGGATCACGTCAATTCTGCTATCGAGGAGCGTTTCAGAGTCTCTCTTTTCCTAGAATCAGAGTTCCCAGTAGTCCGCAAGCCGCATCTTAAGGTCTGAAAGCATCGTGTCGACGGCGCTTGGGTCCGCATCCGTAGGCTCAGGTTCGGAGAGGAAGGTTTTTTCTCCGAGGAGGCCGCTGACGATGTTCGAATAGGCCTGGATGCAGGACTCGCTGTTGTAGCCTCCGCCGAAGAGGACCGCAAGCCGGCTGCAGGTGCTTCTGGAGAGCGCTGCGACCTGGGTGGCAAGCATGTAGTAGGTCTGCAGGGGCAGGTTGAGATCTGCGAGCGGGTCGGCATGATGCGTATCGACGCCGGACTGATATATGATGACTTCGGGGGAGAACTGCATGACCAAGGGTGGAATAATCTCATGGAAGGCTTTCAGGTAGCTGGCGCTAGCGGTGCCTGGCGGGAGCGGGAGGTTGACGGTGTAGCCTTCGCCTGGCCCGCGGCCAATCGCATCCACGTCCCCGGTCCCGGGGTACAGGGTCCTACCGTCCTGATGCATGGAGATGTTCAGGACGCTTGGGTCTTCGAAGTAAATGTCCTGGGTTCCGTTGCCGTGGTGGACGTCGAGGTCGATGATGAGGAACCGCTTGATCTTCCGCTTGTGTCGCAGATATTCTATGGCGACTGCGATGTCGTTGAAGAAACAGAAGCCACTGGAGCTCGCGCGGCAGGCGTGATGGAACCCACCCAGCGGGTTGACCGTGAGGTGGTAACCGTCGAAGAGCTTGTCCGCCGCGAGCATGCTGCCGCCGGCGGCAAGGCTTGCGACCTCGAAGATGCCTTTCGGCGCTGGGGTGTCCGCAGACAGGTAGCCTCCATTTATGCTGAGGTACCGGACGTGTTTGAGGTACTC
Organism: Methanobacteriota archaeon; assembly: GCA_903877165.1. Taxonomy (GTDB): domain Archaea; phylum Thermoplasmatota; class E2; order DHVEG-1; family DHVEG-1; genus CAIRCU01. The sequence continues at coordinate 14,758 of CAIRCU010000044.1, read as the reverse complement.
CGGGGTATGGGCGCGCAGGAGGTCGTCGTAGCTTGCGGACGTGGGCGTGAGGACGTCGAAGTGGGAGAGCAGTCCGTTGGCCTTGAGATACTCCAAGGAGTTTCGTGGTTTGTCGCCGATGAGCGGATGGTCCGTCCCAAGGTCGTACTTGTTGAAATCCTCATGGTAGATGAACGCGTTCTTCATCGCTGGTTCGACATCAGGGGGGTTGTGATAAAGATTGCTCTTTCCCCCATTGAGAAAAGAGCTTGGCGAGGTAGCCGGTCATCAGGAGGGACATGAACGGAAGGCTAATCCATACGAGGTCGTACAAGACCGATGATCCTGAAAAACCCCCAGAGATCAAGCTTTGAACGATGCCGATAAAGATTTCAAGGGAAACAAGAGCGAACAAGAGGGAGAAGACGAATGCAATAACCATCGCCCAGAGTCGAGCCAGGATGAGCCCCCAGCCTTCAAAGATCAGACCGAGACTGATGAGCAGCCCGATCATCATGTACGTCGGATAGTTCCGAAAGAAACTCATCGTGATGACCAGCCCGAAGGATCCTAGGAGGAACCAGAAGCTGGCAATCAGCAGAATCCCTACAGGGGGATCCTTTGTGGCGGCTGATTCAGGGCGCATGATCAACGACGCCGTTGAAGGTACAGAACGGCAAACACAGCCGCGAGCGCCCCAAGAGCCATCCACGCCTCAAACCCAGGGATGCCGTAGCCCGTCGGCCGCGTGCTGTACCCACTGTTGTTTTGGTTCCCCCCGCTCTGCGTCGTCGGCAGGTTCCATTCCAGCGACGCGGACCCGACGGTGTAGACGATGAGCAGGACCAGCCCAAGGATCAGCAGCAGGAGCTTCAGGTTCTTGTCCACGCCGTCGAGCCGGATCCCGGCGACCAGCATGGTGCAGATCAACACGCCGATGCCCAGAAGCTTGATGGACGAGGAGGCCTTATACGGCACCATGTTCGTCTCGGTGCTCGGGAACACGTTGCTGACGATCGCCCCGAAGAACAGCATCGCAATCCCGACGGAAAACCCAAGCATCACCAGTTCCTTCATCCCCAGTTTCATGGTCTTTTGCCTCCTAGTACCCCTTCACGTACGACATCATCAAGATGTTGATGAGCAGCAGGATCACCCCGAAGATGACGATGAGGTATTTCGAGTCCTTCTCGATACGTTCCACGAACACCGCCCCGAGGATCATGGAGATGCAGACAATCCCCATCCCCGTCAGCTTCAACGTCGCGGACACCTGCCGCGGCAGGATATAGGTCTCCGAGCTAGGCCCCAGCACGATGTTCGCGGCCATCCCGATGAAAAACAGCATGATGCCACCCACGAGACCGAGGGTGAACAAATTATATTTATCCATCCGCATCGTCCAACAACCTCACCGTAATCATAACCCAAGATGCTTAATGAAGATTTCTCATACAATTTTTTGATTATCCAGCCCACATACCCACCCCATCTCGACAGTTAAACACATATAGAACCTCGTCATTACCAACACCCACATCACCTGTATCCGCTCCTATGCATCTCTGTGGGGGATAGGGAACATAGCACCACGTGGAATCAACCTATGAGCGCCTCACCTGCGAAACCCGGCTCTTCTAAGCTCTCCGTCGCCTTGTACTGGGCAGCCAGCTGCGGTGGCTGCGAAATCGCGATGCTGGACCTCGACGAAAAAATCCTCGACGTGGTCGCAGCCGCGGACCTCGTCTTCTGGCCCGTCGCCCTCGACATCAAATACAAGGACGTCGAAGCCATGCCGGATAAAAGCATCGACGTCTGCCTCTTCAACGGAGCCATACGCACCAGCGAGAACGAACACATGGCTAAGCTGCTGCGCACGAAAGCCAAGACGCTCATCGCGTTCGGCGCCTGCGCGGTCAGCGGCGGCATCCCAGGGCTCGCCAACCTCACCACCAAACAAGAGATCTTCAAGACAGCGTACCTCGACAATCCCAGCACTCCGAATCCAAACAAGACCCTCCCGCAGCCCACCACCAAGGCCCCCGAGGGAACCCTCACCATCCCTGAGTTCTATGAGACCGTGAAAACACTAGACCAAGTCGTCCCCGTGGACTACTACCTCCCCGGCTGCCCGCCACCCACCAACCTCATCCTGGACGCCTTCACCGCCATCGTCACCAAGAAACTCCCGGAGAAAGGCTCGGTCCTCGCCCCCCTGAAATCCGTCTGCGACGACTGCCGTTTCAAGAAAAGCGACAAGAAGATCACCAGCGTCAAACGCCTCTACGAACTCGACACCATCAAAGACACCTGCTTCCTGGAGCAGAACGTCGTCTGCCTCGGACCTGCGACCCGCAGCGGCTGCAACGGCCGCTGCATGGACGCCAACGCCCCCTGCACCGGCTGTGGCGGAGTCCTCCCCAGCGCCCTCGACCAAGGCGCAGGCATGATCTCCGCGCTCGCCTCATTGCTTGGACTCGACACCGAAGATAAGACCACGGACGCAGACCTCGACGCCCTCATCGCCCAGATCCACGACCTCGCCGGCACCTTCTACAAATACACCCTCCCAGCATCACTCATCCCACGGCGGAGGACCCCATGAAGACCATCACCATCGACCCCGTCACCCGCCTCGAAGGACACGGCAAGATCACCATTTTCCTCAACGACGCCGGAGACGTCGACAACGCGTACCTCCAAATCCCCGAGCTTAGAGGCTTCGAACGCTTCGCCCAGGGCCGCCGCGCCGAAGACATGCCCCAGATCACCAGCCGCATCTGCGGCGTCTGCCCCGTCGCCCACCACATGGCCGCAACGAAAGCCTTGGACGCCGCCTTCAACGCCTCACCGCCCCCCACCGCGCAGAAACTTCGCGAACTCCTCTACTGCGGCTACCTCATCTACGACCACATCCTCCATTTCTACTTCCTCGGCGGCCCGGACTTCATCGTCGGCCCTGATGCACCAGCCGGGAAACGTAACATTCTTGGCGTCTTGGAAAAAGCAGGCCTCGACGTCGGCAAAGACGTCATCAAACACCGCGCCTACGGCCAGCAGATCACCGCGATACTCGGAGGCAAAGCCACCCATCCCGTCTGCGGACTCCCCGGAGGCGTCACCAAAGGCCTCACCCAAGACGAGGTCCAAAGGATCAAACCCATGGTCAATTCCTGCAAGACCTTCGCCAGCTTCACCCTCAAGCTCTTCGACGAGGTCGTCCTCCAGAATACCGAATATCTCAAGCTCATCAAATCCGACGGCTATCGGCTGAAGACGTACAATATGGGCCTCGTCGACAAAAACAACCACGTCGCCTTCTACGATGGACGCATCCGCGTCACCGATCCTCTTGGTGATGAATACCTCTCCTTCCAGGCCAAAGACTATGCGTCTCACATCGCCGAGCACGTCGAACCCTGGAGTTATATGAAATTCCCGTACCTCAAAGCCCTCGGCTGGCACGGCCTCACCGACGGCAAGACCAGCGGCATCTACCGCGTCGGACCCCTCGGCAGACTCAACGCCGCAGACGGCATGGCCACACCGCTCGCCAACAAGGAAGACACTAGACTCATGGAGACCCTTGGCAGACCCGTGCACTCCACGCTTGCGTTCCACTGGGCACGCCTCATCGAACTCCTCTACGCCACCGAACGCGCACAGGAACTCATCGACGACCCGCACATCACCTCACCGGACATCCGCACCCCTGTCGGCAAGCCCACGGAGGGCGTCGGCGTCGTGGAAGCCGCACGCGGCACCCTCATCCATCACTACCAGCTCACAGCAGACGGCCTCATCGCCAAAGCGAACATGATCGTCGCGACCACGAACAACGCAGGCGCGATCACCATGTCGGTGCGCGACGCCGCCAAAGCCGTCATCCATCATGGGGCCGTCAACGACGGCCTGCTGAACCGCATCGAGATGGCCTTCCGCGCCTACGACCCATGCTTCGGCTGCGCCACCCATACCCTCCCTGGCGGCATGCCGCTTGCTGTTGACATCTACGACAGCCACAAACGTCGCATTCATACGTACTCGCAGAACCTCGCCCCATAGGTTAGAATATGAAGACCTTAATCCTCGGCATCGGCAACCCGATCCTGCAGAACGACAGCATCGGCCTACGCATCGCAGATGAGCTTGAGAAGAGCATCAGGGATCCCGAGGTTAATGTCGACACTGTCTACACCGGCGGGTTGAATCTCGTGGACTGTATGCGCGGTTATGAGAAAGTGATCCTCATTGATGCCGTCAGAGACTCCCAGGCTATCGGGACGGTGAGTCGGTTCACTCTCACGACGCTACCCATGGGTCACTCCTGTAACCTGCATGACTGCTCTCTGCAAGAGGCGCTGCAGTTTGCCAAGGCGCTTGGCGATACGAACCTCCCTAAGGAAGTCGTCGTCATCGGTGTCTCCGTCCCCATGCCGGAGGAATTCGGGGAAGACATCAGCCCTGAAGCCAGGGACGCGATCCCTCGTGCGGTTGACATGGTCCTTGCGGAACTCCCCTCTGTGATGAGGCGACGGCCATGACCGAAAAGGAATTTGAACCCAACATCATCGGATTCCTGTGCAACTGGTGCAGCTACGCGGGCGCGGACCTCGCGGGGACGAGCCGGATGAAGTACCCGCCGAACCTCAAGGCGATCCGCGTGATGTGCAGCGGGCGCGTCGACCCCGCGTTCATCCTTGAGGCCTTATCGCGAGGCGCAGACGGAGTTTTAATCGCGGGGTGCCACCCCGGGGACTGCCATTACCAGTCCGGCAACTACAAGACCAACCGGCGCATCAAGCTGCTGAAGAAGCTGGTGGAGGAGCTGGGCATTGAGCCGCAGCGCATCCGTTTCGAATATATTTCTGCGGCTGAGGGTCAGAAGTTCGCCTCGGTTGTGACCGAGTTCGTCGCGGAGATCAAGAAGCTCGGGCCGCTGACACCGTCACGGACACACTAGACCTTTTTTTAGAGTTTGCAGTCGCCTGAGGGGCAGCCGCCAGCGTAATCCACGGGTGCGACCAGTGGTTTCTTCGCACCGTAGTAGAGGACTTGTTCTGCTTTACTGCCGTAGCGGTACACGGTGACGCCTTTGCAGCGGAGCTGCCAGGCACGTAGGTAGATGGCTCGGACATCCTTCCAGGTCGCTGTGTGGGGGAGGTTCACGGTTTTGCTGACGGCGTTGTCCACGTGGCGTTGGAAGACGGCCTGCATGCGGAGGTGGGCTTCTGGGGGGATGTCGGCGGCGGTGACGAAGATCTTCTTGACGTCTCGCGGTAAGGGTAGGTTGGTGACGGATCGTGTGGTGGTAAGTTTCTTGATGAGTTCTTCGGTGTACAGTCCTCGTTTGATCAAGGCGAGTTTGAAGGGTTCGCTGATCTCCTGGAGTTGTTTGCCTTCCATGACGCGGCGGTAGAAGACCAAGGCGAAGACGGGTTCGATTCCTGAGGAGCAGCCTGCGATGATGCTGATGGTGCCGGTTGGCGCGATGGTGAGGTGGGTCGCGTTGCGCATCGCGGGGTACCGGCGGGTCCAGATGCTCTGCGAAAAGGCGGGGAAGGACCCGCGCTGCCTGCCAAGCTCCACGGATTTCTTCCTGGCTTCGGTGGCGATGAACCGGATGAGCCGTTCAGCCGTCGTCAGCGCTTCCTTGCTGTCGTACGGGATTCCGAGGGTGAACAGCATCTCGGCGAAGCCCATGACACCGAGGCCGATCTTGCGATGTGCTACAGTGACTTGTTGTGTGTGTTGGAGGGGGTATCGGTTGGCGTCGATGACGTCGTCGAGGAACTGGACTCCGAGATGGACGGTGGCCCGCAGTTTCGGGTAGTCGATGCGGCCGTTACGGACCATTCTACGGAGGTTGATGCTGCCGAGGTTGCAGGATTCGTAGGGGAGGAGAGGGACTTCGCCGCAGGGGTTCGTCGCCTCGATCGTCCCGATTTTTTTGAGTGGGTGGCGGCGGTTGATCTCGTCGATGAAGAGGATGCCGGGGTCGCCGGTCGCCCAGGCGTTATGGGCGATCTGGTCGAAGACCGCGGTCGCCATTATCTTCTTGGTGATCTTACCGGTCTTGGGGCTTCGCAGGGCTAGGGTTTCCTTGTGTTGGACTTTGTGCATGAAGGCGTCGGTGACTGCGACCGAGATGTTGAAGTTGGAGAGCTTATGGCCTGTCTTGGCGGTGATGAAGGCTTCGATGTCCGGGTGGGTGCAGGAAAGGATGCCGATGTTGGCGCCGCGTCGTTTACCGCCTTGTTTGATGATCTCTGTGGTCTGGTCGTAGATGTTCATGAAGGAGACGGGGCCGCTGGCGACGCCGCTGGTGCTACGGACGACCGCGCCGTTCTCCCGCAGGCGGCTGAAGCTGAAGCCGGTGCCGCCGCCGGACTGCTGGATGAGAGCCATGTCTCGAAGGGTGGTGAAGATGCTGTCTAGGCTGTCGTCTATGGGGAGGACGAAGCAGGCGGCGAGCTGTCCGAGTGGTGTGCCTGCGTTCATGAGGGTGGGTGAGTTGGGGAGGAACTCCAGGTTCGCCATCATCGTGTAGAAGGCGTCTTCGGTCTCCTGGACGTTGCCGCCGTAGCGGTCTTCGACGCTGGCGATGGCCTTGGCGACGCGTCTGAAGAGCTGGGTGGGTGTCTCGGTGATGTGGCCGTGTTCGTCGCGTCGGAGGTAGCGTTCTTCGAGGACTTTGAGTGCGTTGACGCCTAGTTTGAGGTCGTCGTGGATGTGGAAGTACGATTTAATCTCTCGGGCGAGGCCTCGGCTGCGGCGGTAGAGGCTGTAGGCTTTGTAGAGGCGTTCGTCGTACGTCTCAAGCACGTCTTCGACGCGGTCCTGGATGTATTCGATGTCGACGACAGGCCCGGCGTCTGCGAGGGTGCCGGTGACGTGAGTGGAGAGTCGTGCGGTGGTCGCGTCGTCGTGGAGGTCGAGGGCGGCCATGGCCTTGCGGATGGCTGCGGTGATTTTGTCCGGGTCGAAGGCGACGAGATCTCCTGTGCGTTTCCTCACCTGGGTCGGCATAGGTTTCGTAACATCCGGTTGTTATAAAAAGATGTCCGCCAAGGATAACTGAGGGGGGCGCTCGAGGAACGAAAAGCGATATTCTTCAAGGATAGATGCTTCGAGCACTGAAAGGAAAAAAAATAGGAAGAGAGCTCTGGGATAAATGAGGAGAGCTCTATGATCTGTCTGGTTGATTCCTTACGTGTACCGTAAAACCATCCGACCAGTCACTGAGAGCACCATGCGCATCGCGAGCCTGGACCTTCACCACATACGTCCCGGAGGAACTCCATGCATGTGACATCCTTCCATAGTAGAATCCGGAATTCATCAAAGCAGTCCAGCTGCTGTAGTCATGCGAACCAGCGGCGTCCCAATCAAAGAGATACGCGACCCGATCGCCATCAGGATCTGTAGTGCTGGTAAAATATCGAACGGTTCTCCCCGTTAACAATCTGTTAGGACCAGCGGGAACATTAGGGGTGTTTGGTGGATGATTTTCGATGACTGTTACGGTATAGCCACTTGACCAGTCAGTCCAGAGGCCATGTGCATCGCGAGCCCGCACCTTAACTACATACGTACCAGGGGCATCCCATGAATGTTGCGCTTTCCCATAATAACATCCTGAATCAATCCAAGGTGTAAATTTGTCACTATAGGCATGAGATCCAGCGGCGTCCCAATCAAAGAGATACGAGACCATATCTCCATCAGGATCCGTCGTGTTCGCTAAATAGATACCATTCTGCCCAACAAGCAGTTGATTAGGTCCCGAGGGTGCACTTGGTATGTTTGGTAGATGCATACTAATGTATGTCACATGGACAGTAGCGGTCGCAAAGCCACCTTGCCCATCGCTTATTGTATAGGTAAACGAATCCTCACCACTATACACATTATCTTCAGTTCCGCCTACGGGTTTACAGTAACAATACACACCGTTCGTAAAGGAGTGGCAATGGGATGGCTGGGTGATAGATATGATCGTGAGTGCGTCGCCATCGATATCCGAGTCATTAGCCAGCACATTAATCTGGTTGTGGGCTGTGTAATCAAGGACGACATAGTCATCCTGTGCAACCGGTGCGTGATTCACGTGAAGAACGGTAAGATAGATGGCCGCAGTTGCAGACCCCCCGTGTCCGTCGCTTACGGCATAGGCAAAAGAATCAGAGCCTTCAAAGAGAAGAGTCGGTGTGTAGTAACAATAAGCTCCATCGGTGGAGGATGTACCGTGAGATGGCTGTGTAACGGATGTGATCATGAGTGTGTCACCATCGATATCTGTGACCGAGGTCATGACATTAATTTGATTATTCTGAGAGTCTTCAAAGACTGTTGCGTAATCATCATTTGCTACTGGTGCGGTATTCGCATGGACGACAACCACCACGTCACTGGACCATTCACTGTATGCCCAGTGTTCATCGCGAGCCTGCGCTCTTACGACATACGTCCCTGCAGAAGGCCATACGTGCGTCAAACTTCCAGGCTCACCTGAGGGAACCAAAGGCGTCCAGCCACTGTAATCATGAGCGCCAGCGGCGTTCCAATCGAACCAATATGCCACCTGATCCCCATCGGGATCAACAGCACTCGTGCTGTATGTGGCAGTCTCACCAGCAATCACCACGGTAGGACCGGATGGTGCAGTTGGAGTATTTGGTGGGTTATTGAAAACGACGACAACCGCCAAGCTATCTGACCAGCCACTGTAAGCCCCATGTTCATCGCGAGCCTGCGCCTTCACCATATAGGTCCCTGCAGAGCTCCAAGAATGTGTCATACTCCCAGGATCACCTGAAGGAACTAAAGATGTAAAGCCACTATAATCATGAGTGCCAGCGGCGTTCCAATCAAACCGATACGATACATAGTTCCCATCGGGATCGGTGGTTGATGTTGTATAAAGGCCTGTTCCTCCGACTATTAACGCGGTAGGACCAGATGGCGCACTGGGCGTTGCTGGCGGGTAATTTGTCACTGCTGTACCTACCACACCGGACATAACTGCAGATCCTATGAAAATGAGTAATATACCGCACGCGGCGATGGCTATAGATAATTGTTTCTTCATGAACTTCCTCCTGGGCCTGGGGTTATTATATGTCAAGAGGTTATAAATGTTTCCGTCAGAAGTAGCCTGAAATATAGGGGGGAGAACCTACATTTTGCATCTCTTCTCGCCCAGCAAATATATTTTTTAGAAGACCAATTATTCATTTATATACAAGGCATGACAAATAAGTCCTACGGAAAGAATCAAGGAAAAAGAAAAAGAGACGCATCCAATCATTTCTTGCTCTCTGCTCTCTTTAGTTGGAAGCGGAAACCAGGGTGTTTTTTATTTAACGATCAACACTCTTTTTTCTTGTCCAGAACACAACGAAAGAGATAGCGATGACAACAAGAATGAGTTCAAACCCGGGTATCCCTGAATTCTTTTGTGTTTGGTATGCCATTAATCCTATGACAGGATTAAAGATATAGTCTGCGGTACCGTCTCCGTTACTATCGATGAGGTAGCTTGACCCTGTTTTCACAAGTGCCGTTTGCTGGCCCGTCGTTCCATTATGGAACGTGTCGTAGATACCGTCACCATTGTCATCAGTGAGGTAGCCGATTGTTCCCACGTTTATCGCATCGATATATACGAAAAACGCAGATGACGACACAGTATGATTGTCACTCACTTGTACGATTACGGTGTATTTTCCCGCCGTGCTCCACATATGGGCCGCTGTGTATGCTGCACCATTGGGTAAAAATCCGCTTTCGTTCATAGACGATGCTCCGTTCCCCCAGGTGAACGTATATTGGAGCGTATCGTTGTCGAGATCAGTTGCCCGAGCTGTGTAGGAATAAAGGACCTTCTTTTTGCCGCTCGTCGTTCCACCGATTAACGGAGGTGAAGGCGGTCTGTTTGGTTGAACGATAACACACGTTGTCTGGTCTTTACCGGTGGCTCCTTGGTCGTCCGTCACGGTAAGGGTAACAGTGTACGTCCCTATCTTTGAATAGCTATGGAGTACGATGTTCCCAGTTGCATTTGTATTATCCCCAAACGTCCAGAACCATTTCACGATGTTTCCATCGGAATCATGACTACTCGACCCGTTGAAGGTGACGTCTGAATTAATAAAACCTTGATAGGGTTTTCCGGCAGAGAGGTTGGCGACAGGCGGAAGATTTCCACCACCGGTACCACCGCCGCCTCCATCATTACCACCGGTACCACCGCTGGCAGATGCAGTGGGTGTCCCAGAGGACGGATCGGACGGCGTTCCTTCATTTCCTGAGGCATCGACTGCGGAAACTATGTACGTATAGGAGTGCCCATTGACCAATCCGGTATCCTGATAGGTCGCCGTTGTCTCGGTGTGTACGAAAACACCATCTCGATAGATCTTATAGTGGTCGATACCTATGTTGTCTGTGGCTGAATTCCATCCAAGTAAGAGCTTCCCATCTTTTTCGTTAGTAACCGTCAATCCGGTAACTTTCGATGGGGGTTCATTGTCTCCACCTAAGGTAAACGTCGTGAGATGCCAGAGGGTTACCCAACAATACCCTTCATATCCGTCCTGGTTATACGTCGTATTCACACCGGTATCGTTGCACAGTTCCCATTGCCCCGCGGTGGTGTTCCAGAAATAGACGCCGCACAACTGGGATTCGTCAAGATGAGACGCGTCCAAATCGCTTTGAGTATAATAGAACTTGATGGTTATCGGCCACTGGATAACATTTTCATTGAGAACGGACACATCATAATATTTTCCGAGCGCAGCGATATTATGGGTGATATTTTCTCCTACTGGATTGCCTGAGTATCTCGAGATATCAATGCTGGTGGCGCTGGTCGTATGCACGGTCACACTGATGTCAATCTGACTCCGGAGATCGACGACGGTGTCAACGCCGGGCAAAGTCGGAGTACTATAGGCGGCTCTCATGATAATATGTTTGGTGAGAGAACTTACACCACCATCGTTATCAGTCGCGTTCAAGGTTATATCATAAGTGATTCTATTGTCGGCGAATTGATGTGTCAAATTCCTGGCGTTGACGTTAGTGCCATCACTGAGATGCCATGCCCAACCTACTATGTGACCATCCAGGTCAGATGAGGCATCAGTGAAGATGATGGTATCGTTAATCGTTGGAAATGTTGGTTGGAACGTAAAATCGACAATCGGAGGAATATTTGACGGGTTATTCACATGAGTGACGGTGAGAAAGATGGCTGCAGTTGCAGATCCCCCGTGACCGTCGTTGATGACATAGGTAAACGAATCAGAGCCGGAGTAGAGAGAAGCGGGTGTATAGTAGCAGAAAGCACCATCAGTAGAGGATGAACCGTGGGACGGCTGTGTCACTGATACAACGGATAGCATGTCGCCATCGACATCAGAGTCATTGGCCAATACATTGTTTTGATTATTTTGAGAGTTTTCTAAGACTGTTGCGTAATCATCATTTGCCACAGGAGGGGTATTAACATGGACGACAACCACCAAGTCACCAGACCAGCCACTGAAAGCCCAATGCTCATCACGAGCCTGCGCCCTTACGACATATGCCCCTGAAGTATGCCATATGTGCGTTATACTCCCAGACTCACCCGAAGGAACCAAAGGCATCCAGCCACTATAATCATGAGCGCCAGTGACATCCCAATCGAACAGATATGCTACCTGATTCCCATCGGGATCAATAGCACTCGTGCTGTATGCGGTAGTCTCACCAACAACCACCGCGGTGGGACCAGAGGGTACAGAGGGGATATTTGGTGGGCTATTATCAACGATGATAACCACTAAATCACTAGACCAGTTACTAAAAGCCCAATGTTCATCACGTGCCTGCGCCCGCACCACATAGGTTCCTGGAGAATCCCAAGAATGCATCTTACTCCCAGGTTCGCCTGAAGGAACCAAAGGCGTCCAGCCGCTATAATCATGAGCACCCGTGGCGTTCCAATCAAACCGATACGACACATAATCTCCATCAGAATCAGTCGCAGAGGTACTAAAATGACCATTTTCTCCGACAAATAACAGTGCAGGACCGGATGGTGCCCCAGGTGTTTCTGGAGGTAGATTATTCGTTCCGGTACCACTCACACTTGATACAATGCTGCAACCAACAAATAAGAGTAATATTCCTAAAGTCGCCATATTTTGAAATATTTTCTTCTGCATAGGACTTCCCCGTGGCCGGCATTATTATACTATTATACAATATAAATGTTTCCGACAGATAAAATATGAAGAAAAGATGACGAAAAATAAATTTACTAAAATAATTATATAAAATAACACTATTTTTTCCTATTTGTTTTAGTACAAACTAGAATATAAACATAATAAAGGCAGACGCATTACAATGCAACTGCTTCAGGAATAGGTGATACAATTCACTTTAAATTCATCAAACTGACCTGCAACATTGGTAATCAGAAATGTAGCAGATTTTGTTACGGCAGCAGCAACATCAGATTCTTGAACATTATTAATGGTGACAACGAGTTCTATTGAATGAGAAGTATTTCTAGAGCTCAGATTATCCTCATCAATAGTGACGATGGTAATATCACTCGCATTTATTATGAATCCCGGATTGCCATATGTTCCCTGCCTGAGGTCGTCAATGAGTAAATAACATGAGGCGTTTGAAGTAAAATTATTGGTAACGGCTATAGCAAACGTTCTTCCACCGCTTGCATTGATATTGGTGTTTTGTTCTCCCTGGTGGATGATATAAAAAGCAGCGGCAACGACAAGTATCGCAATGCAGACAATGGTGATGATAGACATCATCATTTTTCTAGATATTTTTTTGTCCAATCTCAATATTGATATTTTTTTCCTGGACTCGTTCTTTTTATTTTGCTTTTCTGTATCACGATCTATTGCGTTTTGAGGAACCGGCACTGGTTTTCCGCATTCTGGACAAAACTTGAAACCAGGTTGAACTTCAGTTCCACAAGAAGGACAGGTGATAACTAAATCTTCCCATCTCAAGTCTCTTGAATATGCTATAGTTGCTAAGGAGACGGCAACAATAAAAACACCGAAGGCAAAAACCGCGATGGTATTTGCTTGCTGCAGTTGTCCATATACGTAAAATCCTGCCGCGACCACAAGGAAAATCATGCCGATAATCACGATGATTTTAAAACTGATCTTTTTCAGTAAGAAAATAAAAAAGAAGGCGATCAAAACAACGACAACAATAATATTCGAATCTATAGCAACCATGATGTTCACTCCTTAATTCTTTTATACTTTATATGATTTGGGGAGCATCGTCTGAATTTAAATCAGAACTGCAATAGTATATTAAAGATAACTTTCTATAAAGGAAGATTCGTGATGGAGAAACGATGACTGCGTTTGAACTTCTAGATGCGGACCATCTCGATTACGATGCGTTCGCCACAATGCAACGAGAGGCATACGCAGATCTTCTGGCAACCATGAAGTTTTCGGATGTGTACATGAGCCCAGAGTTCTATCGATGGAAATTTCATCCACCCGCTGGATCCGCTAAGATTGCGCTTGTTCTCGAGAATGGCCGTATGGTCTCTACTAATACGATGATACCTGTAGATATTCGCCTTCAACAACACACCATCCGAGGTTGGCAGGCTTGCGATGCAGCGACACTGATTTCTGCTCAACGCAAAGGGTATTCTTCAGGGTGTTTACGAACGCTGTTTGATTCACTTCAGAACAACGAGGCACTTTTCCTCTTTCCCAACAAAAATTCAGTTCGGTACGTCAACGCGATGGGTGCTCACAAGAAAGGAATAATCACCACATGGATAAAGTCAACTCTGCTCTCTAAAAAAAGAATCTCCCCAAAGGTAGCCAGAATAACGAGGTTTGAAAAAGACCAAGACAAGCTAGCAGAACAGTTCACAACATGTGATAGCGTGCTCATCTCTCGATCGGCAGACTACTTAAATTGGCGTTACACAAACCATCCTGTGGTCGAATACGTCCTGTATTCCTATCGGGAAGGCAATGAATGCCAAGGATATTCTGTTGTACGATGTGCTGAACTCATGGGCAGAAAAATAGCATTAATCATGGAACTGTGGGGCATCCACCCATCGATTAAAAAATGTCTGTTGAACAGCATGGTCCAATGGACAACCGAACAACATCTGAAATGGATTGTTTTCCAGGACAATGGTCAATCAATCCTTAGTGGACTCAACATGGGATTTATTTCTGTTCCCGCATGGCTGCTTCCTAAAAGACAAGTACTCATGGTCTTTGCAAAGCCAGGCGATCTATCAGAAAAAGTTATACGAAGCGACTGGCGGATACAAATCGGCGACTGGGATGGTTTTTAAAAAAAAATAATTATGGGCCAGCTTGTCGATAGAAGCATTTTCCCTCTAATATTACCAGCCACCATTGATATTAAAATTCTATTGAGCCTGGTTCTAATTCAGCTATCCTGTTGTTTATGTCATTGAACATGAACAGCCATTGTTATCGGGATCTCCTTTTCCAGTTAGTCAGTTCTCAGCCCCACCTCAGATGCGATGTTCCTATATAATTTCCTCCAGTCGGGAATTATGAACCAAGTCAATAATAATTTTATTAATAAAATGCATAAAAAGGTAATGAAAAATTTCATTTTGATATTATGACATATTAAGTTAAAATAGTAACATTGATGAATATTAACAAATCAAAGTAAAACATTATGGAGAGGTGACGGAGATGGCGAAAAAAATATGGATGAT
>CAIRCU010000043.1 GCA_903877165.1 Methanobacteriota archaeon | reverse complement strand
CTTGCTATCATCATAATATCCAATCGAATGCATTTTTTGTTCATGGTTTAAAAATTCCTTATGGATTTTCACATCTTTTATTCCAAGGAATTTATCTGCTGATGTTAGGTAAAGATCAATAAGAAATTTATCAAATGGAACCTGAACTACCTTAACATTATCCATGAGATTCATTATCAATTCGTCACCACTTGTTCCTTCTGCCTTAATGCGTTCTAATAGAAAATCATCACCAAGTGCCATTATACATCCCTCTTTTTTTGCATATATTCTATTGCTGGTTTGAGCATTGTTTTTTCGTATGCATTACTTATCATATTACGAAGTTTATCTGTAATTTCCAGATATTGACCTCGTTTAACATCTGTTGCATACCCATCGAAATCTAAGGTATATCTGTATTTTTCCCCTTCTTTTCTGAAAAGTTCGATGTAACGCATATAATAAATTTCTTCTTTAACGCAAGTTGTAAAAAACATTTCATCAGAATCAGACAGCTTGAATTTGTCCAGGGGAAAACAAGTATTATACCATTGTTTGAAAATATCATTATCTATGGATGGAACTGGGCATTCATCGAAATACCTTAAACCTATTCTATTTATTTTTGGGATGGGAACAATTTCAAAGAAACTGTCAACAACGAATTTGATGGCATCTCTAAATTTTTCTTTCGACCCAGGATTGTTATAAGTAATATGATGCGTTGATGTAATATTTATTGAATCGTTAGATATCGTCAGTTGAACGTCTTTTGGTGATTTGAACTCCCAGATTTTTTTAGTATATTCATTTTCCATCTCTTCTATTTGTTGGGTAGTAATTTTTTTTCCTACGTCCATAAACATTATTTTTTTTCGGTAGGATTGACTTGATTCTGGGTAATCAGTCATTATCTTTGTTTGGAACTCACCTATCTTGCTTTCGATAAACAGTAGGTTTGGAAATTTAATCTCAAAAACAATCTGTTTTACAGTAGGACGCGGAAAAATCTCAGTAATAACCATTGCTCAAACCCCCATTTGTACCAAAAATAGAGATTGATTCCTGGTATTTATAATCTCTTAAATTACCAATGAGAATCAATCCTAAAATAAAATGAACCACGTTGGCATCCATCCTGCATCCCTTCCAAATAGGTAATGCCTTCTTCCTAGATTAATTTTTACTTCGATTTTTGATAGGATAGCTACTCGAAGATGTGTCACTCGCACATAGAGAGAATTTTCTTCACCATCTTTCCCAGTTCCGCGTCTGTAATGGTTTCAGCATAAACAGGGAAACCACGTTTTTCTTCAGGACCAGCGACCCCAAACGATATGTGACGATTAGCACTTCGTCTAAGAATTGTACCTAAGATACCAAATAAAACGTATCCCACAACATATTGTCAGCAACACTGAAACATACATTAATAGTCTTGGGATGAAACCTGGTATTGGAAGGAGAATCTGGAGGATGACACATATAATTAAGATAAACACCAAGACAATGATAGAATAATTCAATAGTCGCAATCGCTCATCAATAGGAAATCTACTGTATCCTCCAATCAATAAAAATTAGATAACGTCATGTCTTAAAACTCTTTTGATTGACTTGATTCTCAGAATATTTAAATGTTAAATATTCTATTTATAATCATGGTTAAGAAACATCGTATTGAACCTGCATTGAATGATTTATTAGAATTTGCTAAACATGATAAAAATCTACATAGTTTTGTTGTAGGATGTACACTAATTGAATATTTTCTTAACCAATTAATTGAATTGAGTTTAAAAAATCATGAGGAATTTGATACATCACGATTGCGGTTTTATATGAAAGTTGATTACTGTATTGCACAGGAATATTTAAAAAAAGAACAAGGTAATTTTATAAAAAAATTGAAAGAGTATCGTAATAAATTTGCACACGAATTAAGATATGAACTTAATTACGAACAATGCTATGATCTTGTTAAAGAAGCAGGTAAAGTTGGTTTTCTTTTTACTGACCTAGTTGATGTTAAAGAAAAATATGCCAGAAAATATTACAATAAAGAAACGTTGATAGATTGTTTATTTGATGTTGTCATTCAAGAAGTTGCATTCAAAGCCATTGACATTGGAGGACAATATACACTTTATTAACTTGACTTAAAACTCTCCTGTTTGACCTAAAACCCCACTCCTTCCCTGAGTTTTAGGGCAAAGCCGAAGGCTGCAATACAAGCGTGATATTGCCTGAATGAGACGAAAAAACTATTTATAATATAAAATCCCTTAGTTTACGCGTCAAGAACGGAGGAGGAAAGAAGCTATGAATTACAGAGGTTATGGCAAAATCAAGATTTATGGGATAATCCTGTTGTTTCTCGGCATGAGCCTCATACCTTCAACGGGCAGCCTGAAAACAAAAGAACCGACTACTGTCAAGACGACAGGCCTCGATGGTGTCAACTGGACCGCAACCCCACCGGATGGTAACAACGGCTGGTATCGAAAAGGCGTCATCCTCACGTGCACATACGACCATGAACTCATCGCAGAAATCGACTATCGATACACTGGGACGGACTGGCAGGCCTACACAAGCCCGGTCAATATCACCACGGAAGGAATCATCGAGTTTGAATGGTTTTGTGTCTACGCTAACGGCACCGTCTCCCGCCCGCAAGGCCCCATACGCTACCCCATCGACCGCACACCACCTGAGGTAGAGGTCGAGAAACAACGGTTTGGATGGAAGAAGTATGAAATCTCTGCTGAAGTCGACGATGGCATCAGTGGCCTCGACCGCGTTGAATTCTGGATCGGACCTTACCTGCAGTATACCGCAACCATCACTGACCCCTACGGGGAACAGTCGGTAGCCTGGATCCTTAGCCCTATACCGCACATCCAAGTATCCATCACGATCAAGGTCTACGACCTCGCAGGAAACAACAACAGCGGCAGCTTCACAAGCCTCACACTCAACCAACCCACCATGCTGCAGCTGCTCCACGACATCTTCCAATACCATCAGGCAAGGGACAAATAGACATCTGCGTCCTCCCCTCTTTTCCTCCTGTGAAACCAGAGGCGGGATTGAATAGTTTCACCGATCCCAGACCCCGCCTTATATAGCCACACACGATTCCAAAGTATAGCAATCGACAACCGGACGGAACCCCCCTTCCTCCCATATTGAAGGCGTGTTTTTCTCCGGATCCCACCGTCCGGTTTCTCCTCACCTCCCTATTATTTCTGATGGTAAATCTTATAACGGGATGTTGTTTACCCTGGATACTATGAAACCGACTCCCACCAAAGACAAGATCACCGCGGACATGACAATCAAGGACGTCATCGACAAGTACCCGCAGACCGCCATGGTCTTCATGAAATACAACGTCGGCTGCATCGGTTGCCTCGCCGCCTCCTTCGAAAAAGTCAAGGACATCGCCACCGTCCACGGAATCGACGCCATCCAGCTCGTCAAAGACCTCAACGCCGCCGTCTCAAACCAGTAATCCTCTTTTTCCAGCCCATCGTTTTCTGAAGGATGTGAACCAAACACACGCGAACACGATTTTTTCTCCTTTTCTTCATATAAATAGTACCAGGAAACAAATAAGTATTACTCCTGCATATTGATAGAAGAAGTGAGATATATGTCAGCGAAAAAAATCCAAGCTTGTGCCATAGGAGTACTCATCAGCTGCCTCCTTCTTTCGACTCCTCTTATGATGGCCGGCTCACCACTGATGCAGACGGCCTCTACCGCAACCCAAGACGCCCTGGTCTTCACCCACATTCCTGCACCTGGACTGTATTGGAACCACCATAAAATCGCGAACTTCCCCGTCGCACTCTTCATCCGCGATAGAGGAGGCAATCTCACCGAGATGGGCGGCAGCGTCACCGGCACCAACATCAGTCGAGTCGAGCTCTGGGCAGAAGGCTACCTCATGACAACGATCACGACTCCACCCTATAGTTGGTCTGTCAAACCCGGTCCACACCTGCGGATCTTCGGCCAGACCCCGACCCTGACCGCAAAGGTCTTCCTGACCACCGGAGGCATTGTCTTGGACAACATGACCATCTATCGCCTGTTCTAAGCAAAAAGCCCACAAAATATTTATCTTCAGACTCCCTTTACCCTCCAAGCACAAAGCGTGTAAGGAGGCAACTCACCTTATGGTCTGCTACGTCGTCCCAACCGTCGCCGCCCTTATCCACGGCGCCATGCGCAAGAACTTCGACTCACTCAAGAAGAACACCTATCAGCTCTGGCTGAACCTCATGCTCGCCGGCGCAGGCATCTTCGGCTTCATCGACCACCTCTGGAACGGCGAACTCACCCTCATCGGACCCAACCTCGCGAGCGATCTCTTGCTTGGCGTCACCATCACCATGGTCACGGTCGCCCTTTGGGCAGTGCTCGTCACCGTCGACAAAGCGAAACACAAGCACGCGGTCAAAGCCTAATCAACCAGGTTTTTTCCGCCCTCTTTTCTCTTCCAACTCCCCAAGCAGAATCCTGAGAAGGCCCGGGTACTCACTCTTTGTCTTCCCGGCCCCATATCCAACACGGGAGATCTGCATCGGCGGCACCGGACCAAACGACGACGCCAGAGTCGTGATCACCGCGGCTCCCGTCGGCGTCACCAGCTCCTGCTCACGCTCTGTCTGATACACCGGCACACCCTTCAGGAGCTCAAGGGTTGCAGGCGCAGGCACGGGCAACAGCCCATGCGCACACCGCACGAACCCATGACCAAGCGGCAGCGCAGAACACAAAACCATATCCACATCAAGTGCAGACACCCCCAGCACCGCACCCACTACATCGATGATGCTGTCCACCGCACCCACCTCATGGAAATGCACCTTTTCAGCAGCAATCCCATGGACCCTGCCCTCAGCCTCGGCGAGCCGCGTAAACACCTCCATGCTCTTCGCCTTCACCGCAGAGGAAAGCGAACTATCCTCAATGATCCTGCGGATATCGGCAAGGCTGCGGTGCGGCTGATCCTCCTCAACCGCGATTGTCACATCAGTCCCCCATAGATGATGGCTCTCCACCTTCCGAACCTCAATTGTAAAACCTGAAAGACCAAGACGTGCAATCTCACCACGGAACCACCCTTCATCCACCCCAAGATCAAGCAGCGCACCCAGGATCATATCCCCACAGATCCCGGAGAAACAATCGAAATATGCGACCCTCACCACGAACTCTCACCTGTTGATCAGACTCGCGAAATACCCGGCGCCAAACCCGTTGTCGATGTTCACCACCACAACGCCCTCCGCACACGAATTCAGCATCGTCAGCAGCGGCGCGACACCAGCGAAACTCGCGCCGTACCCCACGCTCGTCGGCACCGCGATCACCGGCCTCGAAGTCAGACCGCCGATGATGCTCGCCAGCGCCCCCTCCATCCCAGCGACCACCACGACCACGCTTGCCTTCTGCAGCTTCTCCCGGATGGCGAGCAGGCGATGCACGCCGGCGACGCCGACGTCACACACCAGCTCCACAGGGCTGCCCATGAGCCTCGCCGTCACCACCGCCTCTTCAGCAACCGGGATATCAGACGTCCCAGCGGTCACCACCAGCACCTTCCCTTGCTTCCTCCGCACCGAACCCTGACGAACCACGACCATCCGCGCCTGCTCATAATATACAGCCTTCGGATACTTCTTCTTCACAGCGGCGAACACCCGCGGACCGGCCTTCGTCAACAGCACACTCACCTGCTGACGAGACAGTGACTCCACGATCCCCATGATTTGCGTAGTCGTCTTCCCCGGACAAAACACGGCCTCAGGATACCCCTTCCGCACAGACCGGTGCGTATCGACCTTGGCATACTCCAAATCCTCATACGGCAGACGCTGCAACGCAGCCAGCACCTCTTCTAGACTCGCCCGCCCGGCCTTATACTCACGCAGCAGTTTCTTCATCGACCCAAGACCTCGTTGAGGCTCCCTGACCGGAATCCTTCAACATCCAACGCGACATACGTAAAACCCAGCGCCTTCAGTTTGCGCGTAATCTCCTCCGCATGACCAAGCACCACGGGGAAATCATTGCGCGGCACCTCAAGCCGAGCCACGCTCCCATGATGCCGGACCCGCACCTCCACCAGGCCCAACTGATGAAGCACCGCCTCCGCTTCCTGCACTTGTCGGAGAAGCGCGGGAGTAATCCGCGTCCCATAGGGGATCCGCGACGCCAGACACGGAGACGCAGGCTTCTCCCACTGCGGGACACCCATCGCCTTCGCCAGACCCCGGATTTCCTGCTTCGAAAGCCCGACCTCAAGCAGCGGACTGAGCACACCAAGCTCCGACGCCGCCGCCATCCCTGGGCGATAGTCCTTGAGGTCATCACCAGTGCTTCCATCAAGTAAAACCTGAAATCCCTCCGCGGCAGCAACCTTCTTCATCACCACAAAATCCTCTTTCTTACAATAATAACACCGTTTGGGTGAATTCTCCGAAAACCCAGGCAAGGCGCATACATCGACCTCCTGGATATGGTGCGAAACACCAAGCTTCGCTGCGTACTTCTGTGCATCAGCGGTATCGACAGAAGGCTGCGCCGCGGACACCATCGTCAACGCCAGCACATTTCCCGGGAGCGTCTCAGCGGCTACGGTCAACAAAAACGAACTATCCAACCCCCCGGAGTACGCGACAGCGACCTGCTTCAGCGCACGAAGCCGCTTTCGCAACATCTTCAGTTTTCCCTCCGCCGAAGTCACAGGAGAAACGGAGAAACCATCCCCTATATTAATGATTGGTTCTGCTCCCTACTCCCTGGAAAACAAGCTTGTCAGCTTCCGAGGCCGACGCTGCTTCCAACCGCCCTTATGGTACCCGTAGCTGGCAAGTAAGGGGAACAGCACCGTCGCCTCTCCGTACACCATCTGCTCGAAGCCGGTATCCACCTTCCCCCAGGAGTTCGCCTCCTTCAGGGTCGATCCTGAGAGGGCGCCGTCGCGCTCGTCCGCGACCGTAAGCTGCACCGCGTACTTATGCATCGGGGCATCCACCCCAAGAATATCAGCGGCGACAACAGTATCCTGAACGAAGTTCTTTGGGACACCACCACCGATCATCAGCAGACCGGACTGCTTGGAAGCAACCTTCAATTCTGTAAGCTCGCGGAAGTCTTGGACCGAGTCGATGGTGACGTGCTGTTGTTTGTGGTCGTTCTGATGGATGACGAGTCCGAAGCCCGCGCTGCAATCGGAGAACGCAGGGACGAAAATGGGGAGCTGCTGACGGTACGCCTCAAGGACGAACGACTCGGCACCCGGTTTCTGTTCGCTGAGGTACTGTCCCATCTCGTTGATGAACTCCCGTGAGGAGTACGGACGCGGCTGAAGGGAGTCGGCGATGGTTTTCACGGTCATGTCGCAGATGCGCAGTTCATCCTCGTCGATATAGGTGTCGTAGATGCGGTCGACGGCGAGCTGCTGCAGTCGGGAGTCGTTGACTTGAATCTGTCCGCGGTAGTGCTTGAACCCAAGGCCTTCGAAGAAATCCTGGTCGACCACGATCGCTCCGGTGGAGACAATCGCATCAACCATGTTGTAATGCACGAGATCGATGATGATTTTCTTGAGGCCGGCGCTGACGAGCGACCCGGCGAGACACAGGATGATCGTACAGTCTTTATCCCGCAGCATGAGATCGTAGATGCGGCTGGCGTTCGCCAGATTCCGGGACTGGAACGCCATCTCATCGAACGCCTCGATGAGGGGAACGCTGTTGAATGTTGTGAAATCGATATGCTTGATTGGACGGCTGAGGAGCTCTTTTTTCTCGTTCTTCACAGTATCCCTCTTTTGGACCTGTTCTGCTCTCATCATTATCACAAGATATCGCGCGGTTTATTTTAAGTGTTGCTGGACCGATAAAAAGGACTGACGAGAAGAAACAGAACGGACCGGCTTTATCCCATGTAATCCCATAGCGTCTTCTTCCAGGATTCCCGCAGCGCATTAATCGGCGCAGTGATGAGCCGTTTTTTCGACTTGGTGATGGTAAGGTGGCCCTTCGTGGTTCGCCCGATGGTGGTGAACGGCACCTGGGCATCGTGAAGGATGGCTTCGAAGTCCTGCCGCTTCTCAGGGCGGGTTTCGACGAGCCACCGTGTGTTCGACTCGGAGAACATGAGGAGGTCGCTGCGCAGGTCCCCAAGGGCACCTACATCGATGGTGGCGCCCAGGTCCCCGCCGATCGCCATCTCCGCAAGGCAGACCGCGAGGCCGCCTTCGCTGAGGTCATGGCACGCGGCGACTGTGCCTGCGCCTATAGCTTCCAGTAACCCAGTCATCGCCGTCTTCAGCTGTGCGGTATCGGTGCGCGGCACCCGTCCGCTATTATGATGCAGTAGCGCGTAGTACTCGGAGCCGCCCAGTTCGTTCTCCGTCTTCTTCCCGACGAGGTAGAGGATGTCGTCTTCGGCTTTGAGGTCGCTGGTGACGCAGTGGCGGACGTCCTCGACGATGCCGACACCCATGAGCTCGGGCGTGGGAGGCACCGCGGTCTTCGTCGACTGGTTGTAGAGGCTCACGTTGCCGGAGACGAACGGCAGGTTCAACGCACGCGCCGTGTCCCCAAGCCCACGGCACGCCTCGTACAGCTCGCCCATGCGCTCCGGTTTCTCCGGGTTGCCGAAGTTCAGGCAGTCGAGGAGAGAATCGGGTCTGGCGCCGACGGCGACGAGGTTGCGGCAGACTTCGTCGATACCGCTGCAGGCACCCCAGTAGGGGTGGCGTTCCATGAACCGTGGGTTGATGTCCGCGGTGAGCGCGATGCCTTTGTAGGAATGTTCGAGTGGTTTGATGACCGCGGCGTCGCCGTGGCATTCGTACCCAAGCTTGCCTTGGAGTGGTTTGATGACGGTGTTGCCGCGGACTTCATGGTCGTACTGTCGGATGACCCAGTCTTTGGAGGCGATGTTCAGCGATGAGAGCAGCTGGTGGAGAATCAAGGTAAGATCCTTTGGAAGAGGAACAGGGGTGTCTTGTTCGACGGGCTGCGGGATGGCGTAGGGGCGCTGGCAGGAGTCGTAGACCGGTCCGCCGGTCATGAACTCCAGGTCCATCTCCAATATTTTTTCACCATGGATGAATACGCGGATGATTGGGTCTTTGAGGACGGTACCGACCTTGGCCGCTGGTACGTCCCATTGTTTGCAGATGTGCAGGATCTCGTCGACGTGCTTGGGTTTGGCTACGAGCATCATGCGCTCTTGGCTTTCGGACACCCAGATCTCCCAGGGTTTGAGTCCTTCCTCTTTGAGGGGGACGTCGTCGAGGTGGATCTCAGCACCGAGGTTGTTGCTGTACGCGAGTTCGCCGCTGACGCAGGAGAGTCCGCCGCCGCCGAAGTCCTTGAAGCCCTGCAGGAGTCCTTTGCGGTTGCATTCGAGGCAGGCATGGATGACGGGCTCTTTGGTGATGGGGTCGCCGACTTGGACGGCGCTGCGGCTGCTCTCCTCGCTTTTCTCGGTGAGCTCCGCGCTGGCGAAGGTGACGCCGTGGATGCCGTCTCGGCCGGTCTTGCCGCCGACGTAAATGTAGACTTCTCCCGGGGCCGTGGCCCAGGAGTGGATGAGTTCTTTTTTCTTCATGATGCCCAGGCAGCCGACGTTGACGAGGCAGTTGCCGGTGTAGCCGTCGTGGAAGGTGACTTGGCCGGTGACCGTGGGTATGCCGATGCGGTTGCCGTAGTCGTGGATGCCGTCAACGACGCCTTTGAGGAGGTAGACGGGGTGTTTGACTCCTTTGGGAAGCTGTGCTTGTGGGGTGTTGAGGGGTCCGAAGAAGAGCGGGTCCACAAACGCGATGGGCTGGGCGCCCATGCAGACGACGTCGCGGACGATGCCGCCGATGCCGGTGGCCGCGCCCCCGTACGGTTCGATGGCCGACGGATGGTTATGTGATTCGAGGGCGACGCAGTAGTAGTAGTCGTCCGTGAAGTCCATGACGCCCGCGTCCTCCCTTGCGATGATGCGTTTCTCGTTGACGTTGAAGACGTATTTCTTGAGCGGGACTTTACTGGATTTGTAGCAGCAGTGTTCGCTCCAGGCTTGGCCGAGTGCTTGGAGTTCGATGTCGGTGGGGTTGCGGTGGCGTTCGCCGAAGTACTGCTGGATGCGTTTCATCTCTGGCAGGGCGAGTGCGAGTCCCATCTGGTCGCTTATCTGTAGGAGATCGGGGTCTGAGGCGGCCGAGACGTTGATGTCGTAGACATCCTTTGTGCGCGGTCGTTTGGTGAACAGGCTGTCGAGTTGCACGATGGATTCCCCTCTCGTGTTATCCAAATTCTTTATGGTGCTTCTTTGACGGTGATGGCGTAATGGTGGATGACGGGGTTGGTGAGTAGGCGTTGGCACATCTGTTCGACGTCGTGTTCGACCTTGTGTTTGTCGGTGCTGTCGATGAGCAGGTCGAAGGTTCTGATGGTGTGGGCGGTCTTGACGTCGGTGAACCCGAGGAGGTGGAGTGCCTTGAGGGTGTTGGCGCCCTCGGGGTCCGAGATGCCTTTCTTGAGTGTGATCGTGACGGTTGCTTCGTACATGCCGCTATGCCCCGGTGCGCACAATCAGAAACTCCCTAGATTAAGTTATCGCTGTTCAGGAGAAAAAAGGCTCGAGCGGGGCTGGGTGCGTTTAGCGTCTGGAGGCGAGGAGTTTGAGGATTTTTTCGACCTGGGTCTGGAAGCTGACGAGGCTGTCGTCGTTGCGGATCGTATAGTCCGCGGTGGCGATGACCTTGGGGAGTCCCCAGCGGGTCTCCCTGCGGTCGCGTTCCGCGATGTCCGAATGACTCGTGCTGTCGTCCACGCGTCCGCGTTCCAGCGCGCGCTCATGCCGGGCTTCCTCGGAGGCGACGATGGCGACGACGAAGCAGTCCGTGGCGAGCGCCGCTTTGAAGTACGCGATCTCCTCAGGGTTCCTGGCGCCGTCGATGACGATGAGGGGGAGGCGTCGGAGTTTCTTGAGGGCGTCGACGGTGCGGCGTGCCCAGACGTCTTTGCCTTCTTTGTCACGCATGGTGTTGGCGACCTCGCCGACGGTCTCGCTGCTGAGTGGTTTGCCTTGTCGTCTGGTTTCTTCCCAGACGAAGTCGCCCATGCGTACGACTGGGTAGCCTTTTGCTTTGGCGACGTCGACTGCGATGGATTTGCCGGCGAACGGCATCCCGGTGAACACGATGATTTTCATGCGATGCATGCCTCGGGGAGGTGAATGGATGGATGCAGGGGGAGCGATTTGAACGCTCGAGTGCCTGCGCAACAGGGTCTCTTCGTCGCACCGTTGTTGCGTACTCCTAAGCCCTGCCCCTTGGACCAAGCTCGGGTACCCCTGCGTTGTTCGCGGATGGTCGCGCTGCTGGAGACATCATCGGTCATCTGAAAAATGTTTTCTCTCCAGGACTGGAGAATTGGGGGTGGTTAGGCGATGAGGCGTTCCCCGTGCATGCTGTAGCAGCGGGAGCAGAACCGTCGTGCGATGAGGGTATGGAGATGTGCATGGACGCCTTCTTCGACGTAGTGCAGTTCGTTCGCTGGGATCATCTTGTTGCAGCTGATGCACAGGCAGGGAGTCGTCGATTGTCGCGGGACGAGCCGGCGTTGCGTGATTGGTTCTTCCATCTTCTCCCGAGGGATTCAATTCGTTAGAGTGTTTTAAACGTTTGCCTTCTTCCTGTCACTCGGGGTGCTAGGTTTAAGTACAAGCAAGATATTCCCCAACGGCCAGTAGCGGTCAGAAGACTCCGCGACTGCCCTCCATAGCGAGTAGGATTCGGAGAGGTTTTCTTTGGTCCTGCCTAGAAGGGTGGGGTAGTCAGGAAATCCCGACGGGCCCATAACCCGTAGACCAATGGTTCAAATCCATTCCCCGCTACTCTCTTTTTTTCTCCTCCTTTAAATTCTTACTGCAAAAAACATTTATTTGCGTTCTTCTATTCTTTATTAAGGGTCTTTATGAAAACAAAAATTCTTCTGCCGCTGGTCGTGCTGGTTTGCTGCATGTTGATGACGCTGTCACTCCCTTCTGTCTCAGCGACGCCGATGACAAGTCCAATCAAGCACGTGTTTAATCTTGGATTCCTGGTACGCACATCCTGGGATAGTAATGGCACGTCGCCACCTATCAACCGCGGCGAAATACGCAATGTACGCCTAAATATTAGTTATTGTGTTGAACGCGGTGCCTGGGGGCGGGTGCTGCTCGCGCTGCTCACAGGACGGCAGTATGTGATCCACGGCGAAGCTATCGATACTACTCCTGAATGGTCGGCAGCCGCACTCTCCTCGGAAACATTACCAGCCGTGATCTCATCAGATATCCGCATGATACCAGTGACACTGACCATCGGCGTGAATACCGATGCACCACCGTATGCCCTCGGCACCGTCCAACTGCATTTCTGGGTGGATGACTACAATGGACCACTCGGGCTGCTGACTCTTATCAACGGATATGATAGTAATTTTACATTTACTTTCGTTACCGGTCCTTAGCCTCGAAAGCTTGCAGCTGCGAACACTTAAGACCTTCAACGGATTTCTCAATCTGGTTCTGTGAGCGAGACACGGCAGCGGTTCTGGGAGATTGACGTCCTGCGCGGCGTCGCCATCACCATGATGGTCGCCTATCATCTCCTTTTCGACCTCACGTTCTTCCACATCTACCCGATCGACCTGGAGTCGCTACCCGTACAGCTGTTCCTGTACCCCATCGGCACCCTGTTCCTGCTCTTGGTGGGCGTCTCACTAACCATCAGCTACACGCGGGCATCCGAGACTTTGACTCAAGGGCAGCTGCGCAGGAAGTTCATCCTGCGCGGGCTGTTCGTCTTCGCCGGCGGCATGGTCATCACCGCCGCGACCTGGCTATACTTCCGCGAAGGCTACATCGTGTTCGGCGTCCTGCACTGCATCGGCCTGTCCATCATCCTAGCGTACCCGCTCATCGAGCTGCGGATGTCCTCCCTGTTCCTCGGAGTCGTCTGCATTGTCTCCGGCGTCTATCTCCAAGCGATGGTGACCGTAGGCTTCCCCTGGCTGCTGTGGCTGGGGTTCATCCCCCAGAACTTCACCACCCTTGACTACTTCCCGCTACTGCCGTGGTTTGGTGTTGTCCTGGTCGGCATCTTCCTCGGCCACACCTTCTACACCGGCAGCACACGGAAATTCTCCCTGCCAGATTATTCTAAGGAAAAAACAGTACGAAGTGTCAGTTTCTTGGGACGGCACTCGCTGCTCATCTACTTCATCCATCAGCCGATTCTGCTGGGCCTGCTGGCTCTTCTAACCGGAGCACGAATCTTCTGAGCCGCGGAATCGTCCCGATCAAATGGACGTTCTTCTTCTCCTGACTCGCCGGGTAGTCCCGCAGCATCCAGAACACATGGTCCGCGCATTCGACCACGGACCGACGGTTGCTGTACCGCTCGTAGAGATCGATGTAACGGAGGATCTGCTGCTTCATATCCACAGGCTTTGGGTTGAAGACCCAGGGGCGGTGCATCGCCTCCCGGCCGATCATCGCACCGTCACAGCCCGTGTTCTTCATGAGGTCCTGCGCTTTACGCAGGCTCGTGACGTCCCCGTTCGCGATCACCGGGATCGACAGCCTCTCCTTGATCTGCCTCATGATCGTCCAGTTGACCCTGCCGGCGTACTGCTGGCTTGCGGTACGCCCATGGACGCAGAGCGCCTGCACCCCGCAGTCCTCGACGAGCTGCGCGACCGCCACGCCGTTGATGTGCTGCGGGTCGCTACCGATTCGGATCTTCGCGGTGACCGGCTTACTCGTCGCCGAGACCATAGCAGACAGAAGTGGCTCCAACAGCTCCGGTTTGGAAAGGAGCGCAGAGCCCGTGCACCTAGCCACATAGTCCTCCTCGATGCAGCCGACGTTCAAATCGATGATGTCCGCGAACTCCTCCACCGCATGGACGGCCTTGACGAGCGTCTGTTTCTCCCCACCAATTAACTGCACAGAAACCGGATGCTCCATCTCCTGGATGTTGAGGAACTCGGCGACGCCATTCCGGGTCTTCGTGCTGATGACGTCAGCATCGATCATCTGCGTGTACAGCAGCCCGGCGCCGTTCTCCTTGCACAGCATCCTAAATGCAGTCTCGCTTACCCCGGCGAGAGGCGCAAGCACGTACGGGTTCGGGATCTGAACAGAGCCGATGTTCATACAACGCCTAGTAGGTCAGCCCCAGAGAGGGGACTTCGACATGGCTGCCTTTCTTGATGATGCCGACTTCCTTGACCTTCGCCTCGGAATGCTTCGACAGCAGGGAGACCGCACGGCTCGCGTCCTCCTCCCGGACGATGACCGCGAATCCCATCCCCATGTTGAAGGTCTGGTACATCTCACGGGTGTCGATGTTCCCCTGCTCCTGCAGGAAGGTGAAGATCGGCTGCGGCGGCATCGGATCCTCAATCACGTACCGGACCGTCTCCTTGAGCCGCGGCAGGTTCCACAGCCCACTGCCCGTGATGTGCGCGAGACCATGGACATCGACAGACTGCAATAGTAGGAGGATTTCCTTGACGTAGATTCGGGTGGGCGTCAGCATCACCTCACCAATAGTCTTCCCAGAATAAAGCTTGTCAGGAAACTTGTCCGTATACTCGAAGCCCGCGGATTCGACGACCTTGCGCGCCAGCGTGAAGCCGTTGGAGTGCAGCCCGCTGCTGCTTAGTCCGATGATAACGTCGCCATGGGAGATGTTTTTCCCTAGGACGATGCGGTCTTTTTTCACGGACGCAAGGCAGGTGCCTGCGAGGTCGAACCCGTTGATGAGCTCCGAGAGAACCGCGGTCTCCCCGCCGATGATCGAGATGTTGGATTGTGCGGCTCCAGCGTCCAGGCCTATGCCGATCTCTTTAGTCAGTTCAGGGTCCGGGTCGTCCATGGCGAGATAATCCACGAAGGCGAGCGGCTCTGCACCCACGCAGATGGCGTCGTTGACGTTCATCGCGATGCAGTCGATGCCGATCGTGTCGTACTTCTTGAGCGCCTCCGCGATTCGGATCTTCGTACCGACGCCGTCCGTGCACAGGACCAGCGCCTCATCACCGTAGTCAATGAGCCCGGCATAGTGCCCGCCCATGGGCGCGCCAAAACCCTTACGCTTAGTCGTGATACTGGAGAGCAGCGAGGAAATCGCTTTGTCTTTCTGGTCAATGTCAACGCCGACGCCGGCGTACGTCATCTTCTTAGGAATACCAATCACCTCGTCCCATACACACGGTAACCCCCAGATTGTCATAAACTTTTTGAAGGAGGAAGGCCTTGCCGTGGGACTTGTGAGGAAACTCTCAGACCTGGGGGAACGGCAGGCGATCCGGCTCATCGAGCAGATTCTCGCGCACGGCGGCTCTAGAGAAATCCTTGGCGATGACTGCGCAGCCCTCCCTCTCGGGCAGCAGTACCTCCTGGTGACCACGGATCTGATCGCCCGGGAGACCCACATGCCCAAGCCGATGACGCCCTACCAGATGGGCTGGATGCTTGCGGCCGTGAACCTCAGCGACATCGCCGCGAAAGGCGGCACCCCTCTCGGTCTCGTCCTGTCGTACGGGCTTCCTCCGAGTACCTCTGATGTGTTCCTCAAGGAGTTGACGCGCGGGGCGATGACCTGTGCCAAACGATGCGGGACCTGGATCGTCGGCGGCGACACCAAAGAAGCCGCGGACGTCACCCTCGTCGGGACCGCGGTCGGCCTTGTGAAGAAAACCGAGTACATGCCCAGGAAGGGCGCCCGACCCGGGGACGTCATCGCCGTCACCGGAACCCTGGGGAAGGCCGCGGCAGGCTACGCCGCATTGCAGCACGCAGAGACCCACCGGACGATGACCCGGTGGTTGTTCGAACCCTGGCCAAGAATCAACGAAGGCCGGGTGCTCGCCCGCAAACGCTGCATCACCTCTTCCATGGACCTCTCCGACGGACTCTCCTCCTCTCTCTATCAGCTCCAGGAACTCAACCACGTCGGATTCAAGGTAAACGCCTCTCAGCTGCCCGTCTCCAAGGAAATGCAGACTATGCAGCGGAGGCATCCCGAAATCGACAGCCAGCGTCTCCTCCTGCATTTCGGGGGGGATTACGAGCTGCTCGTCACCCTGCCACCATCGAAGTTCCCCATGGCAGCAGCCGCGGTGAAACGACAAGGGGGCAGCCTCACCCGGATCGGGAGCGTCACCAGGGGACAGAAGATACTCCTTGACGATGGTGATACACTCCGTGTGTTGCCCAATGAAGGGTTCGAGCACTTCATCCCGCATCAGTGGGGAGCAGTGCCCAAAGCCTCCCGCTAACAGGTAAGGATTGTACAGTAAAGGCTATAAACCCTGAGTTCTCACTCCTATACTTAGACATCTCATGAAATACGCCTGGATCATCGTCACTACCGTTGTCGTCATCGCCATCCTCATCGTCGCCATGTACTCCGGCGTCTTCGAAAATCAGTTTCATCTCTTGAATGCAGCCCCGGAGGTCTCCATCGGCTATCCCTCTGATGATTCATCCGTGGTCCGTCTTGTCATGATTAGCGGCACCGCGCACGACCCTGACGGCGACTCCCAGGTCTCCTCCGTCGAAGTGAAAATCGGGGACAAAGACTGGGCGACCGCCCAAGGTACGGTCCTATGGAGCTACAACTGGAACACCAACGCCGATTCAGACGGTGTAGTCTCCCTTAGCGTCCGAGCCTATGACGGCAAGACCTATTCCTCGTCCCAGACGGTTTCTGTCACTGTCAACAATCGACAATCCCTCACCATTGGCACCCACCGCTGGGCGGTGTTCGTCGCCACCGGCAACTTCCCCTCGGATAATAAAAGCAAGCTGGGCAACGGCGGGTTGTACCTGGCGGAGAACATGTCCTCGTATTTCATCGAGCATTTCGGCTACGACACGAACCACGTCATCATCCTGTTCGACGACGGGTGGATTCGTGCGGACAACGGGTACGGCAGCAAGGTCGAGACCCTAGCGGAACTTCCGCACCCTTATGAGATCACGTACGGCGGCGCCACCAAGGACATCGTCACGGCGACCCTCACCCAGGTCATCAGTGAGTCCAACCAGTTCAACGACAGCGAAGTCTTCCTCTGGTTCTTCGACCACGGGTACGGGGATTCGAGCGCCAAGAACGGCGGCAAGATCCTGCAGAGCAGTGCATTGTACCTCTGGGACAGCCTCCTGACCGACAAAGACCTCGGCAGCCTGTTGAAGCCGTTGAACTCCAAGCGCGTCACCGTCATCGTCGACGCCTGCTACGCGGGCGGGTTTGCGGACCGCACGGTCGCCAGCCTGCCAACCTCGATTTTCATGCGTTCCGGCATCCCGCACAACGGCCGCGTCATCATGACCGGCGCGAGTAAATTCGATGTCGGCTATACCAGCACCACCGAAGGCCCCCTCTTCACCCTCCTCTGGTTCCAAGGCCTCCAGGGAGCAGCGGATGGGTACCGCCCTGGGCCGTTGAACCTCGGGCGGCCGACGCACCTCAAGCTGTTCAAAGACGGCAAAGTCTCCGTGGAAGAAGCGTTCTACTACGCGAAGTACATGCTGCGGACCGACAAGGACTACGCCTCCTACAAGGGCATGCGGCCGCAGATCAACGACCGGTTCCCCTACCGTCTTCTGAATATCCGTGGACTCGTGCTAGGCCAAAGTAAATAAGCCTGTTTCTGCATCGAACCAGGGATGACGGTCACGGCAGCCTTCTGGAAACCCGCCTCCGATGCGACGGTCCACTGTCTTCTCTGCCCTAACTCATGCGTCATCCAGCCAGGAAAACGGGGACGCTGCGGTGTGCGGGAGAACCAGGCCGGCATATTAGTCTCACTAATCTATGGGAAATGCTCCGGGGTCGCCGTGGATCCCATCGAGAAAAAACCGCTGTACCATTTCCTGCCCGGCTCCGCTGTTCTTTCCCTTGGGTCGGTCGGCTGCACGCTGGGCTGTCAGCACTGTCAGAACTACCATATCTCGGCCGCCTCACCGGACCACTACCCACTGCAGGATGTCACTCCACAGGAGGCAGTGGACCAGGCCAAGGAGCAGGGATGCGCGGGGATCGCCTGGACCTACAACGAACCGACCATCTGGTACGAGTACGTCCTGGAGTCCGCCAAGCTTGTCAAGCGCGCCCACCTAGCGACCGTCTCGGTGACGAACGGATACATCACTCCTGAGCCTCTCCGCGAGATTGCATCCTGTGTGGATGCGATGAACATCGATGTAAAGGCGTTCACGGAGCAGTTCTATCAGAAGATCTGTCAAGGCCATCTCGCCCCGGTCCTTGAGGCCTGCGAGCTGGCCTGCAGCCTGGGAGTGCACCTCGAAGTGACGTATCTCATCATCCCTGGGTTGAATGATACGCAGGAGGAGCTGCGGGCGTTCTGCCGCTGGGTCGCGGAGCGTCTCCGGGTCTCCACCCCGGTTCATTTCTCCCGGTTCCACCCTGACTATCGACTGGCGTCACTACAGTCGACGCCGGTGTCCTCCCTGATGCAGGCCCGAACGGTCGCTAAGGAGGAGGGGCTACAGTATGTCTATCTGGGGAATATCCCGCATGGCGACTACGAGAACACGTACTGCCCGTCCTGCCAGGCGCTGCTCATCGAGCGGCATGGTTTTTCTTCGAGGGTCATAGGGCTGGAACAGGGGCGGTGTCGCGTCTGTCATACCGAGATCCCGGTTATCCTGTCCATCCCGTAAGGCGGCTCTCTGGGGGAAGGGCATTAATAAAACCGCATAATTATATTTAAAGAAGGAAAAATTTAATAAAGCCCTAAACA
Source organism: Methanobacteriota archaeon (assembly GCA_903877165.1). GTDB lineage: Archaea > Thermoplasmatota > E2 > DHVEG-1 > DHVEG-1 > CAIRCU01. The sequence goes on along the minus strand of CAIRCU010000043.1, from coordinate 6,793 downwards.
TACTTATGAATACACAGGAATCTCTCCCGAGACTTTAAATAGAGTCTCCTCTGAAAGGTGACGACATGATTTCGCTTCGACGCAATGATAAGATTATCATTATTGTTGGTGTTGTTGTTCTATTAGCTGCTGGGATTGGTGTCGCTTTGTACTCGTCTCCGAATGTACAGACCCCTGTCCAAAATTCGTCGACACTGACGTCCTATACGGTGAAGTGGCAGGAGAAGACAGGTTCCCTCCCCTCGGTCACCGAGTTCGCGAGCAAGGGAACTCCCTATTCCGTGAATGTCAAGATCGATCAGACGAATTTAAAATCCATCTCCTTCCGCCTCACCTGGGTCGATAATAAGGCGCTGTTGAAGCGGTTCGGGTTGGACACCTTAGCGCTCGATATTACGACGCCGATGAACACGACCTTCTCAGGCAGCGAGCGAAGCCAAAAGAAGACGAAGGCCGGGGACTTCACCGTTAACATCTCTGTTGCCTCAACCCCCCCAACGGTGAAATCCGTCCCGGGGAACACTTCCAGTGAAGCGAGCCAACGGCTCAAAGCCGAATTGCAGAAGGCCGACCAGTGGGCGAGCAAGGACATCAACGCGACCGTGACCGTGACGGTCGGAGAGCATTTCCCGCTGCGCTTCCGGGACAAGGGGAACTCGTTCACCCTTGACGTGGACTACACATACTATGCGTTTACTCTTGGGAACACGACAAGTACCAGTGACGATGATATACCGGGGGACTTTCCGCCGACGGACTCTAATGACTCCTGGACGCCGCCGTACATGTCCATGATCATCGGTACAGGCTGCGGACGCTACGTCTAGAGTTTGTAGCGAAGCATAGCGGCGATGCCGCCGAGGCTTTCGAATTTTTTTCCCGCCTCATGCAGTGAGTTGATGATGAGGAAGCTGCTGTTGGTTTTCCTGGCGAGGTCCAGGAGTTCTTCTCCATGGCGGCTGCGGATGCAGACGTCGGAGATGAGCAGGGTGTCGACGGCTCCTCGCTGCAGCGCCTCCTCGACTTCTTTTGGCCCGTAGGTGGCGAGCCCGTCTTTGTGGATTTCCTCGAGGAGGTGCTCAACTGCCTGGGTTTCTTTGGAGACGCGGTTATCTTTGGTGATGTTGTCGACGATGCCGGATTTGATCGCCTCGTTGATCCCGTTCATGCCAGCGTAGCCCGTCGCGTAGGTGACGAAGGAGTCGAAGAGGCTTGGTTCTTTGGATTTTCCGTACGCGATGAGGTGCTCTCTGGCGAACCCGGGGCCGATGATGACGAGGGGGGTGCCTGGGGTCTTCGTGGTCTTGACGACGCCGAGGATGTCGCCGTAGTACTCCGAGGTTGTCTCCTTGGTTTCGTACATTTTCCCGCTGCGGTGGGCGTCGACTTCGGCGATGAGTTGGACGCCGCTTTGCCGCAGGACCGCGATGGCCGCAGCGTCTTCATCAAGGGAGACGAAGAGGAGTACGGGTTCGGTGCGTTGTTGGACCGCTTCTTGGAGTCGTTCGATGTCATGTTGTCGCCAGGTTTCTTTGACGAGGGTGATGGGTTCGAGCACTTCGGCGTCGACGTTGAAAGTGTGGTGCTGGCCGAGGTCTTGGAGTCCTTCGACGATGACGCCTTGGATGCGGAGGCGGTTGGAGAATTCATGGAAGCTGACTTTCTCGACTTTGATGCCGAGTTTCATGCGTTTCTTCTCGGTTTTAACGGCGCGGATGCGGTCGTCCTTGTGGTCGTCCGCGGTGCGGAAGGTGACGGCGCGGACCAGGTCTCCTTCGGTGATGATGTTGTAGAGGTGCCAGATGTCGTCGAGGTTCTCGGCGATGAGTTTGATCTCCCCGGTCTTGGGGTTCTGGTGGACGATCTTCACCGTTTACCTCCTTGTGGGAGTGGTGTGGTAATCTGGGCGTTGCCTGGAGGCAGGACTCGGTCTGCTTCTTCAGTCGAGACGTGGAAGAGGCTGGCGAGTTTCTTCGCCATCTGTGGTTTTTTGATGGTGCCCGGGGTGATGACGATGTAGCGGGTGGTATGCGCTTTGACTGCGTCCTGGGGTCCACCCATGAGATAGGTTTCTCCTTCAATGGTGACGAGGCCGACTGCGAGCTCGAGTGTGCATTGGTGGTAGTTGCGTTTGCCACGGATGATGAAGGCGCCTCTGGGGAGGTAGTCGCCGCTCTGTGGTGTTTTACTGACTTGCTCTGGGGTGACCCAGTACGCTTGGGCTTGGGCGAACTGGGACCAGGCTTTGGAGTAGGAGGCTGCGAAGATGCAGGCTTGCCGTAGGCTTTCGTCCGTGATGGGGAGCGGCTCGCTGTGGATGCCGGTGTGTTTGACGACGACGCTGGGGGCGCCGTGGATGTCTGCGTGGATGTAGCGGTCGCCTTCGGTGAGGTATTTTTTGACGACTTGATCGTTGCTTCGTGCGTCGCGGCCGCCGACGACGAGGTTGCCGTCCGAGGTGATGAACCAGCGGTACTGTTGGAACCACCATTTGTGTGCGGTCTGTCGGTGTGCTGGTTTCGTGGGGGTCGCTGCTTCTTCGGTGAGGGTGAGAAGGTCTTTTTGGGTTTGGGTGAGTGCTTCTTTGTTTCCTGCGAGTTTCTCCTGGAGTTTTTTGCTGTCTTGGTACGCGGCTTGGGCGTTGGCTGCAACGGTCTTGCGGAAGTCGAGGCTCAGCGTATGTAGTGTTCCGTGTTGGTCGGGAAGGATGACGGTAAGGTCGTTTGCTTCTGGGGAGAAGGTGGCGACGAGCGGGTTGCTGCGGATGTGGTCGAGGGCTGTGGTCTTGTCTTTGAGTTTGAGGGCTTCGGTGATGCTTTTGAGGAGAGCATCGAGTGGTTGGTAGTGGAGGTAGATGAGGTCGCCTTCGAGGCGGCGGGTGGCGATATCGGTTTCGAGCGCCGTGGTTTTTTCTTGTTGTTGGTGGAGTTGGCGTTCGAGGCGGTCGCGTTTCGCGTTCGTGGCTTGTTGTTTCAAGGGTATTTCGAGGGGGCGGTCGATGAAGGCGTCCAGGCCGCGGCAGAACATGGGGATAAGCTCTACGGTGTGGTCCTGGGATTGTTGGAAGGGGAAGGGGAGGACGTCGATGATCGCTTCGTTGTCTTTGACGAGGACGGGGTGGAAGGACAGGGTTTTAAAGGGAGCGAGGAGGTCCTGCAGGGTGGTGTACAGCTGCTCGCAGGCTTCTGTGGTGAGTGTGGCGGTCTTGGTGTGTTTATCTAGGTTTGCACGGCGGCAGAGTTCCTCGGCGTACAGGCCGCTGAGGTTGGCGCCGATCGCAAGGGTGCGGACGAGGTCCTTGATGCTTGTCGTCAGAAGCGTGGTGAAGGCGTCCTTGGTGAGGGTGAGTGGGTTTGCCTGGGGTGGCGGGGGCAGGTACGGTTCGTTGCTGCGCAGGATGCGTTTGGCCCAGGTTTGTTGGAGGAGCGGGCGGATGATGACGTCGTCTGGGTTGGTGAGGATGATGTTGCCGTGGGTGTAGAGTTCGAAGATCAGGTGGTAGGAGGTGTCGCCTTTGGTGACGGTGAGGGTGAGGATGCGGTCGAACTCGTGCTGGGTGACGGCGGTGATGCGTCCGCCTTGGAGGTATTTGCGCAGCGTCATGGTGAAGACCGAAGGCGTTTCTGGTGTGTCGAAGTGCCGGGTGGTGCGGCAGATGAGGGTTTCGTTGCGGATGAAGAGCTGGTCGTAGCCCGTGGTCTTCGGTGTTTTGATGCGCAGGAGGAGTTCGTCTGGGGCGAGCTGGTAGACTTTCTCAAGGTAGGAGCCGAGGAGGTCTTGGAGCTCGGCGGTGACGGTGTAGACATCGAGTGCTGCCAGTCCTCGTACCATGATGGATGTCAACGGGACGTCCCTTTAAAAATGGGTGGGGTGAAAAAGCAGAGGGCGGCCTTCACTCTTATATTGAGATGATTTATTTACTTCGAGTGGTTTGAGCAAGGATGAACGCATTGTGAAACGATGTCGGGGGCGGGAATGCGTCCCCGGGGTTTACAATTGCTCCGAGAACATCCCGTTACAAGCGAATTTTTCGATTGGAATTATGAATCAAGCCTATATGTTTATCATCATCGCACTGTGTGCGTTCCCGTACTATTATGAATCTTTCTTACGAATTTTTCTCAGCAATGTCACCAACAACAGGCAATTTCCATTTCTGCCCCTGGAACGCTTTGATCATCAGAATAACCCAAAAGATTAGTACGAGGATCCAGAACAGCCCGCTGATCCACACGAGGAAATACCATTCAGACCCATAGTGAAAAACCCCGAAAAACCCACCGAAAATCCACCCCAGAATAGACAACGGCAAGAACACCAGAATAGACTGCATCGCATGAAAACGAATCGTCTTATTTTTATCATCGACAAAATAGAAGAGTATACCAGTGACCCAAATCCCAAGGTAACAGAGGGCTGCCTCGACGTTTTCCTCAAGTCCTAACGATGTTTTTACCATATTTTTTTCCTTCTGTCCATTCGCACCCATCTTCTATCTAATCATTCTCATTCATTGTATAAATCGTTTTTTTAAAACGCTATCATAATCCTATACTGTGAAAGATACCCACGAGAAAATCGAGTCCGATAAGAGCGATAATAACAATAGCGATGAATATGAGAACCCATATAGCAAATTTTATTACTCCCCATAGCAGAAACGCGATCACAAGGATGCCAAGGAGTACCGCCCAAAACGGAATTGTATAGCCAAATACATCCATCTCTTTCACTTCTCCATCTACAAACGATTATTTTTATTTCTTTTTCTCTGAAACGCCTTCTTTTACACCTATCTTTTATTTAATCATTCTCATTCGGTAAATAGACGAGCGGACAAACTAACCAATATTTAAGTCCTCATTATGTTTTTACCTGCTGGACGGTTTTTGACCATTCCTTTTCCACCTGGACGACCGCCTGTCTTTGCTCCTCTTTTAGCACGGTTTTTAGCTGCAGTCATTCTGCCGCCTCTGCTTTTCTTTGCCATATTTCATCTACCTCCATACTTTTTCTTTTTTCATTCTATTTTGTCTCTCATTTTGAGATCCAAGAAATCAAACGACTTTTATGATTCCCATTAACACCATGACGATAATAGCCAATACTATCGCTCCGAGAAGACCGAATATGAACCAACCTGCCACGAATGCTATCACCGAAAATAGTGTGATGTGGGTCCATTCAACTTTTATGTGTGTCATGTTATCGTTCTACGATTTGTTTAACGTGACAGATCCACCGTTAGAATTTGTAAATATCAGTTGATTATCAGTAGGGAATCTATAATCATAGGTCACACCAAATGTTCCACCAGACTGGGTGAAGGTTATTTTTGCACCTGCAACAGCCCACGTATAGGTTCCGCTTAATGACAAGTCCCCTATTTGACCGGTCATCGTTACGTTGTTATCATTGGTGAAGGTCATAGTTCCGTCTCCCCCGGAAGTTGTCCAGGTTCCAAGAAATTTACTTTTATCAATTGCGTTCGTGCAGCCGCTTAAGCTTATCGTTGTCAACATCACTAGCATAATTCCAACAAGGACGAATTGTTTTTTCATATAGATGCCTCTATGTATCGTGATGTCAATCTCCCGGTCTGTATATAGAAATGACTTAAAAACAGTATAAAAACAGTATAATAACAGTTCAAAATTAATTGATATTGAGAAACGACATATTAGTAAGTAAAGAAATTATGTATGCAACGATTAACGTTTTGAACTCTTGTTTCTTCTATAATGCAGGAATGCACCATGGTGAGTACCTCGTCCATAAGGCATTGAGGTATCGATTTAATAAGAAAAAAGAGGAGGATGTTCTGGGGGAAAAAACCCCAAAAACCCTCAATTGATTTTATACTTATAATGGTCCTATGACGGTTGGTAGGACGAAGCTGACAATGGCTGCGATGATCCATACGATAATAGCTATACCTAGTGCTTTCAGCCAGCCGATCTCATACAAGACGCCAAGAGCAATAAGCCAGGCTATTCCCCCAATGAGGGATGCTAACCATCCTAACTCAGGGCGGAGGAAATAGTAGGCAGCTGCATATATTATCGCGCCGATCAAGGCGGTCAGCAAGGCAGTGCCGAATCCCTCTTTTTCTCCAAATAGTTTCGTTACGACATAGATAATAATTGCTGATACAACAAGACTTATTAAAAATACAATTACTGCCGCTAAAGTTACATCTATCATTTTTTTCCTCCAGCATTATTTTTTACGTTTTCTTACTTCTTTTTTCTTTAATTTTTTTTGCTTGGAATTACAGCGCCTACAATAATCAGCACAATTCCACCGATGATCAATGGAATCATGTATTGCGCGTACGGGGTACTACTAGTAGTAACTAATCCGAATAGTTGGGGGGTTGTTATTACTAAGGCACCAGCGATAACACCAATTATCGTAACTACAATTCCGATGGCGATTAAGATTCTATTCATATTTTTTACCTCTCTTAATGTTACCATCTATAGCTTCGTAAGTATATAGATATGATTTAAAAACAACTAAAAAATAGTATAAAAACAATGTAATATGGAAAGTAACGAACGCTATACCGTCTGTCGTTTATGCAGCAATGCTTTTCCTTTTTCCGTCGCATAAACAGTTTGAAACTTTCCTTGTTTTTTTATAAAAATCAAACCTTTTTCTTCAAGGAGATCTAACCGTTTCGCAGCAGTTGAATACGCTACGTTAGTTTTGGTTATTATTTTTTTGAAAGAAACCATTGAATTACTCTGATTTTGTTCATGAACATATTTTAACATATCATAGATAACAT
>CAIRCU010000042.1 GCA_903877165.1 Methanobacteriota archaeon | reverse complement strand
GTCCTCCGACACGTCATAGACGACACCTGCAGGGAATCCACCCGCATCGCCCAAACTGACGGCCTCACCGTCACCGCCGCAGACATGATCCGCACCACGAGGACAGTCATCCGCACCACAGCAGATAACTCATCCTCCATGCTCCAAAGCCTGCAACAAGGAAAACCCACGGAAATCGACGCCCTGAACGCAGCCCTTACCCGGATCGGCGCCCAGCACCACATAGACACCCCGCTCAACACCCTGCTCGCCACCCTCATCCACTGGAAGGAAAACCAGCACTGCGGAGAAGCACCATGAAAGTGTTCGTCACCAGAAAAATACCAGAAGCAGGCCTTTCACTCCTCGAGCACGAATTCACCGTGGACGTCTTCCCCCATGACCGCCTCCCGAAAAAAAATGAGATCATCGCAGGACTCGCTGATGCGGACGGTCTTCTCTGCCTGCTCACCGACCCAATAGATAAGGACGTCATCGCCAGCGCACCACGCCTGCGGATGATCGCCTCCTACGCGGTCGGGTACGACAACATCGACGTCGCCGCCGCCACTGCACACGGCATCCTCGTCAGCAACACCCCGGGAGTCCTCACGGATGCGACCGCGGAGCTCGCCTGGGCCCTGCTGTTCAGCGCTGCCCGACGCATCCCCGAAGGAGACCAGTTCTGCCGCCAAGAGAAATTCACTGGTTGGGCACCGCTCCTAATGGTCGGCCAGGCCATCAGTGGAAAAACCCTAGGCATCATCGGCGCCGGACGCATCGGCACCGCCATGGCACTGAAAAGCAAAGGCTTCGACATGAACGTCCTGTACACAGACACCCAGCCGAACCCAACTCTCGAGCGCGAACTGAATGCCACGCTCGTCAGCCTCCCTGACCTTCTCCACCAAGCGGATTTCGTCTCCGTGCACGTCGCACTCTCACCCTCGACCCATCACCTCATCGGAGCACCGCAACTGCGCATGATGAAGCCGAACGCCGTCCTCATCAACACCTCACGCGGCCCGATCATCGACGAGACCGCGCTTGCCACAGCGCTTAAGGAGCATTGGATCTTTAGCGCAGGCCTGGACGTCTACGAACATGAACCGCAGATCCCTAAGACACTGCGGTCCCTGCCCAACGTCGTGCTAGCGCCACATGTAGGCTCCGCGACCATGGATGCGCGGTCGAACATGGCGAGAATGGCCGCTGAAAACATGATCGCCGGACTGCATGGACAGTTACCGCCCAACTGCATCAACCCAGAGGCGTATAGAAAGAAAATCTAGAGCGTGAACACCCAGACCTCGGGTTCCTTCGGCAGCTCGTCCTTCTCGATATCCATCTCGTTGCCGACCTTCAAAATCTTATAGTTGTTTCGTTCAAGGAAAGGATCCAGACCTGCGATCGGCATGGACAGCCCTTCGATGCGGTAGTGCATCGGAATCGCGATTCGGGGTTTCACCGCCCGGATCACCGACCAGGCCTGATCCGCATCAATGGTGTACGCCCCCCCGATGGGAATGAAGAGGATGTCGACCTTGCCGATCTGCTGTAGGGTCTTCTCGTCCAGAAGATGCCCAAGGTCCCCTAGATGGCAGAACGTCACATTATCGGAGACGAACTTATAGATGATGTTCTTGCCGCGTTTCGCTCCAGACACCGCATCATGGTACGTCTCAATACCCTGAATCTGCACGTTGTCAATCGTCCGCTTCCGATCATCCGTGATGATTTTACTGCCAGGCTTCTCCACGGTCTTGACGCTGTTATGATCATAGTGGTTATGGCTCACCAGAATAATGTCACCCGTTGCGCTCGGCGTCGGGATCCCAATCGACCGGCCATCGTGAGGATCGGTGATGATCGTAGTATCATTGGTTATTTCGAAGCACGAATGACCATGCCACCGGATCTGAAGCATGAATGAATCTCCTCCCCGCAATTCCGCGGCCACTTACATGCTATCGTCGGTATAAATAAATTGTGAAAAAAAACTATGGCCGCAGACGACCGAGCCGGATGTACTCGATTGTTTTTTTCGAGGTGACCGCGAAGATGAACTCCTTGTTCACTGTATGCGCGAGGCGCACGGCACGACTAATCTCCGCCCACACACTTGTGAAGCCCTCAGGGACGACATGGATGAGGAACTCCGCGTGGGCCTTGTCTGGAATCGTCGTGTACACCCGAAAGTCCGCGCCGAACTTAAACCCGGTTTTCACGAGCAGCCCCCGCGCCTTCAGATCCCGGTAGACACGCAGCCGATGTTCGATGTCTGGCTGAAGCGCCACGATGGCTCTCTCACTTTCCTTCTCCGAGATCTGATCGCAGTCCGGTGTGGCGATCCTAAGGGCCTTGCAGGACACTAAGTAGAGCGCTTCGACCAATGACAGCTGCAGCCCGGCCCCGAAGGGTTTACCGAAAAACTCCTTGTCGAGGAGCTGTGAGGCAGCATCGGGGTCGAAGATGAGTAGGCGATCCTTAAGAAGCAGACCCGTGGTTTTCGGGTACGACTGCGGAGGGATTTCGCCATGCAGATCAACCGGGGCGATATCATAGTAGGTGGTGTCGCCTTCCTCATCCACCAGGACGTACCACAGCTTCCCTTGCTTCGTGATCGACCGGCTTAATGCCCTGGTCTGGTCGATGTCGAGCAGGTCGCGCTCGGAGAACGCGCATGCCGAGAGCGGATCCGACAGCAGCGAGGTGGGTCTCATCTGAGTGAAGGTGATGGGTGAATCGGAGCCGACCCAGTTCACGGCGTATCCGCGCTTCCGCAGGTCTTTGTACGCAAGGAAGATGGTTTCGAACTCCGGGATGGCCACCGCTGCTTTCTTCACAAGGTCGGTGAAGGTGACTTCGGTTCGTTTGGCGTAGACCCGCAGCTTCCCTTCGTCGGAGAGGAACACGGCTTCGAGAAGGTTGAGGACGAGGTCCCCTGTTTTTGTTCGACGGCCAAACCGGCTTTTATCGTAGAGCCGCCCGATGTCGCGGGGCGTGTGAACAACGACGCTGCTGCCGACGAGTTCTCCTGTGGCATCCATTGGGAGAAGCAATCACGTGAGGGGGTTATTTCTTTTGTGTGTAGTAGTCCTCGATGCTGCGCGGCAGGAACGGGTCCGGGCCGTGTGGCGGTTTTTCCTTTCGCATGAGGATCACGCCGAGGAGCAACCCGATGCCCAGGCCAGCGATGGCTCCGATGCCGGCTGCGATGACGAAGAATCCCATAGATGGCGACAGTTGCGTCCAGGTGGACAGGACGGTCTGGTGTTCAGGGACGCCGAGGTACCGTGAGGATTGAGAGGCATAGGGCGTGGTGAACTGCAAGGCGCCGGCGATCATTTCGCTGTACATGTAATAAACGATAGCGGAGTCATTGGAGGATTCGTTCTGCAGGCTTTGGGCGTACTCGTAGTAGCTGACGGCGAGGACCGGTTCGAGGCCGCGGTTGCGGCATTCCGTGATCCGCGCGTTCGCGCGTCCTTGGGCCCGCTGTACCTTCGCCGTTGTGAGGCCGTCGACGAGTTCCAAGGCGAGGTTGGCCTTGGTCAGTGCCTCGAAGGAGACGAAGAGCGCGGCGGCGGAGTGGTTGTTCTCGTTTTCCGTCTGTGCGGTCTGCAGATCCGTCTGGGCATCGGAGAGATACTGGGAGGTCTGTCCCATCTCCTGCAGGAGTATCTGTGAATAGGCTATCGACTGCTGCGCGTTGTCGATGTAGTCCGCGGCCATGGCTTTGATTTCGGTCTGGTTGATGTCTCCGGTGTCGTTGAAGGAGACGAAGATGGTGAGCCACCAGTGGATGCTGTCGCTGCGTTCCTGGGCGAACGCCAGGTTATATAGTGTGCCGAGGAAGTCGCCGGAGGCTCTGCTTGTGTTCGCCGCGGCAAGGAATGATTCTGCCTCGGAGGCTCGTTGTTGCGCGGCGCCGATGCACTGCAGGGATACGAGGCCGTGGATTTGGATTGACCCCAGGTCCGCGCTTTTGTTATGGTAATAGGCAACGGTCTGGTTGAGAAGCGAGGCAAGGAACCTGCTTTGGTTGACTGAGGAAAAGTAGCGGCAGGCGTTCTCTACGGTGGTGGTATCCACCAGGGTTTGGAATGTCTTGCTCAGGACGGTGTAGAATGCGCTTTTCGTGTACCAATCGCGGGATTCGACGAGGCGTTCCTGCGCGGAGTTCAGGTAGTCCGTGATTTGGTTCCGGTCGTAGTCCGGCCATCGGTTCGGGATCGTGGTCGTGTTGAAGGCGTGGCTCGCGTTCACGTACGCCTGTTCGGTCCGATTCAGCAGCATGGTCGCTATCGGCCGCATCACGTTCTGGTAGTCTTCGGTTGTGATCTTGTTGTTGGAGGTGACGGAGGGGAACCGCCATCCGGTGAAGTACTGCAGGGCGTCGTTGATGTCCTCGACTTCGAAGACCTCCATCCCGTACGTGGTGCGGGCGTAGTCCGAGACGTTGCGGGTCTCGGGATGGGTGATAATCTGCGTCCAGCCGTCCCCGGAGACGGTCTCAGCTACGTTTTCAGTGTACGTCATCTGTCCTTTCGGAATGAGGAACCGTGTGGCGCCGACGGAGTGCGCCGCATCGATCTTGTAGGGGATTCCGCCGATGGGTCCGATACTGCCGTCCGGGTCGATCATCCCGGTCATCACGGTCTTGTTGTCCAGCGTCCAGTTCTCAAGCAGTGCGATGGTCGCGACGGTCATGACTGCGCCGGCGGATGGGCCGCCGATGGTCGACGCTTCGGTCCGTACGACGAAGAAAAAGTCATAGTGTGTCGGGTCGAGGTGCGAGCGGTTGTCGTTCTTCACCAGCGCGGTGGCGACTTTGACGGCGAGGCGAGCAGAGCCCTGCATGTCTACATCGGTGAGAGGGAGGGTGTCGACGAAGACGCGGCCGGTGCCGTTGGATTGTACTGTGACTGTGATGGTGGAGATGACGCCTACTTCTCCTCCGTTGTCGGTCTGGGCGACGGCGGGTGCGAAGACGGTGACGTTGCGGTATTCGACCTGGACGCCGCCATGGTAGATGACGCCTGGGCCGACGGTGGCGGACAGGGGCGCGCCAATACTTCCGAGAATCAAGATGAATGCGAAAAGAACACTTCGGTACCTCATGCGAACACCCGGTTTTTCCGGTTAATTCTACATACAGTATTAATAGTTTCCCTCCTCCTCAGGTTCAACTTAAAAAAAATTCATCAGAGGGGAACCCCGATATTCTTAAGTAGAATCCTAGAAATACCGAGGATTATAGCCTTTTCTTCTTCTTATAGTATCAAAGCAGATTCTTATTCTGATCGGTGCTCATTTCAAGATCGAAAGCTTATGGTTTGCAGGAAAGATTTCTTGACCCCCTCGAGTATTAGATTTCTCGATCGAGGAGGGATCGGATGACAATTTCCACAACGAATTCCTTTACCAAGGAGCTTGGAATTAAACAGTAAATCTTAGTCTATGCTGATGGTGGTGAAATTCCCGACCAAAGGCTAACGCGTCATCTGTTGCTTTAAGGAGGAAAGAACGAGAGGGGTTTTCGGCAGATGCCGATAGTTCGTTGAGATAGATTATTATGACACCATAGGAATGACGAGTCGAGAGAAGATGAAACATAACAGAGTCCTCCTCAGCTGCTTCGTGTCTATTATATTGCTGTTGACACTAACCGGCTGCACACAGCAAAGCAACCAAAGCCAAGTCCCTCCAACGAAAGCCTCGGTCCTCACCATGCTTGGCAAAGCCGAGAATATCACTTCTATGTATTATGACATCAATGGGACATTGACCATGAATGGAATCAACGGATCCTCGAACATGACCTCGCTTATGACCCAGCTGCTGAAAATCAAAGTCTGGGACAAGAAACCGTACCTTAAAGAACAAATCACGGTGACCGTCGTAGGCATTCCAGCCACAGTCCAAATCATTCAGCGACCCGAAGGGACCTATGTCTATAATGCTCTTACGAAAAAATGGAATCTGACCTCAGGCATTCCCTCGTACGTCACCGCGCTGAAATATATTGATCCCGCTATGATCAAGGACCTCTTGAACAACCAGACCGTCACGAACTTTCCTACACAGACCATTGATGGCAAACAGACGACCCTAATCAACCTCACCATCGGCATGCTGAACAACCAAAGTATCATCATCAGTGTCTGGATCTGGAACGACATGGGCGTTCCGTTAAAGGCCATCTTGACGTTCAACACGGACATTAAAATGAGTCTAAGCTTCCTCTTCAGCAACTACTCCTTTGAGACCATCCCCGACAGCGAGTTCAACGTCACCTAAGAAAAACCCTTCAGTCGGGCAATTCACCAGTATCTAACCTTAATCAGGCTATCTTACCTGATCCTCTTCCCATTATTTTCCCTAGCATTCTTTAATGGACCGTTGTAAGGCCTGATTCATAATTCGTTTCTCCTGTAGGGAATTATGTATCAAACCCAACAAAGTTTTAAATATATAAGGGTTCTTTAGTTACATATCGGGGAAGGAAAAACATGGGAAAATATCCTTTCGTTGGAAAATGCTTTGCTGTTGGAATTATCCTTATATTTATTGGAACAAATATCGTTCCTATCATTGCACAAACACCAGAGAAACAGCCCATCCCTACATCGGGTGGCAATTGGTTGTATGTCGGTGGTTCAGGACCGGGGAACTATAGCAAGATTCAGGATGCTATCAATGCCTCTAATCCTTTTGATACGGTGTTCGTTTATAGTGGACACTACAATGAATTGATTAAAATCGAACATCCGTTAAAACTGATTGGTGAATCGAAGGATTCAACCTTTATTACATCTCATTATTCTCATGGACAAGATTTAGACAACTTGATTACGCTTGTCAATCAAAGCATTCAGGTCTCAGGTTTTACATTATGTTTTGAAGGCGACCCTGAGGAGTACTTGTTCTCCTCGGTTATTCATTGTCATTATTGTTGGAATGCACCAAACACCGATATATCAGGAAATAATATCTACGCAAATAATTCAACTGGCATCTTTCTTGGAATTAATGATGACTCCAAAATATCGAACAATTCCTTCTTCATCACTAACGGAACTTGTATGCAATTGTTATGGTGGGATGCAAGTCTGATAAGTGACAACCATATTGTCCTTAACAATAGTACAGGAATTACTATCTATGAAGGGAGACATAGTCACTTATCCAATAATATTATAACAGGAGATGGAAAAGGATTTGGAATAAACTTTGGTGATGACCCTGATTATTCATCTAATCTTTCTATAATCAATAATACTTTTTTCAACCTTTCAAATGCAGTTTGTATCCAGGACAGTGCTGATAATACAATTGCCTTCAATTCTATAGACAATCCGACATCGATGTCAATACCAAATTCAGGGATACACACTACAAAATCCTTTAACGATTCAATCAACGGAAATTCTATAAATCATTGCAATTTCGGAGTCTTTCTTAATGGTTCACAAAATACAAGAATTATCAAGAACATTTTCAAGAAAAACACGGTGAATGCAAGGTTCAACCAAGATTGTGGTACTACATTCTGGAATCGAAATTACTGGGGTCGTCCAAGAATTTTACCTGTACCAATTTTAGGTGTCAAGAATATTTATCAGAAACACCCTGGTTTCTTTGAATTCGATTGGCATCCCGCCTTACTTCCCTATGATATCCCTGGAGGAGCCTCATGAAGAAGTTGATAGTTCTTGGAATCATCGTTCTTTTTCTTGATTCAGGAATTTGTGTTATTGCCAATTCCAATTCTCCATTAGATACCATGAACGTTTCTACTAACTTTTCCTCAAATCCTCTTTCTCGATTGAATTGGACCCAGGACAGTCATTGGAATGAAAAAATACATCTGAATAATCATAAGGTTGAAAAGAATAATGCTGACAATAATACATGGATAAATTACAAAGAAAAATTCAAGGAATATTTTCCCAAAAGCCTGGATGATAATCGTTTTATCATCTATGTTCCTGACGATTACCCGACAATTGCTTTAGCAGTAAAAAATGCAAATCCCGGAGACGAAATCATTGTACGAAATGGCTCGTACAGCGAAGCAGTCACCGTCGATAAATCTTTAACAATTCAATCTGAACACTATCTGGGTGCTTACATAAGTCAGATAGGCTCAAATAATATTTTTACCGTCACATCAGACTTCGTCACAATAAGCGGATTCAATCTCTTCGGAAATTACGCTAGTAGCGGTATCTGGCTTGAATATTCAAATAATTCAAATATTTCATATAACCAAATAAGGAATCTCCATGTGGGTATTCGACTAATAAATTCAACCAATGACTTTATTCATGACAATGCCTTAGGGTACCTTTGGGACCAAGACGATTGGGGAGTTTATATTGAAAATTCTGAAAACATCAAAGTGTTCAACAATACCATGAATTCAGAATCTTGGTCTTGTGTTTTTCTTGGAACCACGAACAACAGCCATATCTTTAACAATAATTTCTGTTCAGACTATGGCATAATCTCGCTGAGACAGTCTTCACATAACACTGTCGAACATAATTACTTCCATGCCAGCTTCTGGGCGGACTTTCCCTCCGACTCATGTCATTTCTATGACATTGAAAATAATACTTTTGAAGGCACCACTGTTAATGGAATTATCGAACAAAATTGTGACCATTTTACCATGAAAAACAATACCTTCATTAATGACGGAATCTGTGTGACCAATAGTTCAGAAAATATCATTCAAAATAATACGGTGAATGGAAAAAGGCTGCTATATTTAGAAACGAAAAGTAATGAGATCTTCGAGGAAAATATTGGACAAGCGGTAATTATCAATTGTAGGAACATTACTCTACGAAATCTAAAGCTTTCACATACGATTGTTGGATGTGAACTCTGGAATACCAGCCATTGTACTATCCTTAATTGTAGTGCTTATGCAAATAACAATGCAAGTATATACTCTTATTATTCAAAGGATGTTTCAATTCAAAATGTGAGCTTTGGTGATAGTGATTATGGAATTTCAATATGGCATTGTCAGAGAACAAAGATTGCTAACTGTATCGGGGAATATGATAACGAGGCTGATATTTATGTTGATGGTTCTCCTGACACAACCCTTTATAACAATCAGATTACTATGAGTAAGGGAAATTATGGCATGGAGGTTTATAATTCAAATAATCTATCGATGTCCTATAATTTAGTTGCAAATCTTAATAATATAGCAATTTGTATTTCAAATGTCAGTAATAGTAAAATATTTTATAATCAATTTACACCTGATTATCAACCTATTATATTATGGGATTGCAACAAGATTACTTTTTTTGGAAATGATATAAGTGATTCAACTATCGGTTTGGCCCTTATCGATTGTAAGAATTGCCAAGTTAAAGAGAATAATCTTAATAATTGGCATTTTGGGTTTGAAAAAGGGAAGAACAATCATTGGTTCCATAATTATTGGGGTCGACCATTTTTTTTACCATACCCGATTTTTACGGATTTGCCAAGTCTTCCTTTAATTCGATTCGATTGGCATCCTGCATTATTGCCTTTTAATATTCCAGGGGGCGGAAGGCAATGAAGAAGTTGGTCGTGGCAGGATTCAGTCTCTTGGCTGTTGGTCTTCTCATTCTTGGTTCGCAGACGAATGTGGTTGGATATCAGACAGTCCAAGCCTCACAGCAGAACCTCATCAAAGAACGGTTGAATCAGAAGGATTTACTCTTCCAAACTATCTGCGACCTTGCCAACGACAAAGACATTCAGAGAGCCATTCTTACCTCTCAACTGAACCCAGGATTCTTCAATCCTGGTATGAAGACATTACCAATCAATGCCCCTGTTTTAACCAAGAGGCAGTTGGAGGTTGCCTATCGTATTGGTTCATTGCTTTCAAAGACCATGACCAAATCACAGGTGCAGTCCCTAGGTAAGCAATATCATGGATGTATTCCTGTATTACAAAAGGAGATATCTGCTATTGTCGAAAAGGATTCAAGACTCAAGGGAGAGGCAACGCAGTTGTCTCAACTGTCATGTAACTGTGGACTCACCAATTTTACTTGGCATTTTCCCGTGATATGTGCAATTCTTCTATGCATTGCTGTTGCCGTTGAACTGTATTTCGAATTAATTTCATTATTTCCTAACTTTCCTGATATTGTAAGCGTGTTTTTCTTAATCGTTGGAGGAATAGCATTCGTTTTGTATCAGGGTTACTGTTTAACTATCATCACTTCTCCTGAATAGTTTCTTTCTTTTCCAAGAGGTTGAGGAACCTATTTGGTAGTCTAACACTCCCCAGCCAGAGATAATCCGTGTACGGCCTGGAAACCTGAATGGTTTTCTATCCCTTCTATAGGATCTATTGCCTCATCTGTTTATCCATTCTTCTTTTTCAGAGGAAGTATTATCCATCAATCTTTTACAAGGAATTATGAATCAAGCTCACCTTATTGTTATTTAAAATCGCGTTGAATCCTGCAATTTTTTATTGCCTGGACCCTGCCTTATCCTGAGAGGTATATAATCCTCGATATATCCTTAATATTTAAGTAGCATCATCCAATACCATTCCACTGTCTCAGAATCAATCTCCCCTCATCCCACCAGAGAGGCCGGTGATGACCGGGGGTATGTGCGGAGGCATATTTCCTATGGTACAACTCCATGAAATGGTCCTACGTGATGGCCACCAGTCACTGCTTGCGACCCGCATGCGAACCGAAGAGATGCTGCCGATTGCCGAGAAGCTCGATGCGGTCGGTTTTTTCTCCCTCGAGGTCTGGGGTGGCGCCACCTACGACGTCTGCATCCGGTACCTCAACCAAGATCCCTGGGACCGGCTCCGTGCGTTGAAGAAGGCGATGCCGAACACGCCGCTGCAGATGCTGGAGCGGGCGATGAACATCGTCGCGTACTGGAACTTCCCGGATGACACCGTCAAGAAGTTCATTTATTTCGCGAAGAGGAACGGCTGCGACTACTTCCGGATTTTCGACGCCCTCAACGACCTGCGCAATATGAAGGTGCCGATGGAGGCGGCAAAGGAGAACGGCGGGCACGTCCAAGCCTGCCTCAGCTACACCATCTCCCCGGTGCACACCGTGGACTACTTCGTCGACAAGTTCCATACGCTGGTGAAGATGGGCGCGGACTCACTCTGCATCAAGGACATGGCCGGGATGATCTCCCCGAAACGGGCCTATGACATCATCAAGGGCTGCAAGGACTCCGGCATTAAGCTTCCCATGGACCTGCACTCGCATTACACCAGCGGCATGACTGGGATGGCGTACCAGCGTGCGGCCGACGCCGGCGTCGACATCCTGGATACATCGATCTCCCCGATTTCCGGGGGGACTGCCGCCCCGGCGACCGAAAGCGTCGTCGCTGCCTTCAAGGACACCGAATGGGACACCCACTACGATTTAGAGTTACTTATCGAATGTAGGGCGTACTTCCTCAAAGTCTGGGAGAAGTACCGCCATCTGCACCGCTTCGATGCGTTGAAGGTCGACCCGTCCGTGACGCTGCACCAGGTCCCTGGCGGGATGCTCTCCAACCTCATCTTCCAGCTCGAAGAGCAGGGCGCACGCGACAAGTACCGCGAAATCCTAGCGGAGACCGCGAGGGTCCGCGATGAACTAGGGTACCCACCGCTCGTCACCCCTACCAGCCAGGTCGTCGGCGTACAAGCCGTCATGAACGTACTGCATGGCCGATACAAAGTCATCACCAAAGAGACCAAGGATTATTGCCGTGGGATGTACGGCCAGCCTCCAGCCCCAATTAAACCAGAGGTCATGAAGCTGGTCCTTGGGGCGAAATGGAAGGACGAAGTCATCGACAAACGGCCCTCTGACTTACTTGAACCGCTCTGGGACAAGAAAAAGAAAGAGCTGCAGGAGATCGACGGCGGCGCACTCATCAAAAAAGAGGAGGACGTCATGACGTACATCCTCTACCCGCAGGTCGCGTTGAAGTTCCTGCGCGGTCAGACGATCCCCGAGTTCACCTCAGAGCAGCTCCCGCTGCCTTTGGATCACATTCTTACTCGTGGTATGGTTAAGCAGTCGTTCCCCGAAGTCAAGCAGCTCTGGTTGGAGACCTTGCCTCCGGAGCAGCGCTCCGGGCCCGCGCAGATTCCCACCGAGTTCCAAGTCGAGGTCAACGGCGAGCCATTCGAAGTCAAGGTCGTCCCGTCCGGTGGCTTCATGGTCGCTGGCGCTGGGACTGCGGCCGCGCAGAAGCCAAAGGACGTGGAGGGCGGCGTGAAATCAAACCTCCAGGGGACCATCCTGAAAGTCAAGGTGAAGAAAGGCGACAAAATCAAGAAGGGAGACGTCATCGCCACCATCGAGGCCATGAAGATGGAACAGGAAATAAAATCCGAGCGCGACGGCGAAGTCAAAGACATCTTCATCAAGGAGGGCGGCTCGGTGTCCACCGGGGACCTCCTCATACAAATCCTCTAATCAATGGGATGATAGGAATGCTCAATAAAGTCCTCATCGCGAACCGCGGGGAAATCGCGATTCGCATCATGCGCGCATGCCGGGAGTTCGGGATTCCCACCGTTGCTGTGTTCTCCGATGCGGATGCGCAGGCGCTCTTCGTCAAGTACGCGGACGAGAAATACAACATCGGCCCAGGCCCCGCGAGTCAAAGCTACCTACAGAAGCAGAAGATCATCGACGTCGCACTGAAGTGCGGCGCGGACGGCATCCACCCAGGGTACGGGTTCCTCGCGGAGAACCACGAGTTCGCAGCACTCTGCAAGAAGAACGGCATCGAGTTCATCGGCCCGCCGGTTCACGCCATGGAGCTCATGGGCTCCAAGATCGATTCGAAGAAATCCATGATCAAGGCCGGCGTCCATGTCGTCCCCGGGGTGACCGAGGCGATCGCGGACCATGAGCGCGCCAAGGACATCGCCCATGAGGTCGGCTATCCGGTTATGCTGAAGGCCTCTGCAGGGGGCGGTGGCATCGGGATCGTGCAGGTCGACGACGAGCAGCAGATGGAAAAGGCTCTGACGACCGTGCGGACGCTAGCGAAGAACTCGTTCGGCGACGACTCGGTGTTCATCGAGAAGTTCATCGAGAACCCCCGGCATATCGAGTTCCAGGTTATTGGTGACAAGAAAGGCCATGTCATCCATTGTTGCGAGCGTGAATGCAGCGTGCAACGGCGTCACCAGAAGCTCATCGAAGAGACGCCCTCCTGCGCCCTCACCCCGGAGCTACGTAAGGAGATCGGTGCGCAGGCGGTGCTCGCGGCGAAGACCGCTGGGTACTATAACGCTGGCACTTGTGAGTTCATGTTCAGAAACGGCGAGTACTTCTTCCTTGAGATGAACACCCGGCTGCAGGTCGAGCATCCGATCACCGAGCAGATCCTCGGTATAGACCTCGCCAGGGAGCAGCTGCGGGTCGCCTCAGGCCTGGAGCTGGAGTACGAGCAGCAGGACATCCGGTCCCGCGGCCATGCGATCGAATGCCGGATCAACGCCGAAGACCCCTTGAACAACTTCTGCCCGGCGCCGGGGAAGATCTTCCGGTACGCGGAGCCCAGCGGGCCTGGCATCCGGATCGACTCCGGAGTCTACCAAGGCTTCACGATCCCGCCGTTCTACGACTCTATGATCGCGAAGCTCATCGTCTGGGCTGAGGACCGTCCCCGTGCCATCAACCGGATGAAGCGGGCGCTCTGGGAGTTCCAGATCGGCGGCGTGCGTCACAACATCCCGTTCCATCAGGTGGTCATGGACCATCCCGCATGGCGAGCGGGGGACTATAACACCAGCTTCATCCCGAAATACAATATCCTTGAACAGGTCACCAAGACGGTCCAGGAGACCAAAGTCCCCTCGCAGACGCCGAAAACGGCTGCCGCTATGGCCGCAGTCCAGGCGGTCATGATGGCTGCCAACCAGCAGCCGCCTCGGCAGCAAACCTGATCATTGTTCGTCTTATGCGGAAGTCACCCGCGGATCCCGTGGACATCAGCCAAGAGTTCGCGACCGGCTGCATCGCCCGTGTCCTGAGTTATGAGGAGCTTCCCTCGACGAACGCGGAGGCGAGACGGCTTGCGCATCTGAACGCTCCGTCAGGGACGGTTGTGGTTGCACGCCGGCAGACCCAGGGGCGCGGCCGGCTGGACCGCATCTGGGAGTCCCCGGAGGGCGGCCTGTATTTCTCACTGCTGCTACGTCCGCCAGCGTCCGCGCCTCTTACCCTGCTTCCTCTCGTTTCGGCGCTAGCCGTCACATCCACCCTGGAGGAATATGGGGTTCCTGCGGTGATCCGCTGGCCCAATGACGTCCTCGTCGATGGAAAAAAGGCCGCGGGCATCCTCCTTGAACTCGAATCTGCTGGAGGCTCTCATTTCGTTATTCTTGGGTTTGGGTTGAATCTGAACGTGGACCTCTCATTGCTTTCCGATGACGTCCAGCGTCATGCGGTCTCCCTGGTGCAGTACTGCGGCCATGCCTTCGACAGCCATGAGGTCCTGCGGTTGATCCTGCAGCAGTTCAACGTCTTGTATGCCGAGGTGCTGGCTGGCCAGCGGCAGCGTCTTCGGGAGGCATGGAGACAGAAGACCGATACGCTTGGAAAAACCGTCCGCATCCAGACGCCGCGAGGATCAATTGAAGGCGAGGCTGTGGATATCGACGACCAGGGGTTTCTACGGGTTCGTCTCCCTGACGGAACGACGACGACGGTATCAGCGGGCGACTGCCTCTACCTCCGCTAGCGGAGTGTTTAGATCATGCTCCACTGGAAGGTCGGCGGGGTTCCGATGGTGATGTAGACGACCTTGTCAGCCCCGATGTTCTTCGCATGGTGTTTAAGCCGTGACTCATGCCAGAGGATGTCGCCTTCGGTGAGGCGGTAGGATTTCTCTTCGACCGTATACTCCATTTCGCCTTGCAGGACGAGATGCAGCTCCTCACCGTCGTGCTGGAATTCTTTGGACTCGGCGTGCGGCTCAAGCTCCGCAACAATAGCCTCCATATGCGGGGATTTCACTAGCAGGCGGTACAGCTTCCCGGGCCGCTTCATCTTACTTTTGTCATCCCCTTTTTTAAGGAACACGACGCTTTCCGTCATAACTCTCCCAGGGGTGTGAAGCGAGCCGACATTAATTAACGTATTCCCAACCCCAGGGGGGCTCAGAGGAAAAGTATAAATAACAAAGCCCTTATAAGACATTAATAAAGGGGAGTTACTATGAAGAATCGACTTAACACCCATTGGCTTGTGATCGTTGGCATTAGTAGTCTTTTCATGCTGACATCATTTGCCGCAGGCTATACACCGCAAGTATCTCAAACGTCTTCCAACAATGCACCAACCATCACGTTCACCCATGCCGTGTTCGCAGAAGACGCCACGGCCACTTGGTGCGGTTATTGTCACTACGCCCGTGCAGCCCTCGACAAGATCTATACCGCCCATGACTATCCCTTCTACTACGTCTGCCTGGTTGACGATATGGACACTCATTCTCACGCACGAATCGGGGTCTTCAATCTTTATGGGTTCCCCACTGTCTTTTTCGATGGCGGCAACCAAGTCGTTGTCGGTGGATGGACGGGCGCTGAAGCTGCCTACCGCAGCGCAATCCAAGCGACCGGCGCCAGAACCGTTAGCAAAATCGACGTCAACCTCAACGTGAACTGGCTCGGCAACGCAGCTATGGACATTACCGCCTCCGTGAAAAACAACGAAGCCAGCACCTACACGGGACACATCCGCGTCTATGTCACCGAATGCAATTCATCCATGGGCTGGAAAGACACCACGGGACACGTGTACACCTTCCCGCTCCTCGACTTCGCTATGGACCAGGGTATCTCCGTCAACTCCGCCGACACCTGGACCAATGAAGTCTCCTGGGACGGCCACAATTACAATGACGGTCATGGCCACAACTTCGGCAGCATCCAAGCCGGCAACATCGAAGTCATCGCCGTCGTCTTCAACTCCCAATCCCACCAAGGCTACTCAAATCCACCGAGCGGAAATCCCTTCACCGCCTACTGGGTCGATAACGCCACCGGCGTACTAGTTGGCGGCGCACCACCAGACGCTCCTAATACCCCCCCTGCACCCAGCGGGCCTTACAGCGGACTGGTGAACGTCGGGTATAACTTCACAGCCCTAACCACAGATCCCCAAAACGACCCCTTATACTACTACTTCGACTTTGGCGACGGGACCAACAGTGGATGGGTCGGCCCCTATAACCCCGGAGTCTCCGGAACCGCAAACCATGCATGGACGCATGGCGGATCATTCAACGTCAAAGTAAAGGCCAAGGACACCGGGAGCCACGAGAGCGCCTATTCGCCAACCCACGGCATCACCATCACCGCACCGACCGTGACCGTTACCGTGAAGGCCGTCAGCGGCATCGTCGAGGCGAACGTGACGAACCCCAGCGCACAGGAGCTCACATCATTGGATTGGAACATCCTCATCAAGGGCGGGCTCATCGGCCTCGTCAACAAGAACACGAACGGCACCATCGACTCGATACCCGCGGGAGCCTCCACGACCATACAATCCGCCAGAGCCTTTGGACTTGGGTCCGTCAAGGTCACCGTGACTGTGGAATCGATTACCGTCGATAAACAAGGGTTTATCCTCGGACCATTCGTATTCCTGCGGTAAACAAGCATCAAGAGGATTCGGCATGATACACCACAGGCGTGCCAGCCTCTATCTTTTCTCTTTTTTCTCTCTGATTCTTCTGCTGGCTGCATCCGCAGGGCTGGCAGTCCAGCATCCGACATCACCACAGACACAGCCAGCCCGCGATCCCTACCTCGCGTTAAGCTTCACCGTCTACTCGGGGACATCATGCGACTGCACACCAATCCCAGGGGTGCCTATCAATGCCTCGGGACTGGACACGGATCACAACGACTCCAACATCACCGACGACCGCGGCTACTGCACCATACAGGTGGAGTATAGCAAGACGTATCGGATCAGCATTGAAGAAAACCACTTCGAGTCCGTCCTCTTCGACGTCCAAATTGTCGACAACCAAGCCTTCGTCTTCCACCTCAAGCAGCTCAAAGGCGACGTCAGTAGCCTGCCAGGTCACTGGCTGCCGACCGTCCTCGCCCAGCTCCTCGCCATGCTGCAGAAAACCAGATAGATACCATATTAAACATAAGAAAAGATAAGAGATACTTAAGACAGAATTAGGGGGATTCATAACCATGGATAAACCATTTTGCATAGGGCTGACGCTACTCTTCACCGTCCTGATGGTCGGAGCGTCTAACGCTGTCGTTCTTGCGGCAACACAGACAGACGCATCGACTTTATCGCTGACCTATACCTTCGCCGCGCCGATTCTCTCCACTGTCACCATCGAAGGCCACGTGTACGACGACGTTACCCTCCCAGATGCAGCGATTCTGGGCCGTGCCGGAGACCCCAGTCTGCCCGCAAAAGGAGCATACATCCTGCTCCCTGCAGACACGACCGTTTCGTCTGTCACCGCCTACGGCACTAGCTATACAGTAGGAACTGGCTTTGATCTCGTCCCCATCGGACAAGCACTACCCACAACGAGCGACCCAATCCCGCCGACACCCAACCCCACCATCTACGCCTCCACCAACCTCTTCCCTACTAGTCTCTGCAGTGTCGCAGGCGTCTACCAGCTCAGGGGATTCTCCATCCTCGTCGTCGCTCTCTCGCCCATCCAGTACCGCCCAGCCACAGGGGAACTCCTCGCGTACCCCTCCCTCAACGTCATCGTAACCCTCGCCCCGGCCCACGACAAGGTCTCCTTGCTTCGAGGACTCCCCCAGGACTACGCCCTAGCCCGCAGCCGCGTCGACAACCCATCAGAACTCGCCACCTACCAACCAAAGACATCCCACACATCCTCCGCTGATCTCATGATACTGACCACCACGGCGTTAAAACCAGGCTTCGAGCCTCTCGCCGAGGCACACAATGAAAGCGGGGCACGAACAATCATCCGAACCCTTGATGACGTCGGAGCCACGGACACTGAGTCTATCCGCCAATACATCCGCGATATGTACAACACCGCCGGCATCTCCTGCGTCCTGCTCGGGGGAGACGACGGCGTCGTCCCCGCCCGCATCCTCTGGGTCGAAGGTATGGATGAGAACGTCACCCATTATGAGGATTCCCTGCCCGCAGACATCTACTACGGCTGCCTTGATGGGCCCTACAACTACGACGGCGACGACAAATGGGGCGAGCCACATGATGGAGCAAATGGAGGCGACGTCGACCTCATGGCCGAGGTCTGGGTCGGACGCGCCTGCGTCGATAACCTCGCAGACGTCCACAACTTCGTGTTTAAGACCTGTGCGTACATCAACAGCACGATTGCTGCAGATCCTTACCTTCAAAACGTGACCCTTGCCGGCGAGTACCTCGGTGACTACGGCATCGCCAGCTACGGATCCAGCTACATGAACGAGCTCATCAATGGCTCTAGCGACAATGGATTCACGACCATCGGCATCCCTGCTTCGCACTACACCATTGACACGCTCTACGACGAGGACTACGGCGGGTCTTGGCCACCCTCTGAGATTATCAAGCGCATCGACAACGGCGTGAACTTCATCAATCACCTTGGGCACGCCAGCCCCGACTACAACATGAAGCTCGTGGATTCCGACGTCTATGGACTGACGAACACGAAGTACTGTTTCATCTATTCACAAGGGTGCGACTCCGGATGGTTCGATGGGGGCGACTGCATTGCAGAGACCTTTACGGTTAAGACAATCCACGGGGCCTTCGCCGGGGTCTGGAACGCCCGCTACGGGTTCTTCTGGTCCTACAGCACCGACGGCGACTCCCAGAGGCTCCACCGCCAGTTCTGGGATGCGGTCTTCGACGATGGAAAGACCACAGTAGGCGCCGCCAACCATGACTGCAAAGAAGACAACATCTTCATCATCAACCGATCCTGCATCCGCTGGTGCGTCTATGAGACGAACCTGTTCGGCGACCCTGCAGTTGACCTCATAAAATCAGCATCTCCGAACCCGCCACCCGCACCTAGCGGTCCATCAACAGGGATTGGGAACACAACCTACGAGTTCTCATCGGTTACAACCGACCCCCAGAACGATCAGTTATACTACCTGTTCGACTGGGGCGACGGATCTGACAGCGGATGGGTCGGCCCCTATAACTCCGGAGTCATCTGTACAGCAAGCCACGCATGGACCCAACAAGGAACATACGACGTCAAAGTGAAGGCGAAGGACACCGCTAACCATGAGAGCACCTGGTCACCCGTCCATGGCATCGACATCCGCATACCGACAGTGCGCATTTCCATGAATGCAGCCAAGGGCGCAGTCGAGGCGACGGTCACTAACCCCGGCACGGAAGACATCGCGAATATCCACTGGAGCATCAAGGTAACGGGCGGGCTCCTCCGCCGCATCAATGAGTACGCGAACGGCACCATCGAAGCCCTCGCTGCAGGAGCCTCCACGACCGTCCAATCCGGCAGAGTCTTCGGCCTCGGACCTGTCATGATCAAGGTGTCGGCAATAGCGACCACCACGGACAGGCAGGGCGTCGTCCTCGGACCATTCCTGTTCCTCTGGTAGGGATTGATGATCAAACGGAGTTGGCATGGTGCACAATCAACATGCCAGCTTCTCTTTTTCATTTTTTTACCTTGATTTACTCCCCATAGCACATCATACCTCGCCGTCCAATAACCCTCGGCACAGCCTGTTGTGAGACCGCTTGTTTATGCCCACAGCTTTTTACATCTTCCAACAGGTGTAAGGCAGGATGAAACAATCAGTCATTGACTTCCCACTCAATACCGCTCAAAGACGACCTCGACAATCTCCATTGTCTCCCTATATCTATTGTTCGTTCTCCGGGAATCTGGACAGATACTTTTTTAAACACGAGCAAAGATAAGAAGTACAGTACATAACAAGGCATCAAGGGGGAACCATCACTAATGAAGAGAACATCTTGTATTGAGCTTACGCTACTTCTAACCCTGACATTGATTGCAACATCCACCACCGGCGTCTTCGCGGCGACACGAACGGACTCATCGGCCTTAACGCTGACCTACACCTTCACCGAACCACGGCTATCCACCATCACCATCGAAAACCAGGCCTACGACCAGGTGTTCCTACCGGACAGCGCGATCTCCGGTCGTCCAGGGGATCCAAGCCTGCCGGTGAAAGGCGCCTACATCCTGCTGCCGTCAGGGACGACGGTTGCCTCGGTGTCCGTACACGGCACCAGCCATTCACTAGGAAACGGTTATCACCTCGTCCCCGTTGGACAAGCTCTACCCATGACCAGCAACCCTGTACCACCTACTCCCAATCCTACCGTCTACGCCTCAGACGATGTCTTTCCTGCGACGCAATATACCACTGTGGGTGTTTACCAGCAGCGGGGGTTCTCAATCCTCGTCCTTGCCCTCTCCCCTATTCAGTACCGCCCCGCCAGCGGGGAACTCCTCGCCTCGTCCTCCTTAGAGGTCACCGTGACCCTTACCCCAGCCCATGCTCAGACGTCATTGTTCCGCGGACTGCCCCAAGACTATGCCCTGGTCCGCGGCCGCGTCGACAACGCACAAGAGCTCTCCACCTACCCCGCATCAGCCGCCAGGTCCTCAGCAGATCTCATGATTCTAACCACCTCAGCATTACGATCAGGCTTCATCCCATTAGCCGAGGCGCACAATGCAACGGGCGTTCGTACAATTATACGAACCCTGACCGATGTCGGCGGAACCGACACCGAATCTATCCGAAACTATATCCGGACCATGTACAACACCACCGGCATCTCCTACGTCCTCCTCGGAGGAGACGACGGCGTCGTTAACGCACGTCAACTCTGGGTTGAAGGCATGGATGAGAACGTCACCCATTACGAGGATTACCTGCCCTCGGACATCTACTACGCCTGTCTCGACGGGCCTTATAACTATGACGGCGACGACAAATGGGGTGAACCAAACGACGGAACGGGCGGCGGTGACGTCGACCTCATGGCCGAAGTCTGGGTCGGACGCGCCTGCGTCGACAACCTCGCGGATGTCCATGCGTTCGTCACCAAATCACTGTCCTACATGAATAGCACCAACGACTCATATCTCAAGAATGTGACCCTTGCCGGGGAGTACCTCGGCGACTACGGCATCGCCAGCTACGGATCCAGCTATCTGAATCAGTTAATCAACGGTTCCAGCGATGACGGTTACACGACAGTTGGTATCCCTGCCTCATCCTATACGATTGACACGCTCTATGACGAAGACTACCTCCCATATGGTTGGAATCCCTCAGATATCATCACTCGGATCAACAATGGCGCACATATCATCAACCACCTTGGTCACGCCAGCCCTGACTACAACATGAAGCTCTATGAGTCCGACGTTGACCAGTTGACAAACACGAAATACTGTTTCATCTACTCCCAGGGCTGTGACTCTGGGGCCTTCGACGTCTCGGGGTACGACTGCATCGCTGAGGTGTTCACTGCGAAAGCCACTCACGGTGCGTTCGCCGGCGTCTGGAACGCTCGCTACGGGTTCTTCTGGTCCTACAGTACCGATGGGGACTCCCAGCGGCTCAACCGCCAGCTCTGGGACGCGGTCTTCAGTGAAGGGAAAACCACTGTGGGCGCGGCCAATCACGACTCCAAAGAAGACAATCTGTTCATCATCGGACGGTCCTGTATCCGCTGGGTCATTTACGAGACGAACCTCTTCGGCGACCCTTCGCTCGACTTGGTGAATGCGGTGACGCCACCGCCACCACCCGAGCCGCAGCTCTCCATTGTCGCAGCATCAGGTGGGAACCGCGTGCTTCACCTCAGCGTTGAGAACATAGGATACGCCACGGCCAGCAATGTCGTCTGGACAACGAAGATCAACGGAGGTATCTTCCATCTCATCAGCATATCCCTCAACGGATCACCGTTCACCATTCCGCCAGGAAACACCACGAACTTGACGACTACCTTGCAGTTGTTTGGGCTTGGAAAGGTCGAAATACAGGTAACCACTGAGTACGCGAATCCCTGGAATGGCACTGGTTTCGTGTTCGGATCGTACCTGTTGAAGGTCGCGAAGACGTAAGGATAACCCTTTAAAAGCATCAACCATTCCCACCACCAGGTCGAATGCCAAGAACGCGTATGCGATGGCTGAAATTCATCCTGCCGTTCGTAGGACTCGCGTTCTTCGTCTTTCTTATTTACACTATTAGTCCGCAGAACATTGTAACCGCGTTCCTCTCCATCGATGTCCGGTACATCCTCGCTGCGTTCACGCTCACGATCCCGATCCTGGTGATCCGGATCTATGCCTGGCAGTGGATCAATCGTTCTCAGCATATCCATATCGGTAATTTGCGCATGCTGAAGATTTACCTCATGGGTCTTTTTTATGGCGTGGGGACGCCGGGGTATCTGGGGCAGATCATGCGGGTGCCGTATATGAAGAATGTCACGGGGGCGCCGTACGGCAAGCTCTTCGTCAACGTCGTCCTGGAGACCTTCGTGCATACATTGTCGCTGTACGTGATGATGGTGTGCGGGGCGATACTGGTCGTGGGCATGCTGCCGCAGCTGCTGTGGTTCACGATCCTATGGATTCTCGTCGTATTGGCGGTTTTTCTTTTTCTTGTGAAGAAAGAGCGCGGCGACCGTCTCTTCCAGGGACTCGTCCGCTTGCTCATCCCGCGCAAGGTACGCGGGCAGGTAAGCTCCTTTACGGAGACGTTTTATCAGGATTTCCCTCGGTTGCGCATCCTGGCGGTTCCTGTACTGCTTGGGGCGCTCACCTGGGTGTTGACGTTCACCCAGGAGTATTTCATCGTGTTAGCCCTAGGACTGCCGATCCCGTACCTCGTTTTCCTGTTGCTGTATCCGGTGGCGAACACAGCCGGGTTCCTGCCGATCAGCATCGCAGGCCTGGGGACGAGGGAGTTCACCGCGATTGCGATTTTCACGACGCTGTTCATGGTCTCGTCTGCTGATGTGTTTGTCGTCTCGATTGCTGGATTCATGGTGACGGATGTGTTTTTAGCGGTCATCGGGTTTTTCCTGACGATGACAGAAGCGCGGCATCCCGCAGATGCAGTGCAGGATGCGTAAGTGTTCTTGGACGGAGAATGGTTAAATAAAACGGATGGGATGTGGAGCCTGGGGTTGTATGGATAGGATCGGGAAGTACGAGGTGAAGCCGTTCACCACGAGTCGGAAGAACGTCGTCCTCGTTGCGCGGGAGGGGCATCAGAAGCTGAAGATCGATTGTCTCCTCGAGCTTGATGTGACGGACGCCCGTCGGCGGATGTATGAGCTGAAGGCTCAGGGGCAGGATGTGTCGTTCACCGGGTGGATCGTGAAGTGTCTGGCGCAGGCGGTCAGCGAGCATCCGGCGATGAACAGCTACCGGCAGGGGCGCAGCAAGCTCGTGGTCTTCGAGGATGTGGACGTCCCGATTACGATTGAGCGGACGATTGATGATGATATCCGCCCATTGGTTCATATCATCCGTCGGGCGCAGGCGAAGAGTCTTGCTGAGATCACCGGTGAGATCCGCAGCGTCCAACGTGAGGCTGCGACGGCCGGGGCGCAGGTGTTGGGGACGCCGCTAACGCGGTTTGAGCGGTTCGTGCTCGCCTCCCCGGCGTGGGTGAAACGGCTGTTCATCGGGTTGTACCGGAACAAAGGCCTGTTGCGCAAGAAGCATTTCGGGACGGTCGCGGTGACCGCAATCGGGATGAAGGGCCGGCTTCCGGGATGGGTGATTCCGCTCGGCGGTCCGGTCACGACGCTGGTTGCGGTCGCTGGGATTACGACGAAACCAGGGGTGGTGAAGGACTCTATCGTACCACGGGAGTTCCTGCATCTTACAATCACGGTGGATCACGCGGTGATCGACGGCGGACCTCTCACCCGGTTCATTGAGCGGTTCACGCAGCTGGTCGAGTCCGCATCGTTCCTTGGGTAAGTCAAGGAAACGAAAGGGAATCCTCCCCGGGGATCTTCCAGCCGTGTCTGCCTTTTTAAGGAAAAATAGAAAGCTTTAAGCAGGTGGTTACTTCATATGAATACGCACAGGAACTAGCCCTGTTGGTTGTGCGTATGGCGAAGAAGGAAGCGCGGCGATGCATTGACTGTGGTGCCGATATCTCCAGTCTGCACTATAACGCGAAACGGTGCGCCGCCTGTGGGAAGAAGCGCAAACAGGAGAAGGACCTCACGCGGCTGAAGGCGAAGCAGCAGCGGTCCGTGAAATGGCTGTCGTTTGAGGAGAATCCCACCACCAATGAGCTGTCGCATCGCAGCGCCAAGGGCAGCAGGCTGCGGTACTGGCTGGACCGCATCTGCAAGGAATTGTCCATCCAGGAGCTCGATTTCCTGCTGTTGGTCTGGGACTGGCGGATCCGGGATCCGCAGGTGCCGAAGACTCGGAAGCGGGAGTACCGGACGTGCGCAGGGATTGTGCGTGACTGGCGGGACTATAACGTCCTCAAACAGGTCTTCAATAGCGTCTCTTTCAGCGCGGAGACCGGCGTGATCTTCAACACGGACGGCACGTACCTCACGGTCGACTTCGACGAGGAGCACGACGACTACATCGTCCGCAACAGTGAAGGAACCGTCATCTGCCATTACTAAAAATAGTACGGTTTATTTTTCGACCACACAACAAAGGTTGTAGATTTCTTTTTTTCATAATTTCCCTATATGGCTGAAGGTATCGTTTTCCTAGCGAGGGGACAGCAAAGCCTCCTTTTCTACGAGAAAGGCGGTTTTTATCCTCAGAACGTCTCCTGAAAATATTTATATCTCAGCATATGATTATTACCAGTAGGTCGAAGTCACTATGTCACAGCGGCGCGTCAGTTTCATCCTTGCGGCAGTTCTCCTTATCCCTGGCTTTACGGCCGGGATGACAGCCTCACATACATCCTCTGAAACCCTAGCGACCTTTAACGCCGCTACCGTTCTGACTGACAATCTCACCGGACGTCTCTATTACCCGCGATGCTCAGACCCCGCCTTCGTCGTCCCCGGAGGATCGTTCACCCTTCAGATCAGAACCACTGGTGACGTCCACAACGTGTCTGAGTTCAGCGTCGAGCTAGCCACCGCGTATGAACCCATCGTCGATGACTACACACTTGCGGTCCAATCCTTCAACACCTCCTATTATGATGTGTTCGTGACAGTCACCGTCCCAAGCGACGCCCACATCGAACTCTACAATCTCACCGTCCGAACAATGGTTGACCACACCGCATTGAATGTGACGCAACCGCGGGCCGTCAGCATCGTCTCATCCTTCTCCGACTCGTTCACCTTCATCCACCTCAGTGACATCCATGTCGGGGACTGGCGAGGCCTGACCCGCAGCATCTATCGAAGCCTGCATAACCGAGCCCTCCTTGAATGCATCAAAGAAGTCAACATGCTGCACCCGGACTTCGTCGTCATCACCGGCGACCTCGTCTTTGGACAGCTCTACCCACACGAGTACGCCAGAGAATACAAAGAGGTCTATGACCTCCTGCAACAATTCGACGTACCGACGTTCCTATGCCCAGGGAACCACGATGGGTACAACAAACCAGGGCAGGACGGCAAAGTGTTCTGGGAGCAGTACTTCGGACCTGACTACTACTCCTTCAACTACGGACCGTACCACTTCCTCTCCCTTGACTCCTACGATTTCCCCAAAGCCCAGCGGTTCTGCCTGTCATTCATATCCTTTGATTGGGGCGGGTCCATCCAAACGGAGCAACTCCAGTGGATAAGCAACGACCTCAACGCCTCGGACTCCGCGCCGCTCACCTTCATGCTCCTCCATGACAACCCCCTCTGGGACACCACGAAGGAATCCCTGCTCGGTTTACCATACAAGAACCGCGAGGCACTCCTACAGCTCATCCACAGCCACGGAGTGGACATGGTCCTCGACGGACACGTCCACTGGGACAACGTCACCACAGCGAACGGCACCATCTTCGTGACGACCACGACGCCCTCCAGCAGCGTGGACGAACGGGACTGCTACTGGGGCTACCGGGTCATCCGCATCGTAAACGGATCGATCGCCTCCTATAACTACAAGGAGCCGAAATACTCGACGCCCACCTACAAGCTGAAGATGAGGACGCTGACGGCATCCGCGATACTACTCAACAACCGCCAGATCGCGCCGGTCAGTCTTCTCATCCGGTTCCTAGTCCCGCTCGGAAACTACACCGCAAACATCGGCAAGATCGTCGAAATCCGCAGCAACGCCACCGCATCAGAAGTCTACGTGCAGCTGATCGTCCCCGCTTCCCGGATATACCTGCTACGTCTCCGGCATACGGGGTAATCCTTTTTCCTATTTTGTCAGCGACTTCAGTAGCGGCGTGACATCGATGTTTCCACCGCTGAGGATAACTCCGATTGTTCTCTCTTGCGTCGGGATTTTCTTCGCAAGAACCCCGGCCAGTCCGACCGCTCCTGAAGGCTCGACTACGAGCTTCATGCGCTCCCAGAGAAACTGCACTGCCTGTACAATCTCCGCCTCGCTCACCGTCACGATGTCATCAACATAATCACGGATGATGTGAAAGGTCCGTGGGCACAGCGCGGTCCGCAGGCCGTCAGCAATCGTGTTCGGGTAGAGACTCGGGTACAGTCGGCCATCGTGGAACGATCGGCACGCATCGTTGGCAAGCTCGGGTTCGACCAAAACGACTTGCGCGTCAGGACACGCGCCCTTGGTCGCAATCGCCGTACCGCTTCCCAGGCCACCGCCGCCCACCGGGCACATCATGACGTCAACAGAACCTACCTCCTGGATGAGTTCGAGGGCGGCTGTCCCCGCGCCCGCGATGATACGGTCGTCATTATAGGGATGGATGAGGGTATAGCCCTTCGTCTTCATCAGTTGCTCACATGTTGTCTCGCGGGCCTCGACGGAGTTATCGCAGAACACGATTTCCGCGCCGTAGCCTTGCGTCGCCTGCACCTTGACCGCTGGCGCGTTCCTCGGCATGACGATGACCGCATGGATTCCAAGGAGTTTCGCGCCGAGGGCGAGCGCCTGCGCATGGTTCCCGCTGGAATGCGTGATCACCCCGCGTGCCTTCTCCTGCTCGGAGAGCTGCAGCAAGGTGTTCGTCACACCACGAAACTTGAAGGCTCCGACACGCTGGAACAACTCGCATTTCAGGAATACTGAGCCGCCCACCCGGCTGTTGAGCGTCCGTGACGTCATCACCGAGGTTTTGTTGACGAGCCCGTGTATCCTCAGTTGGGCAGCCTTGACGTCAGCGAAGGTGACCATACGAACACCGAGGGAGAAACGCTATTTGAAACTTTTCCACGACACGGCTTTTTTTAACCTATTCTCATCTTAGGAACCGGTCACGTTCCACAGGATTTGTCAGAGGCGGCATTCCGAGTGAACCAACATGCATTTCCTTGTACCCAACAGGGTCTGCACGAGAACCTCGCCCAACCCGATTGCTGATGTATAACCAGTGACCGTTGTCCTCATATTCTTGATATCCGCGGCGTCTTGAGACAGCCTCCTGCTTTTTTTTTAAAATTCCCCTTCGTTTCAGGAATTTGCCTAAAAGCAAGGATTTATTTGCCTCATTTTGATGTGGTGTGCAGATGATGGAAATCAAGAAGGGCGATAAGGTCAAAATCGAGTACGTCGGGACCCTCGAGGATGGATCCGTGTTCGACAGCACCGCTATTCATGGCAGCCCCCTTGAGTTCACGGTCGGCGAAGGCCTGCTTCTCGCCGGTGTTGAACACGCGGTGCTCGGTATGAGGCTTGGCGAGGAAAAAGAAGTCGTTGTACCGCCCACTGAAGGCTACGGGGAGTACCACAATGATCTGGTCAAGGACCTCCCGCGGGCCTGCTTCCCAAGAGACAAAGACCTCGAGGTGGGAACGACCTATAAAATGACATTGCAGAATGGCCACCAATACACCGTGCGTATCACCAAGATCATCGATGAGCTGGTGACCATCGACCTCAACCCACCGCTGGCTGGAAAAATCCTTCGTTTCAAAATCAAGATCACCGAGATCGCCTAAACATATTTTTTATGGATGAGTCGTTACTGGCGCCCTGTGGCATGAACTGCGCGGTGTGTTCCGCGTATCTTGCGAAGGCCAATGCCGTTAAAGACAAAGGGCTACGGTACCCGTACTGCTCGGGATGCAGAGCACGCAATAAGCAATGCGCCTTCCTGAAAAAACGCTGCCCCCGACTACTTCAAGGGAAAGTCCAGTTCTGTTTTGAATGCCCAACCTTCCCCTGTGCCACCTTGCAGAAACTGGATGCACGGTACCGGTCTCGGTACCATATGAGCATGGTAGAGAACCTCAGGACGATACAAATGCAGGGAGTGAAACGGCTCCTTGCCCAAGAAAAGAAAAAATGGCGATGCCCACATTGCGGGGGGACGATTTGCTGCCACAACGGCCTATGTTTCTCCTGCCAGCAGGATGCATTGAAGAAGCGAACGCAGCGGTATCGTTGGGACGAATAAGAA
This sequence comes from Methanobacteriota archaeon, assembly GCA_903877165.1. Classification (GTDB taxonomy): domain Archaea; phylum Thermoplasmatota; class E2; order DHVEG-1; family DHVEG-1; genus CAIRCU01. The sequence continues at coordinate 16,060 of CAIRCU010000042.1, read as the reverse complement.
AAAAAAGAGAGGTGGTGAGGTTTTTACTGGATCACCACGTTGATGTTGAAGGTTGCGCAGACGTCGCTTTGATTCCAGGAGCGCGCGCAGACCAATTCAAGGGAGGAGGTCCCTGGTTGAAGGGCAGTGAAGACCCAGAGGTCTGAGCCGAAGTCACCAAGGCCGCCTGAGCCGTTGATGTGGTCGTTGGAGGCAAGGGCCAGCTGTGCGGCGTTCCGGCCTGTGATGCTCCAGGAGTAACCACCGTCGCCGTAGTCTTTTAGGCTGAGGCGGAGGCTGTCTCCGGTTCGAATCGTGACCGTGGTTCCGTTATCGGCGGCACTAATGTTCTTCGATATGGAGTTTTTCGTCGGCTGCCGCGGGGAAATCAGCATGCCAACCCCGATGACCGTCGTGGTGCTGATGGCGGTGATGAGGACGAGCCCGATGAGGTAGAGTTTGGTATTCTTGGTCATAGTAACCACAAACCAGGATATGCACCCAGATTGTATTTATAGCCTGAGAAAACGTTCGGAAGTCTCCGAATTTTTCAAGGTCTTTTCCTGGAGAATCCTCAGCACCAGGTTCTGAAGCAATCTATGCGTCAGAGGGTCTTCGCTTGAGACTGCCGTTTCACTGGGGGTGTATATCGTTTCAGCCACAGCGAGAGTGAGACTACGGATACCGAGCTGAATGCCATCGCGAGCGCCGCGTACTCCGGGCGGAACAGGACGCCGAAGAACGGGTAGAGCACGCCGGCGGCGACCGGGATGAGCGCAGCGTTATAAGCGAATGCCCAGAACAGGTTCTGCTTGATGCGCGCCAGCACCTTTTTGCCGAGCTGCACGGCCGCCACGGCGTCTACGAGATCGCTTCGTACCAGGATGATATCTCCGCTTTCTATCGCGATGTCGGTGCCGCTGCCAATCGCGATGCCGACATCAGCTTGCGCGAGCGCTGGTGCGTCGTTGATGCCGTCCCCGATGAACCCGACGATCTCGCCATGGTCCTGCAGCTCCTTAACCTTCAAGGTTTTCTCCTGTGGAAGGACGTCAGCGAAGATCGCGTCGGCTCCGACGTCTCGTCCTATGTTTTGAGCTGCTTGTGCATGGTCGCCGGTGATGACGATGACTCGGATGTCCATCTCATGGAGCGCCCGGACCGCTTCCTTCGAGGTTGCTTTCAGAGGATCCGCTGCCGCAAGGATCCCTACCACGTTCCCCGCCTGGGCCACCACGAGGAGGGTTTTCCCCTGAGCCTCGAGGCGGGTCATCTGCTCCTTGCCTGCCTCGGGGATTAGGATACCTCGGACTTCGAGGAACGAGGCGTTGCCGATGAGAACGTCGGTTCCGTCAACGGTCGCCTGTACTCCTCGGCCGCCGAAGGTGGAGAAATTGGTTGCTTGTTTCAAGGGAAGGTTCCGTTGTTCTGCGGTTGCGACGACAGCTCCAGCCAAAGGGTGGGACGCGTTCTTCTCGACGCTTGCCGCAATAGTCAATACATAGTTTTCGTCAACCCCAAGGCCGATGGCGTCTGTTATCGTGGGTTTGCCGGTGGTGAGCGTCCCGGTTTTGTCCAGGGCTATCGTCGTGATTTTATTGACGGTCTCAAGGGCCTCCCCTTTTTTTATCAGGATTCCAAGCTCGGCGCCTCGTCCGAGACCGACGGTCACCGCGGTCGGGGTGGCAAGCCCAAGGGCGCAGGGGCATGCAATGACGATGACTGAGATGAGGGCGGTGAGGCTGAACAGCAGGCTTTGGCCCAGGAGAATCCACACGAAGAAGGTGAGGATCGCTATTGTGAGGATGCCGGGGATGAAGTAGGTGACCGCAGTGTCCGCGATGCGTTGGGCTGGTGGACGTGATGCCTGGGCGTCCTCGACGAGGCGGATGATCTGCGCAAGCATGGTGTCCTTACCGATTTTTGTGGCGCGTGCGGTCAGGACACCGGTCGTGTTGATCGTCCCCCCGATGACGGTGCTGCCTTGTTGTTTGACCGTGGGGATGGGTTCGCCGGTGATCATGGACTCGTCGACTGCGCTGTCTCCATCGACGACCATGCCGTCAACTGGGATTTTAGCTCCAGGTTTGATGAGGATGAGGTCACCGATTTGCACATCCTCTATGGGGACGTTGAGTTCCTGGCTGCCGCGTAAGACGGTTGCGGTCTTCGCTTGGAGTCCGATGAGTTTCTTGATGGCTTCTGAGGTCCTGCCGGTGGCTCTCATCTCGAGGTAGCGGCCAAGCATGAGGAATGTGGCAAGGAGAATGGCGGTATCGTAGAACATGAACTCGGGAGTGAAGACGACGTTGAAGGTTCCCAGGATGCTGACTGAAAACGAGACGCCGATGCCCATGGAGTACATCACGTCCATGGTGAGGCGTTTGTTCTTGAGTGCATGGGCTCCCGCCGTGAATATCGGGTATGAGATGTAGAGGAATACCGGGGTGGAGACGATGAGCATCAGGTAGCCGATGGGCACGGGTGAGTGGAGTGGAACGTAGACGAGGACCATGAGGGGGATGCCGACGAGGAACCCTAGGGCGATGCGTCTGCGGGTTTGTTGGAGGTGGTGCTGGTGGTGGAGGTCGTGGTCTTCGGCCTCGGTTTCACGGACGTGGTATCCTGCGTTTTCGACCGCTTGTTTCATCTCCACAAGGGTCGTCATGCGGGGGTGGTATTCGACGGTTGCTGTGTTGGTGGCGAGGTTGACGGTGGCGCTGGTGACGCCGTTGAGGTGTTGGAGGGTGGTGGCGACTGTCTGTTGGCAGATGGCGCAGGTCATCCCTTCGATGTTCAGCTTCGCTGTGGCATGGGCTGTGCCGTAGCCGGTCTTGGTGACTGAGTGTTCCAGGTCTTGAAGCGTGGTCGTGGCCGGGTCGTAGTCCACGACCGCTTGTTGTGTGGCGAGGTTCACCTGGGCGAATGTGACGCCCGGTGTGTTGGTGAGGGCTTTTTGTACGGCTGCGGCGCAGTTGGCGCAGGTCATGCCCGTGATGGTGAGGTTCGCGTGTTTTGATGATGCGGTCATGGGGCACCTTGATGTGTCGTGCGACAAAGAAGTCGAAGCTATTTAAATACGTCTGTGCGGGTGAGTGGTGGTGTACTGAATGGTTGTTCTCCGAGGATTCATTATTAAAAGGGGGGTGTTTAAGGGAACAGATAGGTTATATGGTACATGTGGTCTATAGGAGGGCTAAGGGAGAACAACACTTAAATATTTTGAGTTGATTAAATAGGATATACTCGTGTGATATCGGGGAGGCAATATACTATGCGAAAGGAGCTCGTAAGCATTCTTGTGTGTCTGCTGATGTGTTTCTCTGCGCTTCCTGCGCTTGCGCTCGGGACGAGTCATGCCCCGGCCATGCAGAACGGAAGCAACCTGTCGACTCAGACGCCCTCGTCATTAAATCGAGATGGCTGGTTTTTGCAGTGGAGCCATGACTACGGTGGCAATGGTCATTCGCAGTTCGCGCAGCCCGTTGGTGATCTCGACGGCGACGGCGTCAACGAAGTCATCATCGGTGGTTATGAGAACCAAGGGATTATTCGCATCATGTCGTATGTCAACGGTGACTATACCCAAGAGTACTCATTTCAGCAAGCGGGAGGCGATCCTTCTGGGGCCTGCATTGTTGATATCAATGGCGATGGGATCTTAGAACTGGTGGTCTCCTGGGCGTACTCCAGTGCCGATGGGGTGTATGTGTACCAGTGGGATGGTTCCGCGCTGACCCAGCTGGACTATTTCCACGGCTCCGGAATCAACTTCATTTTTGATGTTGCTGCCTATGATTACAACAATGATGGCCAACCAGAAATCCTAGTGTCGAACGCACCCTGGGGCGCCAGCAACTACTACGTCATCGGATTGCAGTGGGAGAACGGACATTTGGCGTACCAGACCGGCTGGGCATGCCCCAATGGTAACGGGGGCGAATGCTGCATGATCTCATTCGGTGACGTCGACAATGACGGTTATAATGAGGTCATCGCGGATGTCTCCTATGGGACCACGTGGACCTATGGGACATGGTCGCTGAACTGGAATCCGGATACTGAAGCCTTTGATGGAGTCCAGGTCTGGTCTGATTACAGCGGCTACACCGTTTACGGGGATAGTGTCGGCGACATCAACGGGGACGGAATCCCTGAGATCGGCATCGGCTGTTATGGTGGCACGTGCACAGCGTGGTTGTTCGAATGGGATGGCAGCAGCTTCCAGAAGGTCTGGGAGATGACATGGCAAGATGGCCAGTCGATTATCGAATCAGTGGCCATTGGTGACGCGGACAACGACGGGCACAACGAGTTCTGCGTCGGCGGTGGTCAAGTGCATGTCGTCGGCTGGGATGGATCCGGGTATGTGATCAAGGCGACCTTCACGGAGCCAACCGGGATGGAGGCCGGGATGAACATTGCTGATTTCGACACCGACGGCCAAAACGAGGTCAAGGCCTGTGAGATTCTCAGCCCCACCGGGTACGAGTACATCTGGAAGTATACGGATGCGACGCCGCCCGTGACCACCTGCACGCTGGAGGGAACCATCGTTGGTTCCGTGTACGTCTCGAACGTGACAGTGACGCTTTCGGCGACGGACGCAGGCTCTGGCGTTGCGGTCACCAAAGTCAAGCTCGATGACGGTGCCTGGACGGATTACACAGCCCCCGTCGTGGTGACGACCGAGGCATTCCACACCGTGTCGTACTACTCCGTAGACAAGATGAGCAACACCGAACAGACCAAGACCACGACGTTCACCATCTGGAAGCAAGCCATCTTCGATGTGAAGCTCCATGGCGGTCTGGCTGTCACGATGAAAATCAAGAATGTCGGCCCTAGCAACCTCAGTGCCATCCGCTGGTCCTTGAAGCTAGAGGGCGCCCATGTCTTTTTAGGCCAGGGCGTCAGCAGCACGATCCAATCTCTGCCTATGGGGCAGAGTGTGACGGAGAAGATGCCGGTGTTTGGGTTCGGGAAAGTCGCCGTGAAAGCAACGATCGGCGCCTACAGCTTCAACACGACGGGATTCTTATTCCTGTTCGGCATCGTGGGTATCCATTAAACCCCACTTTTTTTCTCTTTTTTTCTTCTTTTTCGCATGGGCAATCCAGGTGAAAACACTTAAATATTTTAAGAGTGATTTAAACCTTGGGCTCCTTTGTATTTGCGAGTCTAATGGGGAGGTATAAAGTATTATGCGAATTAAATTCGTGAGCGGGCTAGTCTGTATGCTTTTGCTGTGTTCCGCGCTTCCTGCTCTCGCAATGGGGACGGCCCATTCGTCCTCGTCCGCGGGCGGGAGTCAATCGACCCAGACATCGTCGTCCCTTGGCCGGGATGGCTGGTCCTTGCAATGGAGCTATGATTATGGCGGCATGGGCCATTCTCAGTTTAAGCAACCTGTCGGTGACCTCGACGGCGATGGTGTCAACGAAGTAGTCATCGGCGGGTATGAAACCCAGGGGCATCTGCGTATCCTTTCCTATGTTGGCGGGACCTACGTCGAGGAGTACTCATATGCGCCACAGGGTGGTAGCTACAACATTCCGACAGGCGCGACTATCGTCGATTTGAATGGCGATGGGATCCTTGAGCTCGTCGTCTCCTATGGCTACACAGGTGCTGACGGAGTCTATGTCTATCATTGGGATGGGACAACCATGACCCAGTTGGACTACTACCATGGCTCTGAACTCAACTTTATCTACGATGTGTACGCCATGGACTACAACGAGGACGGCAAGCCTGAGATCGTGGTTTCGAATGCCCCCTGGGGCACGTATAATTACTATGTCATCGGACTGCAGTGGGAGAACGGGCATTTGGTGTACCAGACTGGCTGGGCATGCCCCAGCGGGAACGGGGCTGAATGCTGCATGGTCTCCAGCGGCGACGTCAATAATGATGGCCATGATGAAATCATCGCTGATATCTCCAATTCGGCATCCTATACCTATGGGACGTGGATGCTACGCTGGAACCTGGATACCGAGACCTTCGATGGGACGCCCATTTGGACGGACTATGGGAGCAACACTGTGTACGGTGACTGTGTCGGCGATATCAACGGGGACGGAATCCCTGAGATCGGCATCGGTAGCTATGGTGGTGAATGCACGGCGTGGTTATTCGAATGGGACGGCAGCAGCTTCCAGAAAGTCTATGAACAGACCTGGCCCGGCGGTCAATGGATTATAGAATCCGTCGATATCGGGGATGTGGACAATGATGGGTGCAATGAGTTCTGTTACGGCGGCGGGAATGTTCATGTCCTAGGCTGGAACGGTACTGCTTACGTCATGGAACACATATTCACCGAGGTTACTAACATGGAGGCGGGGATGAATGTCGGTGATTTTGATACCGATGGTCTCAATGAGCTTAAGGCGTGCGAGATCATCAGTTCCACGGGGTACGAGTATATCTGGAAGTATACGGATGAGACGTCGCCCGTGACCACCTGCACGCTGGACGGAACCATGGATGGAACCGTCTACATTACGAACGTGACGGTGACGTTGACCGCGACTGATGCTGGATCAGGTGTTGATGTGACGAAAGTCAAGGTCGATAACGAATCCTGGACCGATTATAGTGGACCTATTCTGTTCACGACTGACGCCACCCATACCGTGTCCTATTACTCCGTGGATAAAATGGGGAACACCGAGTCGACGAAGACCACGACGTTCACGATTTGGCGCCATCCGCTGTTCCAGGTCGATTTCCGAGGGGGTCTGGGGTTGACGATGAAGATCACGAACCTGGGCATCTCCAACCAGACCATGCTATCGTGGAGCCTGGCGCTGGAAGGCAATCTTGTACTCCTCGGCAAAGGGAAGACCGGTCAGATCATGCGCCTCAACGCCGGGGAGAGCGATACCAAGAAGATGCCGGTGTTTGGGTTTGGAAAGGTTGCGGTAAAGGCGACCGTCGGCACCTATGAGTTCAACTCGACGGGGATGCTCTTCCTCTTCGTCATCGTGGGCGTGCGATAACACCCTCGCCCCTTTTTTCTCTTTTTTTTCCTATCGTATGTATATGTAGATATATATTTCATTAGGGGGAGAGGTGCCGGCCGTAGTAGACATGGTTGACGACGATGCCGTCGATCTCACCGACCTTGGGCAAGAAGCCCCATCTCGCGAACCCATGCTTTTCTAGGAGCCTGATGCTGCCGGTGTTCTTGTCCAAAATGATTGCTAGGATGCTGGTGAACCCGGCCTTTCGTGCGGCTATCAGCGCCGCTGTGAGGAGCAGGCTGCCGATGCCTCGCCTGCGGAAGTCCTCGTGGATGAAGAGGCTGGCCTCGGTGGTCCGGCGGAACGCGGCCCGCCCGGGGCGGTACGGCTCGAGGCTGACGTACCCGACTATCTTGTGTTCGTGTTCGGCGACGAGCAAGGGGTACTGCGTGGAATGATGTGTGAACCAGTCCTGGCGATCGTCGACTGGGACCTCGGCGAGGTAGCCGGTGGACATCCTCGTCTGTATTGCTTGGTTGAAGATCTCGACAACCACCGGGAGGTCCTTGTCGGTTGCAGGTCGTATCTGGATGTCCATGGCGTTGTCACCCGGTCATGATTACTTAAAGGTTCGCGGAGAGAATTCGTTTTTTAATATATATATTTATAGTTATCTTTATGGATATCTTAATATTTCCAACATCTCCACGGAGCCCTGGTCAGAAAAACAAGGATAGACCCACGAAAATAGTTATACTGCCACCCTTGTTACCTCCCCCAGAATGGACGTCCTCATCAAAGCCAGCAACCTATCTAAAAGCTTCGAAGGCAAACTCCTCTTCGACAACGCCACTTTCGAAGTTCATCCCCAGGACTGCATCGGACTCCTCGGGCCCAACGGCTGCGGCAAAACCACGTTGTTTCGCATCCTGCTCGGCGACGAACGACCCAGCAGCGGCGACCTCTGGACTAACGGCACCCTGCGCCTCCGACATCTCAGCCAGGTCGCGGTCAGCCCCCACGACACCACCGTCGCCGACTTCTTCGCCCGCACCACACAGCCCGAGGCCATCCAACAGCAAATCGCCGTACTCGAACACGCCCTTGAGGACCCTACGATCTACGATTCCCCTCGCTACGCAGACACCCTCGAACAACTCCAGAAGCTGCGCGTCTCCGCCAGCAAATCCGCAAGCACGCTACGCTGGGACGCGGCCACACAACTCCTCAAAGACATCGGCATCCCGGACCTCCCTACGACGCAACGCATCGACACCCTCTCCGGCGGCGAACGCCAGAAGATAGCACTCGCCAGCGTCCTTGGCAAACCAGACGACTGCGACCTCCTCCTCCTCGACGAACCCACGAACCACCTGGATATCGACAGCATCGAATGGCTCGAACGCGAAATCGCGGACTTCCCCAACGCCGTCATCCTCGTCTCCCACGACCGCTACCTCCTCGATGACCTCGTCGACAGGGTCTTCGACATCGAAAACACCCACATCGACATTTACAACGCCACCTTCTCAGAATACGAAGAAACCAAACAGTTCCTGCAGCACAGCAAACAACAAGCCTACGAGAAAGCCAACGCTGAGATCCATCGCCAAAAAAAAGTCATCGAGACCCTCACCCGCCGCAACAAGTACGACCGACAGATCGCCAGCAAAATGAAACGCCTGGAGAAAGTCCAGCACGTCGATAACCCCGTCCTGAAGTCCTACCTCCTGCGCTTCCAGTTCAAAGCCGTCTTCAAATCAGGTAAAAACGTCGCAGAAGCAACACACCTCACTAAACGGTTCTCGGACAAACCACTCCTGGAGGACGTCACCTTCGAGATCCTCGCAGGCCAGAAAATCGGGCTCATCGGCCCTAACGGCTGCGGCAAGACAACGCTGCTTAAAATCCTCATCGGCGAGGAACCCTACGATGCAGGATCCCTACAGGTCAGCTCCGGCGTCCGCATGGGATACTTCGACCAAGGACACCTCTCCCTCGCGCTCGACAACACCCTCATCCAGGAAATTCTCAAAGACCACCAGGAGCTCACCGAGAACGACGCCAAAGCGCTCCTTGGCCAGTTCAACTTCAAAGGAACCTTGGTCGACAACCTCGTTGGCCAACTCTCCGGAGGTGAACGCGCACGGCTCGCTATTCTGCGCCTCATCATGCAGCCGTACAACCTCCTCATCCTCGACGAACCCACCAACCACATGGACATGCCATCCAAACAGGCGATCGAGACCGCCCTGAACTCCTACCACGGCACCGTCATCGCCGTCTCTCACGACCGCCGGTTCCTCGACGCGGTCACCGACACCATCTTCTTCATGGAGAACGGGACCGTGAAAACCTACAGCGGCAACTACACCAGCTTCCGACATCAACGCATCAAAGAACTCGCGGACCTCGACGCAGCCCAGAACGTCCTCCTCTCCGGAAGCACCAAATACGTCGTCCGCAAGAAATTCACGATCTGGACGACCAAGGCCAAACATGCGGTCGGCGACATCCTCTATATCGGGGACCACAACGAAAAAACCTACGAATGGGCAATGAAAAACAAGTACATCGTCCCCTACAGGGAATACGAAAAGAAACCGTAACCCCATTGTCACCCCCCACGGACCATGACCGAAGAAAAAGACCTGGCGGAAGAAGTCAAGGAGCTGAACAAGCGCATCAGCGAACTTGAGCGGATGCTCGCCATCCTCATGAAGCCGCTCTCCGACGCCCAAAAAACCACGGAACGGTACGTGAAGCTCGCCGGCCTGCTCCTCGACCACGGCGGCCTGACCCCTGAGGCCGTCCTCCCCGGCATCCGGGATTCCATTAGCAAAGACATCGTCCGCGTGCTCTTGGAACGGGAGGCGCAAAACGTCTCCCAGATCACGGACCTAGTGAAAGCAAGACGTGGCACCGCCTCTCGACGCATTATCCGAAAACGACTCGCCGACCTCGAAACCCAAGGCATCGTGAACAAACACCAGCGCGGCTCACGACACGTCTACAGCCTCAGCTCGGACGTGGTCAAAAAGTGGACACAACTACTCGGATTCTCCTAATACCATGACCATACCTATCCCAGACATCAAAGAATAAAGGAGACAAAGAAACCATGTCCAATCACGAAGGAATCCCAGACCCAGAACAAATCAGGCAAATCCTCGACGTCGTCGGAGAAAAAATCCCAGGGCTGCTCAAGACCCTCAGCGACCTGCTCTACGGCCCGAAAAGCGCCAAGCAGTTCGCCGAAGCCGCCGCCATCTTCTACAAAGAATTGAAGGCAGCAGGTATGACCGATGATCAAGCCTTCGAGCTGACCCGTCAGTACCTCTCCACCCTGAACCTCGGCAATCTCATGAGCCGCTTCGGATCCCATGAGCATGACTAAAACTAGCTCTTCCATCGACCCGAAGCAGACGACTCTGAGACGAATCAACCTCCCCAAGATCGTCGGCGTCCTCATCCTGAAAACCCCCGCCCTCGTCGTTCGCTGCGGCGGGGAGTTCCTCAGGTTCAAAAGCATGGCAAGAAAAGCCGGCCGCATCTTCCAAGCAGAACTCGAACATCAAGGCATAGAGCACGCTACAGCACAGAGACTCCAAGATGCGTACCGATCGGGAATCGACACAAGCCGCCTGTTGCGGTCATTTCGGTAATCTCCTTCTTTTTTTCTTATACTAAGTGAAGAAGAAAAAAGGGAGACGGCAAGTCGTCATTTCTTAGAGGATTTTAATCACGTTCATCTCTGTGGTCTTTATATTCCCGGCGTTGTCGATGGCTACGACTCGAAGAGTCTTCGAGCCGAACGCTGGGATGGTCCATTGCCATTGATACTCGGGACCAACACTGGTGTAGGCCATTAGACCACCGTCCACATAGATCTCAACGTGGTTGACGCCCGTTTGGTCGTCCGATGCATGAACCGTGACGAGCACGGGTCCGATGATAATGGTCCGTGCCAGTGGGAAGACCGGGCGGTTGAAGAGATACAGCATGTTGGCGACAGGCGTGACGAGGGACACCGTCGGCGGAAGGGAATCCCTACTAATCGTGGCTGTGGTGACGTCAGAGTTGTTTCGCCCGATGCTGTCTACCACTAGGAAGGTGACTGTAAAGTTATCCCCGATGCGGTATGTGTGCGAGGGGTTCGGCTCGGTTGAGGTGGTGCCATCCCCGAAGCTCCATTGGTAGTTATAGGGGGGTGTTCCTCCTGTTGCATTCCCTGTAAATGTCACGGGGCAGCCTTGCATGCCCGTGTAGGGGCCGCCAGCGTGCGCAGTGAGGGGAAGAGCGCTTACGGCAACAATGGTCGAGGCACTATCTGTTGCTCCCTGGTCGTCCGTCGCGGTGAGGGCCGCAATATAGGCTTGGACGACAGTGTACGAGTGGGTGACTCGTTCGCCGTACCCCATGGATCCGTCACCGAAGTCCCAGGTCCAGTTCACGATGGCGCCGTCGACATCTGAGGATGTGCTGTTGAAGAAAATAGTCTGGCTTATCTGCGGTTCTTCGGGTTGGTACGTGAAGGAGGCTGTTGGCGGGTCGTTGACGGAGAGTATGGTGATGGAGACGGTTGCGGTGTCGGTGGCTCCCTGATTGTCCGTGATCCGATAGACGAAACTGTCCGCGCCGTTGTAATTCTCCTGGGGTGAGTATCGGATGGTTCCAGTGGTCGTGTTCACCGTGGTCGATCCGTGGGAGGGGGGCATGGTGACGGTAACGCTGCTGGGCACGATGGTACCATCGGGGTCGTAGTCGTTGGCGAGAACGGAGATCCAGATAGGGACGTCCTCGTTGGTTGTGATAGTATCATTGTTTGCGATGGGCGGGATATCGTTGTTGATGACGGTCACGTAGACGGTGGCGGTGTCCGTTCCTCCGTGGTTGTCGCTGATAGTGTAGGTGAAGCTGTCCTGGCCGTAGTAGTTCGTGGTTGGGGTGTAGTAGGCGTAGGCGCCGTCTGTGCTGGACTGTCCGTGGGCTGGCTGGGTGACCGAGGTGATGGTGATGGCGTCGCCGTCGTCGTCGTGGTCGTTGGCTTTGACATCGAGTTGGTTGTTGGCGGAGTTCATGATGACGTTCACATAGTCGTCGAATGCCTCAGGAGGTGTGTTGCCGTTGTTGACGACGGTGGCGGTGGTGGCGTTGGGCAGGTAGTTTTGTTTGGTGACCGTGACGTTCATCGTCCCGATGGTGGTGGGTGCGGGGGTGAAGGTGACGTCGCCATTGGTGTTGTTGGTGGTGCCGGTGAGGTAGACTTCCGTGCCTTTCCAGAGGCAGACGTAGGCTTGGTTGACCGGGGAGCCGCCATTAGTAACGTGGACGGTGAAGGAGGAGGAGCCGAGGGGCAGGGTCGAGGGGTGGGTGACGGTGAAGGTCGAGGGGTTGGCGGTCCAGACGGGCAGCTCCGGGTCGCCCAGGAGCGTGAGCTCGGTGTAGATGTAGCGGTCGTAGCTGTCGCTAGAGACGGCGTCGTTCTTGTGGTCAGAGAAGGCCTGCCCGAGTTTGTAGTAGTTCTCGGTGAAGAGTGAATGGAAGAAGGCCTGATCAAACCCCATGGAGAGGGTGTCGTAGGATCCGTACTCGTACCAGCCGTAGCGGCTGTTGCCGATGAAGGCGATGCCGCCGCCGTTTGCGTTGCGGACGTAGTGTTCGGCGATGCAGGCGGAGGTGTCGTAGGCGGCGGGGTCGCAGCCCATGCTGTAGAGGATGCCTTGTTTGTTGCCGTTGGTGAGGGCGTCCATGTCGCTTGAGGAGATCAGATAGTTGTGGTTGATGTACCCGGTGCCCATGGAGTCTTCGTTGGAGTGGTCCGCGTGGTTGATGAGGTTCTGGCCTGCGTTCAGCGCGGCGAGGACGTTGGTCTTATGGTTGCCGCTGTCGCTGTCATAGACGTTGGTCATGGTCCAGCTTGAGGGGATGTAGTTGTTGTCGATGCTGATCTTGCATTGTTGCGCATGGGTGCTTGAATCCAGGTCGAAGCCGAACATGGAGGCTTTCAGGGGGAAGCTTGCTGGTGGGTTCTGCTCATAGGTCAGGACTTTGTTGATGAAGGTGCCTATCTTTCCGTTGCCGGTACCGGTTCCGGTGACGCTGGCGCGTCCGACGTTGACTTCGCAGACGTAGTCGCCATCGAAGTCCGCGTAGTATGTGTCGTTGGGGACAGGATCGTAGTCGACATCGGAATATGTTTTATAGTGACATGGTACGGTGTCGATGTCGCCGCCGATGAGGAAGAAGGTCGCTCCCCAGGTGTTGTACGCGTCCTGGACGAAGGCCTTGATCTTGTCGACGTTGCTGCCGCTGTAACCACCACTGTTGTAGATCCAGTCCGTGGTGACGATGGTTGCGCGGATGCCTTTCTGAGTTTTCCAGTTCGCGAGTGGCTGGAAGGCGGAGACCCAGTCTGTTTTGGTGATGATGACGTAGTCGTAGTCGCCTGCGGGGACGCCCGTGGTGTGCGGCTTGGGGTTGGTTTGGAGGCGGACGGCGTCTGGGTTGATGACCATGTTTTGTACTTGGGTCGTGAGTTGCTGTTGGTCAGTTGGTGATGTCTGGCTTGGGAGGTAATCGCCTGGTTGGCGGCCTGGGATGCCGACGAGTTGGATGGTAAGGGAGGTGGTGACGGTGATGGTGTGGGTGGCGATGTGGTACTGGATCGGGGTGAAGCGAAGGGAAGCGAGTCCTTGGCCGTAGAGGTCGCTTTCTCCGGTGAGCTGGATGGGTGAGGCTGGATAGGGATCGGAGATGGTGGTAAGAGTAGAGAGGATGGCAGGTATACCGCCAAGGGAGTTGATGGTCTGGGGCGGCTGCAGTGAGGGTAGGGTATAGGTGCCTGGGAGTGGTTGGGTGGTGGCGGCGAGGATGCGGACGGCGGTGAAGATGGTGGTGGCTGGGACTGCGATGACCAGGGTTTCTGACGGGATGGCTGGGGTGCCGGGTTGGCCGGTGGTGGCGGCGTCTGGGAAGATGAGGGTGTCGTAGCCGTTGGTAGTGGTGACGGTGAGGGTCTGTGGGTCGAAGGTGATGGAGTAGGTCGGTGAGGCGATGGTGCGGTGGATGGTGAGTCCTTGGGTCGGGAGTGCGGTGGCGAGGAGGATGAAGCAGAGGAGGGCTGCGAAGAGTCTGAGGTGTGCCGGCTTTAATCCAATGGTAGGAGTTGTTGTGGACATGGGATGACCTTCTTTTCGGTTGAAGCATGGGATGGGAAGGTTGATGTCTCGTGTGAGGTCCGTAGTATGAGCCTTCCCCTATGTGTTGATATAAGACTCTGTATTTAAAAAGGTTGGTGGGTTTCCGAGCAATCTGCAGTTGCAAAAAGGGGCTTTGCACACAAATGTCTGATTTTATGTGGAAACCAGAAATTTGCACATAAAATTATTTTCTTCATCCGAGAACGTTAGAACAAAAAAAAGAAAATGAAGGATGAAACACCCTTCGCTAAGTATTATATCCTAGGAATTTCTGGAGGAGTGGGAAAGCTGATGGGAAGTGCTCGAACAGAAAATCTAGCCATAACGGATGTGGAGGTTTATAGTCCAATGGGACATGAACAATGAGTGTTGCCCAGTCGCTTTTCAAGTTTAATGTATTGTATGCATAGCATCGGACTGTAACGTCACCTATCTTCTCCCAGTCCGTGTCATCAAAACCTGTGTCTCCTGAGTGATATGGCCCACAACAATCAACAATATTATTGTCAAAATCTATGTGATAATAAATGTCCAAGCCTTGGGGATCAGTGGAGCAGAAAAAGTATCTACAACCTTCAGCATAGTTGACTTTTGTTGGTCCATTTAGTTCAGGGATGCTGGGTGGGAGATATGGGTTATTCGAACTTTTAGTTGATTGTGTCTTGTTGGGAGCGGTTGCTAGTGCCGGTATTGTTATCGAACTCATGATTAGCACAAGTGCAATTAGAACAGAGCCAACTAACAATCTTTTCCTCATTTTGCGTTCCTCCGCCAATATTACCATTTTATGGAGAATTGTTTGCATATTTAAAATATAATCAGGGATTTTAAACTTTTCCATCGCACTATAAATATTACTTCAATTGTTTCATACGAATTACATAGAAATGACTCTTGAAACATTTAAAAATATGAGAACTGGTGAACGTGCTTTTTAAATGGCAGCATAACAAGGAGCATCCAGGATTTAAAATTATATACGTCCCTAAATGGTATTATAAGTTGATTTCTCGTAGGAAGTCCACCCCGAATTTATATGCAAGATAGAGCTATAGATAATTTATGTGCAAAGCCGCAAAAAGGATGCTACATATATATATTTTTGTTGGTGGGAAGACTGGTCTTTTTAAAGGGATGATGCGTTAGCGGGGAGAGACAGTACGGAGGTCGACTATGCATCAGGAGAAACATACCTGTTTGGTGTGCGGCGAGGAGCACGGACTCGATGAGATTCATTTCATTGAGACGAAGGGTGAAACGCGGAAGATCTGCGCGGAGTGCGTGCTCGCGATCAAAGGGCTCTCGTAACCTTGATTTTTCGTCTCCTTTTTTTCTCGAATGTTCCCAAGCGTGGTCACGTGCCAGTGTGAGATAAGAAAAGGAAGGAGCGAAGAGACGGGTTTGTTCTCGTGGCCACCTCAACTCCCTTGTCTGTGGTATTCTCTATAGATATATTCTTCTTGCTGCAGGTATACTAAATAATCCCTAGAGGCATCTCCTCCCCTCATGGACCTGACAACCTATGACAACCCGACAGAGTATTACGGTATCCTGAACCGTCAGGGGTTCTTGACCTACCCGGACAACGAACTGCTGCTTGGAGTCCTCCAAAGCATCATCAGCGATCCAGCGGGATCCCAGACGACGCCATTCCTCGCGACCGTTCACCAGCAGGAATCCGTGGTCCTCGCCGCACTCATGACGCCACCGTGGCCCATTGTGATCGCAGCTGACAGTGCCACCCCCGAAGCCTTCCGTCCCCTGACCAAGCATCTCAAACACAACGGCATATCGGTCTCTGGGGTCAACGCCCCCCAGCCCATAGCGAATCGATTCGTGGCGGAATGGTGCCGACACACGTCGTGCACGCCCACCGTGAAAATGGACATGAGGCTCTACCGGCTCACC
>CAIRCU010000041.1 GCA_903877165.1 Methanobacteriota archaeon | reverse complement strand
TAGCTCCTCTCGGCGGTGAACAGAACTTGTCCTTTGCAGACTGCACTTTCCTTGAGGAAGGCCCCTATCTCCTCACCATGAACCTCACGTTGAATACAGACGACAACATGACCAACAACCACAAGAACCGCTCGCTCATCTGCGACCTGACCCCGCCCGTCTCCACCATCTCTCTTCCCCCGCCCGATGGAAACCACGGATGGTACCGCACTCAGCCCCCGATTTCGATTTCTGCTTACGACAACCTCTCCGGTGTCGCAAGCATCTGGATTCAAATCGATGGGGGCGTTGTAGAGCCCTATACAGCTATCCCACCGCTTACTGATGGTAATCATACCATTGGTTACTTTGCCGTCGATAGGGTCGGTAACTCTGAGACTGAGAAATTTATTAAAATTAAAATTGACAGATGGATGCCTTCTATCGTATGCAACACGGATGTTCTGTTTAATAGAGTCAAGTACACTGCGGTTGTTTCAGACGTCACCAGCGGTATGGATCGTGTCGAGTTCTGGATCGGACCCTTCCTGCAGTACACCCAATACTTCACCGACCCCTACGGAGAACAATCTGCAGTTTGGATCCTTAGCCCAAACCCACACATCATCAAAAATGTCACGGGGAAAGCCTACGACATTGCTGGAAACGTCGCATTAGGTGAATGGAGCTTTCTTAACCTTCCCTCCGGCCAAAGCCTACCCGCCACCCCACAGACCCTCCGACAGACCCTCCACTGACGCACACCCATCCACTCCCCACCCTCCTTCTCTTTTTTTTCATTCCGGTTACCTTTAAAACAACCCACACGATGCCAACAACCTAGATATACGGACATGCCCAAAGAACAACCCAAACCCAAAGAATTCCGCATCGGCTTCCTCATCAACCCCATCGCAGGGATGGGCGGACGCGTCGGCCTTAAAGGCACCGACGGCGTCATCACCGAGGCCAAAGCCCGCGGCGCCCAGCCAATCGCCGAACACAAGGCTCTTGACACCATCCGACAGCTCAGAACACTCATCCCCGACGCCACCATCCACTGGTATACCTGCGCTGGTGCCATGGGCGGACATATCCTCGCCGCACTTCACGAACCAGACGTCACCATCGTCTACACCCCTTCAAGTGAAGACACCACAGCTAACGACACCACCAAGGCTTGCCAACACCTCCTCACCGAACACCTCGACTTGGTTATTTTCTGCGGCGGGGACGGCACCGCCCGCGACGTCTTCACCACACTCGGGATACACGTCCCGATCCTCGGCATCCCCTCCGGCGTCAAGATGCACTCCGGCGTCTTCGGTCTCACCACCGATGCCACCGCGAAATGCCTCGCTGCCTTCCTGCGTGGGACTCTCACCGTCGGCGACGCGGACATCCTCGACGTTGATGAAGCAGCCTACCGCAGCGGCGAATGGCGCGTCCGGCTCTACGGCGTCGCCAAAAGCCTCGTCGAACCCACCTACATCCAGGTCGGCAAAGCCACCTTTGAATCCGTCCCAGACGACGCCGTCAAAGACGAGCTCGCAGACCATATCAAGGACGAGATGACCCGCAACCCAACTGCGCTCTTCCTCCTCGGACCTGGGGGAACCATCGACCATATCGCTACCAAGAACGGATTGTCACACACCCTCCTCGGCATCGATGCTGTAAATCAAGGCAAGGTCTTGAAAAGCGATCTCAATGAACACGACCTCCTCGACCTTCTCCAGCACTATAAAACAGTGAAGCTCGTCCTCAGCCCCATCGGCGCCCAGGGCTTCATCCTCGGCCGCGGCAACCTCCAACTCAGCCCAGTGGTCATCAAAAAAATCGGGATCGACAACATCGTCATTGTCGCCACGCCCGGAAAACTAGCAGAAACCCCGCTCCTCCGCGTTGATACAGGCGACTCTACATTAGATGCCAAGTTTATCCATAAGGAGTATATCCTGGTCGTCATCGGGTATCGACTGAGCCGGGTCGTGAAGATACAAACATCGAGCTCAGTAATTCCCTAATTCATTAACGTCTTCTAAGCGAGAAATCCCCATGCTTTAGCATGGGGGATGAATCGCGCTATTTTTCTTCAAGAATTCGTTACCATGTACTGGGTGGGCGCGCCCGCGTCCGCGGGCGCTCTGAAGCACCTGCCCAGGACATCTT
>CAIRCU010000040.1 GCA_903877165.1 Methanobacteriota archaeon | reverse complement strand
ATCCGGCATCATGATTTCGAGTAAAATAAGATCAGGTTTTTGGTTATGGAGTAAGAGGCCGAGGCATTGTTTTCCACTCTCCGCTCCGATCACCTGATAGTCTTTCGTTATGCTCTCTAACCCATATCTTACCGACGTAATAACATCGGCACTGCCATCGACTACCAGAATGGTTTTTACCATTCTCCCATCCAATAATGTGAACATCTGTTATGTATTTATAATGGCGCACCAAAGTAATTTGGTCTCCCTTTTAGTAGAAAACCTTTGATATTGCCCAGAGGGCTCCTACTTGCGTAGTTTGGTGAACAACGCAACGGGGAGACCAATATCAACTAACATTCAGGTTCTTAAAACTGTTTGCCAACTCTGTTTTCCCAATGAAGATTTCCCAACTCCCTTTTACACAGAACCCTCAAAGACAGTGCTTAAATATACCAACCACGACTTCACGCCCGTGCATACGCCGCCGAAGCCGACAATCTTCCACTATGAGGATCTCGACGTCGAAGTCGACCCCGATGTCTACGATCCCGCAGAGGACACGTTCCTCCTCCTTCAAACGATCCACGCTCGGCCAGGCATAGCCGTCCTGGACCTGGGGACGGGCTGCGGCATCATCGCGCTCGCCTGCGCACGAAACGGAGCCAGCGTCGTCGCCAGCGACATCAACCCGCACGCGGTACACAACTGCCGGCGAAACCAGGAAAGAAACCGATCCCGCCTCACCGGAACCCTCGCAGTCCGCCACGGCGATCTCTTCTCTGTACTTCGACCAGATGAACGCTTCGACCTCATCGTCTTCAACCCACCCTATGTACCCACACCATCTGAGGAGACCATGGAGGCCTGGTTGGACCTCGCGACCAGTGGTGGAGACGACGGGCTTCAAGTCACGACGCGATTCATCACCGGCGTACGCCGCTACCTTGCGCCAGCAGGAGCCGCATACATCATCGTCAGCTCTCGCTCCCCGCAGACAGCCATACACAGGCTCCTCAGAGAGAACCAGTTGAAGGGGACCATCGTCGGCACACAACGATTCGAGGACGAAGAGATATATTGCTACCGTATGACTCCGACAGATTAAAAACACAGGGTCTTGTTACCAGGGCTACCGATGAGGTCCCTGAACAATGCCTGAGCCATATTACCCCTGGGGCGGCGAGTTCATCACAGGACCACCGAGTGGATGCGTGGCTGTCGTACTGCTCAACATTGACTATGTACCTCCACCGGGTGTCGCCATCTATGGGAAACTGAAAACGGAGAACATCGGCATCGAAAAAATAGTGGCGAACGTGATTTCCAACCCGCACATCCGCTACGTGATGGTCTGCGGCGAGGAGATCCGCGGACATCGGTCAGGATCCTCGCTGTTGTCCCTGCATCGGCATGGAATCGACACCCAACATCGAATCATCGAAGCACCAGGGGCGATTCCCTACATCGAAAACCTATCCGAGGATGCGATTGCCCGGTTCCGCGAACAGATTGAAACCATTGATTTCATCGGTGTCACCGACACCACGCGGATTTCAACGGAGATCACCGCGTTGGACGCCCGGGCACCGCCACCGTTTGGAGAACCGTACATCGCGATTCGCCTCAAACCAGAGGCGACCGTGACGATTGCTGATGCACGGGCACTCCATGCCAGGATCACGATAGATTATCTCGGACGAGTGAAACGGAGGGGTGAATAGATTATGTATTCATTTACCAAGACACAGCAAGTCTTTGAACTCGGAAGCATCGCGTTCGGCGGACAGCCAGGGGAGCATCCCACGGTGTTGTTCGGCGGGATGTTCTTCAAAGGCGCCCCTGATTTCACGGCAGCCTCGCACCAGCTTGCGTCGATGCTACGGATCGGTGATGAGACCGGGATGCCGACGATTCCGGATGTCTTCATCCGCAAAGAGGAGTACATCGAACCTATCATAGCGTTCCTAGAGCAGCATCTCCCCAAGACACATCCGTTCTCAGTGGACTTTATCGAATCATCGCTCAAAATCAAAACATTAGAGGCGCTGCACGATCATAAACTTCTTGCTCGGACGATTTACAACTCGGTGCATATCGGGATGACGGCGCCTGAGCGTGAAGCGCTGAAGCAGCATACGCCCGCGATGGCGCTTATTGTCGCGTTCAACCCCAAGGATTCCTCACCGGACGGGAAAATCGAAGTCCTAGAGAACGGGGCGCATCTGCTGGACTCCGGGTTGCTTGCCGTTGCGTCTTCAGTAGGAATCCAAAGGATCCTGGTGGATACCGCGGCGCTTGCCCCCGGGGAAAACAGCGGGGCGGCATTGGCAGCGCTGCCGGTAATCAAAGAGGAGTACGGGCTGCCTGCGGGCTGTGCGATTCACAATGTCGTGGAGAAGTCGAAGTGGCTGACCCGCTACGAGTCGGCGAAGACGACAGTGGATGCCGCATCGAACGCGGGAATCGCCTTGTTCGGCGGTGATTTCGCGATCTTTGGTCCGGTGGAACTGGCGCCAGTCGTGGTGCCACTCATGGCCTGGTTCGACATCGTCGTATCTGAGTACACGGAAGCGTACTTCGGAGTCTGTCCGTCACAGCAGCATCCGCGGAGGGTTTTTTCTCCATGACCTCGCGGTGTGTGACCAGCAGCGTCGTAGGCTCATATCCGATTGCCGTGTCAACATCAGAACTCATGGGGCAGTATTTCACCGGTGAGGAGGTCTCGTGGTATCCGTACATCGCGGATGCCGTCGGAGATATGATAGAGGCTGGCATTGAGGTAGTATCGGATGGACAGACGCGGGATCCATTCATCCAGCTGTTCACGCGACGGCTGGGCGGCTGTCGTGTGCGGGCGCGAACCGAGATTGTCGGGCCGATCGAGTTTCGCGGGGGGATTACGGTTGCGGATGCGCAGGTGGTGCGTCGGATGGTGCTGCCATCGACGCAAATCCTGGGGGTGTTGACCGGTCCGTTTACGCTGATGAAATCCTGTGTGGATTTGTTTTATCATGATGAGCGGGCGTGCTGCCTGGCGTTTGCGGAGGCGTTGCGGCAGGAGGCTGCGGCGTTGTCGTGGTTCGTGGATGAAGTGAGCATCGATGAGCCGTGGTTCGCCAATGAGCTGCCGGAGTACGCCGAGGAGGCCGTCGGGGTGATTACACAGGGGCTGAAGTGTCCGACGCGGCTGCATGTCTGCGGGGACATCTCCCGGATTGTGGATCGTCTCGTCGGCATGCCGGTGGACCTCCTGTCCCATGAGTTCAAGGCGTCGCCGAAGCTGTTCGCTGCGTTCAGCGAGCATCCTGCGACGAAGGGCATGTGCATCGGGGCGGTGCGGTCCGACGATGCGAGAGTGGAGAGCGTGGAGGAGATCGTTACGCATCTGCGCATCGCGGAGGAGGTGTTCGGGGAGCGGGTGGTGCAGGTCGCCCCGGATTGCGGACAGAGGATGCTTCCTCGTGAAATCGCGTTTCAGAAGCTGCAGCATCTGCAGCAGGCGAAGGAGGTCGTCTATGGTGGATAAGGAAGTGCCGCTGTATGCGGCGAGGAAAACCGCGGAGAAAAACGTTGTGTTAGATCCGGCAGGGTTCTTTGTCATCGAGTTATATGCGAAAGGGATCCGCGTGGAGTACTATTCGAATGTGTATCGGAGGAAGCGGATTGTCTCTGGTCGCCTGGAGGCGGTGTTCACGGGTGTGAGGGCGGATGCGTTGTGCGATACGATAGCGGCGCATGTGCCGGCGCTGCTGCCGACGCATTATTTGTATCTCGGGCGGGAGTTACTGAGGGCACAGGAGGCGTTCGCAGGGAAGAGGGCGTACGTGCAGGGGGGTTGCTAGCTGCGGCTTCGAATTCTTAATATAGAATAGTGGTGTTACAGGCATGTAGTATGGACAAGAAGATCGTGTTTTTCGAGTTGCCTGTCACCATCATAGACCGGATTGACGAGGAGAGCCAGGGGGAGTCGCGTTCCCTGTTCGTCTCAGAGCTGTTGGAGAAGCAGCTGGAGACGCGGATGCATTCTATCGATCAAGGCTCGGAGCTGGCGGTATCCCTGCAGAGGCATGCGGGGCGGCCGGCGAGCGGCGAGCTCAGCCTCGTAGACGGTCGTGGGATGACGGTGGGGCGGTTCGACATCGACACCGAGGTCGGCTTCGATGCGCTGGCGCGGAAGGTCTGCGAGTTGTCCAGTGATCCCGTGGTGCGGATGAAGGCGCGCCGCATGCGGTAAGATGGGTTCTGAAACGGTGGCTGTTGTTCCTTCCCTTGCGTTCGAACCCGTTAGAGTCTCTGGGAGAACTCCCGTTTTCGCTGGGGGAGGGGGGGGTCGCCTCGGGATTGGTGAGCGGGTTCGTCATCTGTTGCTGTGATAGGGCTATCATTACTATTTTAAAGGAATCATGGATTATAAGTATTAAATATTACAGTGAGATGGGATGACATCACTTCGTTATGGTAGTGATGGTTGGTTAGTTCCTGCGGAATTCTCATCGGTGGGATAGCCATGGAGAACGACCCAGAGATTGTCAGACAGCTGAAAAACGAGGATGCTGCTGACGTACAGTCGATGACCTCCGAGGAGTGGATCGAAACCCTGCTGAAACAACCGCCGATTCGCAACGAGACGAAGCATAAAATCATCGACGATATGATACAATACATCCCAGAAAACGAATAAGCCTTCGACGATTCGCTCTCTCGCCGCAATTTTGTCTTAACTTTTATATATCCCCATTTGGATTAGGTCTACTAGTACGAACACTTTGGAGACGGGAAAGAGGGATCGTAAGCACTCAGCTGTGCATGGGATGTTACAGTATTGAGATGCTGAGAATATAAAGAGGAGAGAGTACAGGCCTTCTCCCCTTTTTCTGCGTGCGCTCTACCAAACAACGGTGGTGGAAACAAGATGGGAAAATGGACTGATATGAAGATAAGTCGAAAGCTAATGATCGGGTTTGTCGCACTCATAATCTTAACCTCAGCCGTCGGATTCATCGGGTACAACGGATTGGCACAAACAGCATTTTCTGCGAAACAAGTCAACGACGCTAAAACCATCGACTCCTCGGTACTAGCCTTGGACAACGACGTGAATCAATACGTCATTAACCAGGACCAAGCTTCTGTGGACACATTCAATACCGGGATGACAGATTTGAATATGCAAATCACCGCCATGCAGTCGATGAACATCGACAGTAAAATGAAAGACATTTTAACGACGATGTCGACCCATGTGGCAACCTATAATACTGCGTTCGAATCCTATGTCGCCAAGGTCGCTGACACCAACGCCGTCCGGGCACAGTGGACAACGATTGGCGCCGGGTTCAACGACCAGATCGCTAAAGTCAAACAGCTCACCACGGCAGGCAGCGCCATCTATCTTCAAGCGGATAAATTAGAGACCACGTTTGCTCTTCACCGCGTCGCAGCAGTCTACTACATCGCCTTCCACAATGACGAGCGATGGACAGCATTCCAGACGGCGCTCACTACCACCGAGACAGAAGCAGGGAAACTCGCCACCCTCTGCGCTAGCGACACCCAACTGGCAGCCGCAGCCACCCAGATCCAAACCTATATCGGAAGCTATGTCACCCAAGCCAACACCTTCCATGATGATGAAGTCACCATGGCCACCTTGATTGCGACCATGAACCAGGATGGAAACTACATTGTGGGAAGTAGTGACAGCACCAGTCAGTTTTACGGAGGCGCGGATCAACTGAGTGCTCTTGCGCTAAGCACGCAAGCTGCTGCACAGACTCAAGCCAACCTCATGATTATCGCTTTCCTTTGCATTGTTATCGCCGTTGGTATTGTCTTGGCATGGACCATCACCCGGTCGATTACAAAGCCGCTAGGAATCATCGGACAAGAAATGAAGGACCTTGCGGAAACCGGTGACCTCTCAAAGAGAAGCATTTATGTCGGGAAAAACGAAATCGGCGTCGTGACACAATCACTAAACGAGATGCTCGATAACATCGCCCAACCCGTCGCACAGATAGCAGCTTATGTAAATACTATTGCCAAAGGTGACCTTTCTCAAGATTTAGCCGTTGAAGGGTTGAAAGGAGATGTCAAGCAGCTTGCCGATGGGTTAATAACAATGATGGATAGTCTACGAGACACTATCCGTGCAGTAAAAAACAATACTGATCAAGTAGCAAGCTCAGCAGAGGAGCTTTCAAGTTCTGCTGAAGAAGTCAATGCAGCCATGGAAGAGGTATCATCAACAATTCAACAGGTATCAACAGGGTCACAAAACACGGCACGTGATTCGCAAACCATGCTTAAGCAGGCACAACAAGCCGGAGAGTCCACAAGCCGAGGCCAACAAGTAGCGAAGGATGCTAGCACAAAGATGAACATCATTAAACAAACGACTCAGGAAGGCGCGCAGAAGATTGCTGCCCTTGGACAGAAATCCAAGGAAATCGGGCATATTGTCGATACCATTAACCAAATCTCAGAACAAACAAACCTTCTTGCGTTAAACGCTGCAATCGAGGCAGCCCGCGCTGGAGAAGCTGGACGAGGGTTCGCGGTTGTTGCTGATGAAGTCAGAAAGTTAGCAGAGGAATCGGGACAAGCGACCCAGCAGATTTCCACCCTCATCCAAGGTATTCAAAACGAAATTGAAAGTGCAGTTAAATCCATGTCTGAGAACACGAAACAGGTTGATGAGGGGATGAACAAAATCATGGACTCTGTCATGGTCTTCGAAATGTTGCCTGCGATAATTGGCACCGTCAACAAATCAGCGCAAGAAGTCGGTGCGGTCGCGCAGGAAAGCGCTAGTGGCGCACAACAGGTGTCAGCATCGATACAAGAAGTCACTTCATCCATGCAGCAAGTCTCAAATGCGGCACAGCAAATGGCTTCCATCGCAGGTGAACTCAAAAATGTCGTCGAGCGGTTTAAACTCGATGAAAACCAAACCAAACATATAACAACAAATTCCTGGGAACAAAAACCGCCTGTGACTCCAACGCCACCTCAACCAAGTCAACAACCACATAAGAAACTATCCTATGAAAAACACTCGGCAAAAGAGAAAGTAACCCAACCTACGTCAACCCAGCCACAAAACAAAGAACCTGTTATTAAACAGTAAGAGGTGAAACCGTTTATGCCGACTGGAGCAAACACCCAAACAGCAAAAAAAACCTTCAATGAACAACAACTCGTTGTCTTCTCTCTTGCAGGTGAAGAATTCGGGGTCCATATCAACAAAGTCAAAGAAATCATCCGTTGGGAAGAAGTAACCAGGATTCCCAACACCCCTTCATATATCAAAGGGGTCATCAACCTCCGAGGAAACATCATCGTCGTCAATGATCTTGCAATGAAGCTTGGGCTCCAATCAAAAGCGGTTGATGACAACACAAGAATTCTCGTTGTCGAAGTGGGAAATAACACAGTTGGGATGATTGTTGATTCAGCAACAGAAGTTCTCCGACTTGAAGGCGAGAAAATACGAGACGCCCCTAGCGTGATAACCAGTAACATCAACCAAAATTACATCCAGGGTGTCGGCTTACTCAGCGAAAAACGCTTGTTGACACTCCTTGATCTCAGCAAGGTCTTTGACCTTAAGGAATTAGAGCAAATTACACAAGCACAGAGCCCTTAAAAACAATGTTCTTCTTCCATCAACAAGAACGTCTTTTCCGTTTTCCCCTATTTCTATTAATGTGCATAATGTTGTCCTAGTAGATGTTACCGTTGAAGATGAGTAATTTTTCTTTTTGCACACTCAGCAACTACCAATTGAATCAGATTGAGTGTAACTGACAGCTCATGCATCGCCCTCATTTTAGCAGATTCTTGGAACGATTCTTCCCGTGGGAACAGGCAGAATCCTCTTCACTAGCATGCTTTGAATAAGGACATGATCTCTTTTAATGATCTCTTCACAAATCGTCGCATCGCTGTTGAACTGCTGGAGTTTCTTCTCCACCTTCTGCGCATTCTGCTGAGAAACAATGCAGATGAATCTTCCTTCGCATGTAAGCTCATAAAGATTGATGCCAAGCATCTCAGTTATTTTTTTACCTCGGGTTTCGCCGGTATTTTTTCCTCATCGAGAAGCATGCCGACCTTCTGTTGTTGGGATATCTCGTTCAAGGTAGCAGCTATATCTCCACGGGTAGGTCTTTTGCCACCTTAATTCAGGGGAGGACTCTTTGGATTTCACGTAATATCGGCTTTGAGTCTGACACGATTGTGGTTGCCGTTTTTTCACTCTTCAAGTGATGAGACGAAAAAATAAGGGTTGGTTTTTAAAGAAAGAGATGTTAGAAGATATAAAAAAGGGAAAAAAAAAATAGAAAAAATGAAAGAAAAAAAGTATGTTATTTCTTACATTATTTTTTTGCTTTCATTTTTAACGCTGTCACCACCATTTCCATTGATGCGGTAAGCTCTGCAACTTCATCGTTTCCCTTAGCAGGCGGAAGTGGTTCACTAAAATCACCATCAGTTATTTTATCAGCAACTTGTCTTAATTTTCGAAGTGGTTTTGCCATTTGATTTGCGACAACGAATGCTATTATTGCACATACAACAATAATAACAACAATGATGGTCATTATCTGTGTTGCCATTTGTTGTGCTTCTGGGAAATCATCATAATATGCACTGACTCCTATAATCCAATCCCACTGAGGGACATACGCAAGTCCAGCAATTTTCATACGTGGAGATGTCTCGCCAGCATTCTTCCAGGGGTATTGTTCATAGGCGGAGTTATTACCTGCGGCCTTAGCTTTTACAATTGCTTCTTGAATAAATAAGACTCCATTTGCATCTTTTTTATTCCCTATGTATGTGTTATCTGCATTCCCTGTCCCTTTGGTCGCGTTATATTTTGACACCTGGTACCATCCTGAGCTGTTTACAACCCAGATATACCCGCTTGTACCGATTACTTGATGGTACATCAAGTTCTTTACCGTTTTAATTGTGTCAGCTCTGTAAGTCATATTCACAAGATCATCATAATAAGTAGATATGCCTACAACCCATCCTAGTGTAGGGAAATGGAGTAAGGCCGCTATCTTCTCTCTTGCTACTGGATCTGCCTGATTCTTCCAGTAATAGGAATAATATGTGATATTAGCACCAGTTAAATTTTTTCCTAAGCTAATAAGAGTTCGAATTACGAAACGACCATTAGCATCTGTTGTATTCCATTTATTGGCTCCGTCTGCTGCTCTGTGTTGAGATAGGATATAATGTCCAGTGTAGTCAAGAATATATATATAACCAGTTTTTCCAACAGTAGTTTGGTTCAACCTGTTTAACAGATTTTCTTTTACAACTGCAGGAAGAGTTCCTCCATTATCATCCAAGGTTTTTTGAATGAGTATATATGTCATTTTTGCTTGTGCTGTCACAATATCTTGTGCGGTTTGTTTTGCAGTAGCTTCCTGGTTTTCTATCTCAGTTTCGTATGATTGTACTAACCGTTTCCAGTCTTGTGCTTGGGCGGTTAATCTATCCTGTATCCCTTTGTTTATTGAGTTATTAACCGTGTTATAGGCAAGAGCTCCAACGATAACCGAAGGGACGAGGACAAGTAAAATACACAGCGTAATTAATTTTGGTGTAATTTTCATTTTTTTCACCTCATGAAATACTATCAAATACTTTTGCTTTCTCTTCGCCAATCATTGCGGCTACTTTCTGCCTGCATCTTGGTACGCAGTCATCTTCATTCATGGTATCAACCATATTTGCTGAGGCTGGACCAAAAAGCTGCGACATTATTTCTTTGCATTTGTCTTTCTTTGTCACTCTAACTCACCTCTTATTTAAATAAGACTGTCTTGCTTTCCCATCTGACGAGTCTATCGTGCATCTCTAGAGTAATATGAAAGAAGAATCGTTTACCTCTATTTAATCATTATTGCATTTACCAAGGGGTCAGGTTTTTTTCCAGCAAAAAGTAATTTATGACAGACCCATTAACCTGGATATAGATGTTCAAAATATTTGTACAAGGAATAGTACAGGGTGTTGGTTTTCAACCATATATTTATCGGAAAGCAAAAGAATTTCGCATTTGTTTAGCTGACTTTCTTTTTTAACGTTTTCTAAGCGAGAAATCCCCAGGCTTTAGCATGGGGGATGAATCGCGTCATTTTTTCTTCAAGAATTCGTTACCATGTACTGGGTGGGCACGCCCGCTGGCGCGGGCGCTCTGAGAACCTGCCCAGGACATGCTGTATGGATCTAATTAGCAGTAGCCATAGCGTAGGCCAGAATATATACCATTTGGAATGGTGCCCGAAATACCGCTAACACATGATGCGACGGGAGGAGATCAGGAAACTCTGCAAGGATGTGGTGCACACGGTCGCAGCCCGGCATCATATCACCGTCATCGAGCTCAGTGTGATGCCGGACCACATCCACATGGTTGCCGGCTTGCCGGCGGCCATGAGCGTCTCTTCGGCCCTCCACCTCTTGAAGGGAGCATCCTCTCACGAGATCTTCCAGCGGATTCCCGCCTTCCGCAGGCGGTACCCCCTGGGAGCTTTTTGGAGCCCTGGGAAATTCTTCCGCACCGTGGGCGACGCAGACGCAGATACCGTGATCAACTACGTCAGAAACCATCGATTCCAACAGGCCACCCTCGATGGGTTTCCGGTGACCGCTTAGGTCCCGGAAGCCCCGGCATTTATGCCGGGGAGGATGTCACAAAAGGAAAACATCTTTTCGATAAAAAAGGTATGCAATTGATTTCTTTTACTGCGGGGTCTGTTCTCATCAGAGCATATGAGCGCGGAAACCGCATGTACACCGCATTAGTCAGTAGAGGATAGACTGGAACAATACAGACGTTAACCCAGCTGCGTTTCAAACCCAGTGATTATCTGTTCTGTCTATGCTTTTCATTTCTTTCGCTGCTGCTTTTCTGCATTGATTGGAGGATAATTCGATGACTCTCATCCTAGAAGTTCATAATATTTCATACAGTTATGAAGATAAAACAGCAGCCCTCAATAACATTTCTCTTCAGATCAATCCCGGAGAAAAAGTCGCAATTCTTGGGCCAAACGGTGCAGGAAAATCAACGTTGCTTCATCTCCTTGTTGGACTAAAGAATTACGAAAAAGGAAGCATCAAGCTATTTGGTGTGAAGAAGCAACTAAAAAGAACGTAGCAAAAATACGATCCCGTATAGGTTTCGTGTTTCAAGATACTGACGACCAGATCTTCATGCCACGCGTGTGGGATGATATTGCCTTTGGTCCGATCAACCAAGATCTTCGTGCAGATGAAGTACATACGAGGGTCAAACAAGCGATGGACCACCTGGGTCTGAGTGGCTTTGACGACAGAGTACCTCACCATTTGAGTTATGGCGAAAAAAAAAGGTTGCTGTCGCCGGCGTCTTGGCAATGGACCCAGAAATACTTTTTTTAGATAAACCAACAGCGAATCTTGATATGAAAGCAAGAAAAGAACTCCTAATCCTTATACAAAACCTCAAGAAAACCGTGATACTTGCGACCCATGGCATCCATACTGCGCTCAGTGTTGCAGAACGAGTATTTATCCTTAATAAAGCAATAATTGCACAAGGAACTACCTCCGAAATCTTTTCAAATACTGAGTTGTTGGAAGCATCGGGCCTCGAGCAACCTGATATAACAAAACTCTTCATAGAATTGCAACATGCTGGATTCAGTTCCGGCAACTGCCACTGACCATACACGACGCTGTAGAACTCTTACAATCTCGGTTGCAACCCTAAAACGATTTCATTTTTTTTCTTTACTATTGATACAAACCGAACCTTTTTTATAGGTAAGTACTATTGATTCCCGCAAGCAGTATAGTAGATGGGGAGTATTGAACAATGCCCTCGCGTAAGAAGGATTTGGAGGAGATTTTTCTTCACGTTCAACATCTGAGAAAAGAAAAACAGCCACTTGAAGAACAATCCGTTTCAGACGAGCCAGCCTTCAGGTGGCCCTTGAACGTATCCTCGAAAAAATCAGATGTGATATCAGCACCTTTTTTTTCGGTCCCCGCGTGGAACGATGCATCCCCTGCTGTCTGCGATTTCTGTCACCATGTTATCATTCTTGGGAAAAATCTCTCTGGGCTCGTCATGAATAGTGAACATTTTGTATGCGAATCTTGCTGTCAGCAGAGAACGACCCGAGAGTTGCAGGAATGGACAAAGACAAAGATGACGAAAGGGAACACCCTTCGGCCGATCGGGCTGTGGCTTACTGAAGAGAAAAACAGGTGAATCCCACACTATATTTTTCAAGGGATTCTCCTGTGTTTTTTATATAGTATTAAATAGAAGATATGAGTTAACATAATCGAGAGAAAACAGAGGGTCTTCCTCTGTGAGATGGGATTCGATTAGTCGCTCCTTGCGTTGTTGCTAGCAGAGGGATGCCACGAGACGTACGAGACCATGAGTGAAGAACAGATCCTCCTAAATCATATGTACCTCCGGTACATCCCGCTTGTCCCGGATCTTCGGGAAAAAAGAAACGAGTCTGGATGGAAGGAGGGCTACCTTGTCATCACGACGCAGCGCCTGCTGCTCGTCCCATCGAAGAACGGGAAACCGGTTGATGCCGAGGCCCTCGTCGTCAACCTCACGGAGGTCACCGAGGTCGACCGGAAGGTCGAGCTATGGAAGAAGATTGTAACCACCGGGAAGATCATGCCAATTCACTATGTGCAGAAAGGCAACGAGTTCGTCTCGTTGCTCTCGACGTCCATGGACAACGCAGTGATGATCAAGAAGATGCTGATCCTCCTCATGGTGAGTGGGGCGAACGTTGAGTTCGTCTGCCCGTTCTCCAAAGGCGGGAAGATCCTTCTTGAGAAACAGCCAGTGAAAGGACAGATGGTCATCCAGGACGACGCTATCGTCCTCGTCTCGGAATGGCTGGGGAAGAAACAGCAGGAGGTCATCTCGATTACAAAACTCGATGACTTCGAATGCAGCCAGAGCGAAAACCAGGCGTCGCTCATCCTGCGCTACCTCAAAGACGGCTCCTTGATCTCCACGCTGATCACCAGTGAAAAACGCGTCATCCTCTCCACGGAAAAATATCTGAAAATGATTCGTGGGGTCGAAGAGGAGGAGACGTTTGATCTCGATGAGAAGCAGTTCATGCTCTTGCAGATGATGTACACCAGCGACATCGACTCCCAAATGGCGATGGAGATGCTCGGGGTCTCTGTCGCGGACCTTGACGGCCTCGTCAGGACTCTGGTTCGTATCAACTTGCTCAAGTTCTCCGGGACAGACGAAGTAGAGTTAACTGAGAAAGGGACCAAATATATCGTCGAACAGTTGAAGAAAAACATCGTGAAGGTATAATTCACCGAGGAAATTTAAAAGGCATATCAATAAAAAAGATGGAGGGAAAACGCGATGGGAAAAAAGATCCTGCTAGTAGATGACACCAAGTTCATGCGGATGATGCTAGCAAACATTTTGAAACCCAAGGGCTACGAAATCGTTGGTGAAGCTGGAGACGGTCTTGAGGCGATTGAGAAATTCAATCAGTTGAAACCGGACCTGATCACTATGGACATCGTCATGCCGCACATGGAAGGCATCGAAGCGGTGCGTAACATCGTCTCAGCGGACTCGACCGCGAAGGTCATCATGGTCACCGCCGTCGGTCAGGAATCCAAGGTCAAAGAGGCCATCGAAGCCGGCGCCAGAGGCTACATCGTCAAGCCCTTCCAGGCGAACCAGGTTTTAGAAGAAGTGCAGAAGGTCCTCGGCGAGTAGGACCCGTCAGGTAGAGAGGGGACATCACCGTGCCTATCCACGTGCTCGTGGTCGACGACTCAGCACTCATGCGAAAGATGATTAGCGACATCCTCGCATCATCGCATGAAATCACGGTGGTCGACACAGCCCGCAACGGTAAAGACGCCGTGGCGAAGACACAAGCGCTTCACCCGGACGTCATCACTATGGATGTGGAGATGCCGGTGATGGACGGCATCGAAGCAGTTCGACAGATCATGGCTACCACCCCCACCCCCATTCTCATGCTCAGCGCACTCACCACCCATGGGGCGGACGTCACGCTTGAGGCGCTGCATGCCGGTGCCGTGGATTTCCTATGCAAACCCTCAGGGTCTATCTCCATGGATCTCAAGGTCATCGGCGAGGAGCTCATCGCGAAGGTCACCGCGGCCGCCTCCGCACATGTCCACCCATGCAAAGAGCCCACTCCATTGGCGAAAAGAACCCGTGTTTTAGTGGTCGATGATTCCCCTTTTGTCCAAAAAGCCGTTCGGGATATCCTCAGTCATGAACCGGACATGGTGATTGTCGGAGAGGCTAGCACGGGTAGAGAGGCAATAGAGCATGTCGACTGCGACGTCCCCGACCTTATCCTCATGGACATCGAGATGCCCGTGATGAACGGGGTCGATGCCACCCACGAGATTCTAAAAAAGCATCAAATCCCGATTATTATTTTCAGCGGCCAGTCGGCTCAGCAGATGGATCAGATTAAGACGGCGCTGGAGCTCGGCGCCGTTGATTACCTGCCGAAGCCTGCTGTCCAGGCAGCGCTCCGTTCGGCGGGGCCTCTTCTTGCTAAAAAGATACGTGAGGCTATGTCCGGCATGCGACATGCGGAGACTTCTCATCGGACGCTGGGCTCTGAGAAGATCGTCGTCATCGGCACCTCCACCGGCGGCCCGCAGACCCTTGCACAGCTCATCCCCCAGTTTCCCGACGGTCTTCCCGCAGGCATACTCATTGTACAGCACATGCCTCAGATTTTCACGAAATCTCTGGCTGAACGCTTGGATAAGTTATCGACGCTCCGCGTCCGAGAGGCCCAGGATGGCGATGAGATCGTCGAGAGCGTCGCCCTCGTGGCACCTGGTGACTACCATATGGCAATTCAAGAGCGGAGCGTTGATGGAAAGAGAAAGCGGTACATCGCCCTGAATCAAGACGAGAAGCTGCATGGGGTCCGCCCCTCAGTGGATGTGACGTTC
Organism: Methanobacteriota archaeon; assembly: GCA_903877165.1. Classification (GTDB taxonomy): domain Archaea; phylum Thermoplasmatota; class E2; order DHVEG-1; family DHVEG-1; genus CAIRCU01. The sequence goes on along the minus strand of CAIRCU010000040.1, from coordinate 23,431 downwards.
ACCGCCGCCGCGAACACCTATGGCGCCAACACCATCGGCGTCCTGCTCACCGGCATGGGCCGGGACGGGGCGAGCGCTATGGGGCTGATTAAGGCACGGGGCGGCCATACCATTGCTCAGGATGAGGCGACATCGATTATTTTCGGAATGCCGAAAGAGGCGATCAAACTCGGGGTCGTGGACGAGGTCCTCCCCTTGGGCCACATCGCCTCCCGTGTGACAACACTTGTGACCTCCACGGTTGAAAAAGTGGTGAGGTAGCATGGTCGAGATATCGGAGTACAAGGATTTGTTCGTCGAAGAGGCTAGAGAGCATTTGAAGACCTTGAACCAGTCGTTGCTTGATTTCGAGAAGAATCCGAAAGACAAGGATACGATGAATAAGATCTTCCGGGCGGCACATACGATAAAAGGCATGTCCGCGACCATGAACTATGACCGGATTCAGAAGCTGTCTCATCGGACTGAGGATGCTCTGGATCTCATCAGGAATAACAAGCTCGAGGTCACCTCAGAGGTGATCGACCTGATCTTCAAGTGCTTTGACGGCATCGAGACCATGGTGGAGAACATCGCGGATAACAACATGACGGACTTCGACATCACCGGTCTGGTAGCAGAGCTCGAGCGTCAGATGGGGGATTCGAAGAAGGCCGCGCCGATGCAGCCGAAAGGCCCAACGGTAGCGGCACACACCGGTCTTGCGATGGATGCGGAGGCAAAGACGCTCCTCATCAAGGAGATCATGGGTGGCAGAATCGGTTACTGGATCTCTGTCGAGGTGGATAAGAACTGCACGATGAAGTCGATTCGGTCGTTTATCCTGCTGAAGAAGCTGCATGACAAGGGCATGATTGTAACTGGGAACCCGCCGGAGAAGAACATCGAGAACGGGGAGTTCGACGTCGGCTTCGAGCTGTTCTATGTCTCGGATCTGAATAAGGAAGCCCTCGAAAAAATCGTGCAGTCGGTCAGCGAACTCTCCGTGACTTTGGTGTCACAGCTCCAAGTTAAAGACGATGATTTAATCCTTGACACGATGTCAGTGGCTGCTGGTATGCCACTCCCTGAGACTTCAGTGCCGAAGACACCAGTCGCACCGGATACCAAGGTACAGGATGCGAAGGCCAAGCCGGTGATCAGCGAGGTGCAGAGCATCCGGATCGGCATGGATCAGCTCGATCATTTCATGAACCTCATCGGGGAACTCGTTATCAGCAAAGGCAGGCTGGCGCAGATCGCCCAGGAGCATCATCTCGATGATCTCGTGGAGACCACGAACACCGTCGACCGGCTCACCACCGACCTGCAGGACAAGATCATGCAGATCCGCATGATTCCGATGAAACAGATATTCGACCGGTTCCCCCGCATGGTCCGCGATCTCGCCAAGTCCAACGGCAAGAAGGTGAATCTGGTGATTAAGGGTGAAGGCATCGAGCTTGACCGCACGATTCTCGATGAGATCGGCGACCCTCTCGTCCATCTCCTCAGGAACTCCGTCGACCATGGTGTGGAGTTGCCCGAGGCCCGCAAGAAGAAGGGGAAACCCGAGGAAGGAACAGTCGAGCTGATTGCGGAGCGTACCCGGAACCATGTCGTCATCACTGTTCGCGATGATGGGAAAGGCATCGACCCAAACCTGATGCGCAAGGCTGCGGTGAAGAAAGGGCTGCGGACGCAGGACGAAGTGAACGCCCTCGACGACAAAAGTGCGGTTGATCTGCTGTTCCTTCCGGGGTTGAGCACGGCGGAGAAGGTGACGAGCGTTTCCGGCCGGGGCGTCGGGATGGATGTCGTGAAATCCACGGTAGAACACTTGAATGGCACCATCGACATTCTCTCGGAAATTGACAAAGGCAGCACGTTCTCCCTTAAGCTTCCGCTCACAATGGCGATTTTCAAGGCCTTGTTCGTCGGCGTCGGCTCGGAGACCTATGCGATTCCCATTAGCAACGTGCTGGAGACCGTGAGCCTCTCGCAGGGGGACATCCAGTGCATCCAGGGGAGACAGACGACGGTGCTGCGTGACGACGTCCTCCCGTTGATATCGTTGTGCAAGGCGATTAATTGCACGAAGCATGATCCTATGGAAGTCTCGACGATGTATGCGGTCGTGGTCCAGCGTGAGGAGGAGAAGGTCGGCCTCATCGTGGACACACTCATCGGGGAGCAGGAGATTACGATTAAGAATCTTGGCGGGTCGCTGAGGAAGACCAAGGGAATCTCTGGCGTCACCATCACAGGTGACGGTCGGGTCATCTTGGTTCTTGACATCAACACGCTTGTCGGAGGATAGGATGCAAGAAGGCATGGAGAACGAGATGTCCTTAAGTGACGTCCAGCGTGATGCGCTCCAGGAGTTGGCGAACATCGGCGCCGGACATGCATCCACCGTGCTTTCTGAGATGGTACATCGTGAGATCAAAATGGGGGTGCCGAAGGTCGAGGTCCTGCCGTTGGAGCGGTTGATGGATTTCGCCAAAGACGAGAAGGTTGTTATCGGCATCCTTCTGAAGATTTCGGGGTCGCTGCAGATGTACATCCTGCTGCTCATCCCCCGTTCGAGTGCCTTCTCCTTAGCCAATCTCCTGATGACGGAGCCACAGGCACCCACTGACAGAATTCTCTCGGAGATGGATCAATCCGCGTTGCAGGAGGTCAGCAACGTCATGATTTGTGCGTTCTTCGACAGCATCTCCGAACTGCTCAACATCCCCATCGTCCCCGGACCCCCCATGCTCGCGTATGATGTCCCCGGCGCTGTCATTGACTATGTCTTGGTCCAAATTGGTGCGGTCGCAAGCAGGGTCGTCGTCTTCAACGTCGATTTGCGTGAGGAGTCGCGTGGCAACTTCCACATCGACATGTTCCTGCTGCCGCTCCCCAGCTCAGTCGACCTTATCCTAACAAAACTCGGAGTGAAGGAGACTCCGTAGAATGGTGTGATTCATTATGGAAGAAGTAATCCTCTCTGATAGTCAGCGGGATGCCCTGCAAGAAGTCGCGAACATCGGGGTGGCCCATGCGGCGACCGCGCTGTCCCAGATGGTGAACAAGGAGATCCAGATGGGGATTCCCAAGGTCGAACTCATCCCCTTTGAGAACATCGCAGATCACCTCGGTCCGATGGAGGCGGTTGCCGCGGTGTTCCTCAAGATCACCAATGAGCTCCCATCGTACTCGATGCTGCTGATCTCGCAGGAGAGCGCATACGCCCTTGCGGACATCCTCATAGGGAACACACCAGACACCTCGAAGCAGATGCTGACCGAGATGGATGAATCCGCGCTGATGGAAGTCGGCAACGTCATGATGTGTGCGTTTTTCGACAGCCTCGCGGAACTACTCTCGATTCCCCTCATCCCTGGGCCTCCCGCCTTTGCCTTCGACAGCCCTCTCGCTGTCCTTGACTATATCCTTATTCAAATCGGCGAGGTGGCGGACAAGGTCCTGCTCTTCGCGACCAACGTGCAAACGGAGAAGGAGAAGACGTTTGAGATCAACATCTTCCTCGTCCCTGAGCCTGCGTCCATTCGAATCATCCTGCAGAAACTTGGGATGGACTCCTAGCCCTAAGAGGTACCTGCGATGCCTAAGTTTGAGCAACTCAACGAAATCCAACTCGATGCCCTCCAAGAGACTGGCAACATCGGCTGCTCCCATGCCGCTACGGCGATCTCCCAGATGATTAACAGGCAGATCACGATTACCGTCCCCTCCATACAAATCAAGCCGGTAGGCGAACTGCAGCAGACCCTTGCGGGATCCCAGAATATCGGTGAAAAAGTCGTTGCCGTCTACATCGAGCTCACGCGGGAGTTTCAAGGCAGCATCATTTACGTCGTCCCGTACACGAGCGCGTTGATCATGGCGGATCTCCTCATGAGCCAGGCTCCTGGGACTCTGAAAGAGCTTGACGAGATGGGTCAGTCTGCGATCCAGGAGGTCGGTAACATCATCGTCTCGGCGTACACCAATGCCCTAGGACGGTTTTTGAACACGACCATTATGCTCTCACCGCCCACGTTTACCCATGATCTGCCGGGCCTTATGCTTGAGAACGTGATGAAAACCTTGGGGGGGAAGACGACGCATGCGTTGATCTTTGACACCCAGTTCCAGGAGGAGTCGAAACTGTTCATCTCGTATTTCCTCCTGTTTCCATCCCCTGCTTCCCTTGATGTGCTGCTTCAGAAGCTGGTGGGCTGTATCCAGCCGACGAGCGTGGATTCTGAGATTGATCGGTACCTGAATTCCTTAAAGACAAACGTGAGGAAATAGAGTTAATGGACGACACTATCATTATCGGTATTGGCGAGTTCGTCGTCGTCAGCGACAACAGGAAAATCTCGACCCTTGGTCTGGGTAGTTGCATTGGGACCGTGATTTTCGATTCGGTCAGCAAGATTTCCGGCCTTTCCCATATCATGTTGCCGACCATTGGTGTGGCGAAGAAGGAGAAGATCGGGAAGTTCGCGGATACCGCGATTCCTGCGATGATTGACGATATGGTAAAGAAAGGTGCCTCCCCGGTTCGTCTGAGAGCGAAGATTGCGGGTGGGGCAAGTCTGTTCATGTTCACTGATGATCAGTTGAAGATCGGTGATCGGAATTCCGAGGCGGTCCGTAAGGTCCTCGCATACTATAAGATCCCGATTATCGCCGCGGATGTCGGCGGGAATCGTGGTCGTACGATTACGTTCAACCCGGCGACGGGTGAGTTGTTCATCCGCATCGTTAAGAAGGGGCCGGATGAATCGACAATCAAGATTATTTAAATGAGGGACACCATGGAAAAGAAACAGCAGATTCGTGAGTTCGAAGAGTTAAAGGCCGGGGTAAAGGAACTCCTCGGTTTCAATGTGTTCCAGTATAAGGATAGCTATATTGGACGTCGGTTCGATTCCCGTCTGCGGGCATACCATCTGGAAACGTATGATGCGTACTGGGATTTGTTGAGACGGGATGCTAAGGAGCAGGAGCGGCTCCTGCAGGAGCTGACCATTAACGTCACAGAGTTCTTTCGGGATCAGCCGGTCTTCGATGTCCTCCGCCAGCAGATCATCCCGTGTCTACTTACGAAGAAGGGGAAGATCCGCGTCTGGAGCGCGGGGTCATCAGACGGGAAGGAGGCGTACAGTCTCTCGATGCTGTTCAACGAGGCGCTTGGGGAGCAACAGGCGGCGGCTCGAGTTGAGATCCTCGGTACCGATATCGATGCGGATTGTCTGGATCACGCGAAGCTGGGGAAGTACGAGTGTCATCCCGGGATTCTCCAGACGGACATCGTGAAGCAGCTGCGATTCCTTCCTAATCCAGATCACTTTTTCGTTATCCAGGGAAATCAGTACTCGGTGAAGCCGGCGGTGAAGTCCCTCGTCCGGTTCGAGTACCATGATTTGATCTCTGGTCCGAAGAAGCAGAACATCGACATTATTCTGTGTCGGAACGTCGTAATCTATTTCACACGGGAGTTGCAGGAGGTGCTGTATCAGGATTTCTTCAACGCCTTGAATCCCGGTGGGTTCTTTGTTATGGGGAAGACCGAGACGCTGGTCGGCCCTTCGCGGTCCATGTTTACCCCGTTTAATCTGGCGGAGAGGATTTATCAAAAAACATAAAGGAATGTGGAGTTGAATAGATGTCTGAGATCGCCAAGCAGGTTGGCCCTGCATGGATGGAGTCGGGTGAGTTGTATCGGGTGGTGTTTGAGAACTCCGCGGTCGCGATCACCGTAACTGATGATCAGGAGCGTATCGTGCTGTGGAATCATTACACGGAGACGCTGCTGGGGATGGTCTATGAGGACTTGTATCTGCGGCCGGTGTCGTCGTTGTACCCCGCGGAGGAATGGGAGAAGATCCGGGCGCTGCATATCCGTCAGAAGGGCATCCAGTTTCATCATGAGACCAAGGTGTTGCGCCAGTCTCGTGAGCCGATTGACGTGGATATTTCGCTGAGTGTGATTCGTGATCCTGCTGGGCAGATTGTCGGGTCTATAGGGATCATGAAGGACGTCAGCGAGCGGAAAGTCATGGAGCGGGCGCTGCTCTCCGAGCATAGCCGGCTGCAGGCGTTGCTAGATAACATCCCGGATTCGATTTATTTCAAGGATCTACAGAATAGGTTCGTGGTGGTGAACCCGGCGAAAGCCGCCCGTGCGCATCTGAGCGAGGAGGAGATGGTGGGGAAGACCGATTTCGATTTCCTGCCTGATGAGGAGGCCCGTCGGGCGTTCGATGATGACAAGCAGGTTCTTGTGAGTGGTCAGGCGCTGGTCAATAAAGTCGAGCGGTTGACTGGGTCCGATGGTGCTGAGCGGTGGGTGTCGGTGACGAAGATTCCCTGGCGGGATGTCTCCGGGGTAGTGATTGGGACGATGGGGATTTCTCGTGATGTGACGTCGTGGAAGCAGGCGGAGGCGCAGCTTGCACGGGAGCATGAGCTGCTGCAGGCACTTGTTCAGACGATTCCAGATTCGATTTATTTCAAGGATCGGGATCACCGGTTCGTGCTGGTGAACAAGGCGAAGGCGGACCATTGGGGGGTGACGCCTGAGGTGATGATCGGCAAGACCGATTTCGATTTCCTCCCAAAGGATCAGGCTCAACAGGCGGTTGAGGATGAAGCTGAGATCATGCGGACGGGAGCGCCGATTCTGGATAAGGTGGAAAAGATCACGGGGTCTGATGGCTCGGAGCGGTGGCTGTCGGTGACGAAGCTTCCTCGGCGGGATTCGTCCGGGGAGATCATCGGCACTATGGGGATCTCCCGGGATATCACGCGGCGGGTGAAGGATCGCAAAGAGACGGAGAAGTACAAGAAGGTCGCCATCGGGCAGAATCTGCGGATGATCGAGCTGCGTGACCGGGTCAAGGAACTCATCAACGAGCTTGACGTGGAGAAATAACGGCGTAGCTTCCCCCGCGAGTACATAGGACCGTTCCTCTGAGAAGCAGGTTCTTGGGTGGTAAAAGAGCGGAGCGTCTATCGACGTTTGTTCCTGCATGCCTTTAGTTGGGCCTTGAGGGCGTGACGCTGCTGGAGTTTGTTGAGGGCATTGGACTTCGCGTTCAACTGCGCGCGATTGATGCCGCTGTATTTCTTCTGGGTATGGAAGTAGCGTTTATCGCGAGGTGGCCGATGGCCTGGTCGCATGTGCCTTCTCCGATGGTGGTTGTACTGGGTCTTTGTTTGTGTGAGGAGCGGTTTTTTCGATGCTTCCTGCGCCGTTGAGGTGCCATTGGTCCGTTCCGTTCATGGTTTTCTTCTCGACATGGTGGAGGACGATGGCCTCGCCAATCTTGATGTCCTGAATCGCCTTGACGGAGGCATCCCAGAGAGTCACTGGCTGGGTGCCGCCTTCCGGGGTTTGGATGGTGATGGTGGTGACGAACCCGAAGTCGCCGTTATCCTTGAAGAACGCCTTGGTGGCCTCGCGGCTCTGCAGGATGCCGGAAAGCGAGCTGGAGACAGAATCCTGAGCTGGGGGGGCATGGGTCTCGGGGTGTTCGACGTCGAGCATCCCCCATTTACCGAGGTTGAGCTCTAGGCCTGAGTATGCGGCTTTGGTGTACCCGTTAATGATACGGATGTGGGTACCGACCGTCATGTTCTTGCTTTTCACGAGTTCGATGTCCTCGTTCCAGAGGACGAGCCGGCAGCGGCCGGATGTGTCGCCGATCTCGAGGTTGAGGACTTTACCGACGGTGCCGTTCTTCTTGCGGAAGGTTTTCACTTCGGGGACGGCCTGGACGGTGGCGACGACGGTCGCGTCCATGTCGGCCTTGAGGCAAGCGATGCTGGTGAGGCTGAAGGTGTTGCGGCCGAGTTCGTCAACGAGGAGGAACGCGATGGTGTCCTTGTCCAGTAGCTCTCCGTAAGTCTTGTATCGTCTGGTGATTTCTTTGGTGAACTGAGTCTTAGTCTTCAGATCCTTCACTAAGGCGTACAGCTCGTCCTGGGTCCGCTGCATCCGAGTACCAGGTATCGGTGATTCGTTACTTAACGTCTCGTACTGCGAGGGACAGAAAAAAAAGAAAAAAAGGAGGGGGAGATTGGAGGAAGGATAGAAGCACGCTGGTGTTGTATCAGACCGGTCTATCGAGCGTAGTTGGTCTTGTAATGGGTGGTTTTCTTGTAGGTCTGGTATTTCTTTTTCGGTCGATAGCCTTTGCGTTCCCATCTCTCATAATTTTTCTTCTGGTATGTCACGGGGTCTTCACCTGCCCCTGTGTTCTTCCGGACTTGATATTTAAAGCAGCCTTGTGATTCTGTCGCTGGTGTCGTTTTGCCGCCGTCTCCTGTGAGTCTTGTGGTCGAAACTCTGAAATAACGGGAGGCTGATGGGTACCGTGTCGTTTGGGGGACGTATATGATGAGTACTTCGAGAAAACCGTTCGTCATTTTAATGTTAGTTATGCTCATTCTCGCCTCTGCCACGCTGAGCGGGTGCATCCAGCCGAAGACCACGATGGTCCCGATGCGGGACGGCACGAAGCTTGCAACCGATGCGTATGTGACGACAGGGCAGCAGCCCCATGGCAGCATCCTGATTCGCACGCCGTACGGTAAAAACAGCCTCTATCTGCTGGGGAACTCGTTTGTGAAGCAGGGCTGGCCGACCGTCGTGCAGGATATGCGCGGGCGAGGCGCCTCCGAGGGCAACGATACCGTGTTCCGCAACGAGTCCACGGACGGCCCGGACACCCTCTCCTGGGTCGCGACCCGGTCGTTCAGCAACGGGAAGGTTGCGACGTGGGGCGGCTCCGCACTCGGCATCACCCAATATCTGACAGCGGGAGCGAACCCGCCTAACCTCGCCTGCCAGTACATCCAGGTGGCGACGCCGAACCTGTACCAATGGGCGATGTACCCCGGCGGGGAGTTCCGAGAGAACCTGGTGGCCAATTGGCTCGCTGGCCAGGGGAGTACCTATATCCTGCCGGAGATCTACCAGCACGAGAACAGCTCGGATGCGTTCTGGCAGTCGCTCTCAATTTCCACGCATTACTCCGATGTGAACGTGCCTGCGATCCATATCGGAGGGTGGTACGACATCTTCACCCAGGGCATCATCGACGGGTTCGACGGATACCAGTACCACGGCGGCTCTGGGGCCCTTGGGAAGTCGAAGCTGATCATCGGACCCTGGACCCATGGCAGCATGGCGTTGACGACGCAGGGGCAGCTGACGTACCCCAAGAACTCCGTGGACAATTTCTCCCAGACCCTCTTCTGGTCCATGGCCAACGAGTACACCCAGGGGAACCTCTCAGGCTATGACGAGTACCCGGCAGTTACCTACTACGTCATGGGGGATCCGACAGATTCTGATGGTTGCGGGAACTTCTGGGTTCAGGCGGATAACTGGCCACCGGCCTCAACGCCTTCCGTGTGGTATTTCCATGTGAACCATACCCTGCAAGAGACGCCCTCCCAGTATGGGGAGCCGTTCACGATTATGTATGATCCGAAGAATCCGGTGCCGACGATTGGCGGCCAGGAGCTGTTTGGGCAGATAGGCCCCTATGACCAGCGGCCGGTGGAGAACCGCAGCGACGTGATCCTGTTCACCAGTCCTCCGCTCACGCATCATATGCAGACGACGGGACGGGTGCATGCGACCTTGTATGTCAGATCCGATTGTGTAGACACGGATTTCACGGTGAAGCTTACGGATGTATATCCGGACGGCAGAAGCATGCTGATCTGTGACGGGATTCTGCGGATGCGGGACCGCAACGGCTCGGACCACTGGGAGTTCATGAATCCGGGGACGATTTATTGTGTGGACGTCGACCTGATGAGCAGCTCGTATATGTGGGATGCCGGGCATTGTATTAGGGTCGCAGTCTCCAGTTCGAACTCACCGCGGTTCCTGGCGAACCCCAACACCGCAGACGGTATCGCGCGCAATACGACCTCGGTGGTCGCGGATAACTCCCTGTTCGTGGACGCGGCGCATCCCTCCCGTCTGGTCCTGCCGTGGATTCCCTGCAACGACACGGCGCCAGTCGCGGTCCATCTGCAGCCCAGACAGTATCCGCCCGTGCTGACACTGCTTAGATCCCTGAGGTGGGCATCCTTCATCCCTCGAGACGGCGTCTAAGAGATATACCAAGAAACAACCGCAGACGCCACCTTTCTTTCTTCAAAAATATAAATGATCCTTTTTTAAATACTACCCTGGTCTTCTATTAGGAGAGATACCGGGAAAAAATCAATCGACAGTAATATATATTATATAAATCTATTTAAAATAATTACTATGGTAACGCTGCCCCAGGGGAAAACCCTCTACGCCCTTATTGTACTACTGATTCTTATCGTCGTCAACGTCATCGTCAGCGCCTTCCTCCTCATCACGGTCAACTCCGCCAGCCTGCCCACCATCGAGATCCGCGTCGACACCGTCACCCTCGCCACCGACGACGCCGCCATCGCCTATAACCTCTCCGTCGACAACCAGAACACTTTCGAGATCGGCCTGCAGCACCTCGCACTCACCATCAACTCCGCCACGAGGGAACTCGCCCGCATCCCTCTCCAAGTAGGAACCATCCCTGCCCATACTCGTAAGGTGTTCTCGAGGCAGCTGACCGTGCACATGAACGGGAGCACGACCGGACCGCTCACCGTCACCCTCACCAGCGATATCGACATCGGCCTCCTCGTCATCCACAAGACCCTTCCCCTCACCGTCACGGTCCTCGCCAATATCAACGACCTCATCAACCAAATCAAGATTCCCAGCATTCTCATAGAGCCGAGCTTCGGCACGGTTACGAACACCTCGATAGGCCTCAACACCACCATCACGGTCACCAACCCCAACACCTTCGCCTTCATCCTGCAGAACGCCAGCCTCACCATGACCACGGACACCGGAGAGAACGTCGGCACCATGACCATCGCGGGCGGCAACATACCAGCCGCGGACCACGCCGTGTTCCACAGCACCGGCACCATTAAGTACTCCGCGCTGAACGCCCATCGCCTCACCCTTACCCTCCATGCCATCGCGGGAGCCACCGTCGCGGGCGCCACGAAGACCATCCCCATTAACACCACGATCGCGGTCGCCATCCCTAGCCTGGACACCTTCCTCCCCCATGACCGACCCCTCGAACTCCAACTCGGCGTCGACCTCCACCGCGTCAAAGGTGGCATCATGGGGAACGTCAACCTCACGGTCAAAAACCCCTCCGACATCCCCCTCTACGCCAAGGACCTGCGCATCGACTACTTCTCCGCCTACCCCACTGCCATGAACTTCCTTGGGTCCGGCAACCTCACGGAGCATGAGCTCACCCCGCATGGGAACTACACCTTCACCGGCCAGATCTTCTTCTCCTACGCCTCCATCCTCATCCCCACCAAGCCTCCCTACCATCCACCCCCACGGCTCTACGCCAGCCTCAGCGCTAACCTCACCCTCACCGGCGTCAATGCCATTGCCCTCTGGGTCCGCCTCGGCTCCTTCGTCGATCTGCGACCATTTAAAATCCTTCCAACACTCTGATTAAAATCCACTGTTAGATGATAAAATTGAAATACTACCAAAGAAATATAAATACGGTCTATAGGGAGGAAACTCGTGGCAACTTTGGGTAAAGTCGTAACTAAACTCTTAACTCTTCTTTCCCTCGTTGTCCTACTAGGCAGTCTAACTTTTCCAACCCTCGCCAAGCAGAGCAAAACCCCCGCCTTCCAGAGCAACAATTTCTCTATCACATCCATCACTTCGCCAACAGAGGCCTACGAAAACCAACTTATAACCTTCACCATTGCGGCTCACAACAATAAACAAAACGCTTCCACTTGGGTCAACATCAGCCTTACCATCGATAGCATCTATACGAACAGCTCGAACCAGACCATCCAATTATCGACATTAACCCACAACTTCACCATCAGCTGGCAGGCACAACACGGGTTGAATGCAACCGATGAGCGTCTCCTGAACTTCACGGTCTACGCAGGATTCCCTGACACAAATCGCAGCGATAACTACAAGACCGCGATCATCACCATCACCCCACCACAACCGGACCTGACTTTCACCACCCCGATACGCATCATCGGCGAACGCGTCATCGGAAAACCCCTCACCCTCAAAGCAACCGCCAAAAACCAGGGGAAAGACACGAACCAGACCATCGACATCACTCTCCTGGTCAACCACGGCATCCAAGAAAGTCAGCACCTCGACGGCGGCCTTGCCTACGGAGAGACAAACAACCTCTCCTTCACCTGGACCCCCTCCACCATCGGGGCAGTCATCCTCACCATCTCCTTGGACCCAAACGCCGCCATCAACGAGACCAACGAAACCAACAACAACCTCAGCGTCACCATAACCGTCTCTGCGTCCCGTTTGCCCTGGTGGGACCTCAACTGGCACTACCGCATCCTGTACAACACCACAGGAACCGGCAACATCACCGAGCCTCTCGATTTCACCGCATGCCTGGGCAGCCTCAATATCACAGGTCAGACGTTCGAGGACAGCACCATCACCGTCATTAAATACACCAGCACTGGTAAAATCATCAAGGTCCATCCCTACCATTTCACAAAAACCGCCGGGTACGATGCCGTGACACACGCCATCGGGAACCTGACATGGCAGGTGAACGGAACCGGCATCTACGCGGTCTACTTCGATGTGACGGCCAATCCCGGATCCCGCTCGAACGGATCCGCACATGCGCTGAACGCCTCCGGCACCCCGACAGCCTCCACCCCCAGCCCCTCCGAAGGATGGTGGATGACGCTCCAGAAGGCCTTAAATATTTTCTACGCACCCAACCATGCCTTCACCATCTCCATGAAGACCACTGCGAAAGCCTCCTCTATGAAAGGAGCTTTATACCTTGGTTCGGTCTATAAAAAATATCAGAATTTCATGAACCCTGATGGCGACAAGGTCAACTGGTCATGTAGCCTGAATCTCACGAAAGGGAACTGGACCATTCTCATCAGCGCGAACGACACCGCAGGATATGCGGCCGAAGACCTCATGTTTCCCCTGAACATCACGACCCCTGACCTTGCTATCAGTTTCTCTTCGCTCCCTTCATCCATCGCGGAAAAAACAACTGTCACGATCACCGCCTTCGCCTACGCCTACAACGCTACTATCCCTAACGTCGACATCAGAATCAAAAACAACGACACCTTGCTTGCCCAGTTCTCCGACCTCACGATTTCCAAAGGCGGCAATGTGAGCAAGTCATGCTACTGGGTCCCGATACGGCTCGGTAAAACAAAGATCACGGTCGAAATCAACAGCTCAGGATTCAATGAATCCAATCCGTACAACAACTACAAATCCCAGACCGTCACCATCGTCAGCGCCCCTGATTTCGGCGTCGTCAATATCACACTCCCCAAGAACCCCCTCGCTGAGGGGGCCTCTGCCGTTATCCAGACTGCGATTCGAAACAGTGGCCATGCCAAGGGCACAGACTACACCGTCGCCCTCTGCCTTGAGCAACACGAGACTCCCGCCATGGATTATTCCATCATCAACCAGACCATACTGCTCACTCTAAACGCCGGCCAGACGATTACCGTGAACTTCACATGGTCCCCGGTCCACTACGGAGAATCAACATATCATGGGAAATGGTACGTCGGCATCAAAGTCTGGAACTCTGCCGCGCCGGACCCAAACACCGATAACAACACCCTCGCTCGACTCGACCATTCCATCAATGTCACCGCAACGGACCGCACCAACCCCTACGTCTTGGTCGACAACCCCGGCATCCTCGAACTCGGTCACCCGGCAGTGATCACTGCCAAGGTCACGGACCCCTCAGGCATCAAGTCTGTCATCCTCACTCTCACCAGACCCTCACAATACGTTAAATCCACCTATACAATGAACACGACCGACTACGTGTACTACTCATACACCGTTCAGAACACTTCCCTCCTAGGCATCTACGACTTCACGATCACCGCCACCGACGCCTCTGAGTTTCATAACAAGACCACGGTGAGTCAATCCTTCCGTATCATCGAAGACCAGACCCCGCCGTCCCTCAATTACACCGGTGCGTTACCCTTTGCGCAGCTTGCTGGAGGGTACGTCGAGATCAGATGTCTCACCTGGGATTTCTCCGGTCTCCGTTCCGTGACCGTGAAGATCACCGCACCTGGGTCCACGCTCCTTGGTTATACCCTGACGATGAATAAAGAAGGCTACTATGTCCTCAACTATACGTATAGTACGATCGGGCAGTACACCTATGTGGTCACGAGCGAGGACGTCTACAACAACTCGCGCAGCAGCGTCCCCGCAACCTTCTGGATCACGGATGACCTGAACGACACCGATAACGATGGCATGCCGGATGTCTGGGAACGCACGAATGGATTCGATCCTTATAATCCCGCTGATGCGGTGCTTGACGCGGACCATGATGGGTCCACCAACCTCCAGGAGTACCGGGAGGGAACAAACCCGCTCCAAGCATCAGTGCCCTCTGCCCTTGCTGCCTTCGGGGACCATGCCGGGTATCTGACTGCTTCCGTGGTGCTTTTCGCCGTCATTCTGTTGCTCTGCGTCTTTCTGCTACGCAGGAGACAGCCATGAGCCGGCGTCACCTGTTCGTCGCATTCGTCGTCGTGCTTCTTGCCTTCGTCATATTGGCCGTCTCAGTCTATGACATTATCAATTCGAAAGGGTGGATGGTCGGCGTCTTTCTTTTCTATGGACTCCTGCTGATACCACTCCTGACTTTAGTGCTCGCAGTTCGCAGGAAGCCGCAAGCTGTGGCGCCAGTCACCGAGAAGCAGCTCCGTTGCCCTTCATGTCAGCGGACGTTTCCGATGTCGATTCTCCCTGAAAAACAGGTGTTTACTCACGCCTGCCCGCATTGTGGATACCTAGGGTCGGTGAACCTCGTAAACAAATAACTCTCATTTAATTTTGAGATATCATTGTTGCTGCAAGGGCGTTTTTCGGTGGCGGACTTTCACTGCTTCCCCGTGTCGTGAGCGTCTCATCTCCGGGCCACTCATGGTCGCGATGCCAACAGCACATACCTCTCCTTGCTGTAGGATCCAGACGTCGTCCCCGATGCGGATCCCAGGGTCCGCTTCGACAACACCGGGAGCGAACACTGAGCCGATGAGGGTGAAGTCATCTGCGATGGTCACGGAGTACCCCGGTTCCTTTTGGCAGGCCTCCGCCCCCTCGAGGGTCAGGGAGAGCAGGCCGCGCGGCTCGGTGATCATACCGAGTTGCTGTCTGCCTCTGAAGATCTTGCGGTAGGGGTAGCGGCCGCGGACTGTGCTTCCGTTCATGAGGGCGGTTGCGATTGGTGTGGTGAATTGGTAGGCTGCGACCGCGCTGACTTCCTCCATGGCGCGTTCTCCTGCTGAGACTTTAGGGTAGCGTGCGGTCAGGTCGTGGAGCGTCTGGGCGAGCCGTTCGAGGGATGCATCCGAGGTCGGGGTGTCGATGCAGGTGGTGGTCGCCTGTGGGATGATGGGGGAGACGATCTCCTGGAGTTTTGGGTCGAGGTGGACGATGATGTGGTCGTAGGTGTTGGCTGCGAGGTATTGCTGGAGGAGGGTCTGGATTATGATTTTTTCGTCATAGTCCCAGTGTCCTGTGACGGTGATGTCGTAGCAGTTGGCCGGGGGGACGATTTCGAGTTCGCGGGGGACGAGGCCGAGGGGTGAGGTGATGATGAGTTCGTGGACGACCCAGGGGTTCGGTGAGGTGAGTAGCTGGGTGCGGTAGAGGCTGTGGGATTTGGATTGATAGTACGGTTTGTGGGCTGCGCAGGGAAGGAGGAGCAATATTTTTGCGGAGGGTGGCTTGTGGTAACGGTGCAGGATGCGGCGCTGGAAGCGTCTGACTTCGGGGCGGTGGAGTGCTTCGTGGGTGGTGGCAAGCAAGGGGTGTTTTCTGGTGATGGGTGTGCTGGTTTCGAGGAAGTCTGGGTGGTCGAGGTCGAGGAGACGGAGGAGTGCTGTGGCTTGTGGGTCCGCGCGGACGCGGGTTTCAACGTGTTCTCTGAGGGTGCCGCGGGCAATCGCGGTGCGGACGTGCTGGGCTTCTTGGTAGAACGCGTGGGTGTTGTGGGTGAGGATGTCGGTGAAGGTAAGTCTCGTGGGGTCGTGGTGTGCAGTGGTGCAGGCTGGGCAGTGGCAGGGGAGTTCCTGGAGTTCGTGTAGGGGGATGGCGCCGGTGGGGAACCAGAGGGTGTTGTGTCGGGCTGCGAGGATGGCTTGGGTGGAGTCGATGAGGTCCACGCCCATGTATGTGAGGACTGCGAGGTTGACGGGAGTGCCGACGCTGGGGAGGTACAGGATGCTTTCTGGGTCGAGGGTCTGGCGCAGTCTTGTGAGGAAGGAGACGAAGGCGGTCTGGTGGTGGTAGAGCTGCTGGGCACTGGTGATGGTGTAGAGGGGTCCGGGGGCGGTGGACGGGAGTGTATCGAGGAGTTCAGGGAGTGGGGGTACGAATTGGAGGTCAGGGTTCTGTGGTGAGCGGATGAGTTCCTCTTTGTGGAGGGCGGCTGGGAGGTCTTTGGGGTAGATGAGCGGTGAGATGGGCTCCGGGTGTGGGGAGAAGAGGGTTGGTGGTACGCGGATGGTGGGCTGTGGAAGCGAGGATGATTCTGTGGTAATGACTAGGTGGGCGAAGGCGGGCGCGGGCAGGGCCTTGGAGTGGAGGTAGAGGATGGTGGGGGTGGGGATGGATGCCTCGCCGTAGGTGAATGTGCCGCGTCTGGCTGGGCCGTCTCGGCTGGTGATCTGTAGGTGCATAGAGTCTGATGTGGATACGGATGGGTGCTTTAAAATGGTTTCACTCCCAGGGGTTGGGTCTAGTGGCGGAAGTAGCGCTGTCCTGAGAAGACCATGGGGATGCCGTACTGGTTGGCTGCCTGGATGACTTCAGTGTCGCGGATGCTGCCGCCTGGCTGGAGGATGGCGGCTACGCCTGCTTTGGCGGCGACGTCTACTGCGTCTCGGAAGGGGAAGAAGGCGTCGCTTGCCATGGTGCTGCCGCGGATGCGGTCTGCGCCTTTGTGGGTGGCGATCCAGACTGCGTCAACGCGTGAGGTCTGGCCGCCGCCGATGGCGACGGTCTGGGTGCCGGTGACGAAGACCACAGAGTTGGATTTGATGTGCTTGACGCATTTGGCTGCGAACACCATGCTTTGGAGCTGCTGCGGGGTGGGTTTCTTGAGTGTTACGGTCTTCCAGGTCTTAGGGTCTGAGAAGAAGGTGTCGCGGTCCTGGGCGAGCATGCCGCCGACGACGCTGCGGTACTCGGTGCCGTGGCGGGGGATGGGCTCCTGGAGTCCTGGGAGTCTGAGGAGCCGGATGTTCTTCTTCTTCTCCAGTATGGCGAGTGCCTCAGAGGTGTAGTCCGGAGCGATGATGACTTCGAGGAAGTACTGGGCGAGCTCTTTGGCGGTCTTGGGGTCGAGGCTGCGGTTGAGGGCGACGATGCCGCCATATGGTGAGTCGACGTCGGTTGCGTACGCGTCCTTCCAGGCCTGCAGCAGGTTAGGTGCGCTTGCGATGCCGCAGGGAGTGGCGTGTTTGACGATGACGCAGGAAGGCTCCGTGAATTCTTTGAGGCATTCGATGGCGCAGTTGCTGTCCAGGATGTTGTTGTAGGAGAGTTCTTTTCCGTGGAGCTGCTGTGCGGTGGTGATGCTGGGTTCGGTGATGGGAGGGAGGCTTTGGTAGAAGCTGGCGTTCTGGTGTGGGTTTTCGCCGTAGCGCATCGTCTGTTTCTTGCGCATGGTGAGTGTAAGATCGTCGGGGTACGGCTCTGGATGCCATTGGTTGCGCAGGTAGGTGCTGATGAGGGTGTCGTACTGGGCGGTGTGGGCGTAGGCGGCAATGGCGTACTGTTGGCGTTGTTGGATGCCAATCTTTTTCTTGTTGGCAAGGGCGGTGATGACGTCCTGGTACTGGGCGGGGTTGGTGAGGATGACGACGTCGGGGTAGTTTTTTGCTGCTGCGCGGATCATGCTGGGTCCGCCGATGTCGATGTTCTCTATCACGTCCTCCATGGTGACCTTGGGTTTCTGGATGGTGGCCTCAAAAGGATACAGATTGCAGACGACGTAGTCGATAGGGCTGATCTGGTGCTTGGCGAGGGTGGCCTTATGGTCTTTGTTGCTGCGCTTCGCGAGGATGCCGGCGTGGACCTTGGGGTGCAGGGTTTTGACGCGGCCGTCGAGCATCTCGGGGAAGCCGGTGTAGTCGCTGACCTCGGTGTACGGGATCTTGGCGGCCTTGAGGGTTTTGGCGGTGCCACCTGTGGTCAAAATGGTGATTTTTGAGGAGACGAAGGCTGTGGCGAGATCGGTGATGCCAGTTTTATCGAAAACGCTGATGAGCGCGGATCGCTGATCCATTACTCTTACCCAGGGAGGATAAGTAGGCGGCAGATAAACATTTGGGTGGGGTCAGTAGTTCCGAAAGTAGAGAGGGGGATGGCTTTGGAACCGTCGAAAAGGATGTTGGAGGATAGATTCTATTGTTGCCCCTAACGAAAAATGATGACAAAGTAAGTAAAAACTCGCTTCCGAATCAAAAAATATGAGGTGAAGAACTGGTCAAAACTAAGAGAAAAAGAAAAAATTATACTTTGAATGGCAATGATTCATGTTATCCTCCAGGATCAATCATATAGAGAACCGTACCAAAATATTTCGAGGTGACAAGATGACCTTCTTTAACGTCTCCAAACAAGGCAAGCCAGATGAGGATGTCTGCAAGTATCCAAAGGTTATAGAGTAAAACTGAGAACATGAAGTAAAATAGTCTAATCTGGTAGTTTTTTGATGTTGTTTTGGGAAGGTATGAGTGTTTCTTCACTCTGTAGCTTGTTTCGATGCCCCATCTCTTCCCGTATAAAGCGAACAATCTCTCAGTTAATGCCACGTCGTTTTCCTCAAATGTTTCATTCGTGGCAAACGCCCGTTTGACCATGATTCCGTTGTTGTCTTCCTCTTCGACGATCACCAGATTAAAGGAAGTATCTTTCATCTCAAAATCCTTGACGATGCATGGAGGAACAGCAATGTCCAAGATGCTTCTGATAGTACTGATTTTTGTTGCAGGCATGAGATATTTCAGATGCAGATTGTTGAATGTTTTTATGGAGTTTGCGTCACAGAATCCGCGATCAACGTATACTCGGCGTATCTTGATTCGTTCCATGGCATAGCTGAGTAATCTCCTTAGAACATCTTCTTTGACATCAAATGAACCCACGGGTAATGCAAGGAGGGTGAATCGTTTCCCTGACTCAACGATGTTGATGGTAGCGAATTTGTAACACTTCGATGTTCCACGGTCGGGTTCTTTACCTACAACCATCTGTGTGCCGCGATCACCGTAGAAATACCACTCGGTGAAATCGATGGCGACATCGTAGTGTTTCTTGATGTCGAAGAGATTTGTTTTACGTGCCATCTCCCAGATGATCTCAAAGAGGGTCGTGAACATCCTGTGGAGATCCTTTGAGTCTGTATAATTTTTAAGATGATATAGCAAGGTATCGGCATCTGGGTTTCTGTTTCCTCGTAGTTCTTTGTAGGTTTTTGACCCGTTCTCAGCGAAATCCCGCGTCATACTCATATGAATAAGAAGGTCGAGGAACTGGTGTTTCTTGTAGATTGCATTGTTCTTCAGATTCAGGTTGATGAAGGGAGAGAAGCGGTTCTTGAATAGTCTACAGATTTCTTTTATCTTATTGTTCTTTTGGAGGTATTGGTTTCGTTCTTTTGTCTCTTTTAATGGCTCAGGTTTGAGGGTATTTACATCGAGGAGGATGCCGAATTTTTCAGAGATTTCTTCTATTTTAGCTGCAGTGAAATTAAGGATTTCGTTTGTTTCATTGTCTAGGATGTGGTTGATGAAGTAGCCTATCTGGGCTCTGTTTGGTGTTTCGCTAAAACCGAGTTTGACGCGTTCAGATGGATTTCTCCGAAGGTATTTTGTTAGCTTTGTGTAGAACTTGATTCCTTTCAGTTTTTGGAATAAAACGAGTCTGATGAGTGATTCGTAGGAGAACTTGATTGTTCGGTATTTCCGTGTCTGAAATTGAGTTGCATCAAATTCTTTCAGGAACTCAGCCATTGTGAGAGTCTTCTTTTGGTTGAGTCTCTCGAATGTGTTATATATCTCCATTTCTATGGTTTGGTTGGAGATCCGTTTGCTACCCGGCATTCGGTGTTTCCTGCCAAGGGGCAGCTCGTAACTGCCCTTGGCACGCACTTTTATAATAATATACTAGTTAGGTATATATTTGCAAGGTATATAATACTTGGCTAATGATATACCAAATACTTATATACTAACAAACAAATCAGAAGCTACGTATGGCAACCGTGAAAATCACAGTCGAAGGATTCAAATGTGAACGCTGCAGTCATGAATGGATCCCGAGAGATAAGGAAAAACCGCGGGTATGCCCAAAATGCAAAAGTCCATATTGGGATAAACCACGGAAAATTAAGAAATGATTCTCTACGAACAGACGTTTGAATTCGTGATTATATCGCCCCCGTGAAAGGGGCAAGGATTACCAATTCATCAAATCAAATATTAAACCTTTATTGAAAAATGATAAAAACTTCCTATCCTATTCTTTTTTTACCATAAATAACGTTCGAGGGAGGAAAGGAAATGAGGAAAATCTACGTAATTATTGTCTTAGCAATTGTAATAGCATCTTCAGTGATGATCACCGCCGATATCTCTCCACCGATCACTAAAGCCACCACACCAGACCACTACCCACCACAAATCTCAGCTGCCTCAGCAAGCCCTCAGACCGTCGGCTTCGGCTTCAACGTCACCATCAACCCCACGGTCACCGACAATCAAAGCGGCGTCCACCTCGTCACCGTCAACATCACCTGTCCGGACCACACCCACGCTAATTGTTCCACCACGAGTAAAGGAACCTCCTACCAATGCATCTTCTCCAACACCTGGCAACACGGGCGCTTCAACTACACCATCTGGGCCACCGACAACGCCAACAACACCAACCATACTACCCGCAGCTTCAACGTTACCGCATACGCCAGCCTCACCATCGCCACTCTCAAAGACAACTATACCGAAAACCAAACCATCAACCTCACCGACCCACCTAATCCCCAGGAAGACCTCACCCTCGTCAACCAAGGATCCACCTGGAACACCTATTACAACGCCACCACCGGCGATAACACCCTCGAAACCTACCAAGAACCCGTCAATTACCAAGACACGAACGGCACCTGGCAGCCCATCAACACCACCCTCACCCCCACCAACCCAAACAGCCTCGCCTACACCAACGGATACACTATGGGCAACACCCAAGGACCCTACGCCGCCTACTTCAAACCTGCCTTCCAAAGCACCTGGCCCATCGCGTTCGCGTACAACCGTTCCACCGACCCCACCACCACCGTCATCCGCACAAAACTCACCACCATTGGCTACATCGATCCCGCAACATGGTCCACCCACACCCTCCAAACTACACAAAACAGCCAGGGACAATTCACCAACAACACCGCAACTTATCCCGGCGTCTTCACCGGAACAGATATCTCGTACACCTACAGGAACATGCAGCTGAAGGAAGCTATCACCCTCAGCAACACCACCAAGACCGCTCTTCTAAATCATCCGCCCTCCCAGTACGGCCTCGGCCCGAATACATACCTCGTGTTCGCCACGAAGATTGACAGCCTCGGCCTCACCCCCTACGACGGCCCAAGCCCGATCACAGGCAACCTCACCATCACGCAAGGCATTGAATTCAGAGACGCCCTCAACCAGTTTGCATGCGCCTTGCCGATAGGAACCGCATATCAACAAGGCAACACCTCAACCAGCGCATCCTTAGTCTACCGATTCGTCCACCAAGGCGGCGACACCTACCTCCTCTCCGCCATCTCCTACACCACCCTCACCACGATGACCTTCCCCGTCATTATCGACCCGACCATTACCGTCTACTCCCTCTCCAACGACGGCTTCATCTCCAACTCAGGAACAAACTACACCACCGTACGAACCGCCGCCTCAGGCACCGTCAACAGTACAGCAACAACCATCTCCATCGGACAAAAGAAAGTCTCCACCACCTACACCATCTACCGAGGTTTCGTCATCTTCAACACCACCAGCCTGCCGACTAACGCCTACATTGACAACGCTACCCTCAGCTTCTACAAAGCCAACGACTACTCCACCACCGATTTCACTTTCACTATCCAAAACGGCCAACCCACCTACCCGCATGCCCCGATGCAGACAACCGACTACAACAAGAACGACTACTCCGGCAGCGGCGGAACCCTGAACACCACGCAATTCACCACAGGATACAATCCCATCACCATTACTAATCTCAACTGGATCGCCAAAGCCGGGACGACCAAACTCTGCCTGCGTAGCAGCCGCGACATCAACGGAAACACGCCCACTGGAAACGAATACGTCATTGTCGGCTCCCATGAATACAATGGGGGCTTGAATGGTCAACCAAAACTCGTGATCAACTATCGGAACCAATCGAAGATCAAAAACACCGGATCAACCAACATCAAAGGTTATCTCCACATCCAAGTCCAATACTACTATGACAATTCATGGTATGTCGCCGATGATACCATCAACGACACATCGCCACGGACGATCACCACAGGAACGCAACTCCCCCTAGACACCATTTTCAATGGCCGTGTAAACACCTCAAACCTATGCTTTGGGGACGGAACCTACCGAGTGTATGCAATGTTTAGTGACCCCTATGGTCTTCCGTTGACATGCAATACGAACCAAATCCTGGTCGGCATTCACGAATTCCACCTGTCCGGGCATTGCCATGGATGGCAGAAATTGTTGGTGAAAGATGGCTTTTGGACAGGACACATTTATGATTATAATTTGAAAGGAGAGGCTTTAACCAGCTCTAACGTAGCGACAAGAGGGATGGCTATTTATAATGGCGATCTGTATGTCGGAACTGAGAATTTAAACAAATCGAAATGGGATTTTCTGCATCTCTTTAATGGCTTCTCTACCGGTACACAAATCACCATGGCTGATGGCATATATCAGAATATCCAAGACATCCAATCCGGCGACATAGTGAAAGCCTATAACATGGACACTCATGAGTACGTCAATGCCACGGTACAGGCCGTCTATCAGCATACCTCTGATCAATCGCCTGGTTACACTCTGAACATTAATGGCAGTTTACATTCAAGTCCGAATCAGGTCTTTCTGGTGAACGGGGTTTTAAAGGAAGCAAGAAACATCGAAATCGGTGATAACCTTACAGATATGCAAGGGACGAACAGCACTGTGACTTCAATAGATAACATGACCGCAGCTTTTGGAGATAATATCTACAATTTCATTT
>CAIRCU010000039.1 GCA_903877165.1 Methanobacteriota archaeon | reverse complement strand
TTAACGTCTTCTAAGCGAGAAATCCCCATGCTTTAGCATGGGGGATGAATCGCGCTATTTTTCTTCAAGAATTCGTTACCATGTACTGGGTGGGCGCGCCCGCGTCCGCGGGCGCTCTGAAGCACCTGCCCAGGACATCTTGTATGGAACTTATTAGCAGTAGCCATAGCGTAGGCCAGAATATATACCATTTGGAATGGTGCCCGAAATACCGCTACCACATGATGCGACAGGAGCAAATCCAAAAACTCATCGAGGATGTGCTGCGCGACGTCGCGCAGCGGCATCACATAACCGTCATCGAGCTCAGTGTGATGCCGGACCACATCCACATGGTCGCCGCACTGCCGGCGACCATGAGCGTCTCATCGGCCCTCCACCTCCTGAAGGGGGCGTCCTCCCATGAGATCTTCAAACAAATCCCAGCCTTCCGCCGGCGGTACCCCCGGGGAGCTTTTTGGAGCCCTGGGAAGTTCTTCCGTACCGTCGGCGATGCTGACGCGGACACCGTGATAAATTATGTGAGAAACCATCGCTTCCAACAGGCCACCCTTGATGGGTTTCCGGTGACCGCTTAGGTCCCGGAAGCCCCGGCATTTATGCCGGGGAGGATGTCACAGAACAGGATAGAAAA
This sequence comes from Methanobacteriota archaeon, assembly GCA_903877165.1. Lineage (GTDB taxonomy): Archaea > Thermoplasmatota > E2 > DHVEG-1 > DHVEG-1 > CAIRCU01. The sequence continues at coordinate 29,622 of CAIRCU010000039.1, read as the reverse complement.
AAAGAGAGGGGGCGTGGGGTTAACAGAGCCCTTTGACGAAGCCAGAGGCGTGTATCGAAAGATACCAGGGCGATGGGACCGCGGGTTTCTTTTGGGGTTCTTCCCTCTTGGTTGGAAGGTACTGCCGCAGCGGCTTGGTGTATCCTTTCATGCGTTCTTCGTAGACGAAAATCTTGGCGATGTCCTCGATTTCCTCAAGCATCTCCTCGTCACTTGCTGCCCCTACGATGTTGACTTCCACAATATTCACCTCCACACGATTGCTAGACTATTACTAGCACTGTACAATGGGGTGCTCCATGGATATAAACCTTATGAAAAAAATCAGGCCGGCTACCGCACAAACATGAAGTAGCAGACGATCAAGAACCCGGCCTGGGAGAACGACTGTCCCCCGACCGTCCCTGATACCGTCATCGACCCAAGGCCAAGAAGCAGGGGCGCGGCATGGACGACCGTCTCCTCATCCGTCCCTAGCCTCGCTATGATACCCGTCTTTAGATGCAACAACGGCAGCAGCCGAACCCCACCGGAGAATGACAGGTTCCAGCTGACGTTCTCACCGACTCCCGAGCCGATGTTCTTCACCTGCAGCGACACCCCGAACCCACCGATCACACTCACCTGATAGATCGGCGACACCAGGCCATACGGATGCATCAACGGGAACGCATCCTGACTTAGATTCCCGTGAATCTTGTATGGCACGTCCCCAATCCCATCATGGTTCGCATCCGTCCCGGTATAGTCACTCCAGAAGTTCCCCCCGACGACGCTGCCGCCATCCCAGAAATTCCCTCCCTGCACATCCTTCGCCTGCTCCGCGTTATCAATCACGTTATTGTGCAGCACCGTGTTTCCATACGAGTTATTCCCCAGAATAATCCCGATCGAAAAGACCCTCTGGACCGTGTTGCCCTCCACCACGTTGTTCGGAGACTCGCTGAGATAAATCCCATGCCCCCGCACATCACGAATCGTGTTATTGAGAATACGGTTGTTGGAGGCATACTCCATGCGAATCCCATGGTAATTGTTATCCTCGATGAGGCAGTCACGCACCACTGAATACGACACCCCGTCAAGGAAGATACCATTCATACGCTCATTATGGGCAATCGTCAAATTATCAAAGACATCGTCCTTCGATATCGCATAGACACCGCAACAGTTCCAAAAATCCCCAACATTCGTGATCGTAAACCCACTCACATGAACATAGTCCGCGTACACATAGACCGCATGGGTCCCGTCCTGCAGGATCGTCGTCAACCGGTTCTCCCCGATCAGCGAAATCGAGGTACGGATCGCGACGTTCTCACTATACGGCGAGGAATCATGGTACACAAAGACCGTGTCACCGTCCACCGCTGCGTCCACCGCATCCTGGATACGTGTATAATTCCCTGGACCAGACCCGCCGACGTACAAGATGTGTGGATTCAATGGTGCACAGGTCCCGGAAAAACACCCGACGGCCCCTGAATAGACCACCATCAGAACCAAGCCGACAACCATACCGCTGTGTGAAAACCTCATCGAAGTCTCCCCCGTAACAACATCAGTAAGGAAGAAGAAGACGCAGGAAGTATAAAAAAGTACCCAAGCCAAACAGGAAGTTTTAAAAGTACACATCCAATAATCCCCTCAGGAAGGAGCGGTATGGACGAGGCGGAATCCACGGACGCAGACATGCGACTTCGCATCAAATACCGCCGCGTAGCCACGTTGCTCCTGTTGATCGCCATTCTCTTCACTCTCTGGACTCTCGCCGCCGTCCTCTCGGTCTTCAGCTTTCAAATGGATGCCCGATGGGCGTTACTCTCTCCAACCGAATGGGTGATCATCGACACCGCCCTCGTAGCATTCTTCCTTCTCATCGACCTCGCAATCTACTCGAGGTATCGAGCTAAGACACGGCCACTCCACCCGAAAGCTCCGAAAGTCAAGAAACCTCGGAAAACGAAAATAGATAAGGCACCGGCGCCACCGACGATTAAAGGCCATGAAGTCTACACGGTCACGCTACCAATGGGCGCGAAAGGCGGCATCTTCAGCAAGACCTTCATCCCCATCGACGACAACCGCGTGCTGCAACTGCGCTACCAGATGATCCCGCCGACGACGCTCTGGCCGTCAAAGCAGTAACGAAAACACAGGGTCTATTTTTTCATCAAGCCGAGTTCCACGAGCTTCTCCGGCAGATACGTATCCGTCACGTAATCCAACCCGTACTTCGCAAGCGCCTGCTGCTCGGACTTCTTCCCAATCTCCAGCTGCAGCTTGATCTCATGCTTCCAGAACTGATCCTGGAACCGCGGGTCGTCCAACTCGCTTTTCAACGCATGGATATCCTCCGGCGTGAGCGTATCCGTCGGCAGCTTGTAGTTAATGATATCCGATGGCGTCACCCCGAGGTACTGGGCGCTGGGCGTCGCGAGGTACTCCGAGATATGTGCGGTCTTGATCGCCCCATACGCGACGCTGCCGTAAATCCGGAAACTCCAGGGGTCGCAGTCCGTGAAGACCAGGACCGGCAGCTGCTTCTCCTCACTGAGCCGCTTGATGAACCGACGCGTCGAGCGCGCCGGCTGACCTTTCAAATGCACCAGGATCGCCCGACTGTCGGTATCAAACCCGTTCTCCACGAGCCGGTCGAACATACCACCCGTCTCGATCGCCATTACGAAATCCGCATCGATCTGCTTGAATGACAGCTTCTCCTTCTCCACGTTGTACGGGATGCCGTACCCCGCGTCGCCGACATCATCCTGGCAGTGGATCCGCTTCTTCGCGTTGTTCCTCGTCACCTCCTCGATGACGAGGTTGCCGATAACCCGGGCGCCGTCCTCCTCAGGCCGCAACTTGAAATCCTCCCGCATGCAGCCGGTGATGACCTCCAAATCCTCAGCAAGCAGGTCTGACTCGTCCTGGCTGCTGAATTTCGCCAGGTTCCAGCCCTCAGAGATATAATACGTTTCTCTGAGTGTTGACGACTTCTTCTGGTTGATCATCTCCTTAATGAAATCTACTAGATACATCGTCCGCAGCAGCATGTACGCCCCGTCCAGGGACATCGCGGACCGCTCCGTCGTCTGCTTCCCATATTTCCATACATTCAGATTGTCATCAAACCGGATGTTGGCCTTCGTCCGAGTCGAAAGATTCAGATGCGGGATCTCCGCCTTCGTCAGGTCTGAGTATACCTTCTGCGCGATGCTATCGATCTTCGAGATGACTTCCTTGTAATCCTTCTCCGCCATGACTACTCACCCTCCCACTGATCAGCACCAATCACATACGAGGGATTGATCCCTTGCACGTACAGGTCGTTCTCATCGAAATCGCCTTTGTTCAACCCGGCAAGCTCGAAGTACACGTCGAGTTTATTCGTCGGGTCGATGCTTTCCAGGTTCCAGCGGATATAGTCCGGCGTTACCTTGGTCGGCTGCGGTGTGATCGTGCCGATGACCGCGTCCTTCGGGATGAGTGCATAGAGGCTGAACCGCTGCGGCTTGTTCTTATAGTTCACGATGAGGATGCTGCTCTTTGTGATCCACCCGCCATCGTCCTTCAACTGTGCAAGATCCGTCCCTAGCTTCGCCTGCATCGCCTTCCCCGGCGTCCGCTTGACCTTCTCGTACTCGATCGCATCCTCGATCCAGACCACGTCCATGATCCTGGTGATGACCTTATCCAACGACGGCACCGGCTTATCCAGCATGTGCGCGGATTTCTTCGCGATCTCCGGCAGGATCTTCGTGATAAGATCGAACTTCTCCCGGGTCTTCACCCGGCGGACTTTCTTGTTGATATGATGCTGGACCTTGCGGGCGCACTCGCGGAACGCGAGGCGGACCTCGTTCTCGATTTCTTCGATGTCCGCTATGGCCTCTTTGCTTTCTGACGTATAGGGAATCTGGGTTGAGCACAGATGCGTAAGAAAGATCGCCGGGCCCGTAGGCACCCCGACGCCGTTCGGCTGGTCAAAGCCGTACCGACGCCAATCCATGCTCGCGATCGCCGCGGTCGACGCACAATCCCCCTGCTGATACAACAAGGGGATGCGATTCGCGAACCGCATGAGCCGCACCGACTTATCCTTAGGTAGCTTGCCGCCGTAGACGATGCCGACCTCGACTTGGAACGGGTTGCCGGAGAACACCGCGGGTGGCCGCGACGCAGTCACGATGCACTCAGGTGAGATCTCCTGGGTTTCGTTCTTCAGGCTCCGTTTGATCAGCATCTCTCCGATCGGCGAAAGGCACTCGGTCGGCGGCGACATCATCTTGACTTTCTTAAACGCCTTGTGCAGCTGCGCCAGTTGGTCACGGCTCAGCTCTTTGGGATTGAGGTTGCGGTCCAGCTGCGCTTCTTGGCAGACGGCATCCGCGGTCCGGTCTCCCATGCTGCAGAAATCTGTTTTCAGGAAGGAGGCGAGCTTGCGGCTTTTCGCTTCCTTCGCCATCTTGATGAGCGTCCCCAGCTCCACACCATAGGGATGCGGCTGGATCTCCACGCACTTCGGAGGCAAGGTGTCAGCCGTGCGCTCAAACACCGCGGTCTGCCCCTCGGCGTCCTTGAACGTGATGCGCGCATGGGGGTTGACGATAGAGGTGCTCTGGAGATATTCATAGACGAAGCGCTTGCCGTTGCGATAGTTCGCATTGATCGTGACTTCGATGCGAGTCCCGTTCGGCTTGTCCCAGTGCTGGACCTCCTGGGCGACGACCTCGCCTCGGTTCTTTGACGTATCAATCGCAAGCGACGTGACGACCGCAGGACGGTCCGCCGCGATCTTCGACATGATCTGCGCGTGCTTACCGGTCGTCAGTTGCCCGTAGAGGACGACCGCGGAGATACCGATACCCTGCTGCCCACGAGTCTGTCGCACGGCATGGAACCGCGAACCATACAGGAGTCGGCCGAAGATATGTGGAATCTGCTGCTTGATGATGCCTGGGCCGTTGTCCTCGACGATGATCGTGCACTCCTCACTCTCATGGTTTCGGATCTCCACGGATAAATCCGGGAGGATCCCGGCCTCCTCACAAGCATCGAGCGCGTTGTCGACCGCCTCTTTCACACTGGTGACGAGCGCCCGCGTGGGGTTCCCCAGGCCGAGGATATGCTTGTTTCGCTCGAAGAACTCCGCAACGGAAATCTCCTGTTGTTTCTCCGCAAGTTTGTACGCTATGGGATCGGTCAGAAGTCATCCCTCCACAAGTCGGTGCTCCGGCCTGCGCATCCGACATGGTAATCCGTCCAGTTCATATAAATTTATTCTGATGTATATTTCCTTAACACAAAATACTCGTCTCGCACTAGGGATAGCAGAATTATGGACGTGGCTTCCAAATGGATATGGCTATACGAAAAGTACAAGTTTGTTTTATTAAGTTTATAAGGTTATTCGAAATATTAATATGGTACTTTTGTAATTCATTTATTTTAGGAGGAAAGCGATTTGAAGAAGTTATTTGTCTGTACAATCCTTTTTTTGTTAATTGGAACAGCACTTGTTCCTCCAGCGCTCTCAACACCTGTATCTGGGAAACATATCATCACCGTCGACGATGAACCCGGCGATGCGGACTATACTTCGATTGGGGCTGCTCTAAATGAGTCTCAGTCAGGGGATACGATTGAGGTCTTTAGCGGTACCTATATTGAGCAGAACTTGGCCATCAAACAGAATGAGACCAGTCTCATCGGCATCTCTCATGAGCTTGGGCAGGGGAATGATACGGGACAGCCTGTCATCCTGGGTGACGGGAATGAGTCGGTCCTTAGGGTTAAAGCGAGTCATGTGGTGGTTTCGAACTTTCGGGTCGAGATGATTCATCCGCATTCATGGTCCAGTGTCAGTGGCATCTATCTTGGGATGGGCGAATACACCTTGCAGAACCATATCACGGTCTCGAATATGACGATAGCAAACTGCACGGATGGGATTGCCTGCAATGTCATACTCGACGTTAATATCACTAATAATGATGTTTCTCATTGCCTCGACTATGGAATCGTTATCGGTTTATCCTTCACTAAGGATCGCGGCGTCTCCTGCGTCAATAACTCCGTCTCCGCCTGTAAGAACGGCGGGATTGTAATTTCCGGCAAACGCATTTACGTCATGGATAATATCGTCTGGGGATGTCCCATCGGCGTCAAGAACTATCAGGGGGAATCCGATTACATCACCCGTAATGCTATCAAGAATTGTAATGTCAGCGTCTATCTGAACGGAGGATATGATAACAGCATCACACAGAATAACTTCATCAACTATTCGAAGACTAGTCGCTGGTGGGATCGCGGACAAGGAATCTTTCTACGCATTGGGCCACGGGATGTCTGGAGAAATAACTACTGGGATACATGGTCGGGGAAGGGCCCACAGCCGATCCCCGGCACGAAAGAACTAACCATCTGGTGGCTGCTCCCTCCGTACGGTTTAACGTTTCCCATTAAATGGCTGGATTTCGACTGGCATCCCGCCAAAGAACCGTATAAAATCTCGCTATAATTGAATATGGAGGAATCCAATGAGGAGACTGGTCGTGATTGGAGTAATACTGCTGGTTCTGAGCGTCACAATTTTACCAAGAATGAATTACGCAGATGTGAAGGCAGCGAGTGACCCAGGGTTCGTCTATCTATCCTCTGAAGCCTGCGGCGTCAGTGGATTTGGAAAAAATACGGTGCAACTCTCTCAAGAACAATATCAAAAACTTCAGCATTATCTCATTGAATTTCAAGCGCGTCTGGATGCGACGACCACTCGGGCGGAGGCTCTCCTCTTGTTCAAAGACGCTGTCGTTGAGTTGAACCAGTACGGCTTGTTGCCGAAGGGGATGACGGTCCACGAGGCTCAACGCCTTGTGATTCGCAACAGCCTTCCCGCCGTAGGCCCAAAGACCTACGCGAAAGCCTCGGGTCATGCGAACTATGGCTGCCTGCTCCTTGGAGTGGATAATGAATCGATTGCAGCTCGGTTCGGCGTCATGTCTTTCTATCAATTTTTAGAGGCGTTACACGTCCTGTCGATCGATGTAGGTCGGCAAGATCCTTTGATAACAAAATTGGCACAAAAAATATGGGTCCTGAACGATAAAAGAAATGATTTTCCGTTATACGTCGGGACGGAAATCTATCTGAAACCATGTCAGGGTCATCTCCTCAGCTTCGGTCTTCTTGGGTTAAAAACGTGGCGTGGATTCATTGACGGAGGATATCAAAAGGTAAGCTTCCCGGACATCCCCGATTATCACCTGGGAGTTATCGGGTTCACCGGGATTCATTTCGTTGAATTATACATTCAATATCATCACAACCATTGCTATTATCTCGGTAGTGCACTAGCTGTCAATATAATTTAGGAGGAGTAGGTATGAAAAAAATAGGTATTGTTGGACTGAGCATCCTGGCTGTTGGTCTCCTCATTCTTAGTTCTCAAATAAATGTAGTGGGGTATCACACCGTCCAAGCCGCACAACAGAATGCACTAAAAGAACGATTGAACCAAAAAGATTTAGTGTTCACCACAATCTGCGACCTCGTAAACAACAAAGAGATTCAGAGTGCCATCCTCACAGCTCAACTGAACCACGGATTCTTTACACCCAACATGAAGACTACGCCAATCAATGTTCCTATTCTGACAAAGAGGCAGTTGGAGGTCGCCTATCGAGTGGGTCTTATGCTTTCAAAAATCATGAGCAAATCACAAGTGCAGGCACTGTGCAGGCACTCTCAGATGCCGGTGTCTCCAAAAGAGATCTCTGCCCTTGTCGACAAGGACACACGACTCAAAGGAGACCTCGCGCAGTTGTCTCGTTTGTCGTGTGGGTGTGGATCCAATAACATTACGTGGCATTTTCCGTTGGTATGTTACCTCGTTCTCCTTCCGTTGTTCGTCTTCTTTTTTTACATCATAGGTTCCGTGGTGATTCTTCTCGATATCCTCAACATCACGTACACCCAACAGTGGGCATTTAAACTTATGGAATTTTGGGTAATTTCAGTGCTCGCAACCTGGTTTGTTTCAGCTGAATACCTCGGCTGCACATGGTGGAATTTTTTTCCCATTTGAATAAATCCTTGGATAATTCGTAGGCACGAACAACCCGCGTACATTTTACTGAATGGTTTTCTATCCAATCTTTAGGTCCCTTTCCTATCACGATAACCGTCCCTGTGTCCGTGACCCTGCCATCCCTTTTCATTGTGCAGATATCCACTCCCATACCTCCTAACAATAATATCACTAGTAGAAGCGTTTATAAACAAACATTTACTTGTGCCACTGGATTTCCTCCCTATTTTCTTGAGGGGACCACGCTATGGCAGACTACGATTCTAAAGCCGTCGAAACCAAATGGCAGGCCGCCTGGCCGACGATGAACATCTACCGCTACGACGCAGCAAGCAAGAAACCACCGTACAGCATCGACGTCCCCCCCAGGTACGCCTCTGGGCCCCTCCACGCGGGCCACGCGGTCCACTACACCCACATCGACTTCGCGGCACGCTACAAACGCATGCGCGGCTACAACGTCTTCTTCCCCCTCTGCTTCGACGTCAACGGCATCCCCATCGAGGAACGCGTCGAACGCAAACTTGGCATCACCCGCAAAGACATCGACCGCCATAAGTTCACCAAACTGTGCAGCGAGTTCGCCAACCAAAACATCGCCACCATGACCGACCAGTTCATCAGACTGGGCGAAAGCATGGATCCCTCCATCTACTACCAGACCGACGCCGAGTACTACCGCCGCATCACCCAGATCTCCTTCATCGAACTCTACAAGAAAGGCTACATCTACAAAGGAGAGTTCCCCGTCAACTGGTGCCCCCGCTGCATGACCGCCATGGCGGACGCCGAGGTCGTCTACAGCGACCGCACAACCAAGCTCAACACCATCAAATTCTACTTCACCACACCGCCTAGCGAAGAGCTCATGAAATACCATGGCGTCGGCCACGACGAACACGGCACGTACCTCGAGATCGCGACTACACGCCCTGAGATGCTCCCCTCCTGCCAGATCGTCGCCGTCCACCCTACCGACGAGCGCGCGCCATGGCTGGCCAACTGCAAAGTCAAGGTCCCGGTTTTCAACAAGGAGGTCTCCGTCGTCGAAGACGAGGCCGTCGACCCCACGTTCGGCACCGGAATCGTCATGATCTGCACCGTCGGCGATAAAGAAGACCTCAAATGGGTCTTCAAATACAAACTGCCGCTCACCATGAGCATCGACGAGGAAGGCAAGATGACGTCGCTGTGCGGCCCGTACTGCGGCATGAAGATCATCGACGCCCGCACCGCTATCATCAACGACATGAAAATCAAGGGACTGCTCATCAAACAAGAGCCCCTGGATCAAAGCGTCGGCGTCTGCTGGCGCTGCAAGACCACGGTCGAGTTCATCAACGCCAAACAATGGTTCCTTAAGACCATCCCGTTCAAAGACCTCGTCCTCAAAGCCAGCGACAACATGCGCTGGCACCCCCAGTTCATGAAGATTCGACTCGAAGACTGGGTCCACTCCCTGGAATGGGACTGGGTCATCAGCAGACAGCGCTACTTCGCCACACCCATCCCGCTCTGGGAGTGCGAACGATGCAGCCACGTCGTCGTCGCCCGTGAGGAGGACTGTTACGTTGATCCCACCATCGACAAACCCCCGGTCGCGTCATGTCCGAAATGCGGCGGGAAGCTCATAGGTTGCCAAGACGTGTTCGACACCTGGATGGACTCCTCCATCTCCCCGTTGTACAACACATTCTGGAAGCGCGACGAAAAGCAATTCAAGCATCTGTATCCCATGTCGCTGCGACCCCAGGCCCATGACATCATCCGCACCTGGGCGTTCTACACGATCCTACGCTGCACACTACTCACAGAAAAGCCGCCGTTTGAGAACATCATGATGGGCGGCTTCATCCTCTCCGAAGACGGCACCCCGATGCACGCAAGCCTCGGCAACGTCATCGACCCACTCAAGGTCATCGATGAGTTCGGAGCGGATGCCTTCCGTTGCTACGCCGCCAGCTGCGCGCTCGGCGAAGACAACCCCTACAGGAAGAAAGACGTTGTCCGCGGTCAGAAACTCCTACGCAAACTCTGGAACGTGCAGCAGTTCATCCGCCAGACTGTACCGCAGAAGCCACATAAACCCACTCAGTTCACCGACGTCGACCTATGGATCCTGTCGAAGTACAGCCAGCTAGTCACCCGCTGCACCGACTGGATGGACGTCTTCGAGTACTCCCCCGCCATGAAGGAGGTTGAGTTCTTCCTGTGGCATGAGGTCGCGGACCATTACCTCGAGATGGTGAAAGACTCCTTATATCACGGCAAAGACGTTGACAGCACCCGGTACACCCTTTATACCATCGGGTATGGGTTACTGCGGCTGTTCGCTCCTTTCTTCCCGCATCTCACTGAAGAGGCGTACCAGGGCTATTACCGACAGTTTGAACAATCGGTGAGCATCCATGTCGCCAGCTGGCCTGAGCCCATCCTTGTCGATGAGGAGAAACTTGCTGCAGGCGAGACGGTGAAGACGTACATTGCTCGGATGCGCTCATGGAAAAGCGAGCAGGGCCTCGCACTCAACGCTCCAGTAAGCGTGGTAACGACCTACGCTCCTGCGTCGGAGGCGGAGCGGCTGAAGAACAACGCGGCTGTCATCATCTCCACGCTGAAATATCCGGAGTCCCATGCCTTCAAGGAAGGAAAGCCGCAGGTCCAGGAGGTCGTCACCGCCGTGGACCCGGTGTACGCGAAGCTTGGGCCCCTGCTGAAGTCGCAGAGCAAGCCTGTCACCGACTGGGTGAAGGCGCATCAGAGCGACCTCATCGCAAAGATCGAGAAGGACGGCGATCTGACCTTTGCTGATCTTCCCGGGATGAAGGCTCCGACTCCGGACGAAAGCCTCATAAAGAACGGGTTCCTTACGCTCAAAAAGGAAATCCAGATCAAAGGAAAGAAAGGAAGCACCATCCTTCGTTTCGACGATATCTACGTGGAAATCAAGAAGAGGTGAATGACTCATGGCTCGAAAACGGAACTACCGATCCCTCTTTATCAAAATCATCGCGATCCTGGTTGTCGTCTCCATGGTCGTCACCGGGCTTGCTTTCTTATTCCCCCATTAATTGCACGGACGGTCGTACGCAGGAGCCGATTATCGGGCGTCCGTCCTCGAAGGAACTGCCTTTAGTCTCTTGTTTTTCTCGATACATTATTAAGGAAAAGCCGGATTCACCCCACCGAGAGGCGTTCTTATGAGTGAGAAGAGCATCTTCGCAAATCCAGCTCCCTTAGGACTCGCAGCCTTTGGGATGACGACAATCCTGTTGAACATCGCCAACACGGGTGCATTTGCTGTCAGCGCCATGATTCTTGCCATGGGCATCTTCTACGGAGGCCTCGCCCAGATCCTCGCAGGCATCATGGATTTCAAGAACGGCAACACCTTCGGCACGACCGCGTTCACCTCGTACGGCCTCTTCTGGATCTCTCTAGTCACCCTCCTACTGCTCCCCCACATCACCTTCCTGAGCGGTGCTACCGCCGCGGCCGCCACGGACGCCCACTTCCTCGGCTGGTACTTCTTCGTCTGGGGACTGTTCACCATGATGATGTTCATCGCGACGCTGAAGAAGAACACGATGCTGCAGATCATCTTCGGGACCTTGTTCATCCTGTTCTACCTCCTCGCACTACGCGACTGGGGATACATCACAGGAACCGCGGCGAACATCATCGGCTACGAAGGAATCCTCTGCGGGCTGAGCGCCGTCTACCTCGCCATGGCCGAGGTCATCAACGAGACCTACGGTAAAACCGTGCTGCCCATCGGCAAGCCCCTCATCAAATAAAACCTACAGCTCAACTAGCGAATAGGAGGATGATCCTAACCCGATCTCCTCCCCAAATTTTATCTGCTTCCACGGGCTTATTTTGCTGACTTTTTCGAACACATCAGGTTTGACCTTGTGGACGAGATCAAGGGACGCGGCATCGACCGCCACCGGATCCATCGCCAAGAGGTAGCCGACATCCGGGCAGATGACCGGCCCGGCCCCCGGGTCGCAGTCACAGCCCCGCGCAATCCTTTTCACCTCGTTGAGATACAGGACCGTCTTCCCCTGCACACAGGCCTTCGTGGAACAGGCAAGCAAGAACTGCAGATCCGCATCCTGATACAACAGCGCTTTCTGCGCGCAGACATTCACGCACACCCCGCAGCCGAAGCACGTACCCTTCGCAAGCGACCACGACTCTTCCTTCACCTTGATTGCATCGAACGGACACGCCTCAGCGCAGACCCCGCAATGCGTGCACATGTCTTTCCGGTAGACGGGGCGGCTGCCGTGATGCAGCGCGATTTTCGATTCCTTGGTGACGCCCCCCATCCCGAAGTTCTTGATCGCCCCACCCATCCCGGTCTGGATGTGCCCCTTCACATGCGACAGCGCCACCATCGCTTTCGCCTGGTGCAACTGCGTCGCTACTTCAAACACGCGTCCTTCGACTGTTGTCGGCACGCCGGTATCATCAATGACTACGTTGCAGCCAACGCTCTGAAGCGTGAACCCATGCCGCTGCGCAACGGCAAGATACCCTTCCTTGGTATGCCGCGGCCCGGGGTACGCCGCTGTCGTGTCCGTCAGAAACGGCGTCGCACCCGCCTCGCGCAAGACTTGAACCATCGGCTTCGCAAGCGACGGCTGCGAGAAATACTTGTTCCCCGGCTCCCCCATATGCATCTTCACCGGCACTGTCTGATGATGAAATGCGTCGAGCTTAAAAAACGCAGCCGCTTGCGGTAGCTGTTCAAGCTCCTGAAAGAAGACGACGGTGTTCATCCGACTTTCTTTTCCCATTTCTTGACCTTCAGCACACTACCCAGAGACCCCCCGCTTTTGATCTCCTCTCGGATCCGGTTCTCTTGCTCCTTGACGTCCAGGGCACGGTTTGCGATCTCCTGCGCCTCTTCCTGAGGCACGACGACGACGCCGGAATCATCGCCGATGATCCAATCACCGGTGCGTACTATCTGGCCACCGCACATGATTTCACCGCCGATATCCCCAAAGCCCTTTGGTTCGCCGGCATTCGGGACCCGATGCTTTGCAAAAATCGGGAATTTAATCTGGTGGAGATCATCGATATCGCGGACGGCCCCGTCGATGACGACGCCCGCGAGGCGTTTTCGCTTCGCACTCCAGGTTGCTAACTCGCCCCACACCGCGGTTCGACCTCCATGGACCGAGATGACGAGCACCGTGCCCTTCGTTGCCTTGTCGATGGCTTCTATAGGCTTCGCCCAATCGCCATTGAGGGTCTCGACAGTGAGCGCGGGGCCGGCCATGCGAAGACCAGGGACGATTGAGCGGATCTCATGCATCGCCCCATGTTTATGCATCGCATCTGAGATATTCGGAGTCGAGACCTGAGAGAACGCCTCACAGAGCCCAGCGGTATCATATTTTTTTTGGATATCGGAAGGGATTGCTTTTTTTGTAGCCATCGCCTTTTTCATCTGTCGGGTTGCCCGTGTGATATCCTTGGCCTTGGTGATCGCACCTCCGACGATGATAATCGACGCGCCTGCTTGTATCAACCCAGGTGCGGTCTCGCTGGTCACACCCCCTGCGACAGCAAGAGGCACATGTGTTCGGGAAGCAAGCCGGGTGAGGAAATCCAGCGGATTCTTCCCGCGCATCTGCTGGTCGATGCCTACATGGACGCAGAGAAAATCCACCCCGAGTTTCTCCAAGGCCGCTGCCCGATGGATCGGATCAGGGACATTGATGAGGTCGACCATGATCTTCGCACCGTACTTCCGAGCAGCCTTCACAGATTCCCTGATTGTGCTGTCATCAGCGGCACCGAGGACGCAAACGATGTTCGCCCCTGCTTTCGCCGCGATCTCGGTCTCCAGGGACCCGGTGTCCATGATTTTCATATCAGCGACGATCACATGGCCTGGGAACTCGTCTTTGAACCTGCGGATGACGTCGAGTCCTTCACTCTTGATGAGCGGGGTGCCCGCCTCAAGCCAGTCCGCCCCTGCCTCGATAGCCTGTTTGGCGATGGAAATGGCACGGTCCGCGTTGACGAAATCCAAAGCGACTTGCAGGGTGACTTTCATGGGATCGCCGGATAGGCTTCCCGGGATTTAAAGGGTATTGTTCACGGAGTCGTGAATTCGGTATTTCCCATACGTTTTCTGAGTCTATATAAACTCTCACCGACCATACCACTCCTTGGTGATTGATTCTCATGACCTCAGGCGTTAAGCAGTTCCTCACGCTTCTCATCCTTGTCTCTGTGCTCGTGCTCGTGGCGAAGATCTATCTTCAGGTGTAGGAGCGTCGCTTGAAAAGCTATAAATACCGGGCTGGCCCATAGGAGGCCTGGGGGAAGCATAGTGAAGATTCGGACTTCGCATATTCAATTCGGTAGCCTTGCCTGCCTGATTCTTATAGTAACGCTCTCCTTTTCTCAGGTGACGGTTAGCACACCTTCTAGTTCCTCGGATGCACTTGCACCATATCATTACGACACCTATACAGAGATGACTCAGGAGCTGCAGACGCTTGCAGCGCAGCACCCCGACATCATGAGCTTAACATCGATTGGCCGGACCTACCAAGGCCGGGACCTCTGGCTCGTAAAACTCTCACGCAACGTCACTACTGAGGAGCATGAGCCGAGCCTGTTGTTCATGGGTGCACACCATGGCAATGAAAAACCCGGGCCCGCCGTCCTCCTGTTCTTCATCAAGTGCATGGTGGAGAACTACACAAAGCCGAGTACCGAGTGTGTCAGTGGCGGCTACAACAACGACAGCGTTTCTCCAGACCAGGTTCGTTCGGTGCTCAACAGCACCCAGATCTACCTCATTCCTATGGTGAACCCAGATGGGTACGAGGCGAACACCCGGAAGAACTGCGTTCCGAACCATGGCCCCTTCGGGCTTACGAAAAAGGTGACGTCGTACGGCGTGAACCTGAACCGCAACTACGCAGACCCCTGGTATCTGTATTACCTGTTGCCGACGCAGTATGGGTGTCTCTTCTGTCTGGATGATTCCAGTATGAACTACCATGGCCCGTTTCCCTTCTCAGAAAACGAAACGAAGGCGGTCAAGGCCTTCGCCGCGAACCACAACCTCTCCATCTCCATCTCATATCACTCCTACGGACAGTTCATTTTCTACCCATGGATGCATACCTCAAAACCCGTGCCGGATGAGAAGACGTTCCTGTCGTTAGGTGAAAACATGTCTCGCATCGACGGGTACACGTTGTATACGGGGAAGACGTACCTTGTTCCACGGTACGGCGGGACCCTGGGGACGTCGGAGAATTTCTTGTACCGCACATGTGGGGCCTATGCGTTCACCGTCGAGCTCTGTCTGGAACGGGCTCCAACGAATGCGCAGGTTATGTACACCACCTGTCTAAGACAAACCGAGGTTCAGCTTTATCTCTGCCAGCGGGCGTTGTCCTTACCACCCGCGAAGATCCGACATCAAGAATGAGGCAAAAATTTTAAGTTTAGGAGAGAAGGGGGACTAGTGAGGTGGTGAGGAGATGTGTGAAAAATAATTACTCCCCCATTCTCTCTGATATATCCAAGAAGACCAATTACTATATAAATTTTTATATAAAATATTTATAAAGGTTATAAAGCCAAGCTCTCCATCAGCTAAACGTTACGTGGTATAACCACCACCCCGTTATCTATCCTGTCGTACATCTATTATGATTTTGGTCTATTTCTTTGGGATGAAGTTGTTGATGTACCGCAGGTCGTAGCCGACCTTGTGAATCAGCCCTTTTCCATGTTTGCTTTTCGACGAAGTGCAGGAACCTAGTAGGACTTCCTGCCATGCTGGTGATGATGCGTCCTAGTTCCGTTTCCATGGGCACCGAACATCTTCCTCTTTTTTTATTCCAATAGTTATTGATTTTATATTCTGAAAACCTTTAAATGAATCCACAGGATAACAACTGCCAAGGAGGAATCGGTTTTCATGCAAACGAGTTGGGTGACGAAGGGGCTGGTTTGTGGAATCATCCTGTTGTTTATTGGGACAAATATTCCAACATCACAAAGTGGAAATTCAACAATACAACCAAATGTTCTATCATGGAAAGAAAAAAATCCTGGTTATATCCCCATTAGCAACGAAACACACTATTATGCGCTTATCATAGGGGTCGAAAAATTCGATAACGGAACATTGCCTGGAGAATTTCTCGATGATAGTGCCATGGCTATCTACGAAAAACTACTCAATAGTAGTAACTGGAAAAAAGAAAATATCAAACTCCTCCTTAATGAAAATGCAACCAAAGCAGACATCCAAGATGCGATCGTCCACTGGCTCGGTGAACGGGTAACCAAAAATGATGTCGTTCTGTACTATTTTTGTGGTCATAGCTGGCGAATGACGTTAAAATACAGGCTCCAGGGATTAACAGGACATACGGTGACCTACCCGTATGATAAGTCAACAAATAGAATAACAGACATTGAACTCGATTCCTGGTTCGATCAAATACAATCAGAACATGTCGTGATGATCCTTGATACATGTTATTCTGGAAAGATGACCGCCCTCATCCAGAACGGACGCACGATTCTTGCTGCCGGGGGGAAGTACCTCCTTTGTCCGGTTGATGAAGACCAGAGTCTAAAGAGCGGTATTTTTACCTTCTTCCTCCTTCAAGGGTTTAATGGAGTCGCCGATATTAATGATGATGGCTGGGTGACCGCTGAGGAAGTATTTCATTATGCTCGATGGCCAACATTTCATTTTTCTCTTTGGCTAAAGTTTCCGTTTAATAAAGATCTTCCGATGATTATTGGACCTCAGATTCCCTATATGTATGATAGAATTCCTGGTCAGGAACGATTGATTAACTTGTCTCAAGGGAACTTCACAGTGAACAAATAAATGAACTCTCTCAATGACTAACTAACAAGTATTGAGGGAGGTCATAAAAAGCAATAAAATATCGAAAGGAAATGCGTGGTTTTAGGAATAAAATACTTCTTAATGTCCGTTTCGTTCCCAGTACCGCTTCACTCCTGTCGGAGGTTTTTCGTCTCCGGTGTACTTCCCGCCCCATTCGTTGAGCCCTGCTTTTTCATCCGCATCGATCTTCTGCTGCAGCATCTTCAGCATGCGGGTGTCGGTGAAACCGAGCGCTTTCATCTTCTGCGGCGTCGGCACGCCGTTCGGCGTCCATCCCCGCCGGTGGTAGACCGCATCCGCGAGCTTCTGATACTGGTTCTGGCGGTACTCGTAGAGGATCTGCATCCGTTTCGGGATCTCTAGTTTTTCAAGCTCTTGCTTGGAGATGCTGAGTTTGTCTACGAGTTGGGCGTCGTAGCGGTCTTTTCGTGAGACGTACTCCGTCTCGGTGACCGGCCCCATGGATCGGTACGGGATCCAGTCGTCTTTGCGCTGCCCGCGGCCCATCCAGACGTTCATCGCCCGCTGCCAGTTGTAGCAGCGCTCGCTCTGTAGGATGATGTCGTCTTTGGTGACCTGCCAGCCAGTGACCGCGTTCTGGATGTCGACGTAGTTCTGCACGTGCTCTGGGACCTTGGGCGGCTCGCTGGTCTGCGCATTGTCCGCTGGTTCGATGTCGTTCCAGGGAAGCTTGCAGAGGCCGTTGAGCCCAAACCAGGTCCGCCACATGGGGAAATAATGCAGTGCCTCCGCTTTATCCTTAAAGGTGGGGATGGCGTTGTTGACCATGTCCATGAAAATCAGCCAGGCTTCATCATGCTGCGGACCTTTCAGGGTCAGGCCGTAGCCGCCCTGCATCGCGAGGGACTCCTTGGTGACGTACTCAGAGTACTCCAGGCCTTTACTCTCCATGCCGCAGTCTTCGACAAGCTCGCGTGGTCCCCAGCCATTCTTCAGGATCCAGTCCTTGACACGGCGGATGCCTTTGCTGGCGATCTGCAGGAACGCGCCCTGGTCTCCGCGTGCCATCCGATGTAAGAGTTCCAGGACGGCCTCCGCATTGCCAAAGCAGAGTTCCAACCCGTCACAGCGATCCCTGTTGAGGATACCATACTCGTACATCTCCATGTAGTAGGCGGTGGCGGTCCCTGCCGAGATCGTGTCGATGCCGTAGGTGTCGCAGTAGAAGTTAAACTCTAGGACCCACTGGGGGTCCCATAGGCTCATGTTGGAGCAGGCGCCGATGGTCTCGTACTCGGGGCCGTCGACGGTGACTTTTTGGCCTTTGTAGGGGCCGGTGTGCACGGTGTAGCCATCCACGGTTTTCGCGCAGGCAAGCGTGCAGCCATGCCAGCAGCCGTCCGGGATGATCTTCGTGAACAGTGCATAGAACTTCGGGGAGTACAGCTTCGATGCCTTCGGGAATGTGCCGAAGCGGTAGTTCTCGCAGGGGAGTAAATCATAGGCGTCCATGATCTCGACGAGATGCCCAGTCCCTACCGCCCGCATGTTGCATTGGTACCGGTCGAGGTCGCGGATCTCTCTGTGGATTTTCGTGCCGACCGCAGCGAGTTTCTCAGGGTCCGCGGGATGGTTGCCGAGGCCGTCGACGTGCTCGACCTTCACCACGATGCCTTTGACTTTTTTGTCACGCAGTACCGTACCGAGGCCTCCGCGTCCCGCCTGTTTCATCCGGGCGCATTTCCGTCGGATGTCGTAGAAGGAGATGTTGAGGCAGCCCCAGTAGCTGTGTTCCGCGCCTGTCCCGGAGGAGATCACCGAGACTTTCTGCCGGGACGACTCGGTCGCCTCGGTGGCATGCAGGTGCGTGAGCTGCTCCGCGAGGAGGTGCGAATCGGTCTCCTCAAGGGGAGCGGTCTCAATACTCACCGCTCCAGCCTCACCGTCGATCACGACGATGACGTCTTCTGTGGCTTTCCCTTGTATTTCAAGTGCATCGAAGCCGGCGAACTTGAGGTACGGCCCGAAGAACCCGCCGACGTTGCAGTCGCAGATTGTGTTCGTGGAGGGAGAAATCGATAGACAGATGGATTTCCCTGCCCCAGGGTATTGGGTGATACCGCACAGCGGCCCTGTCGTGACGATGAGTTCGTTCTCCGGGCTGTTCCAGCGGGTCGTCGGCTGGATCGCGTCCCAGAGCAGCTTGAGGCCGAATCCCCGGCCGCCGGTGAACAGCCGTTTCATGTCTTCGGTGACTGGTTTTTCGGTGATGGACAGCGTGCTGAGGTCCACGGCGAGTGTTCGGTTGGCGTAGCCGCGCTGGACCGTCCCTTTGGTGTAGTGATAGGCGGCGAGGGTTTTTCGTGCGTTTTTGATTTTCGCGTGGTCCCACGTATGTTTCGTATTACCCGTTTGGTATTCGTCGATGGGGATCTGACCTTGCGTCAAGGGCGTTATACCCCCTGCTTGTGGTAGACGTCCTGTCTATTGTTCTCCAACGGAACATCCTCCAAGGAAAGTGCTTTCGTCGGGCAGGCGCGCACGCAGGAGCCACAGGAGATGCATTTGAAGGGCTGGATGCGGGTGGGCGCCTTGCGCATCGCCCCGAGGGGGCAGAACGCGACGCAGGCCTGGCAGCCGACGCAGACCTTGGCATCGAGGAGGACGACGCCGTTCTTCCGTCGGGAGAGCGCCCCGACCGGGCAGAGGTCGAGACACAGGCCCCGTTGATCGCAGACATGCATCTGATAGGTGTTGTTGGTTTTCATGATTCGAAGGGCGGAGAACTGGCCGCCGTCGTCTGTCTTGAAGTGTACCTGGGAACAGGCTTTCTCGCATGCGCCGCACCCTGTGCATCGTTCGGGTGCGAATCGGAGGACTTTGCATGTGGTTATGGTGGGCAGAGTGTATCACCTTACAGATAGAGCAGGATGATGGTATTGGCAATAACGAGGCACCAGGAGGCTACTGCAATCGTCGCAGTGACTGGATAATAGAGGGAATCCTTGATTGAGACCGAGACTCTGCGGGAAGCGATAACGACGGGGACTGTAAAGGCTCCGATAATCGCTGGTAGCAATCCGCTGGCGAAGATCTGCGGGATGAACGCAATGAGGTTGCTGGCGTCGAAGCCCGCTGAGGAGAAGAGCGGCGTCAAGATCTGGGTGATGGTGTACCCACCGACGTAGAGGATGTACCCTGAGATGATGCCCAGGCAGCTCTGCATCGCCACGGGTCGTACCTCACGGAGATCACTGGAAACCCACATCCAGAACACCTCAAAGAGGGCGCCTTCAGCCATAATGGCGATCGCTGAGCAGATGAAACAGCCGCCGAACGGGTTTAGGAGCCGGAGGGTCCCGGCGACGAGGCCCATGCCGAGTTGTACGCCGCGCTGAGGAAAGAGGGTTTTACTGAACACCATGAGGCCGATGCCGAAGACCGCGGTCATGATGGAGCCAGCGGGCAGGTTGGCGTCCCGTAGCCAGGAGCCGATGATGCATTCGGCGAACCCCCACAGCGAGCCCAGGGCAATGATCCCGGCGATGGTTCTCATGTGTTTCATAGCGATTTCACCTCAATGGTGACGACGTCACGTACCCGGAAGGCTTTCGGCAGATCGGTGAAGACCGCCTGGCGGTGTTTGGTCAGGAGTCCGTGTTGGAGGTTGTCCCAGGTGACGGTTTTCTGGTAGCCGTCAGCACCGATGATCGTATACTGATGGCTTTCAGGGTTGGTGACGTCGGCGACGCGGATGGCGTCGTCAAGGGCGATGCCGGTGAAGTTGAGGTCGGTGAACTGACGGGTGGCGGTTTGTGCGAAGAGTTGGTCAATGGTAAAGGACTGGTTGTTGATTGTTAGGGATTCTTGTTTTGCCTGGGTCTTTGTGACGTACACAGTGCAGATGCTTCCGAGGAGTATGACTGCGAGTGCCCCGCAGGTAAGAACAATGTTCGCCTTCCCCATGTGTGACCGTGTCGACAAACCGACCGGTCCTATTTAAGAATTGTGTGGTATAGCATGGATTTTTTTCGGTGTTTCCTCTTCAGTTGGTGCGGTCAGGGACTGATCTATGGTAGAGGCCATGCTTCTTGATGGATGTGGCTGCGTTCCTGAGTTCGTCTTCTTGGGTTGGACGCCATTGGATCCTTTCGAGTACCGCGTAGGAGACGGCTTGGCTGGAGTTCTCGATCGGCCAGGATGCAAGGCTGCGGTAGCTTGCAATGAAATGTCTGGCAAACTCGAATTTTTCCGAGGTGAACATCGGGTCTGTGGTCAGCAGGGAGGCGCAGAGGCCTGCGATATCGTCGACGGGGTTGCCGATGTGGGATTCTTCGAAGTCGACGCCCCAGATCGTCTTGTCGTCTTTAAGGATGAAGTTGCGGAGACTGGGGTCGCCACGGAGGCGGAAGGCGTCTGCGGTCTTGAAGACATCGTGGAAGGTGGCGAACCAGAGGGCCAGGGTGGAGATTATATGTCGTTTCTCGTGCTGTGAGCGATTGGTGTCGTTGAGGACGTCGCAGAGGTTCGTGCCTGCGACGTAGCCGAGGACGAGTACGTTGTTGTCTGCATCTTTTTCTAGGAGAGAGGGTGTGCGGGTGGCTGCGGTTCCTCGGCTGAGGACGCCAGCCTCGGTCTCCATGTTGGTTTTCAATCCAGGGACGTACCATTTCAGGACGCGAGGGCTGCCGTTGATAAGGACGTAGGCGACCGTGTTTTTCTTACTAGTAAGTCGTTTTTGGATGAGGACGGTCTGATATCGTTCCACGGAAGAGATGAGCTCTTGGATGTCTCTCATGAGGCGATCTCACCTCGCTCGATTCTTTGGGGCGGTCGGGCGGTGAGGTAGATGCCGAGCAGGATGATAACGCCGCCGTACAGGGTGAAGATCGGTGGTATTTGGTTGAGGATGGCGAGAGCGAGTAGAGAGGCGCCGATGGGCTCTCCGAGGAGCGCGACGGAGGCGACCGAGGCTTTGATGTGGCCGAGGGACCAATTGTAAAGGGTGTGTCCGAATATCCCGGAGATGAGTGCCATGAGCAGGATGAGGCCGATGTCTCGGAGTGGGATGCCGGTCAGGGGGACTTGGAGGATGAGGACGAGGGCGGCGAGCACGATGGAGGCGACGGCGTAGACGACGAGGACGTAGGTGAAGAGGCTGACGGTTTTGCGCATGAGGCGGCCGCCGAGGATGTAGAGTCCTGCGCCGATGCCGCCGAGCCACGCGAGGATGTTGCCTTGGAGGGTGTCGATGCTGCCTGGGACTTGGTTGCCGGTGACGAGGACGAGGACGCCGGCAAGGGAGATCGCGATGCCAATGGCGTTGAGGGTGGAGAGGCGTTCTCGGAGGAAGAAGTAGGAGAGTGGGGCGACGATGATCGGGTGTGCGGTGACCAGGATGACAGAGCTGGCGACTGAGGTGAGCGACAGTGAGGTGATCCAGAGGGAGAAATGCGCGGCGAGGACGACGCCGATGCCGATCAGGATGAGCATGCTTTTTCTGGGCAGTCCACGCAGTTCCTTGCGGATGGTGGGGCGGAGGGCGAGGACTGGGAGGAGTAGGAGGGTGGTGAAGACGAGGCGGAGGAGGGCGATGGCGAGCGGCGGGGTGGATGGGCTGCAGAGTTTGATGAGGATTGAGGCGAAGGAGACCGCGACGATGGAGATGCTGAGTGCGAGGACCTCTTTTTTCATGCCAGGGATAAGGGATATGTCGTCTTCCTATTTGGGTTTCGGTTTGGGAAAACCTTTAAAATCTTGGTGGCTGCTGCGTGGGGGTATGGGAGCGTTGGCGGTTGTCGGTGTGTACGGGTACTCGGACTCTGGGAAGACACGGTTGCTGGCCGAGGTGATTCCTCGGTTGGTTGCGGAGGGGATCCGGGTGGCGACCGTGAAGTGCACGGAGCAGGCGGTGTCGCTGGATACCCCGGGGAAGGATACGCAGGTGCATCGGAAGGCTGGCGCTGCGGTCGTGGTGTTTTCTGCTGCTGCTGAAACGGATTTCCTTGTTCCTCGGGCGTTAACGATGCAGGAGGTAGCTGCCGTCATTGCGGATGGCGGGCTTGGCGCTGTAGACCTGGTGCTGGTGGAGGGGGCGCGTGAGGAATGGATTCCGAAGATCCAGGTGGGGGAGTGCCCGGAGCGTCCGAACACGATCGGCCGGTATGTTCGTGATGTGGACAAGGCTGTGAGGCTCATCCATATGGTCCTGCAGGATCAGAAGGAGAAAGGGTCTGTGTTGCAGGTCTTAGTGAATGGAAAAGAGGTGCCGCTTTCGGAGTTTCCTGAGTTGATTCTCACGAACGTCCTGCTGGGGATGCTGTCGTCGTTAAAAGGCGTCGGCGAGATCGCGTCTGCGCGGATTTCTCTGTCGTGCAACCCGCCGCGTCAGGGATAACCGGTTTTTTCTCGAGGGCGCCGAGGGTGGTGATGACGACGATGAGGATGATAGTTGTGGAGAATATAGCAACGCTGATAATATCGTCGAGTCGGTCGTTGTCGAGCTGCATGGTGGCATCCCGTTCGTCACTACCTCATGTTCCCTGTTTTTATCCCTGGTGAGCATCTGCGTATATACATGGATACGCAGCTTTGGGGCGGAGGTTATAGGTTTATATCCGGGGCGTGGGTTTTCTGGTTGGATGACCAAAGTGCCGCGGCTGACCGTGGATGGAATCGTGCGTCGTGCGGACGAGATTCTCCTAGTGCAGCGTGCATTTGACCCGTTCAAAGGCCGCTGGGCGCTCCCCGGTGGGTTCCTGGAGTACGGCGAGACCGTCGAGGCAGCGGTGTGCCGGGAGGTCCGGGAGGAGACCGGCCTGCTGGTGAAACCATGCGGCCTTGCCGGGGTATATTCTGATCCGTCTCGGGATCCACGGGGGCATACGGTGACCGTGGTGATGTACTGCGAGGTGGTCGGCGGGACGCTAGGCGGGGATCATGAAGTCCAGGATCTGCGGTATTTCCCGGTGCGTGCGCTGCCGGAATTGGCGTTCGACCATGAGAAAATCATCCGTGAAACTGTGAAGGTGACGTGAGTATGGAGTACTGTCCGAAGTGCAAGTGCTTGATGTTCCCGAAGGGCGACAAGCTGGTCTGCCAGATGTGCGGTGCGGAGAAGAAGAAGTCCGGGTCCTCAATCATGGTGGAGAAGCAGAAGATGAAAGAGACCGTGGTGCTGGAGAAGAAGATAGACATCCTGCCGAAGACCCGGGTAGAGTGCCCGAAATGCGGGCATAACGAGGCGTTCTGGATACTGCGGCAGACGCGGGCCAGTGACGAGCCGGAGACGCGCATCTACACGTGCGTGAAGTGCGAGCATCGGTGGCGCGCATACTAAAGTGGATTCAGCATCTTGGCCATCATCCCGTACCACTTGGTTTTTCTCTCCTGATGCACGGTTTTTACCTCGTATTCATACAGAGAAAAATATATAAATAGCGAAACTAATAGAAATCTCGAGGTTCACTCTATGAAGTACGCCAAGAGCATCCTTGCCGTGGGCATCGTCTTTCTGCTCCTCGCAGGATCGCTGCCGGTCCTTGCAGCGCCAACACCGTCGCTGTCAGACCAAGAAGCTAGCGCCGCCCAAGTCCTCTTCGACCGCATTGATCAGGCGGCCGCCTCCTCGCACTCCATCCAAGAATTTATGGGAAAACTTCGGGAGATCTGCAAGAGCACGCTCCTCGACCGCTTCCCGGATCTGAAGGCACTCTTCGACCGTATCAGAACGTTCGCTAACCGCAACCCCCGTTTCTACCTCTTCGGCATCCCTCTCGGATCCAATCTTGGATCCAACCTTGGATCCGCCCTCGGCTCACGAGCAACAAGCCACTTCGTCCTCAGCTACGGGGTGTACCACCGCTACAACCCACTCCGACAGAACAGCTTCACGTTCATGAAAGACCGGCTCAGCGGCTGGCACTACCGCAGCACCAACCTCTTCAAGGGACGCACGCTCATCCTTAACCGCCACCCCTTCGGCATCGGCAAACGCGTCATCGGACCGCAAGTCGGGCTGCTCAGAGGCTTCCGCGGCATTTACATCGATCACGAAAGCAAACTCACCGGCAACTCCTACCTCTTCTTCATCGGGAATGCCGACCACGTCCGCGCCTTCAGCCTCACCCCGTTCAAATAATCGACGGGCAACCTCCTTTTTCTTTTTTCCTCTTTTTGCTCCCATACTGTCGCTATTTATCCTCCTGAAGGAAAGAACAACAAAATGTAGAAAATTATATAAATGCTTAAGTTAATATAGTCTTTACCTAATATTATTCTTACACATGAGGTAAGACCTATGAAAACCCGAAAAGCAGTTCTCGCGGTAAGTGCTGTCCTCCTATTAACAAGCCTCGCGGTGTCCCCCGTCTTCGCTGAAACCGCACCGCTCTACACCAAAGCAACGGATCTCTCCATGTCATCGTCCGATGTGACAGCCCTCGATAACTTCTACAGCTCCTTCCTCAACGACCTCGCAAAGGTCAAAGACTTCAATGGTTTCCACAAACTCGTCGACAGCTACATCACCAAATGGGGCGAACACCCACTCCTCCGCTGCCTTCACCGCTACATCGTACGAAAGACGATAGAACGACACATCCTGCACCTGCAAAGCCTCCGGACCACTGCGTTCGTCATCAGCATGGGCACATTAAACAAAGTAGTCAGCCGGCAGAATGTGAACTTTAACATCTACCGCCCCGTCAGCTTCTGGCTCTACAGCAACCAGGGCAACCCCTTCATGAAAAGCCGCACCTTCATCATCGACTTCTCGCCCTTCTCCATCCGCAACGTTGACGGCCGGCAAATCGGGTTCATGCGTAACTTCTACGGCGTGTACATCCGCAGCTACCGCCCGCTCCTCGGCGGCGAACACACCTACTTCTTCGGGCACGCCGAGCGGATCCGCGTCTTCGATCTCTCCCCATTCAACTAAACCCCCTTTTTTTCTCCTTTTCTTCTTCTTTTCTCCTCTCCTCTAGGAAAAAACATTATAACGACCGCATCTCTACACCCGGTTCATGCGTCCTGAGGACATCACGATCATCCGCAGTACACGACGCAGGAAGACAATCCAAACCAAGTTCTGCGAAGGCCACCTCTGGGTCTACCTGCCGCACGGGATGACCACAGAGGAGGAAGGCCGCTGGGTCACCCGCATGGTGAAACGCCATGAACGCATCCAACAGCGACACAGCCGCACGCGCAGCGACCGCTGGCTCTCAGTCCGGGCACACGGGCTCAACGACAAATACTTCCAGGGCTCCTTATCGTTCTCCATCCGGTTCGTCACCAACCAACAATCCCGGTTCGGCAGCTGCACCCACGCCGACCACACCATCCGGATCTCAGACCACGTCAAAGACTTCCCTCTTTGGGTCAGGGACTACATCATCGTCCACGAACTCGCCCACCTGCTCTATCCGAACCATTCCAAGAAGTTCTGGCAGGTGGTCTACTGCTACCCCTACGCCGAGCGGGCGCGAGGCTACCTCCTCGCAGTCTCAGACCTCACCAGCCAGAAGAAAAACAACGACGCGGACTAAATCCTTCCTTCACTCCTTCTCAGAATAGATCGTATGCTGACCTGCCTTGTGGCTTGCGGCAATCCGCTGATACGTCTCCGCGTTCGCTCGAATAGTCCCTAAGAACGTCGGGTCTTGCCTCACGACTTTCCCGGGAATTCCGAGCACGAGACTCCCCGCAGGAATCACACTATTCTCAGTCACGAGCGCGCACGCCCCGATGATACTGCCGGCTCCAATCCACGCCCCGTTTAAGACTGTCGCATGAATCCCGATAAGACAATCATCTTCAATCGTCGCCCCATGAACCACAGCTGCATGCCCGACCGTCACGTTCCGACCGATCGTGAGAGCATGATCACGGTCCGCGTGCAACACACAGCAGTCCTGCACATTCGAGCCTTCTCCGATCTGGATGGTGTTTTGATCGCCACGAATGACCGCCTGAGGGAACACACCGCAGTTTTTCCCAATGCTGACATTTCCGATAATCACCGCGCTCGGGGCCACATAACATGAGGGATGAATGGTTGGAGCATCTTTCATACAACTGGGGAACACACAGCGCCATTTAATTTTTTCACCAAAGACACTGATGAACGCAACGTATTTATTCTCTTGAACATTCTTGGCCACAAGAAACGTATGCCCACTCTCATCGATTCCTATGGTATGTATGCTGGTACGGTCTGGAAAGTCTTGAATGTGAAAGGGGAACTCTCGGAAGAAAAACTACGTTCATTGACTGCCCTGCACGATGGGGAGCTCTATGCGGCGATCGGCTGGCTCGCCCGCGAGAACAAGATTTGTCGACAGTCGCAAGGCTACCGCCTCGGGGAAACAAACCTCGTGCCAAGCATAGGGAAGAACGCCGGTATGATCTGGCGCGCGTTAGACATCTGGGGGGAAGTCCCAGTCCAGTCACTCGCCCGGTTAGCACGACTCTCCGAGAAGGACTGCTATGCGGCCTTGGGATGGCTCGCACGTGAAGGAAAACTCGACGTAAAACAAGACCAAAATCACGCGCTTCTCTACAGGCTCACCTAAGACATTATTCTTTTGAGCGCCTGCGCCCCAGACCCTTGAATTTCCCCAGCACTTTTGACAGTTTTGAAGATCCCGCCTCTGAGGATTCCTTCTTTCTCGAAAACAGAGACCGTAGTTTTCCAAATCGACCGGAACTCGCAGGAGCCTCTCCGGCCTCTGCAGCCTTCTTCCTGTGAGGGAGTGAGAGCCGTAGGGACTCGGGTTTTGGCTTCGGCTGGTCAAACCCACACAAGTTTCCTTCTTCATTCAGATACAACACAAAGGTACTCTGCGGTGAGACGATCGCGGGAATCTCGGATTCAGGACTGACTTCCTCGATATCGAAGAGCTTCTGTCGTTTGAATAGCGGGTTTTTGTGACGTGGGCGCTGCCCCCGTTGCAGCAAAGACCATCGTTTCTTCTGGGACGAGACCGCAGGGACGTTCTCCTCAGGTTCCTTGTCCAGGTTCTCCTGAGGTGGAAGGGATTCTTCCTCGGGTAGCTCAAGAGCGTCCTGGATCCGAAGCCGCCGTTCGATTTCCTCCAATTCGTTAAATAACGCCATGATTTCGTCATGGCTTTTCAACGAGGATTCTCTCTTCTCCACATCAGCCCCTCAATAGTGCTCTGTGAACACAATAACACTATTGGTATAAAAAAAACTATGCCTGCGTGTGGTCTTTCTTCTCAGCAGGATCCTCGAGGCATACTCGAGCGGACTTCATTCGACAGGTTCATACCGGAACGTGGACTCGTCACAATGTGGGCAGTACTCCTCCACAATGTAGACGTCGTCGATTTTCCGAACGGGAACCTGGCGTACTTCTTGTTGACAATTTTTACAAAACGTCATAGTAATCACTTGACTAACAAAAATTGCGAATGCCCCAATAATAATAGGGTTCTTCAGATATATAAATCTATCTCAAATAGCGGTCAAGCAGTGACACGGTTTATTTGATGGTGTTATGGCTTAATCCAGATGCTGCCACAAGTGGATGCCGAGAACTAATAAATACCCACAGGTATGTTCTAACTGTAACAGCCTATATTGGATCAGAGACCACAAGCGATCTGATAAGATAAGGGAGTAGGAAATGAAAAAAGTAAAAGATAATAGAGATATTGGAGAGATCACAGAACTAGCTTCTGAGCTGCATGGATCATCTAAGAAGAAAAAAAAGAAATCGGTCAAGCAGTAACACGGTTTTAACTCATGGTTTTGTGCTAACCGATGGATCTGTTCCTACAAATGTTCAGGGGTTCAAATCCCTTCCCCTTCACTTTTTATATTATTTAAACACAAATAACTCTTCCTGTAAAACGAGAAAATATAAATATAAGATATGAATTATCATGTCATACGGAGGAATAGAAGTATGAAGGAAAATATCTTTGAAAAAGGTTTGATTATTGGTCTAATCTGTATTTTAATAGTACCATCAATTGCTGTCGCTACAGCGGAAAGCAATTCAGATTACAATCTAACAGTCAAAGTCAAAAACACTAAATTCTTCCATCATAGAACGTCCCTTTGTCAATTATTGATTAACGTATCAAATGAAGGCCCAAACGTTAGCGACAACTATTCTGTTAGCATAGATATCTACACGCTTTTTACTCGTGGTCAAACGGGCTGGTTTCTTCTCTTCGACGGTAATTCCTACACCGGTTCACCGTTAGCACCTAACGGCTATAATACAACACGATATACTTTCATTGATTGGGTCTGCGGATGGTACCTTGTACGTGCTGCCGTTAACTCCAATGATAACAACCCAGAAGGGAATGTCTCTTACTGTTTACTCTGGGTACAATTTCGTTAACCTTGGTAATTATATCCATTCTATGCGTACATTCAACTGTTCTATAACCCTACACTGAATATAGAATTACTAATGAAAAAGGTAGATTTTACAGTTGCTATTATTATTTATCTTCCTTAATAATACCGGTAAACTGGGGTTCAAATCCCTTCCCCTGCACTTTTTTATCCTGACATCATGTCTGTATCTCAATGTAACCTCTTCTAAAGTAGCCTGTCTGTAACCCTTTGGTATTACGCTCTCTGCCTCTGATGCAACTACACGTTTGTCTGA
>CAIRCU010000038.1 GCA_903877165.1 Methanobacteriota archaeon | reverse complement strand
GCGAGGACGATGTCGGTGTCTTTCATGGCGTCGGCTTGGTTTCCGGTGCGTCCTTCAGCGTTGGTGGTGGTGCAGATTTTCCATTTCTCGGGGTTGTTGTTCTTGTCTTTTTCGAGGTCTTTGCGGTGAGGACCGAGGACGCCGGTACTGTCGGCCATGATGATGTGTTTGGGGTTGGCGCCGGCAGCGACGAGGACGCGTTCGATGGCAACGTTGGCTGCTCCTACGCCGATCATGGAAATGGAGGCTGTTTTGAGTGGTTTGCCGACGAGTTTGAGGGCGTTGATGGCGCCGGCGACGACGATGGTGGCGGTGCCCTGCTGGTCGTCGTGCCAGACCGGGATCGTCATCTCCTTGCGGAGTCGGTCGAGAATGTAGAAGCATTTGGGTTTCGCGATGTCTTCGAGGTTGATGCCCCCAAAACTGGGGGTGAGCCATTTGACGGCCTGGATGATCTCGTCAGGGTCTTTGGTGCCCAGGCAGAGGGGGTACGCGTCGACGCCGCCGAGGTATTTGAAGAGGAGGGCTTTGCCTTCCATGACGGGGAGTCCCGCCTCGGGTCCGATGTCGCCTAAGCCAAGGACTCGTGTGCCGTCGCTGACGACGGCGATGGTGTTCCATTTGTTGGTGTACTCGTAGACTTTCTCGGGGTGGGCTTGGATGTCTTTGCAGGGGGCGGCAACGCCCGGGGTGTACCAGATGGCGAAGTCGTTGAAGTCCTGGACGCGGCATTTGGGGGTGACTTCGATCTTGCCGCGGTAGAAGGGGTGGAGCCGGAGGGCGTCTTTGCTGGGTTGGTTGGCCTTCTCGAGGAGTTGTTTTTCGTTTACTTGGCTCATGAGGGAAGTACCGTCCTTTAGGAGTGGTTGTGCTGGCGGTATCGGCGTTTCCTTTATTAAAATAGACACATGGAAAGAAAGCCTTGTCCACAGAGCAATAAATCAACTAGTGGAGGATTCGGATTTTTTTTCCTTGAAATCACTTTTAAAATACCTCTCTTTACGAATAATCGAAAGTTATTAATAACACATGTCCTTATGTTAACTACGGAGGATATGATGAAGAAAGGATTCTTAGCTTTTAGTGCATGCATATTGGTAACATTCTGTATGGTCGCACCTGTCTCAGGTACCAGTGTAGGTGCGGCGCAGTCACGCCTGGGTACCTGGCTGTACGTCGGCGGCAGCGGGCCCGGCAACTACACCACCATTCAAGATGCGCTGAACGCGTCGGTGGACGGCGACACCGTCTACGTCTACGACGACTCCTCGCCGTACCGCGAGTCCATCACCATCACCCATACCATCAGCCTCATTGGCGAAGACATGCAGACCACGGTCATCAACGGCAGCGGCCTATCGGGTCCCTACGTATGGCCGAACGACCTTGTCACCATCCGCGCCGATAACGTCGTCATGCATGACTTCACCCTCATCGATTCAGAGCTCACCGGGCTAGTGATTCGTTCCAACAACAACACGATCTCCCAACTGGTCATCGAGAACAGTGGGACCCATGGCATCTTCATGTCATCAGGCTCGGACTCAATCGTACTTCAAGGTAACATCATCAAGGGCTGTACCTTCTCGAACAATAATAATGGAATCTATGCCTTCATCGCCATCGGCACCACCATCAAGGGGAACATCGTTCAAGGGAACTACAACGGCCTCCTCCTTTTTGACGTCTTCCAGAGTAATATCTCCTCGAACACTATCAGCGCGAACACCAACGGAATCAGTACCTTTTACTGCTGCAACAACCTCTTCTCTAAAAACACCATCACGGGCAACACCATCGGCATGAACATCCAGTTCTCAAAGGACAGCGTCCGTCAGAACAATTTCCTGAGCAATGGGCAGCACGTCTCGTTCCTCACTGCCCCCGTTTTCGAGATCATCGCGAAAATCAGTGTCCTGCGGAACCAGAGTTGGGCGTATTTCTTCCACGACTTCCAGGCGCTCGGGAACACCCGATGGCTCGGGAACTACTGGGACAAACCACGACTTTTGCCCTATCCAATCGTCGGCGTGCAAGGAATTCTTTACCTTGGGTTGGTCGACGCCGGGGAATTCATACCCAACCGCGTGACCTTTGACTGGCTGCCGGCACTACATCCGTACTAGAACCCCGGGACTCAAACCGGCATCCTCTTCCCAGGACGGATATTGTGGTTAGATAAACAAAGTTCCTGAGAGCCTCTATACTATTATCAAAAACGAAACTACCGCTCAGGAGGGTTTTTTTTCAGCGATGATGCTGAAATATCCGAAGTGCAACATCATGTAGAGAAGGGCGTACACACCGTAGCGTGCAGCAAAGCGGGTCAAGATTGCCGGGGTGGATTTCGTCTTCGCCTTCAGTTGCCTTCTGGTTTCCGTGTAGTAATCGAGGGAGACAAGGGCGAGTGTGAAAAGGAAGAGATGCTTGATGTGCCGCTGCTTGGCAAGATCGGTGACGGCGATGACGGTGAACCCCGCATTCACGAGGTCCTGCTGGACCGAGTGGATGGTACGCTGCCAGCCCTCATGCGGCTCGTGCAGGATGCGGTGTCTGATCGCCTGGACCAGGCTGACGTCACGGCTGCGGGAGAAGATATCCAGGATGATGAGCCGACCACCAGGCTTGAGGACCCGGTGCATCTGGCGCAGGAATGCGGCATCGTCGGCCCCGTGAGTGAAGGATTCCAGGGCGTAGGCCGCGTCGAAGAAGGCGTCCGGAAACGTGGTGTTGTTGTGCGACTGCTGGGAGAAATGGGTGTTGCTGAGGTGGAAGCGCTCCTGGAGGGCTGAGGCATGAGCGATTTCCGAGGCTCCGAGGGTGATGCCGTAGAACTGGGAGGCGGGGTGTTCTTTCGCGAGGTGGACGACAGTGCCGCCGACGCCGCAGCCCGCATCAAGGATGGTCTGGGAGCGGTCGCTAAGGTCGAGGAGGCGGCCTACGTAGACGTCCATGTTGTGCATCGCCTGTTTCGAACCGTGGATGCCGGTGTCGTAGTAGCCGAAGTGCCAGCCGAGGGTGAGGTCGTCGCCTGTGCGTTTGATCTTGCGGGGGTCGCTCCAGAGGTCGTTGTAGACGGATCCGAGGTGTCTTTCGTCCTTGTACTGCATAGTTGTTGGTCTTGGGAACCCGTAGGGGTATACATAAGATTTGCGAACAAATCGGAGAGCGACAGGCGAAAACACGTGGATGGGCCCGTGGTATGCCCTCTCGGAGGGTGGTGTTCTACTGTCGGTATGGGGTGTATCAGCGAACCCAGGGGGCTGCCAGCTATCATTCACAGCTTCGATATCTTTTTATATTCTGTAACTTTATATAAAGCAGGAACAATGATGAAGGCGGGACGCGTGAATTTTGTCGTGTATCTGCTTACGATACTCTGTTTAGCGGTCCCGTTGTCCAGTCCGGTCATGAGCACAGCCGTCCATCAGGGATCAAGGACGGGGATGACGTTGTACGTCGGCGGCAGCGGGCCTGGGAACTACACCAAGATCCAGGATGCCGTGAATCACGCCTCGGATGGCGATACGGTTTTCGTCTATGACGACTCCTCGCCGTACCATGAGGCGGTCACCGTCGACCGTTCTATCAGTCTGATCGGCGAGAACGAAGAAACCACGGTCCTGGATGGCTCCGGTCTTGCCAAGGATATCCTCATGGTGACGGACACACAAGTCGTCATCCACGGCTTCACGCTGGAGAACTCGGGGAGCAACGGGCTGGTGCTCAGTCAGGACAACGCCGTGGTCTCCCAGATGACCATCAAGGACTGCGCCGACTACGGGGTGTATCTCTACAAGACAGGAACCACACCGGTGAACAAGTGCACGCTGCATAACAACATCATCGCCGACACGTCTATCGGCATTTTCGGCATCTCCTGCAACCAGTCGCTCATCACCAAGAACACGTTCACGGGGAACCACAACGCAGTCACCATGAGCAACTCGTTTTTCAATAATTTCTCCTTTAACGTCCTCGAAGGGAACGTGTACGGGATCATCGACACGTTCAGCGGGCAGAATCATTACTACTTCAACCGCATCGCAAATTGCACCACCGGCCTTGAGATCATCGCCTCAGGACGGGATTACGTCGAGAAGAACGATTTTCTTAACAACGGCAGGCACGCAATATTCGAGAAATACCCCTCCGTTGAGGTGTTCTCCAAGCTGAACGCCCTACGCAACAACAACACGTATTTCGTGAAGTACTATCATATCCTGGGGCGGACGACGTGGCAGGGGAACTACTGGAACGCGTCGCGGACGCGGCCGTACCCTATCTACGGGCGCAGCGGTGTGCTGCCGGCACTGAACCGGGTGGAGTTCGACTGGCGCCCTGCGAAGCAACCTAACGGCGTGAGCTTGGTGATTTCAACCAAGGTGAACGACATCTCTCCGTATAGGCAGATCTCCTTGCCGTTGACCGTGACTGTGGCAGGATCCGCGGATCTCTCCAACGTCTCGTTGTATTATCGGTTCGGGACCGCGAACTTCAGCACATATCTCTCGTCGATCCAGGAAAGCGGCTTTGGGTTCACGAACCTGAATTACCCCGATACGGTGGATGTGGTCGACGGCACCGCGTACGCCGCCAGCCGACTGAACAACCGCATCGTCGCCTACGACGTCACCGACCCGACGAATCTTAAAAGTCTCTGGTACACCCAGGACACCACCTATCTTTCGCAGGTCAACGACATTAAGGTCACAGACGACCAACAGTTCTGCTACACCATCAGTCTGAACAAGAGATGGGTCTGCATGTGGGATATCTCCAGCGGGTCTGCGGCTGTACGGGTCGCTCAGTACCTGATCAACGATAATACTGGCATGGGCATGTACCTCGCAATAAGCGAGGACGACAACTACCTGTATGCCACCTCGTACCACTATTTCCTCATGTTCAACATCACGAACAAGGCTCAGCATCAGCTCAGCATGGTCTATTCCGATCACATCGGTGACAGCCCGAACGTCTTGTGGAAACCAACCGTCTACAAGGATACTGTGTACGCCCCTGACGGTACTTCTTCGGTGCAGGCGAGCGGACTCTACGTGTATGATGTGACGAACAAGGCTGCCCCGAAACGGGTGAACATCATCAACCAATCGACGACGTGCAGTGCAGCCTGCCAGGTGTATACGCATTCGAACGGGTTCACGTACCTGTTCTTGGGCGGACGTTCGCAGATCACCCCGTATTCCATCGGTATTCTCAACATCTACAACATCAGCGCGGGGAACGCGACGTTTCCTGTGTTCATGTATAAGATACGGGTGCTGGATAACGACACTGGCGGAAGAGGGGGGAATGCGACGAGCGGGTGGGGCGTGTTTCTCCATGACTATCTCTTCATGGGCATTAACAACTGGAATCATACGAAAAACCCGGACTGGCAAACCGGCTTCTGGGTCTGGAACTTCACCAACATCGAGGCGCCGTCTGTAGTCGCCAGGTTGTACGGGGCTGGCTCGCCACATTACCTGAACTACGTCCACTATCTGGACCTGGATCGCAACGGCACCGATAGGTCGGTGTACCTCGCCATCCAGGATGACGACTGCATCATCACGGTCGATCCGGGATGGGCAGAGGCGTCGGGGGGCTGGGTGAAGTACGGGACGGCCGGTAAGAGCCCCTGGTCGTTTGCGTTCGACTTCCCGAATGGCACCGGGTACTACGAGTTCTACAGCATCGGGCAGAAGGTGGGCTCGGACGATGAGCAGGCTCCTTTGGTCCATGACGCGATGTGCCGGTATACCGCACCTCAGGACGCAGGGACGAAGAGCTGAAAACAACCCTGGCTGCTGCGCTGAAGTCGGTCGGTTTTCTCCTGTTTTTTCATCATAGTGGCGTTTTTATGCGAACAAAAAATGCTTATCGAAACGTTTTAATAATCCAGGCTCGTATTCTACCGCAAGGAGGAAACTGTTGATGAAGAACGCATTCGTCTTGTGGATAGTCTGTATGCTAGTCACTGTCTGCCTGCTCGGCTCGGCCTCAGGGACCACCTGCGACCAAAAACTATCAGTACCGCTCGGTAGGGGAACCACGCTGTATGTCGGCGGCAGCGGAGCGAACAACTACACCACGATCCAGGCGGCGGTCAACGCCGCAGTTGACGGCGACACCGTCTATGTCTACAACGACTCCGCCCCGTACCGCGAGTCGATCACCATCAGCCATGCCATCACCCTGGTCGGTGAAGACCAGCAGTCGACGGTCATCGTAGGCAAAGGACTCCTTCGGGACATCATCACTGTGAAGGCAGAGCCGGTCGTCATCCACGATTTCACGCTGCTCAACGCCACGCGGCACGGCGTCGCCATCCACACAGGCAACAACACCGTGTACCACCTGACCATCATCGACGCGAAAGCCTCCGGCATCTACCTCTACCAGTTCCGCACTCCCCTCCTGGGCAACACCATCTCTGACAACACCATCAGCGGATCACGGGCGGGCATCCACGGCACCATGATCAACGGGACCACAATCGACCACAACGTACTCTTCAACACGACATGCGGCATCGAACTCGAGCGATCATGGGAGTCGAACCTGTCAGGCAACACCGTGTGGAACACCACGATAGGCATCTACACATTCATGTGCACGAACATCACCATCTATGGCAACGACATCCATAACAACACGATAGGTTTGGAGACCGATACATCCTCCGACCTTGTGGCGAGGAACACGTTCATCAACAACACGCATAGCGCCCGGTTCGCGAAATTCCCCATTTACGACTTCGTGTACAAGACCATGTCCCCCAACGCGCACTATCCTGCGAACGTCTTTGCCTCCTCGAAGTACAGCGGGAACTATTGGGACAAATCACGCATCCTGCCGTATCCCATCTTTGGAATGAGAGGCGAATATCTTGATTTGGCGGCAACTCTCGTGAGCGTGACGGGCATCTACCCAGCGAACCGCATCGCCTTCGACTGGCATCCCGCGAAACAACCGTATCCAACCCTGTAACCACCATACATCGGAGGGAGAGAACCATGAAGAACATTAGAAAATGCCTTGTCGGCCTGCTGGTGATCATCAGCATGGTCGCCCCAGCTACAGGCACATGCATCACCGGAGATGCACCGCTTCCCAGCAGAGGGACTTTGTACGTCGGCGGTAGCGGACCGGGGAACTATACCAGAATACAAGACGCGATCAACGCATCGACGAATGGCGACACGGTGTATGTCTACGACGACAGCGCGCCCTACCATGAACAACTCACCATCAACAAGACCATCAGCTTGATTGGCGAGTCGATGCCGACGACCATCATCGATGGGAACAATACCCTCGCCGCAATGATCTTCATCTATGCTGATGGCGTCCAAATCCGTAACCTCACGATTCGGAATGCAACGTCTGCCGACGTGGTGGTGTTCGGGGACGACGTGACGATTATGCAGACGACGATCTCGGACGCGAACATGGGGATCGATATCGCGGTCTTCTGGATGCCGTACCTCCAACGGGAGCGCATCTATCTGCTTGAGAACCACATTAGTCGCACCTATATCGGCATCATGACGTCCTACTACTGTAACGACTCGAAGTTCCAAGGCAACATCATCGAGGACAACCATTTCGGCGTGGTGCTTTCCACGTCCTTTCACAATACCATCCTTCTGAACACCATTCGCAACAACGAGGAAGGCATCTTGGACTCCTATGGGGTAGACAACAGCATCACACAGAATACGTTTGAGGACAACACCTGTGGTCTGGAGATCAACTGCTCCTACGTCGACCACGTTGAGCAGAACAATTTCCTCGGCAACGAACGTCATGCGATATTCGTAAAACTCCCCTACTGGGAGTTAAATTTCCTGATGGAGGCGCGGCATTTCAAGGAGTCGTATATTCTCAAGTATTATCGGATGTTCGGTTCGACGACGTGGAATGCAAACTACTGGAACGCATCACGGACGCTTCCGTATCTGATACGAGGCTGGAGTCTGTTCCAGTACCGCTTTGGCAACATCCCGCAGGTACCGCGCGTGGAGGTCGACTGGCATCCCGCCCAGCAGCCGTATGAGCTCTCTGCATCGATGAGTACAGCGAACAATGCTGTATGAAACGACCGACAATCGCAATAGTGTAATCGTCGGATGAAGGACGAAATTCCCTGATATGCACCGAGGGTTTCTTTGGTCTTTTCTCCGTGCCGGTTTCAGCATACGCCATCATATATAGACGGTCTTGGTTACCGGGGTGCTGACTTGTTGTTTTGAAAGAAACGGCTTGAGGAGAAAGAAAAGGTAGAAACATTTTGGCTATTTGCTTGCTTGGTTCTTTTTCTAAGGAGGAAACAGACTATGGTTGATTGTGAAGAATGTGACAAGAGGTTGAGGTTATTCGAAGGGTATCGTCATCCTGCGTTAGGGGCGAGGTTCCTGGTGTGCGGGAAGTGTTTCGAAAAGGTGACCGCAGATATGGAACGGTGGAGCAGGTTTTGCCTGTCCGACACGTTTGACAAGGAATCCTCCTTATGCGAAATCCAGGAGGCGTGGAGTACCAATCTCTCGAGTGATCCTCTGCTGCAGACATGGTTCTATGATCTGTGGGCGAAATTAGGGCTACAGGAACCCAGACACGGGTAGGAGAACCATACCCGACATTATTTTTTTTATTCTGAGTTGATGAAGCTGGCTGATTATTGAGGAAAGAAAAAACGAGCGCTGCGAAATTCTTTTTCTTTTCTTCTTACGAGTTCGTAAGAGCGGCGCGTCTCTTTATTAGTTGTTCATTGGTCGGTTCTAGTGGCGATTACCGGAAATGAAAGAAGGATGGAT
Organism: Methanobacteriota archaeon; assembly: GCA_903877165.1. GTDB lineage: Archaea > Thermoplasmatota > E2 > DHVEG-1 > DHVEG-1 > CAIRCU01. Next base: position 2,972 of record CAIRCU010000038.1, on the reverse strand, counting down.
GTGACCCAATGATCCAGGGGTTTACCATTTCCTATCCATTTTTCGTCGCTCAGTGTCATCGTCTTTTCGGTAGGTGTCAACTTTTGTTTTCGCTAAGTACGTTTCTAGACAAGAAGGGCATAGGGCGATAATTTCTAATCCGTTGGCGCCAGTGATATGATGAATGGTAATGTCATCGGCCTGCAGGACGCGGCTGCATCGATTACAGATGTATTTCATGGTTTTTCGCCTCATTCTGTTTTTTTGTTTTTTAGGTAATAGTCCATCATGTAGACGATTTGTCGGCTGTATGGCCGCTTTTCTTCTTGGGCTATTTTTTTGATGAGCGTGTTTTCTTTTTTTGTCAGCGAGATATTCATCCGAATTCTTTTTTCCATAATATTACACAACTATGTAATAATTTTACACACTTATATGCTTTTGTACTCCATGATATATAGACAGGTCCGCCTACCTCAACGTCCTGCCACGAGACTAGCGGAGGGACCGGTGAAATCAGATGATCATAGAACAGGAATTTTCAAATTATGAACAAGAAATAAGCTGGCGGTATCGCAGACGATTCCGCTCAGTAGACTCCGATTATTACAGGACACGGTTCGACAACTGAGAATGCTACCCTCGAATGAAGGAATCTGAAGAGAGCGATTGACAAGAGACATGAGAGTAGCGATGATCGGCTGGGAATACCCTCCGTTTACGGTAGGTGGGTTAGGCACCCATTGTTATGGGCTTACCCGTAGCCTTGCGAACATAGGCGTCAAGGTAGATTTCTACATGCCTCACACCAAGCATAGTTCGCATAGTGATAACTCCAATTTGGTAATCACCGAGGTGGGCGAGACTTCGGTCTTCCCGTATGATCGCCCGGAAAGCCGTGAAATCTCCGGTCAATTTTTTGAAGCGGTCGCTCGGTACAATGCCTTGGTTGTCGCCAAGGTGAACGGCACCTTTGACGTCATTCATTGTCATGATTGGCTGACGATACAAGCGAGCATCGCGTTAAAAGAACTCTGGGGTGTCCCCCTGGTCCTCACGGTTCATTCGACGGAGTATGATCGAAGTGGTTGGATTCATCCTAATCAATGGTTCATCGATATCGAAAAGGAAGGGATGGAAAAAGCTGATAAGATTATCGCTGTGAGCCAATGTACAAAAAGAACGATCGTTGAAAAGTACGGGATAGATCCTGATAAGATTATTGTTATTTATAACGCGGTGTATCCAATTTCTGAGGGGGAGAAGCAGAAACTTGTTTTGTTTTTAGGTCGTCTGACCATTCAGAAGGGTGCTGATGTTTTCCTCAAGGCAGCAAAGAAAGTGACAGAATTTGAACCCGGTGTTCGATTTGTGGTCGCCGGTGCAGGTGATCTGCTCCCACAGTTGATCAATCAGGCTGTTGAGTTAGGCATCTCGAACAGGGTTATTTTCACGGATCGTCTCACTGATGATGAAATGAGACATATTTATGGTATTGCGAGTGTGTATGTGATGCCCTCGGTGAGTGAACCTTTTGGGATCACGGCTTTGGAGGCGATATCTGCGGGTACTCCTACGATTGCTTCGAAAACCGCAGGTGTGTGCGAGACGTTCCATAACTGTTTAAAGGTTGATTTTTGGGATAGCGACGAGATAGCAAACAAGATAATATCGTTGTTACGATATGAATCGCTCAGTAAAACACTGACTGAAAACGGAAAGCAGGAAGTTGAACTTTTTACTTGGGATAACGTTGCTGAAAAAACACTCGGTGTTTATGATGGTCTCAATGTTGCGAGATTGAAGAAACAGCTTGAGGAGAGAGAAAGGATATACAGGTTGAATGCCGCCTGCTTAAACCATAAAGAGGAATAATACAAGTATTTTTACGGTGAAAACTTTTAGGGTATTCTTCTCCATATTTTATTGGATGGAAAAAGAGTATTTTTAAGATATTTTTTACACAAATATGTAACAATTTTACACATTTATATGCCTTTGTATACAACGATATATACTGCCTGCGGCATACGTCTATCATCCGATAAACTTCGGAGAGGACAGATGAAATCAACGAATACCAACGATCAAGTAAAATGACCGTTGGAATCGTAAATGACTTCACACCTTGCAATCCAGTCCTTATTTCCAGAGCGTAATACTTAACGTCCACTCTGATACTGAAAACTAAGAAAATGAGATACACGAAATATCAAGGACGATTATATCGTCCAAATCTCTTTTTTTAGAATGAAAAATATGGTAAAAATTTGTAGATGCATATGCTATGAGCAGAAATTTAGTACGAGATAATGACCCCGAAGGTCAAGGAATCGAAGGGTATAAGGAGGGTATATAATGCCATCAATCTGTCTCTATTTTCAGGTTCATCAGCCGATGAGATTAAATCGTTTTACCGTATTTAACATAGGCGCAAACCACGATCGATCGTCTGAGTATTTTAATAGTAAACTTAACCAAGAAATTTTTGAAAAAGTAGCGAAAAAATGTTATCTTCCAACAAATAAGATATTGCTTGAATTAATCAATAAATATGAGGGTAAATTTCGGGTTTCATTTAGTTTGACTGGTACATTCATTGAATATTGTGAACGGTATATGCCTTCAGTTCTTGATAGTTTTAAAGATCTGTTTGCTACAGGTGCTGTCGACCTCATGGAAGAGACTTATTTTCATTCACTTTCAAGTTTGTATGACGATCTGGATGAGTTTGAAAAACAAGTGCACATGCATCGTCAAATGATAAAAAGAATATTTAACTATACACCAAAGATTTTCAGAAACACGGAAACAATTTATGATAACCGCATAGCCAAGAAAATCGCCGAGTTGGGATACAAAGGAATTATCACAGAAGGAGCAGATAAGATTTTAGGAGGACGTTCACCGAATTATCTGTACAAACCAGTTAATACAAACCTCAAAGTGCTATTAAGGAATTATAAACTAAGTGACGACGTAGGTTTTAGATT
>CAIRCU010000037.1 GCA_903877165.1 Methanobacteriota archaeon | reverse complement strand
TGGGAATCGGATATACAAAGTGTCAATATCTTAGTTACGAAACCAGAGGCGAAAGTGTAGTTGTGCACAGCATGTTGATTACCGGGGAAGGAAATATTGGTTTAGATTGGATATTCACTCCTTGGAACATGACGGCCGAAGGAAACCTATATACGGGTTTAGGATACAGATTTTCAATTTCCAGTCCGATGGATATTTCAAAATTGGGGTTTAACTGTTCGTGGGAATTAAACGGAAATGTTATTGGAAAAACACTCTTCACTCGCCGGGAGCATGCTGATTGGGAACGAAACTGTACACAATCAGACGGATTCAGCATAGACACACGGTCTCTTTTTGTTCAGTCTCAGCCTCCTGACTATCAGTACGATGATTCTGGTGCATTGGCTACTTTTATCTGGCCTCCGGGTGAAGTCGAGAATAATTTGCAAAAGAATAGTGGCTCAGATCAACTTTGGTTTTATGACACATTTTCGTTTGGAGAGACTAAACAAGCAGAGACACCCTTCCGTGTCATACTCTACTCTAGCAAGGCAGGATTAGATGAATATACCTATCTATTTGACCAAGTCAGTGAGAACTACCGAAGTTTTTATGGCGAAGAAGAAGTATTACCGATTCCCACAGTATTAGCTAATACATATCTTCAGCAGGGGATACAATCAGGCCAGGCTCCGCTTTATAGACATGTAGCCGACAGCTGGTTACCCGAATTCGCAAACCATAACTTTAAACAAATATTGATAATCGATGTTTGGACAAGCAACGGGAGATTAGGAACGCCCGATAAGAATCGTCTTGCTACGCAAAGTATTGACGTGTATCCTGATGATGTCAATGATGTGAAGTATCTTACGAACAAAACACACTCCCTCGGCATGAAACTTGTCGTATGGCTATCAATATGCTATTCTCAAAAATCTCCCACAATTCCTGTTACTGACTGGAGAACCACAAATCTCGATGGTAGTTTCAATACCGCTCAATCAGGGGATGTTTATACGTTGAGTTATAGAAGCGGTTATCTTGCGTATGCGATTGAAAGACTCAGGGCGATAAAAACACAGTTTGGGTTTGACGGCATATGGCATGATTCGTTCGGCGCAGGCTCCCTCACCGATTACGCTAACACATTTATCAAGCCGCCTATCGACCAGCAAATGCAGTATGCATCTGCAACACAACGGATAGGGTATACACCTTATCTTGAAGCAATAAGCCCCTTTGGGATGACAGGAATTGGATCTGTGGGTGTTACCGCCCCAAATTCACCTCATGGCACTAGAGACATGAGCACAGCCTTTGGAGGAAGAGAATATCTTGCCTACAAAACATCTGTCATACTCTTCACGCCCAATGATTTCAATCCTTTGCAAATTGACTATTATAAGTTTTTAGCCAACAAGGCGGTGCCAATGATAGCATATCAATTATTGAATGATGCAGAAAAGGATTCTGTCTCTCAGGCTAATAAGGATTATAATGCGGCATCATCCTACATGGATAAGCGTCATGTGCTTTCCAATGAGACGGGCGTCTTATGGTACGATAAAGAAAGCAGCACTCAGATACTTTTTGCCTTTAAAACGTTCTCCTATAAGTTAGAAGGAGGCATAACTGAGGTATTTGACGTAACGAGCAATAGTGTTGTGAAGATAGAAAGTGGAGGTTTCACTACACAACTAGATCATACTTATAAATTGCAATGAAGAAAAAATGAACGGTGAAGAACCAATCATCAACAGTGAGAACGAAAGCGATGTATGTATGAGCCCTGTGTTGTTCAAGATTCCATGTAATTTACAGTCGATATATCGTAGTGTTGGATACTATGGTTGAAGATTTCTCTTTGATTTTTTGATTATTTCTACGTGCTGTGCAGGCGTATATCTCAACAATTATGTGTTGGATGTTAAAGCAGTACCTCGTAATTTTAAACTTGAATCTATTGTAGCAAGTAGATGAAATTTTCATTTTATTTTATCACATGAAAAATAATAATTTACTCCTGTTGGTTTTTTGGAACTAAATTGTTCACTTTGACATTTTGGCACGGATAGTTTATTAGTTTTTAACGACAAATATTAACACGGTTAGGTGAGAGGAATAATAAAAAAAATTGCATTGTTAATAGCTGTGCTGTTAGTAATATTCATATTTACATCAACAATTATTGCTACATTTATATTTCCCAAAGAAAAAATATATGAAAAATCTCCGGAAAATTCACTACTCAATACTACATCAGATGCGTCCGCCCAGAATAACCCAGGTTTAACGGTTAAACCAGGGGGAGGAGAAAATCTCAGCGAAGAGACAGCGCCAGCCGAAGGTTATTCATTTCTTGTTCAAGTCTATAATAACGATACAATGACTCCAGTCACAGCTGCCACAGTCAACGTTGGGAACCTGACCGGAACTACGAACAAAACCGGAATAGCAGCATTCAAATTCACAGAATTAGAAGAATACCTAATAATTGTTAAGGCGATAGGTTATGAAAATTATTCAAGCACCGTTCTCGTAACTCAGCTTCAAACAGGTTATGCAAATATATATCTCACGCCGAAAGCGGAACAAACACCTCATGATGAATTTAACGTTGGAGGATCACCCGCGAATAATGGCGGTGGAACACCAACGGACAATAATTCAAATGATACCCCAGATAATTTTAACGAAACAGTAGAAACAGGTACTGTTTCTGGTAGAATTTTACAGGATAATAAATTGCTAAGTCCAATTTACAACGCTTCTGTTCTAATCAATGAACAACCAGCAGAAATTTATGGTGCAACCTATCTTGCACTCAACGTAACCGCGGGTCAAGCAACACTGGAGGCACACGACAATCATGGACATACAATAATAGAAAATATCTCAGTAGAGCCGTTTATTATTAACTCTATAGATGTATTTTTCCCGGCCAATACCGAGGGAACGTCTCCTGATATAATAACAACATCGGATTACATTCAATTCATTTGGGGAAATGCCTTAAGCGTAGAACTAAATCTGAATAACAACAGGATACTTGGCATCGGAGACGTAAACATCAACGGGACTCCTCTGCGTAAACCTATATCATCAGGAACATTTACCATAGAAAAAATTGAAAATGGCACGTTTGTGATAATCACCTATACTAAATGTCAATATCTTAGTTATGAAACCAAAGGAAAAATAGTGATTGTGCACAGTCAATTAATCACAACTGAAGGAAATATTAGTATAGATTGGATATTCACCCCATGGAATACGACAATCGAAGGAAACCAATATACAGGGTTGGGATATAGATTTTCCATAATCAGCCCTATAAATATTTCGAAAATGGGGTTTAAATGCTCATGGGAAATAAACGAAAATATTAGTGGAAAGACTCTCCTCACCCGCAGGGAGAAGACCGATTGGGAACGCAGCTGCACACAACAAGAAGGATTCAATATAAACACAAATTCTCTTCTGGGTCAGTCTCAGCCTCCGGACTATCAGTACGATGACACTGGCGCATTAGCTTCTTACATCTGGCCCCCATGTGAAGTAAGGAATATCTTACAAAAAAATAATGATTCAGATCAACTCTGGTCCTACGATGAGTTTTCGTTTGGAGAGACCAAACAAGCGGAGACACCTCTCCGTCTAGTGTTCTACGCCAACAAGGGCGGAATAGACGAATACACCTATCTTCTTGATCAAATAAGCCAAGACTATCGAAAATTTTACGGTTTAAATGAAGTAGAACTTGTTCCTACCGTGTTAGGTCATCTCGATGCAGCAACAGGAGCAGCCCCACCATATAGAACCGTAGCAGACACCCAGTTACCAGAATATGCAGACCATAACTTCAAACATGTGAGTATCTCCTCTGTCTGGAAGAGCAATGGTCGGATAGGTGCCCCGTACGATGAAAATCGTCTTGCCACACATAGTATCGATGTACATCCTGATGATGTCAATGAGCTGAAGTACTTCTTCAATAAAACACACAATCTAGATATGGAACTTTCAATCTGGTTGTCAATATGCTACTCTCAACAGTCTCCAGATATTCCCGTGACTGAGTGGAGAGTCACAAATGTTGACGGCAGCTATAACACAGCCGCATCTGGTGATGTTTACGTACTAAGTTATCGAAGCGGATACCTTGCATATGCACTAGAAAAACTCAAAGCAGCAGAGACCAACTTTGGGTGTAACGGCATCTGGCACGATTCCTTCACCCAAGGCTTCGATACCGATTATTCTGCATCGATCATCAAACCGTCTATTGACCCGCTCATGCAGTTTCTATCTGCAACACAACGAATGGGGTATGCACCGTATCTTGAGTCCATCGGTCCCTTTGGAATGACAGCTGTTGGATCAGTTGCTGTCACACCTCCAGGGTCGCCTCGTGGTGATAGAGATATAAACGCTGCTTTTAAAGGAAAAGAGTACCTTGCCTACAAAACAGCTTTTACACTCTGGCATCCTAACGATTACAGTCCCATGCAGATTGACTATTACAGATTTATAGCTAATAAAGCATGTCCGATGATAAATTATGCATACTTGAATGATACAGAAAAAGACAATGTCTCCCAAGCAAATAAAGATTATAATGCCGTATCTTCATACATGGACAAACGTCATGTGCTTTCCAACGATACTGGCATATTATGGTATGATAACGAAAGTACTACTCAGGTACTTTTTGCCTATAATGAGTCTTCCTATACGTTAGAAGGAGGCATAACTGAGGTATTTGACATAACAAGCAATACCGTCGTCGAGATAAACAGTGGAAGTTTCACTACACAGCCAAAGCACACGTATACATTACAATGAAGAATTAGACGATGTAAGTCTCTCCCTTTCATTCAATGAAATTCATGTTTCTTGTGTGAATCAATAGTGGAAAAAGAGAGGAGTTTTATTTAACTCCGACGACGAAGAACAGGATGAGGATTCCTGTTGCTGTCTTTGTTTCTTTGCCTACAGTGACCGTAATAGTTGGTTTACCGAATCCAAAGACCATCGCTCTTACGGTTGCTTCTGCGCCAGATTTAATATCAATTTTTCCGCTTTTTCCCTTAAGGAGGACAAGGCCGCCGGCAAGGTTAATGCTCCATGGCACTTGGGTTTGGTCGATGATTCCGATGTTCTTAATCACGGCGCTGACACCGAATCCACCTCTAATTACGGTGATATCGTAGGTAATATTGGTATCATAGAAATATTCACATCTGTTATTGTTATTAATCATTGTTTCATTTTTTAATAATGCCTCAAGTGCATTTGCCCCCATAGACAAAGAATATCGTTCCCAGCTCTCAATTTTCAGGTCCCATGCTGTTTTACCAAAATAGCTTGAATACAAATCTGAACTGATTATATCTGACGGTGGATACATAGTCATCTCTGTTTTAGTAGGGTCTAAATCCTGACCGCTGTTGACGATCCAATAGAGAGTAGGATGATAGGTGAGGTTTTTATAAACCGAAAGTACCATCTGTCCAAGCCATTTATGGAGAATCACATCATGATATCCGTACCCGGGGGTGTTCACTATCAAGATATCAGGCTTATAGAGATTTATCCTTAATGTGATATTGTTACAGATCCTTGTCCAGTTTTCCTTGCTGACCATCATTCCAAAATAAATATATGCATCAAGGAATGTGTGATTGAACCAGTTATTTGCAGCTATCCTCTCGTCTTTGGGTACGTTTGGTCCTGTCTGTGAGACATTTATACATGAGATAAGCCATGTGTGGCATCCTTTGCTTTTCGCATATGCGAACAGGCCAGGAAACATATATTCATCGTCACAATGCGCTACAAAAGCCATGATGCTTTTCTTCTGGTTAATAAGATTAAGGAGACTGCTGTTAGATTGTTTAATGGTAGTGAACTGATAAGTATTATGAACTACTGATGTTCCATGCGTACTATTCACATAAACGGTATATCTTGTATTGTATGATAATCCTGAGAGCGGAAGTATCTTGGTCCCATCATTCACGTTGCTCTCAGACTTTATTTGTCCATCGCAATTTATCACATAATCATAAGTCTGATTCCTATTGTTGATATAGCAACTCCAGTTAAAAGACAAAGGTAAATTAGTAGAACCATTCTTGGGTGCTGTATCCACAACCACTGGAACAATAGTTGTTGTCGTAATGTTTATTGTACGTGCACAGCCATCATACGTGGCAGGCGAATCTCCACCCGTGTCAGTACCAGAATAAACAATAAGATAGTAGTCATTCCCTATCCATGTGATAGGAGCGAAATACTGATCATCAGCTGTATCAAATTCTAACCAACTGATATTATCACTGACATATCCTGAATTGTTTATCATCATCGTGGAAACATAACCATCATAATCAGCACCTTGATAGGTAAGAGCATAAACATTTCCTGAAACACAAGTGAGATAGGGATATTGACAGCCGACATCATCAACCGTCGAACTGTCAACCCATCGCTTAATGATATATCCACTGGAATTGATTTTCACTGTCTTTAAAAATAAATTCGAGGTAATACCATTATATGCAATAGCAAACGCATCCCCTACGACATGTTTGATATAAGGGGTACACCCGTTTGCTGTATCAAATTCCCATTCATTACCAGTATAAGTGATTGTACCAGCTGAAGAGATATTATAAGTTCTCAAATAACCAGCAGAAGAAGCATCACCCTGGTAAACAAGAGCAATAGTATCATTGTCTACCTTCTCCATATGAGGAAAAATCATGGAGTCGTTTACTTTCAAAGAAGCGTTCGCAGATCCACTAATCACTCCTCTATTATTTGTATAGAATGTTTTAAGTTCTAGTCCTAGAGTTGAATTGTATGCAACAACATAAACGCCTCTATAGACATTAATCATATTCGTTTCCACATGATTTCCTGAATCGAATGTTGTTGGGTTTCCAAGGTCAAGACTGCTGGTAATTCCTGCTGCTATCTCTCCTGTGGACTCTGACACGTTTATCGTGAAAACAATAATGTGCTTTGGTATTGAATCCGCATAGGCGACAGCATATGTATGTGTTCCTTCTATGTGGCAGATTGATGGATAGACCCCTTCTGTCGTTGAATCGAACTTGAACCACGAAATATTGCTATGTGAAATAGTTCCATTATTCGCATACACCAGAATGGTTTGAATCACTCCTTCCTTACCATTACTATCTGCATCAGAGACAATAATGTAGTAGTTCGTATTGTTTACTCGCATCATGTCGGGGTACATTCCCCGTGCAGTATCCCATTCATAGGTAGAGACAATACTACTGTTGATTGTTCCTATCGTTGTTGCTTTTGATACTGACACAAACAAGGAATTAATTAGTATTACACATAATACAATTGGTAGGATCCTTATTTTATTCTTTTTTTTCATGTTATTCCACAATATACAATTTTATTACAGTCATCCCCTTTAAAAACATATCGTGCGAACCCATATTTCCGTGCAGTTGGGTGTTAGGAAATGATTATTCATATTTTCTTTCATTATAAAATCTATAAGTATGTACTTTCCCCTTCTACGCAATAAATCACGCGACTTTCCCCCGAGAGAAGAAAACGCCTAAAACCGTTTTACGATACGACCATGAGCGATTCATCTCCAAACTAAAGCATGGGACTTTCTTATTTAAAAGACGTTAAAACTTTTAATAATTACTTCCATATTGAGGCTCAATCCTACAATAATTTATAGGTGTATATTCTATTTCCAGATAGAGCAATAAGTCTATCTCCAACGAGTGTGATAGTATTTTTATAAAATTGTGTATACCAATTTTTATAGTTTCCTTGAAGATCGTATAGATAGAGACAGTTAACGTTTGTCGATTGGTCAGTGATATAGTACCAGCCGCCAGTTTCATTAACGACAATGCCTGAGGGATAGCGATCATTATCGATGAGTCCCTCAGGTGTAAGAGTGGATGCATTGTAGATATGAATGTATTTTGGCGATTTTGTGTCACCTACATAGATATGGTGGTTGCAACAGGTGACTGCTTGAGCATAACCAATGTTGTCACTATCGCTTAAAGAACTTAAATCTATTGATGTTTTATAACTTCCATTTGTAGAAAATTCATAGATATATGCTTTATACCTATCGGTAAAAATGTTACTTGTTATATAGAGAGAACCACCGTAATAAATAATTCCTGTTGGTACTTGAATATATAGATTATAACTCCAATTCAATCCAGTAAAGGAGAAATTATTATTAAATTGATATACCTTTCTATTACTCGTGTTCACATCATCGTAATTAAGAACGTAATAATAGGACGATCCATCGTATGCAATCCCCTTTCCCATAAATATTTCCGATAACTGGATTTTCTTTTCAGATATAATTCCTTTCGGCAGGGCAGAAGAATTTCTCCATCGGTTAGAGTTATTTGGAAATACGTCTAGTGTTAGATTCGTTCCTCCAATCCCTGAATAGTTTCCTACGTCGGGGGATGTAGTAATTGTCCAGGAAAAGAATTCTGCATCAGGATTTTCGATCATAATGCTTAGCGAAGATGTATTGATTGGGACGCCCCTTGATTGGTTCATGGGAAAAGGAGTGGAGACCAAAGGTGCATTATTGGCTTGTATAGACGGTTTTAGCTCGGTGGTAAATATATAGGTTTGGTTGGTCCAGTGGAGACCATCGTTCACCCGAACAGTCCAGGTATAGGTAGTATTGTATGTGAGATCAGAGATAGCGCACGTTTTTGTTCCGTTGCTTGCTTCCGTTCCTGAATTGTTCTTTAAGCTGAGTGAGGAACTGGAAAGAGTCCAAGTGAAATATTTACCATCAGGATTCTCAATCACAATACTTAACGAAGACGTAGTAACCGGCACGCCTCTGGACCCATCTAAAGGAACAGGATTGAAAACCAACGGCAAATAATTTGTCTGTGAAGATGGCGCGGACTGAGTGGTAAACGTATAGCTCCGGTTGGTCCAATGATGACTATCGTTTACTCGAACAGTCCAAGTAAATGTAGTATTATATGTGAGATTTGAGATGTTGCATGTTTCAGTTCTACTTGGAGTCCATCCTTTGTTCCATTCATCGGGATATCCGTCATAATCGCTGTCTTTGCCTGCTGCAGGATCTTTGGGAAAAGCATCAAGCGTTAAATTTGTAGTACTATCGCTTTGATTCATCCCTTTATTCCAGCGATCAGGATAGCCATCATTATCTGAATCTAAGCTAGCAGCAGGATCAGTAGGAAATTTATCCTTATTATCACCAACGCCGTCACCATCTGAATCAATATATTCTTCTGAATTATGCGGGAATGGATCCAATGTCAGATTCGTTGTTCCTCCGGTCCCCGAACTGTTGCCTGCATCTGGAGACGTAGTAATCGTCCAGTTAAAGAAGTCTGTTTCAGGAGTTTCAATTGTAATATTTAACGAAGATGCATTAACCGACACACCCCTGGACCCATCCAAAGGAACAGGATCGAAAACCAATGGAACATCACTAGCCTGTGTTGTTGGCGAAGGCTGGGTGATAAACGTATAGGTTTGGTTAGTCCAATGGAGACCATCGTTTACTCGGACAGTCCAGGAATAGGTCGTATTATACGCAAGACCAAAGATACTGCACGTCTTCGTACCATTGCTTGCTCCCGACCCTGAATTGTTCTCTGCATTTAGATAGGAACTGGAAAGAGTCCAATTGAATAATTTCCCGACAGGATTCTCAATCACAATACTTAACGAAGACGTAGTAACCGGCACACCCCTAGACCCATCCAAAGGAACAGGATTAAACATCAAAGGCATATCATCAATCTGCGTAGATGGCGCAGGCTGAGTGGTAAACGTATAGCTCCGGTTAGTCCAATGGAGACCATCGTTTACTCGAACAGTCCATGTATAGGTCGTATTGGACACGAGATTCGAGATGTTGCATGTTTTGTTTGCGCTTGGAGTCCATCCTGTATTCCATTCATCAGGATACCCGTCATGATCGCTATCTTTACTTGCAGCAGGATCATAGGGAAAAGCATCGCTATTATCGCCTATGCCATCATGGTCAGAATCCTTCCATTCGGTAGGGGTATTCGGTAAGGCATCTACGTTGTCTCCTACACCATCCCCATCAGAATCTTTCCATTCGGTAGGATCATAGGGGAACGCATCGATGGTCAGGTTCGTTGTTTTAGTTTGGGGATTCCAATTCACATTCCATTCATCGGGATGACCGTCATGATCGCTATCTTTGCTTGCTGCTGAATCATATGGAAACGCGTCTTGATTATCGCGAACGCCGTCTCCGTCAGAATCAAAATAACCAAGAGCATAGACGCTAAGTATACCAAAGAGCAGAACAATCAATGCTACAACAAAAAAGAGGTCCAACGCTCTTTTTTTCATAGATTTCCACTTTTCACATAAGGATATAATATTTAAACCTTATGAGTGAATCCAGGGACCATGCCAATGAATCCAAGTACACTTTTCGTTGAGTAATACCTCCAGCTATTAACTAAAACGAAGGAAGGCAACGATACTCGTATAGTAGTCCTATTGGAGGGAGAGAAAAAATTTTAATTTTTCATCATGTTTTCAGAGGCTTCTGATTTTTCTCTGAATACAAATAATTCAGATAAAAACCAATGATAAAAGTGACTATGCTTATGATAAGGAATATCTGAAGAACATTGTTTATCGAATTATGATAGACCCAGATTAATCCCATCTCGAGAATGGAAAACGCTGCAAAGAGGTACACAAACCCGTATCGATTCTTTGCTAGGCTATTGTATAACAACACGGTCGTGAGCGAGAAGAAGAAGATGAAAATCCCGTACAGCTGTAAAAACGGTCCACCTTCAATATATTCATTTCCATAGAAAAACCCTAAAAAGAATTTTGGTATAACATAAAACGATATCGCTAAAATTCCTGAGGGTAATCCAGTATAAAGTAAGCTTCTATTCAATAACCCCTTGGTCTCACTTTTTTGTGCATGAGCTTCCACCACTTTTGGATACATCACGGTAACCATGGCGATAGGTATGGAGAATATGATTCGTCCAAACAACGTAACTGCAGTATAGAGACCGGTTTCAGCAGATGAAAAAAAGTGCTTTACCAATACGACATCGATGTTTGTCGGAATGGCGATGCATACGACCGCAAATAGGACGGGAAGGGAGAACCGGAACGCCTCTTTGAGTTCACTATCTGCAGCAGAGACGATATCAGGATTTAAGGAGGATTGTGCGTGAGTCCTCGAGAGCGGTTTTGAAGAAGATTTTAGACGTGATATACTGAGGACATCTCGGAGGAGATAGAAAGATACTAGGACAGCGACGACAGTCCCTAGTACTAATCCCCAGACCGCTCCATAGAGACCGTATCCGATAAGGACCAATCCCACGCCGATAACAAATCGAAATATTGCTGGCAGTATATTCATGAGGGCGACCTGATTGAAGCGTTGAAGACCTTGTATCGTACCGCAATTGACCGACATGGGCCAACAAAAAAGAAACAGAACCCCCAGGAGTATGACTAATGGAACCGAATCTATGTGGAGAAAGTAGGCGATTTGTCCGCTTAAAAGCGAGAAAATCACGAATGCGACTATCCCTATCCCAGTCATATATATGAGGATCTTCCTGTGGAAAACCGGTATTATTTTGGAATTATTTTGTCCTTTGAACTTGGAAATGAACTGAGCGTCAATGACAGTAACGGATCGCAATAAGATGAATTGCAGAAAGAACGAAAGGGAAAAGAGGGCCCCGAATGCACCATACGTTTCGATGCCCATTATTCTTCCTAAAACGATATTATTAATGTAAAAAAAAGCACTTGCGAATACATACGCAAAAAAAACTAAGAGGCCTGATCGAAACAGATCGTCATTTAAGATGCTTTTAATAAATTTTGGATAGGATAACCCTCCGAGAGGCATGTCCGCCAGGTATGACACCTGATATATTTAAATTCTCTCCTGGAGCAGGCCTATAATTCCAACGAAGAATTCACCCGGGATGCACTCATCATTACGCCTGCAAGTCCGGCTCAATAGAAATCCATCGTGAAAATGTTTGGAAAAAAACCGGGCTAACCCTTGGCGATTCCGTACGAGGTGCCGTTGAAGGGATGGCCTCAAGCGTCTTTCAAGTCGTCTTCGATGAGCTTATCGAGGTCCTTGTCCACACCTTGTTTGTGTGCCACGACCTGGAGATCGGTGATGATGCCCTCCCAGAGCACCTGCTGGCTCAGGGCAAAGTCCCACAAGTCCAGCCGCTTCGGTCCGTCCGCCTTCCTGAACTCCTCGATGAACTCCTTCTTGTCGTTGTCGTCCATAAGCCTTACTCTTCCGATACCCGGGCTTTAGGGTTCGCCGCCTGCGCGATCATCGACATCTCAGCCAAGAGCTCCTCCCAGATCGCCTCCTGCTCGACCGCAAAGTACCACATATCCAGCTTCCTGGTGATGTCGGCTTTGGTGAAGTCCGCGATAAACTCTTTCTTTTCGTCCTCGTTCACAGCAATCCCCAAGCATTGGTTTGATTTCGATAGAATATCTACACCGGTATATAAGTACGTCGCGTGCCCCACACCCAGTTTCCCTGGAGAAAACCAATGGGTTAATAAGACCGCAGGACGATGGCCCAGGTCGCATGACTACTGTTGTGTCCTTCGACCTTGACGGCACCCTGGTCACATCCTCGTTCGCGGACGCGGTCTGGCTCGATGGTCTGCCCCGACTCTACGCACAAGCCTCCGGCAAAGACCTCGAAACAGCTAAACGCGAACTGTTCGCTGAGTACGACCGCATCGGCGACCAGCGGCTGGAATGGTACGACCCCGCGTACTGGTTCGACCACTACCGCATCCCTGGCGACTGGCGTAGCCTGCTCCACCAGAACCGCTCTCATATCGCCTGCTACCCGGATGCAATCGCGGTCCTTCCTCGCCTCGCCGCCCAGTATCAGCTAATCATCTGTTCGAACGCGAAACGCGAGTTCGTGGAAATCGAGCTTGAGGATATCAACATCCGCGGCTGCTTCACCCACATCTTCTCCTCCACCTCGGACTTCCACACGGTGAAAAAGGTCACGGAGTTCTATGCCCTGATCTGCCAGCGACTCAACGTCACATCCTCACAGATCGTCCACGTCGGCGACTCCAGACGCTTCGACTACGACGCCCCACGGGCTGCGGGGATCACCGCGTACTACCTCGACCGCAGCGGCAAAGAATCCGGTCCTTTCGTCGTCCACACACTCTACGAATTCGAACACAAGCTTGCGCACGTCAAAGAAGAAAAACAAAAATAAAAAAAAAGGAGTGCTGGCTGTTCTTCACCCGATATACCGGATGTCCTCGGGTTTCTCTTTAACCATGCTTTCCATCTCGTTAAGCTGCTGCGCGATGTACTCGATCTCCCGGGCCTTCTCCTCAAGCCGCGAATAATCGACCTTCAAATTCACTGCTTTGGTCAGGACTTTGAGCACGGCTTTCGCACTCTTCGGGTCGACGAGGTATCCTGGGGTCTCGCCCATGAAGCAGGTGCCGGCGATGCCGCGCAGCTTCCCCAAACCAAGGAGAAGTCCGCTGGCGCCGATGATGCCGCCGCCCGGTTCGTTCTTCTTGAACACCGCGCCGTACTTCTTCGTCTCCTTCACGAACCGCTGGTCCGTCGTCGCGAACAGAACCTTGGGATCCTTGATCTCCCGGCCAAGTCCGTAGCCGCCCAGGGTGAACATGTGGGAGACGTTCAACTTCTGAAGCACATTCAAAATGGATTCGGCGAGCTCGTACTGCCCCTGCGACGACAACCCCTGGTAATCCCCGGTCAGGAGGACGAGGTCGTGCTGTCCTTTCTTCTTCGCCCGCCAGTAGAAGAACTCGTTGTTGACCAGCTTAATCGTCCCATCCGGGTTGATGAAGACCTGCGGCGGGAAATCCTTACTGTACAGCTCGGCGAACTTCGTCGCCTTCAGCGTCTCAATGAGATGCTCCACCGCAAGCTTCCCGACGTTCCCTATCCCAGGGAGTCCTTCAATGAGGATCGGGTGGTTAAGCTTCGGTATTTTCGCTGTGTATTTAATCGTGACGAGGTTCATTCGGATGCCTCCAATTTCTTGAGCGCGCGGCGGTATTTCCCATAATGGTCTTGGGGAGAGAACCGCGCGGGTTTATTCAGTATCGTCTTCGTCTGACAGTGCGGGCAGTGGTCCTGCAGGGTGTAACAGTGGCACTGCGGACAGAAGTGAATCGTTGCCATAGGGCTTACTCGACGATCTCCCGTTCGAAGTCGAACTCGCCTTTCCCCTTCATCTTGGATTGAACGCGGTCGACCGCCTTTTTCATCTGGTGCTCCGCGACCTTGTAGTCCGGGGCTTTGATCTTGATGATGTAGCGGGGGGCGCTGATGTACTTGACGTCGATGGTAACGTCCTCGTACTCCGTGGACTCTGCACTCTGGAGCGCCTCCTTGATAAAGGAGATGCCGTTGGGTAATGCGGATGAGAGTATCAACATGCCTTTAATCTCCACGAACGGGATGCTGATGCTTTCCTTGGCGATCTTCTCAAAGGCCTGGAGCCAGTCTCCAGAGAAGCCGTCCTTGGTCAAGGTGTTGGGGTCGTACGCGCACTCCTCGAGCGCGGCGTACAGGGAGCCGTATTTCTTGATTAAGGCCTCGCCGAACTCCTGATAGCACTGCTCGACAGGCCGATTGAGGTTCTTAGCGACCATCTCGAAGAGCCGCGCGGATTTCTGCGTGTTCTTCCATTCTTGGATCTTCTCGCGGCGCTGATGGTCGTTGACCTTCTTGAGGGAGAGGTCGATGTGGTTCTTCTGCATGTCGACGTTGACGACTTTGCAGACGACTTTCTGTTTCTCGCGGACGAAGTTGCGGATGCGTTTGACCCAGCCCGTGGCTATTTCGGAGATGTGGATGAAGCCTTCCTTCCCCGTGTACTCGTCCAGGGAAACGAAGGCACCAAAATTCTGCACCTTGGTAACAGTGCCGACGATAAGCTCTCCGTCCTCCGGGTACTCCTTCCTCTGCATAAATAGTGGACCTAACGGTTGGTTATTCGATGGTCTCTAAGATGGTCCCTTTGATCTTCGCCTTGCCACCGGTGGGGGTCGCAAGGGTGCTGCTGCAGATGTGGCACAAGACGGTGTTACTCGCCTTGTCGAACATGACCTGCTCGTTTTCGCAGTCGTTGCAGCGGACCTTGATAAAACGGCTCTTGGGCTGTTTCATACTCGTTTATTCTCCTTCAATCTCGAATTTCTTGGACCGGATGCTGGGCGGCTGGTGGGTCTTCTTGCAGATCGTGCAGGTGAACCGGGTGGCGATCCGCCGGCTGGTCTTCTCGCGGCCCTCAGGCTTGGGTCGGGGGAAACCCCCGTATCCGCTGGTGGCGCGTCTGAACCGGCGCTGCCCGCGCTTCAGCTCACTAGCCTTCTTCTTCTTCATCTTGTCGACTTCGTGGATCGTGTGCTTCTTGCAGTACGGGCAGTAGCGTTTGACCTTCCCAGGCATCTTCATGGGTATCACACTAAGGTGTTGATGGTATTCAGGGTAATAAGGAGGTTGTATATAAAAATGATAGGTGCCTACTCTATGGGGACGAGGACGCCACGCTTCAGGAGTGGGGCCGCCATCTCAGGCGGGAGGGTGAGGACGTCGTCCTTGCGCAGCTCGTAGACGTGCAGGTCGGTGCCGACGAACCGCGGCATGTCCTGCGCGACCCGCAATAGGGGGTTCGGATTCGCTTTCACAGGATTTGCCGCTGGGGCTTCTGGCGGCTTTGGCTGCGATGCCGGTGCTGCGGGCTCAGAGCCGGTCTTCGACGGCTGCACAGGCTCCTGCACCGGGGGCGTTTCCGTGGCGAGGATATGCTGGCGCACCTGCGTGATCGCCTGGACCAAATCGTCGTACAGCGGTCGTTCCTCTTCCGAGAGGCACTTGATGTCCGGCTCGCCGCCACGCGCAGCGACCACGGCAGCCGAGACGATCTTCTTCTCCCGCAGGTCATAGATCCCGGTGATCAGCTTCTTCGTGTTCGCCAGCTCCTCGGCGAAGAGCCTACTTTTCTGCGGGTTCTTCTCGGTTGTGACGCTCTTCTCAAGCGTCTGTAGATACGTGGTGACGTCACGGTAGAACCCGGTCTCCAGCTTCGACAGTACGGCTGCGGCCTGCTCCGCCTGCTGAATCTTGCGCAGTGACTTGTAACTAACCGCAGTTTCCTCCATGACAAGAAAGACTATCGCACCAGCCTCTAAGAAGGTTACTGTCCCATGTGGAAGTATGCAGCCTCAGGAGAATGGCTACACCAGCCCCGAGGTCGTGATCGTGAACTGCGCGCGCATGCCCTCCGGCTGCGTCCGATGCTTTATGATGACGGCTTCGCGGTGCGTCGGATCCACCCGGTTGAACTGCAGCACCGTCTTCACCATGTGGTCCGTCTGCCGGCTCGTGAACGGCCGGATCTGTCCCTGACGGTCCGTGTACACCTGCTCCGCCACCAGCACCACCAGTTTCTTCTGCCGTGCGGCGACCTGCAGCGTCGTCATCTGCCGCACGAACGACCGCACCACATCCTCTAGTTCCTGCCCTCGCTTCCCGCGGTACAGCCGGTTCACCGTGTCCACCACGATAAGACCCACACCGCGCATCTGCACCGCATGCGCAATCATCGTCTCCTGCGCCGAGAACGTCGACGGGCGATAGAAAAACACGGTCCGCAGGACCTCGTTGAACACGGACTCCGAGCAGATCTGCCGCAGCCGCTCAATAGACACCCCCTCCGTGTCCACATACACCGTCTTCTTCGAAAGACTCGCGGTCTCACGGACCGCCTGCAGGCAGCAGTTCGTCTTCCCCGTCCCCGACGCCCCGAACACCTTCGTCACAATCCCCACCTCGAGTCCTCCCCCAAGCAAGGCATCCAAGGGTGGGCAGCGTAATGGCAGAAACGACATCACAGCCACGAAACACACTCCCCCCACATAAACCGTTTCATCCCCCGTTAGCTCGTGATCTGGTCGAAGACGTACTCATCCCACGACCGAACTCCCAGTACCACCTCAAGCTCCACCGGCGTCAACACCGGTCTAGAATAGAGAGCGCGGTCATCTATTGCAATCCGTGGACACGCCGTTGACACGAAACATTCCAGCTCAGCGAATCCCTGCAGCACCATTGGCGAGCATTGATCTAGCAGGAGGAGCACCGAAGCCTT
Source organism: Methanobacteriota archaeon (assembly GCA_903877165.1). Taxonomy (GTDB): domain Archaea; phylum Thermoplasmatota; class E2; order DHVEG-1; family DHVEG-1; genus CAIRCU01. The sequence goes on along the minus strand of CAIRCU010000037.1, from coordinate 41,860 downwards.
CCCCTTCTCAGTAAGCAGCAAGCGTAATCGCTGTGCTTCTGCAAGCCGCTGCTGACCCGCCTTCAACCCAACGATGATGCCGAACCGAGTCGCGGTCTGCGCGATTGCGATTGCTGCGTACCGCTGCCTGAGCAGCGCATCTTTTTCGGTTTCTATCTCCTCGCGTGTGACTTTACCAGTGTATGGATCCGCCGCAATCACTGGTTTGTGTGTCGCCAGCGCCAACCCTACTGGATGGAACATGCCGCTGCCGACGAACAAGAAACTATCCACTTGATCCTGGATATCGATGCCCGCGGAGAAATCACAGCCAAGGATCTGACCGTGCGATGCGATGCGCGGGCCTCCTTTCCCGATGACCGGTGTAAGGTGATGCTTTCGAAGGACGTCCTGCACCTTGGTGAGTTCTTCGAGGTGCTGCGCCGTCGTCACCACCCCGATCCGCGAGCCGACCAGCTTGGGTACCGCCTGGGCCACAGCTGCGGTGGGATCACGCAGCGACACCGCGTTCACATACACCGTCGGAATCGTGCTCTTGATGGTCGGGATCTCCGTGTGACCGATATGTACGACGAGATCGATGCCGAGGCCACGGAGCCTGTCGGATGCAAGGTCGCATGCGCCGTAACAAGGGTCCGCGCACAGCATCACCGTCGCCCCCGTCTTCTTCTCCAGCGCCTCCACCAAAGTCTGTGCTTGTCTTCGCAGTCCCTCCGGCATCTGCACGGCGACAGATTTTACGTGCCGGTCCTTGATGATGTCGATAATCCGTTGCAGGTCGATGCGGTACCCAGCCAGTTCCATAGGCCTTACATTGCCTCCTGCAGCATATCCGCCAGATTCTGGTACGAACGGAGGCGGTACTCGTAAGACTCATCCCCAGTATTGAATTTCAAATGGATGCCGAGGGGCGCGTCAAACGGCTCGAAGGTCTTCTTCTGCGATTGGTAGATCTCCCAGCGGCCGTCCGAGACGGATTTCTTCTTCAACCGCTGCTCCAAACGCTGTTTGACAGTCGTATCGTCGGTCTGGCAGTGGATGACCGCAAGGATAGCATGGTTTTCCTCTGCGGCCATGAGCGCAAGCCGGCGGTACTCCTCTTTCTGGAAGGTGGCGTCGAGGATGACGTTATCTCCCCGGCCGAGGAACGCCCTTCCGATGTCCACCATCGTCTGATAGGTCGCTTCCACGTTCTTCGGGGAATATAGCCCGGTGTCCAGTTGGTCGTGGTGCCGTTCGAACGGGTCGATGCCCGCTGTCACCTTGCGGACCACGTCCGTGTTCAGCACGTGTGCGTCGTAGTCGACCGCGAGTTTCTCTGCGACCGTGGACTTCCCGGTGCCGGTGAGTCCGGCGACGAGGAAGAGGACGGGTCTGGTACAGTCGAAGTCGAAGCTGAACAGCGAGGCGTAGTAGCGAGAGAGCTCGTAGTACTGTTGTGCGGTCGTGATGATGGAGTGTTTTTCCTCTTTTTTGAGGTGGGGGTCGTCGAGTCGGAAGCCGAGGACTTTGCCGCGGACGTAGGCGCGATAGGATTTGTAGAAGTTGAGGACGGCGTAGACGTTGTGGTCGCCGCTGAGCTCAACGTATTTGCGGATGAGGTGGCTGGCGAGGTACGGAGCATTGTGGAAGTCGAGGTCCATGGCGAGGAAGCCGATGTCGCTTGCGACGTCACAGTAGCGGAATCGGGTGTTGAACTCGATGCAGTCGAAGACGCAGAGGCCGTCGGTGACGACGATGTTGCCGCTGTGGAGGTCTCCGTGGCAGTCGTGGATGCGGCCTTCCAGGATCCGCTGTGCGAAGACAGCGGGGTTGCCGGTGAAGAAACGGGCGCAGGCGGTGCGGATGAACTCGTAGGTATCAGCGGGGATGGTGACGCCGACGAGGGACGCGGTCTGGTCGAAGTTCTCGTCGATGTTCTGCTTGACCGCGTCGAGGCGGCCTTGCTGTCGGATCTCGTCGGTGGATGTGTCTGCGTTGTAGAACTGGACGAGGCGGTCGCAGAGCTGGTCGATGAGCTCGACAGTGACCTTTCCGTCTTTGAGCATGGTGGTCATGATGCGGTCCTGGGGGAATTCCTTCATTTTGACCGCGTAGTCGACGATGGTTCCTTTACCGTTGAGGCGGTACACGCCTGCATCCTGGGTGATGGGGAGGACGTCGAGGTAGATATCGGGGCAGAGGCGGCGGTTGAGCCGGAGTTCCTCGTCGCAGTACTTCTTGCGTTTTTCGAGGGTGGAGAAGTCGAGGAAGCCGAAGTCCACGGGTTTTTTGACCTTGTACGCGTACTGGCCGGTGAGGGCGACTGTGGAGATGTGAGTCTGGATGATTCGGACGTGGGTGACGCCTGACCCGTAGAAGGCGGGGTTGGCCATGGCGGTCTGGAGGGTCTCTGGCATATGAGCATCAAAGTGCGTGGGTGTTTTTAAAAGGTTTGTCGAGGACGGTACACCTGTGTGAACAGCCTAGGGTGTTTTCTTATGTATGGAACAGGAGGAGGATGACGGTGAGGTGGATGAGGAGGACTGCGATGCTGGCGGGGATGTACATCCGGTACATGTGGGTGACGTCGGTCTTGAGGTAGTCGCTGGACAGCACGTTGCAGAGGTGGATGGGGCTGATGAGGTAGCCGATGAGGACGGCGAGGAAGACGAGGCTGGCGCAGCCCAGGGCCGTGACGCCTGCGAACGCGAAGAACGGCTGGACGAGGGCGAAGGAGAGGGCGAGGCTGCCGAAGTCGCTGCCGATGAGGACGCCGAGGATCACGGGGATGAGGATGATGATGGCGAGCGCTGGGAACGCGAGGGTCTGCATGCCGGAGGCGATGAGGGTGTCGACGCCGGAGACCTGGATCATCTGTCGGAAGATCATGATCGCGAAGATCGCCAACGCGAGGTTCCATGAGAGGGATTTTCGGAGGACGTGCAGCGAATTTTTAAGGTCCATCTTGAGGAGGACGAACAGCAGGATGATGCCGGCAGCGACGCCGATGATGAAGCAGCGGGTCTCAGAGAGTCCGAGGTACTTGAGGAGGTAGAAGGCGAGGGGGATGATGGGTGGCGCCAGGAACTTCAATCCCGAGTACTCCTTCTGTGTCTTCACCGCTGGCAGCGGGGCTGGTTTCATGAACCGTCGCATGTAGAGGTAGCCGATGAGCACGTATGCGATGAACACGGGGATGTCCGCGAGGATCAGCTGTTCGACGGGGATGTTCGCGAACTGCACGCTGACGATGAGGATCATGACCTGGGAGAGGGGGAAGATGGGGAACCAGAGGTGGCGGAACCAGACGTTGAGGAAGTTCTTCTGGTCCTGCGACAGACCATAGGTGCTTCCTTCTTGGTCGATGAGTGGGGCGGAGAAGAGCGCGCCGCCGGGGATGGGCATCAGGCCGTAGACTGCGGGGATGACGGCGATGGTGCCGCCCTTGGAGAAGAACGTCCGCAGGCTATCGATCAATCGGGTGATGGCTTTGGTCTCCTGCATGCATTTCGCGAGCATCAGGATGAGCGTCATGAGGATTGCGAGTTCTAGGGTGTCGGTCACGATCTGGTTCGTCTGGAAGGAGTAGATGCTGGCTTCGATGAACGCCTTAGGGATATCCACGAGCGTGATGACTTGCAGGGAGAAGAGCCCGATGATGAGCGCGCCGATGACCAGGGAGAGTGCGAAGTTGATTTTCTTCCTGATGAGAACAAGGATGATGATAAAGGCGATGATGACGCCGATCAGGTTCAGCATGCTGCCAGACGCATATTCCATCGGGTTTAACTAGTTAACCGGGTGGCGGACTGCGCGGCTTTCTCCATGGTCTCGTGCGGATCCAGCGTCAGGAACTTGCGGTCGAGCATCAGGGGCACGCCATTGACGATAGTAGTACATACGTCTCCGCCGCGGACCGCGTACGCGAGATGCGACACCGGGTCATGGACGGGTGTGAGATGCGGCTGGTCCAGGTCGATGAAGATTAGGTCCGCCTGCTTCCCGACTTCTAGCGACCCTACCTGATTCTGTATCCCGAGGCATGCGGCGCCGCCGATGGTGGCGAAATCAAAGACCGTCTGGGCCGGAAAAACACGCGGGTCCCAGCGGTGCTGCTTCTGCCCTAGTGCCGCGAACTTCATGGTGTCGAACATATCCAGGATGTTGTTGCTGGCTGCCCCGTCGGTCCCCAGCCCTATGCGGATGCCTGCTGCGAGCATCTCCGGGATCGGTGCGTAGCCTCCGGTACCAATCTTATAATTACTCACCGGGCAGTGCGCGACCGCAACGCCGGTCTCCTTCATCGTCGCAATCTCTGTCTTGGTGATCCATCCGCAGTGCGCCAGGCTCATCCGTGGTGTGAGGAGCCCAAGGCTGTGGAACTGCTCGACCGGCCGCTTGCCGTACTTCTTCTCCATGTCGTAGACTTCATCGCGCGTCTCCGAACAATGAGTATGCACAAGGACATCGTATTTAGTGGCAATCTCCTGGCAGCGGCGCAGCGACTCCGGACCACAGGCGTATGCGCTGTGGGGAGCGACGACGGGATGGATCATCGGGTCGCGATGCCAGGTTTTAACGAACCGCTCGCAGGCGGGCAGCATCTCATCGCTTTTGTACTGCGCGGTGCCGAAATCGACGATGCCGAAGCCCAGGAACCCTCGTAAACCGGATTTCTTGATGACCTCTGCGATGGTCTCTTCAAAGAAGTACATGTCCAGAAACGTGGTCGTACCGGAGGTGATCATCTCCAGGGCGCCGAGTGCGGTACCGCTGGCGATGGTCTCGGGTGTGAGGCGGGCTTCGACCGGCCAGATCCGCTGCTGCAACCATTCCTGCAGCTGCATGTCGTCGCCGTAGCCGCGCAGCAGCGTCATCGGCAGGTGCGTATGAAGATTAATGAGTCCAGGGAGTAGGAGTTTCTTGCGACCGTCGATCTTGTAGTCCGCTTCAACGGTGACGGGCTTCTCAGAAACCTGAGTGATCTTCTGGTCTTCGATGTACACGTCGCCGTGGAGTCGTCGGCGTGTGGCATCCTGGGTGAGGATGGTGGCGTCTTTGATGAGAATGCTCATTGGGTGGTCTCGTCGTCGAAGAGCGAGGTTCCTTTCGCCCAGCTGTCTTCGAAGTAGCGGTTCAGCTTCTGCATCGTGTCCTTCTCCACGGTCCACAAGCCCAGTTCAGCTTCCTCGATGGGGCCGGAGAGGATGAGGGCGCGGTCGTCGCCGATGATGAAGTTACCTTTGATGCCGCTGTGGTGCTTGACTGCCATTCCTTTGAACATGGCTTTGTTAGGGTACTCGTTAACGACGATTTTCGCGTTTGGTGGCAGGTCGATGATCCCCATGGTTTCTGCGATGATGCGTGGGTTCTTGATTTCCGCAAGCGTCCATTTGTGGGTCGGCTGGGTCGCCGGGGCCCCGCGGGTGATACGTCTCAGTCCGAGTTCGATGGCGAAGCCGACCACGACGACGCCGACAACGAGTCCGAGGATAAACGATACAACATCCATCTCTCTCTAATCTCCTTAGTCGTCTGTATTCGGAAGGCTGGATAAATAGATTACCTTAGGGGGCGGGCTGGTGTTATTCTAGTGGCGATAGTTTTTTAAAGGGCGCCTCCATTCTATTGTGGGAAATATTTCCCACAAGGTGACTTCGACGAAACGCAACCCCTACCGGCTCTCGATATTGTCCCTGGTCGCCGTGGCCTTCCTCATCACCGCAGCCCTCCCATCGATCTCAAGCCAGCACACCAACACAATGGAGAACAGCCGACATCGCAGCCCTTACCGTGTGTTCGGGTGCGGCGACATCTGCGGCATCAGCCCCTTCAACATAACGTGGCACGGTCGCCTGCACGAAAGCTCCGCGCAGTATTCAGACACCGTCGCCGGATTCTACTATAAAACCAACCTCGTCATCACGAACCAAGGAGGCATGCAATACGGCCAATACCGCCTTGCCATCAAGGACAAAGCCACACGCGCCCTCTTCGACCAAAACGATCTCCCCTACGAACTCATCATCGAGAATTTCACCGGGACGCTCTCCATCATGACCTACTACTACCCGCACGGCCCCGACGGATGCGCCTTCTTCATGCTCGGCTCCGCAGAATCCTTCGGCAGCTATTCACCGTAAAAACCAGAACGAGATGTTCTGAAGACGACAAGGTAATCTTTATGAGTCAATGACTGATTCAGGTCAAAATCTCGTTTCTGGGGATTCTCAATGGACATCACCATACAGACACGCCTCGCGACCCTCAAAAAGAAACACAACATCCTCATCCTCGCCCATAACTACCAACGACCCGAGATCCAGGACGCGGCCGACTTCGTCGGCGACTCCCTCGACCTCGCCATCAAAGCCACGAAGTCCAATGCGGACGTCATCGTGTTCTGCGGAGTCTCCTTCATGGCCGAGGCAGCCAAGATCCTCAACCCGGACAAGACCGTGGTCCTCCCGGACCCCACCGCGACCTGCCCCATGGCCAATATGGTAAGTCCCACGGACTTACGTACACTCAAGAACAAGCATCCGAAGGCCGCGGTCCTGGCGTACATCAACACCAACGCCGAGGTTAAAGCCCTCGCCGACCTCTGCTGCACCTCCGCCAATGGCGTCGAGATGGCACGCAGCATCAAAGAGCAGGAGATCATCTTCATCCCAGACAAGAACCTCGGCCACTACATCCAGCAGCAGGTCCCGGAGAAGACCTTGATCCTTTGGCCTGGGTACTGCCACACCCATCAGGACATCCTCCCCGAAGACATCACAAAGTTAAAAGCCGCGCATCCGAAGGCCGAAGTCCTCGTGCATCCGGAATGCCGCCCTGAAGTGATTGCCTTAGCGGACCACGCGTTCTCCACCAATGGTATGGTCAGCCACGCCAAAACCTCCCAAGCAACCGAGTTCATCATCGGCACCGAACAAGGCCTCTGCTACCGCCTCCAGAAGGAGAACCCTGGCAAATGCTTCTATGAACTCAGCAAAGCCTATTGCCCCAACATGAAGAAAATCACGATAGAAAAACTCTTAAACAGCATGGAGACTCTGGAGCCGGAAGTTCACGTACCAGACCCTATCATGCACAAGGCTAAAATCCCCTTGCAGCGCATGATGGACCTCGGGAGGAAAACACCATGAGAGAAGTCTTCCTCGATTACGCCTCGACCAGCCCCGTCGACCCAGATGTCCAGAAAGCCATAATGCAGTCGTTCACTCTGTACATCGGCAACCCCTCATCCATCCACCACTACGGCCGCGCATCACGCGAAGCCGTCGAAGCCAACCGCGACTTCGTCGCCCAGCTCCTCGGCTCTAAACACGACGAGATCGTCTTCACCGCAGGCGGCACCGAAGCCAACAACCTCACCATTAAAGGTACAGCCTACATGCACAAAGACAAACGCAAGACCAAAGGACCCCACATTATCACCAGTGTAATCGAGCATCCCGCGGTCCTCGAACCCTGCCGCAGCCTCGAAGACGACGGCTACAAGGTCGCCTACCTCCCCGTCGACAAGTACGGCCTCATCGACCTCGACACCCTCGAACACACCATCACCAAGGACACCTTCCTCATCAGCATCATGACCGCGAACAATGAGATCGGCACCGTTGAACCCATCCAGGAGATCGGGAAGATCGCCCACGATCACAACATCCTCTTCCACACCGACGCGGTCCAAGGCGTCGGCAAACTCCCCATCGACGTCAAGAAACAGCACATCGACCTCCTCAGCCTCTCCGCCCACAAGTTCTACGGCCCCAAAGGCGTCGGCGCCCTCTACGTCCGCAACGGCGTCCAGCTCCAGCCGCTTATGCACGGCGGCGGCCACGAGAAAGGCCTGCGCAGCAGTACCCTCAACGTCCCCGGCATCGTCGGACTCGGCAAAGCCGCAGAGCTTGCCGCCAAACGCATGCCCACGGACCCGGAGCGCATCCAAGCCAACCGCGACCACCTCATTCAGCGCGTTCTGACCATCGAAGAATCCCGCCTCAACGGGCATCCGACCAAACGGCTCTGCAATAACGCCCACTTCCGCTTCACCGGCATCGAAGGTGAATCCTTGCTTCTTGGCTTAGACGACAAAGGCATTGCCGCGTCCACGGGATCTGCCTGCTCCTCACAGAAACTCCAAGCGTCCCATGTCCTGCTCGCCATCGGTCTCACCCCCGTCGAAGCCCACGGGTCCCTGCGGTTCTCCCTGGGCCGGACGACGACGCGGGATGATATTGACTACGTCGCGGATGAACTCCCCGGCATCGTGAATCGCCTGCGGCAGATGTCCCCGATGTGGAACCGCTAACGCCTATGAAGAACGCCGTCTGCCTCCTCTCCGGAGGCCTCGACTCCGCGGTCTGCGCCTTCGCAGCGAAACATGACGGCTACGAGGTCTATGCTCTCTCGTTTTCTTACGGGCAACGCCACGATAGAGAACTAAAGAGCGCCGCCGCCATCGCTACTGCAGTCGGTGCCAAAGACCACAAGATACTCACAGTCCCATTCGACCAGATTGGCGGTTCATCCCTTATAGGTACAAGGGAGGATGTCACGGACCACACTCTGGAAAAGATAGGGGGCGAGATCCCTCGGACGTACGTGCCCGCGCGCAACACGATCTTCCTTTCTTTCGGCCTCGCCTACGGGGAGGTGAAAGGCGCGGATGCCCTCTACATCGGCGTCAACGCCGTGGACTACTCCGGGTACCCGGACTGCCGACCCGAGTTCATCGACGCGTTCCAGCGCCTCGCCGCCGTCGCGACCAAGCAGGCGGTCGACGGCCACCCGATCCCTATCGTCACCCCGCTGCTTCGACTTTCAAAGTCGGACATCATCCGCCTCGGCGTCCGTCTCAGCGTGCCGTTTGAGAAAACATGGTCCTGCTACCGCGGCGGAACGAAGGCCTGCGGCCGGTGCGACTCCTGCCTGCTGCGCCTGAAAGGCTTCCAGGATGCCGGCATCCCCGACCCCGCAGAGTACGAGAATCTCCCAGACTGGTACACCCTCGGAAAACAGCGGAAAAAATAAAAGAAAAATATGTTCTTTATGGGCCCTGGGCGTTTTTCTTCTTGCGCAGGTAATCGTGCACATCCAGGATGATCGGAATCGAAATCAGGATAGCCAGCACAACCCCCAGGCAGACCAGGCTGTCCTCATGGACGTTTCCTACCGTGTCTTTCCCATGCAAGACGTCTTCGAAGAACAGATTAATCGTCCCAATCCAAGGGATCTCCCCGCGGGCCTTCCCGGAAATCCAGCTCAGCTCCACCGGCTGCGGACAGATATTTGAGATTTGGTCGCAGATCTCGTTGTGATCCCCTTTCGTTATGAGCCCAGAGTGCGTCCAGCCCGGGTCGCGGCCATCAAGACCCAGCTCAGGGATTGAAAGATCCGTCTCGTTATAAATCCCGAAATCCGGGATCGTGTACACGTACTGCCCGTTATGCTTGGAGACGTTCACCCAGCACATCGCCCGATGAATGATCTGACTGACGTCATTGCGGCCCATGGGCTTGTAGATGACCACGTCCCCGTAGTTCCCGTACGTCTGCCAGCCGTGCTGCGCTTCCGCGCCGCGGACCGGGCCTCCATGTGGGATGATGTCGGAGACCTTGGAGACCTTCTGCACGAGCACCATATCCCCTGCGTCAATCGTCCCCAGACGCCCGAACGGCGGGTTCGAATGCTCCATACTGCCGGATTCGATAGCAACCATAGGTGCGGCGAACCACTGTCCCGTGTACGCCCATAGTGCTGTCAAAATAATCAGGACGGCTAATAGCGCGACGAGCACATCCCGAATCAACGCAATCGACGAGCGCTCCGTATGCCAGAACCGTTTCCATGACTCCGTTATACTCATGCTCTACCACGTAACCGAGTGATCCTCTGACGGAAGGGAACCAGCGTGGATTCGTGTACCTCCTCCGGGTTGATTGCACCCTGGACAACGAAAGCTGAATTTAAACTTTGTTGTCCTTCCGGCCCTGTTCCGTGCCTGTCCGGCCATGCAGACGCGCCTTCCTCTGCGCGGTCACCCGCGTCGTCGTCCCACATACCGGGCACACCGAGGTTTTCTCCGCGAACCGCCGGCCGCACCCCGGGCAGCTGACCACCCACGTGATCTGCCGGGTGATCCCATCCTGAGACACCCCCAGGTACTTCACATGCAGCATATCTGCGAGATTCTGAATAGAGTAGTCATCGCTGAGCACCACGGCCTCCTGCTCCGGGTTCTCGTTGATGTCCAAGGCGACCGCGAGGACCTCAAGGTCGGTTGGCGACAGCCTGCCGATATCCCCGGACCGCGTCGCGGCATCACGACACCGGGCTAAAGAAGCCGCGGTCGGTTCGAAAATACACAGCCCTTTCTCCCGAAGCAGCTGGAAGGCCCTGTAGTCCCGACCTCCCGGGCGCAGCTCCGCTGCGACCTTCGGTGTCGTCACCAAGAGGCTGCCGCTAATGCTGATGGGTTTGCCAGACAAGAGCGCTGAGGTATCAAGAACATAGGTCGGCTGTTTCATAATCCTCAAGTGAAAACGGCCGCTGTCAGGTCCGCGACCGCGCAGGAGGACTGCGACCCGTCTATCATGTTCCGCAGGGTGACCTTGCCTTCCTCTTGTTCCTTCGGGCCGATGATCACAGCGAAACGCGCATGCTGCGCCGCCGCGTATTTCAGGGACTTGCCGATCCCACGGCGCAGGAGATCCAGGTCCACGGTCAGCCCCTGGGCCCGCAGCTGCGAGGCAACAGAAAGCGCCATAGGAATCGTCGTTTCCGTAACGGGGACGATGAAGACATCCAATGAAGGCTGCGGGAAGGTGAACTGCTCGGTTTCCAGCGCAAGCAGCGCGCGGTCGAAGCCGATCGCGAACCCGGCCTGCGGGACCTGGGTGCCGCCGAAGAGGCTGACGAGTTCGTAATCCCCGCCGCCGCACAGCTGCTTCTCCGCGCCGAGCACCGGCGCCTCGATCTCGAAGACCAGACCCTTATAATAATCCAATCCGCGAACGATGCCGATCTTCACACGAGGATCAGGGATGCCGAACGAGGTTTTCAACAAGTCCATGACGCCACGCAGCCTCGTAAGCTCGGTGTGCGCCCGCTCGTGGCCATGAACGTAATTCATGATTTTATCGAGGTCCGGCGTCTGCAGGATCTCAAGGAACGCCTCGGTGTCTTGCTGGCTGATGTCATTCGATCTTAGTGCGGAGTTCAGGTCCTCGTACTGGGACTTGTCGATGAACGTCAGTAAATCTTTTTTAACCGCATCCGTGATCCGCAGTTTTTCGAACATCGCGCTGATCACATGAAGGTTCCCGATGTTCAGGACGATATTCTGAAGCCCGATGTTCTTGAGGATCGTGTACGCGAGTGCGACGAGCTCCGCGTGCGCCTCCGGGGTGTCGGTGCCGATCAGCTCGCAGCCCGCCTGCCAGAACTCCCGGTACCGGCCCTTCTGCGGACGGTCGTAGCGAAAGCAGTTCCCGAAATAAAACAACTTGAGCGGTTTGGGCGCCATCTGCAGCCGTTCGATGTAGCAGCGGATGACCGGCGCGGTCAGCTCCGGCCGCAGCGCCAGCTCCCGGCCGCCCTTATCCTTGAAATTGTACAACTCGTCGATGATCGACGCGCCGGACTTCGCGGTGAACAACTCCAGCGTCTCGAACGTCGGCGTCTGAATCTCCCCGTACCCATACCCGCGGAAGGTCGCCTCCATCCGCTGCTGCAGATACCGACGCTTCTGCATTTCCTCAGGGACGAAATCACGGGTTCCTCGGGGAATCTGAACCATTATCCGCTGGTAACCCTCGGTTCCTTATAGAGATTTCCGTAAAAAAGGTAACCTCAGAGACGAACGCACAGGAGGTTCCGACGCACCCGGCGCACAACTATTATAAAGCAGGAGACTATAAAAGAAAGGTAGGGGAAATCCATATGAAGACCACCAAGTTCACCGCGTTCACAGTTGTCTTGCTATTTGTGACCATCACGGCTGCCTCCGCGCTAGGCCAAAGCCCCGCGCCCATGGCCTCGCCCTTGACTGTACCACCCGCGCCCGTCCGGCAGCCCGCGGAGTTCGACCAGATGACCGGCGCCCTCATAGAATATAGCGGTTCCAGCCCCCCCTTCGGTATTTCCTACGAGGTCATCGCAGAAATGGCAGAGAACGTCACGGTCTGCACCATCGTTGCGAGCACCTCGGAGAAAAACACAGTCCTGAGCCTTTACACCAGCCACGGAATCGACACCAGCCATTGCACCTTCCTCATCGCCCCCACAAACTCCTGGTGGACCCGCGACTATGGCCCCTGGTTCATCTTCACCGGCAACAACGAACAAGGCATCGTCGACTTCACCTACAACCGCCCACGGCCGAATGATGACGTAATCCCTGGTGCGTACGCCGCGAACCAAAGCATTCCCTACTACTTTATGTCCCTGACTCATTCCGGTGGCGACTACATGACCGACGGCGAGGGTAGGGCGATCTCGACCACCCTCGTCTGGGAAGAAAACCCGGGCATGACCCACGCGCAGATCAACCAGACCGTCCACGACTACCTCGGCATCAACACCTACTATGTCGTCCCGGATGTCAATGGCGATTACATCGAGCACATCGACTGCTGGGGCAAGTACCTCTCCCCAGATACCATTCTCATCCGCTCCGTGCCCACGAGCCACCAGCAGTACGACGAGATCGAGGCTGCGGCCTCGTACTTTAAAAACCAGACAAGCTGCTACGGCACCCCATATCACGTCGTCCGGGTGTACACACCATTAAATGAGCCGTACACCAACTCCCTCATCCTCGACAACAAGGTCCTCGTGCCTATCATGGGCGATCAGTACGACGCGGCCGCCCTGCAAGCGTATCGTGATGCGATGCCAGGCTATGAAGTCCTCGGGTTCACCGGCAGCTGGCAGTCCACTGACGCCCTGCACTGCCGTGTCATGGGCATCACGGACCGCTACATGCTCTATATCCATCATATTCCTCTCCTGAACCAGACCGCAAACCCCAGCGGCTTCCCAGTCACCGCGTACGTCCATGCCTACAGCGGCCAAAGCCTCACTCCTGGGTCCCCTAGCCTCATATACCGGGTGAACGGCGGAGCCTGGAGCACCCTCCAGATGACATCCATGGGGAATGAGAATTATACGGCGACGATCCCGTCTCAGCCGGGCGGCAGCGTCGTCTCCTACTACATCCATGCGGAGGACGAGTCCGGGCGGTCTGCGAATCATCCGTACATCGGCGCGGACGACGCGTACACATTCACCGTGATTGGTCAGCCGAACCATGCCCCCTTAAAACCCCAGACGCCGGAGGGCAACGCCACCGGGAAACCCAAGCAGATGTACTCCTTTACGACCGTGACGAAGGATCCGGACAACGACAGCCTCATGTACCAGTGGGACTGGGGCGACGGGACGCTGAGCGAATGGCTCGGGCCGTATGTCTCCGGTACGGTTGCATCTGGGACCCATGAGTGGGCGAAAAAAGGCTCGTACGATGTACGCGTGAAGGCCAAGGACACCTATGGGCTGGAGAGCCCCTGGTCCGACCCGCTCCCCGTGAAGATGCCACTTGGACTAGGGTACTCTTGGTCGCTTCGCGGACTGCTGAAGGAACGGTTCCCGGTCCTCTTCTGGCTGCTGACGCATCACGCTCAATGGTGACGGTCTCATCCTCTTTTCATTTTCTCTTCATGGTGAGGAGAAACTTCTTGTAGGGGGAATTGTTATCCTGTTGACGCCTAGAGGTGACTTTGCATGGAACTGACGACGACGATGAACAAGTATATGACAGCGCGTCTACATTTCTTCAAATGGCGGTTTGAGCTTGGGTTCGCCCACAAGCTGCTACTAGCGGTCGTTTTCGCGGGAATCACTGGGCTGTCCGCCCAGATGCGGTTCTACCTCCCCTGGTCCCCAGTGCCGCTCACTGCGCAGACCTGCGCGGTGCTGATTAGCGCAGTGGTCCTGGGAAAATGGTGGGGCGGCATCAGCCAGAGCATCTATCTTTCTATTGGGATTCTCGGACTACCCTGGTTCGCGGGATTCAACAGCGGCCTGGGGTACGTCATGGGCGCGACCGGCGGCTACCTTATTGGTTTCGTGCTCGCCGCGTTCATCCTTGGATACCTTGTCGACTCGCAGGTGAAGAACCGCAGGTTCACGACGTTGTTCGGCTGGATGATACTGGCGAACTTCGCGATCATCTACGGCTGCGGGCTCTGCTATCTTTATGCCTGGAGCCTGGCGAACGGAGTGGCTGTGGACCTCGTGGGTCTACTAATGATGGGCGCAGTGCCGTTCATCGCCGGCGACCTGGTGAAAATCGGGTTGGCCTCCGGGTTCTCGGCGGGGATCACCCCAAAACAGGCCTTTGGCGCTGAGACCGTATAAAAAACGATGTTAGCGTCGTTTGTCTTCTTTTACTTTGACTTTGAATAAGGTGATGGAGCCGTCGGCGAGGACGACCCAGCGGAGTTTGTTGCCGTTCTTGAGTCTGAGGAGTTCGACGACCTCAGCTGGGACGGTGATGCGGCGGCGTGATCCGCGGATGGTAATCGAGGTGTCCTTGATGCATTTGACGGCGTTCAAATCGACCTTCATGGTATGTATACCTCCTTGTTTCATGGTTAACTGATTTCCCCGCTCAGGTAGGCTTTCATCTCCGGGCTTTTGGGGTCGTTGAAGACTTGATCAGCGAGGCCGTGTTCCACGACCATCCCGAAGTAGAGGAAGATGACGTAATCGGCGACGCGTTTCGCCTGCCGTAGGGTGTGGGTGACGAGGATGACGGTGAAGTCTTTCTTGAGTTTCAGGAGGAGGCGTTCGATTTGCTGGGCGGCAATCGGGTCGAGGGCGGAGGTGGGTTCGTCGCAGAGGATGACCTCGGGTTTGACGGCGATGGCTCGGGCGAGGCAGAGGCGCTGCTGCTGGCCGACGGAGAGGCGTGAGGCGGGGTCGTGAAGCCGGTCTTTGACTTCGTTCCAGAGGCCGACTTCCTGGAGGCAGTGATGGACGCCTTCTTCGACTTTCTTTGGGTTTTTCCCATGGTGGATGCGCAGGCCGTACGCGACGTTCTCGAAGATTGACATTGGCAGGGGGTACGGTTTCTGGGAGATCAGCCCCATTTTTTTCCGGATGTCTGGGACGTTGAGGCCGGAGGTCATGATGTCTTTGCCGTCGACGATGATTTCTCCGGAAATTTTTACGTCTTCCTGGATTTCGAGGAGTCGGTTGAAGGATTTCAGTAACGTTGTTTTTCCGCAGCCGGATGGTCCGATGATGGCAGTAAGCTGCTTAGCGGGAATCTCAATGTTAATGTCCTTCAGGACGGGGCTGTTGTGGAAACTAACGTTGAGTCCCCGGGTCTCAATCTGGATGGCTGATTTGCTCATTTTCCCTACCTTTTCTTTGGGTTTATTTGATGATGTATTTGGAGGATTTTTTGGTGAAATACCTGGTGAGGATGCTGATGGATAGGACGATGAGGAGGAGGACGAAGGCGACGGCGTAGGCCTTGTTCTGCACGGTTTTTTCCGGCATCCCCGCGAGATTCAGGATGATGGTGGGGAGTGCTGCGGTCTGGTCGAGGACGGAGGTGGGGAAGTAGTTGGAGTCGCCGACGGTCAACAGGATGGAGGCGGCGTCGCCGATGCCTCTGCCGAAGCCGAGGAGGATGCCGGCGACGATGCCGGGCATGGCCTGGCGGCGGACGACGTGCAGCGAGGTTTCGAAGCGGGTGGATCCCAGGGAGTATGCGCTTTCTTTGAGTCCGTGGGGGACGACTTTAATGGATTCGTCGACGCTGCGGGTGATGATCGGGATTTCCAGGAGCGTCAAGGCGAAGATGCCGAAGAGGACGGAGCCGCCGTGGAGGCCGAGGGCGATCATGATGGTGAGGGCGAAGACGCCGTAGACGATGGAGGGGATGCCCCACATGATGTCCAGGCAGATGCGGATGAAGCTTGAGAATCTTGAGGGGATGAACTCCTTCTGAAGGTACATGGCGATGCAGACGCTGATGATGAAGGCGAAGGCTGTGGCAGGTAACGCGAGGAGAAGGGATCCGACGATGGCGTTGAGGAACCCGCCGCCGCTGCCGAGGTAGAAGCTCCCCTCGGAGGTCTGCGTCAGCATCTCCAGGGAGAGTGACGATGCGCCGTTTAGGACGATGACGCTCACGATGAGGATGAGGCTGCCGATGACGATGGCGAGGGAGGCGAGCATGAGCCCCAGGAAGATTTTTTCTTCTGCGATTCGTCTATTCAATACTTCCACCTCTTGCTTGCACGTCGCAGGACGAGGAATCCGCAGATATTGAAGATGAGCACGACGACGAAGAGGATGAGGGCGACGAAGATGAGGGCGGATGCGAGGAGGGGGATGGAGGCGACTTCGGTGTAGTTGTTGGCGATGAGGGAGGCGAGGGTCTGGCCGGAGCCGAAGAGGGTGCGGGGGATGAGTTCTTGGTTGCCGATGACCATGCTGACCGCGATGGTTTCGCCGAAGGCTCTGCCGAAGCCCAGGAAGATGGCGGAGAGGACGCCGGGGCCGGAGGCGCGGAAGATGACTTTCTTGACGGTCTCCCATTTGGTTGCTCCTACGGAGAGGGAGGCTTCTTTCAGGGCGAGGGGGATGGAGCTGAAGGATTCGACACAGAGTGAGATGATGATGGGGAAGACCATGATGGACAGGATGAGGGAAGCGGTGAAGAGGCAGAAGCCGGAGCTGGTGACGACGCCAAAGAAGGGGGCGATGTAGTCCCGGACGACGGGGATGAAGACGAGGAGGGCGCAGAGTCCGAAGACGACGGAGGGCACACCGGCGAGAACATCGATGAACGGGCGGATCATGTTGCGCAAGCGCGTAGGTGCGTACTCTGTGATGTACACGGCGGTGAGCAGGGAGATTGGGACTGCGATGACCATGGAGATGGCGGTGACGATGAGGGTGTCGATGATGACGGCGAAGAGGCCGAAGTGGTTGGAGAAGGGTTTCCAGGCGGAGGAGAAGAGCAGGTCGCCGATGGATTGATGTTCGAGCAGGATGCCTGAGCCGTTGAGCAGGACGATGATGAGCAGGAAGAACAAGGCGAGGACGAAGAGGACGACGATCAGCATGAAGCGGGTGCCGAGGACGTCGAAGAGCCGTCTGCTGATGATGAGGAAGTTGACGGCGATGAGGGCCACGGCGACGAAGAGAAGAATGAGGGCGAGGGCTATATCCTTAAGAACGAAGAGGGAGAGTATGGAAAGAATGAGAATCAACAAGGCAGACAGGAAGGATTTCTTTTTCACGACAGCTGATGCCTTGTTGATATGCATGAGAATGGTCTCTTCAGGGGGGGTTGGCTTGGGTTTACACTCCTATGATCTTCAGTTGTGCCGGGATGAGGTCAGTGGGGACTGGGGCGTAGCCATTAGCGTTGGTGATTTTCTGTCCATCGGTGAGAATCCAGTGGACGAAGTCTTTCGTGGCGCCGGTGAAATTGTGCATCGTCACAAGGTACACGAGCCGTGCGGGTGGTGCGGGAAGGGCACCGCTGATCTCTGCGTTCACGACGTCGGAGCGGGTTGCGTAGAAGTTCTCAGCGCTATCGATGATGCCATTGCCGTTGGTGTCAAGGGGAACGGGAATTAACCCGGTTTTGGGTTGCATGGTGCTGTTGGAGTAAATGTAGTTGACGTTGCTGTAGCCGATGGCTAAGGGGTCTCCGGAGACTGAGGCGGACATGGTATCGTCGCCTTTCACCTTGGTGACGCCTTCGACAGTGGGGAAGTCATCTTGCGTGTAGTTGCCGAGGTATATCGCCCAGGTTTGTGCGGCTCCGCACACGTCGGAGCGAGAATAGACCTTAATAATGTCGGTGTTGGAAGCGTCCCCGACGAGCTGCCCCCAGGTCGTGATGTTCCTGGTGATGAACACGTCCTTGAGCTGCTGTTGGGTAAGACCCGTGCGGGTGATGTTGGCGAGGACAGGGTTCGCGGTGTTAATCGTGCAGAGCACCGCGTCCTTGACGACGGCGACTGCGACGATGCCTTGGCTGGCTTCAGAAGCGGTCACGTCTCGGGATACCATGCCGAGGTTGACGGTTCCTGCGAGGGCATCGGACATACCTTTGCCTGCTCCACCGGAGGTTACGTCAATGCGGACGTTGGTGTGGTTCTTCTGGTATTGTTGTGCCCAGACGACCATCATTGGGTACAGTGAGTACGCACCTGAGACTTTGATGGTGCTTGTTTGCTGCTGGCTAGTGCAACCGCTGAACCCTACAACGACCAGGGTGGTAATGACGGCGAGCGCGGCGATAGCGATTAGAGGTCTTTTTCCTTGCTTATTGGTTGGTCCTATCCTTTCATGTGTCATGGATCTGTCTCCTTTTCAGGCAGGTGGTAAGCAACCTGGCTTACCTCATAGTTTTACTGAAGGCTCCTGGGTATATAAAAGTATTGGTAATTATTGGCATTATGCCAAAATTGGTATTTTATTGGTAAGACGCCATAAAAAGACCCGTTTTCCCATCTGAATCCCCCTGTTCAACGGTAGAAGCCAGGGGAAAAAAGCCAACATCACAGCAAAAAAAACAGAAAAAAGACGAGAAAAGAAAGATGAAAAAAGGAAGGAACACAAGGTTGGATTACTTCAGCCAGACCTTCACTTGGGGCCGACTCTGTTTCTCATCGACCTTGGTCTGAATCTTCTCCTCACGGGCAAGCCATCCGAGCGCGCTGAACGCCTCGCTGACATCCAGTCTGGCCACGCGCGCCAGCGTCTGTATGTCCGTCTCGCCCTTCTGCGACAGAACCATCCAGACCTTGCCGGCATCCATCCCAATCTTCGGGGTCAAGTTCGTATCACCAAGCTTGTAGACGGTGCCGTTCTTGCAGATCTTGTTCTCACGGGCAAGCCAGCCAATCGCGGCCTGCAGCTCACGCTCATCTAAAAGCGTCGTAGTCAACAGTTTCGTCTCCGAGAGGGGGCCCTTGCAGTTCAGTGCGTCCCATACCTTTCCAGCGTTTTCTCCAAATTGAGTCACAGGTGCCATAATGCTAATCCCACCTTCACTATCTCACAGGGATGTATGGACTACAAGGTTATATGTGTTATGATTCTGGCAGGCAACCAGACGAAAACAGTTGAAAAACGTGGGAGCGATGCACACTTCCTGCAATAATAATAGTACTGCGCCCAAGACCCATCACAAATGAACGAAAGAGGCGAGGCTCATGCCACGGTCGAACCGTTGACCATACCACTAAACACGTCGCCATCCAGGTCCTCGCAAGGGACCCTCGAAACTGCCGAACCCCTCATAAGATTTAAATACTAATTCTTTTATGCCATGTATCCTGGTCCTAACCAGACACGCATCCGGGCAATTCCCCTGAGAATCCCGGTAAACAGCGGCCTCGCCATCTTCTTGGGCCGCGGCGGACATGTCACGGTTACGACACCACAACCACGGAAACCGAAGGGAACTTCAGTCTTCCAGCATACACGGCAGAGGATAGACTATGGCAAATATCCACCACCCTAAGAGAGGATCTCATGGGTACTGGCCCCGCAAACGCGCCGCAAGCCAAACCCCGCACATCGACCGCTGGGTCCAGGGCGGCGACAAACCTAAAATCCAAGCATTCTTCGGATACAAAGCCGGCATGACCCATGCCTTCATCATCGACTACCGACCCACAAGCACCACCAGCGGACGCGAAGTCAAAGTCCCCGTCACCGTCGTCGAAACACCACCCATGCGCGTCGCCGCCATCCGCGCGTACCAACGCGACGCCTACGGCCTGCACGTCACTTATGAAGCCTGGGCGGAGAGCCTCGAACCAGAGCTCAACCGACGCATCCCCATGCCCAAGAAAAAACCCCAGGCCAAGGAAATCCCCACTGACGCCGAAGAACTCCGCGCCATCATCTACACCCAACCCAAGCTCGTCACCGGCGTCCCCAAGAAAGCCCCGGAGATCACCGAAGTCAAAATCGGCGGCGGCAGCATCCAAGACCAGATTACATACGCCAAGAGCATCCTGGGCAAAGAACTCAAAATCAGCGACGTCATCAGCGAAGGCGACATGCTCGACACCATCGCGGTCACCAAAGGCAAAGGATTCCAAGGCACGATTAAGCGTCACCACGTCAAACTCCTTTTCCATAAGAACAGCAAACACCGCCGGCTCATCGGCACCGCAGGCTCCTGGCACCCCAGCTACGTCCAAGCCACCGTCCCCCAAGCCGGACAACTCGGGTACGCCCAGCGCACCGAATACAACAAGCGCGTCCTGAAGATCGGCGACAACGGCACCGAGATCACCCCCGCAGGCGGCTTCCCCAAGTACGGCGTCATCCGCAACTCCTACATCCTCCTGCACGGCTCCATCCCCGGTCCAACCAAACGGCTCATCGGCCTGCGCGACGCGATCCGGTACCAACGCGGCGTCAAAATCCAAAAACCAGAAGTCACCTTCATCTCCGTCTCAAGTAAACAAGGAGTGTAACCAGACATGACCAAGATCAACGTCTACGGCCTCGACGGCACCGTCAAAGAACAGATCACCCTGCCTAAGGTCTTCACCACCGTCTACCGCCCGGACATCATCAAGAAATCCTTCGAAGTCACCCACTCCAACCAGCGACAGCCCTACGGCAGCGACCCGCTCGCAGGCACCCGACACGCGGTCGCCAGTGTCGGCAAAGGCCGAGGCATGTCCCGTGTCCCCCGTCTCACCCAAGGCCAGGCCGCAGCGCTTGCCCCCAACGTCGTCGGCGGCAGACGCGCCCATCCACCCAAAGCCGAGCACAGCTGGAAAGAAAAAATGAACAAGAAAGAGCAGGCGCTCGCCCGCAACAGTGCACTCGCAGCGACCGCGGACAAGACCATCGTCACCGCCCGTGGACACAGCTTCAAAGACGACGTCACCCTCCCTATCGTCATCGACGACGGCTTCGAGGCGCTCGTGAAAGTCAAAGACGTTATCGCCGCCTTCAACAAGATCGGCATCTACACCGACATCCTCCGAGCCGAGAACGGCAAGCACATCCGCGCCGGTAAAGGCAAGATGCGCGGCCGCAAATACCGCATTCCCAAATCCATCCTCATCGTCTCCACCACCGACACCGTCGCTCGCGGCTCCAGGAACCTCACCGGCGTCGACGTCACCATGCCCGCGCAGCTGAACATCGAGATGCTCGCCCCCGGCGGCACCGCCGGCAGACTCACCGTTTTCACCAAATCCGCGCTCCACAAACTCGGAGGTGCGAAGTAACATGGACCCCTACGCCATCATCCGCCATCCCCACGTCACAGAAAAAACCATGATGCAGATGGAACAAAAAAACGCTCTCGAGTTCATCGTCCGCCGCACCGCCAGAAAATCCCAAATAAAAAGCGCCGTCGAAAAGATGTTCGACGTCAAAGTCAAGAGCGTCAACACACGCATCACCAAGATCGGCAAACACGCAGTCGTCACCTTCATGCCCGAATACAAGGCTGAAGACATCGGCATGCGCATAGGAGTCTTCTAAACGAGGTGAACCCATGGGAAAGAACCTAATCCAACAACGCCGAGGACGCCACCGAGGCCGTTTCAACGTCCAATCCCACAAATTCCGCGGAGACATCAAGTACGGCAGCGACAAAGAGATGCACGGCACCATCACCGAGATCATCCATGACCCCGGCCGTAGCGCCCCCATCGCTAGGCTCCGGTCCAAAGACAACAAAACCATCCAGATCCTGGCAACCGAAGGCATCGCCGTCGGCAAGAAAATCATGTTTACGAAAAGCCGGGCGGACGTCGAATCCGGCAACATCATGCCCATCGGGGTCGTCCCTGAGGGGTACCCTATTTATGATATTGAGATCACGCCCGGGGACGGCGGCAAGCTCGTCCGAGCCGGTGGCAGCAGCGCGTCCATCATCTCCCATGACCCGCGCCGTACCATCGTCCGGCTGCCCTCCGGACAATTCAAGACCTTAGATTCCATGTGCCGGGCGACCATCGGCGTCCCCGCCGGCGGCGGACGCCCGGAGAAGCCGTTCATGAAAGCCGGCAAGAAATACTGGGCTCGACGTCCAAAAGGCAGACAATACCCCATCGTCCGTGGCATCGCGATGAATCCCGTGGACCACCCCCATGGTGGAGGAAGCCACCAGCACGTCGGCAAACCCAGCTCAGTCTCACGTGGCGCGCCCCCCGGGCGGAAAGTCGGGAACCTGGCGCCGCGCCGGACCGGACGGAGGTAGATGACTCATGGTAGATTTCCAGTCGAAACGCAGGAAGGACCGCAAGAAAATCGAGGTCCGCAAGAAGGAGTTCCGTTACTACGGGCTTTCTTTGGAGGATCTGCAGAAGCTTTCCTTAGAGGAGCTGTTGCCGCTGCTGCCGTCGCGGATTCGCCGGACGTTCAAACGCGGCCTGACGTATGAGCAGAACAAACTCCTGGAGGACCTGAAGAACACGCCCCATGACGTGGTCGTCAAGACCCACAGCCGGGATATGCCGATCCTGCCGTTGTTCATCGGCCGCAACATCCAGGTTCACAATGGTAAAGAATTCGAACGCATCAACATCCAGCCGCAGATGGTCGGCCACTATCTCGGCGAGTTCGCGTTGACCCGCAAGAAAGTGAGACACACCGGACCTGGTGTCGGTGCCACCCGAGGATCCAAGTTCATGCCACTGAAGTGATGAGCCATGCGCAGATACCAACAAGAGCTTAACCCGGAGAAAAGCGCCAAGGCCTTTGGCTTTGAGCTACACTGCTCCCCTAAGGATTCCATGAACCTCGCGTATGCGTTGCGTGGGTTGACGCTTGAAGAGGGGAAGAAGTACCTCGAGGCCGTCATCGCCCTCAAGCAGCCTGTACGCGCGGTGTACCACAACCACAAGGTCCATCATCAGAAGGGTGCCCCCGGGCCTGCGTCGTTTCCGCAGAAGGCGGCCTCCTACATGCTTAAAATCCTTGAGAACGCGGAGAACAACGCGGAATACAAGGGGTTCACCCCTGAGACTATGCGCATCGCTCATATCTCGGCGTACCAAGGCCGCGTCATCAAGGCGATGATGCCTCGAGCCCATGGCCGCGCCACAGACAGTAACGAGACGACGACTGATGTCGAAATCATCCTCGAAGAGGTAGAATAATGGCGAATGAACGCAAGTTTATCCGAGAGAATGCCAAGCGATCCTTAATCAAGCGGTTCCTCGTCAAGGAAATTGAAGGCGCCGGGTTCGGCGGGATGAGCATTCAGCGTACCCCGATTGGAACTCGTGTGAACATCCTCGTGGAACGCCCAGGCATGGTCATCGGCAAGAGTGGGGCAAAGATCCGGGAGCTCACCGAGTCGATTCGCGTCAAGTTCAACGTCGACAACCCGCAGATTGAAATCCAAGAGGCAGGGTCGAGCGCATCCCTTAATGCCCAGATCATGGCGGAGAAACTTGCGGAGGCATTAGAGCGCGGCTGGCACTTCAGGCGCGCTGGACATTCCACGGTACGACGCATCATGCAGTCCGGTGCGAAAGGCTGCCAGGTCATCATCTCCGGTAAACTCACCGGGGAGCGGCACCGCACCGAGAAGTTCACAGAGGGCCACGTGAAGTACTGCGGTGAGACCGCCAAACAGATGATGGATATCGGCTTCGCTGTCGCCAAACTCAAACCCGGAGTCCTCGGCGTTAAAGTCCGCATCATGCGGCCCGACGCGAGAATGCCGGATGATATCAAGATTATCCAGCCTACAGCTGCTGCGGCACCCGTCACGCCTGCCCCTGCACCAGAGGTGCCGGCGCCGGTTGTCGAGACGCCCGCTGCGGCTGAAACGGCCCCTGCTGAGCCACAGCCCGCCGACGTGGAAGAAAAACCTCCCATCGAACTTGACATGGATGTGGAAAAGAAGACGCCGATTACATTGATTACTAAGATTCCCGGCATCGGACCTTCGATCGTGAAGAAACTAGAGGCTGCGAAGATCTCTTCACTTGAGGAGCTCATGAGCATGGACCTCGACGACCTTCTGGCGATCGAGGGCATAGGTCAGAAGACTGCTGAGAATCTCGTCAAACACCTCAAGAGACTCATCGAGGAGGGCGACGTGAATGGTGCTTAAGGCTAAAGAAATCCGCGGCATGTCTGCCGATGATCGACAGAAGAAGCTGCGAGAACTACGAGAAGACCTGATGCATGAACGCGGGATGTCCGCCATGGGAGGCTCAACGCCGTCCCCAGGGAAGATCCGGCAGCTCCGGATGTCCATTGCACGAATCCTGACGGTCATGCGGGAGGAAGGAGAACTGACCAATGAGTGATATCTGCCCGAAATGTGGTCTCCCCAAGGAGATCTGTGTCTGTGAAGAGATCGCCCGTGAACAGCAAAACATCACCATTGCTGTGGACAAGCGGCGGTACGGCAAGACGATGACGGTCGTGGATGGACTCAACCCCCACGATCTTGACATGAATGCGCTGGTCAGCAACCTGAAGTCCATTTGCGCCTGCGGCGGTACTATTAAAGACGGGAAAATCGAGCTGCAGGGCGACCATCGGGCGAAGGTGCGGCAGGCGCTTGAGAAGCTCGGGTTCATCGTCGAAGTCCAGTAAGACCCTACAGATCAGACCCCTAAAGAGAGACTACGATTGAGGGAGTCATGGATCACGACACCGTCCTCGCTGATGAATGGATCGGACGAACCGTCACCATCATCGCCTGCACCGACCCCAGCTGGGTCGGGCGGACAGGGACGATCATTGACGAAACGAAGAACACCTTCCTCATCGACACGGGCGATGGCCGTCGGCGCATCGCCAAACACACCGCGACATTCCAAATCACGGATCACAATCAAACACGGAACATCAACGGAAGCCTCCTGCGGCATCGACCGGAGGAGAGAATCAAACGACTAAGGTGAACGTCTTGGCAGAAGGAAAACAGCCACGAGACATAGGCTTGAACATCAAAGCACCCAGCGAGAGCTGCGCCGACCGGGACTGCCCGTTCCACGGGGTCCTGCCGGTACGCGGCCAGATCCTGACCGGGGTCGTGGTCTCCACGAAACGGCACGGGACCATCGCGGTGCAGCGAGAATTCCAACATTTCGTGAAGAAGTACGAACGGTACGAGAAGCGGACGTCTGTATACCACGCCCACTGCCCGCCCTGCATGAAGCTCGGGGTCGGGGATCAGGTGCGGATCGCGGAGTGCCGGCCGTTGAGTAAGACCGTCTCGTTCGTTGCGGTGGAGAAACTCTAATTTCAGGTGATTAGACATGAAAGGAATCGCTGGAAGAGTCATGCGCGGGCTGCCCGTGGGCGCCCGGTTGAATTGCATCGATAACACTGGTGCGAAAGTCGTGCAGATTATCATGACGTTGAAGACCAAGGGTGTTCACCGGCGTACGCCGTCGGCGGGCGTCGGCGACATGGTCATCGTGAGCGTCAAGAAAGGCGCGACCGACATGAAACGTCAGATTCTCAAGGCTGTGATTGTCCGACAGCGTCGGCCGTTCCGTCGACCGGACGGACTGATGGTGCAGTTCGAGGACAACGCAGCGGTCCTGATGACGGATACTGGTGAGACGAAAGGAACCATGATCAAGGGTCCTGTCTCGATAGAAGCCGCGGAACGCTGGCCAAAAATAGCTGCCTTGGCAGCAACCATCCTCTAAAGTGTGAAGTCTTATGACGACGATTAAAGCACGTAAACAACGATCCTTCCTATATAACGCGCCGGTTCACCTGAAGCGCAAGTGGATCTCCTCACATCTGGCGGAGAACCTGCTGCTGAAGTACGACCGTCGCAGCATCCCGGTCATCAAGGGTGACACGGTGAAGGTGATGCGCGGCAGCTACAAGGGCCATGAGGACAAGGTCGCCAAGGTCAATGTCCGTGATATGACCGTCAACGTCGAAGGCGTAATCGTCTCGACCGCGAAAGGCACCAAGGTCGCCAAGCCCCTCCCAGCCAGCACCCTGCTGATTACGAAGTTGAATCTTACGGATAAATGGCGGCGTCGGAAGCTTGAGGCGAAACTCTCCGAAACTGCGAAGAAGGAAGTGGAGAAAGAAGCCGAGGAGCAGATCAAGGCCCGTGAGGAAGAGCTGAAGGCTGTTGAGAAGGCCAAGGAAGATGAGGAGCGTGCCGTGAAGGCCGCCGAGGAGGCGGAGAAAGCCGCAGCCGAGGCACCGGAGGCACCCGCCGCTCCCGAGGCTGAAGCGCCTGCACCAGCACCTGAAGAGGCCGCGCCTGAGACGAAAGCCCCTGCACCCCCTGAGGAATCCGCGGAGGGCGAGGCGAAGAAGGCGCCGGCGAAGAAGAAGCCAGCTACGAAGAAACCGAAGACCGAAGAAGGTGAACCATGAGCAAACACCTCAGACGACTCGCAGCACCACGCGTGATACAGATCCACCGGAAAGAGAAACCCTGGATCATCCGGTCCGCCCCCGGGCCGCATCCTCTAGACTACGCCATTCCCTTAGGCATTATCGTGCGGGATTACCTGCACCTCTGTGACTCCTTCAAGGAGGCACGCCGGATTATCACCAACGGAGACATCCTCGTCGACGGCGCCCCCCGCAAGGACTACAAGTACCCCTGCGGTCTCATGGACGTCGTCTCGATCCCAAAAATGCAGCGCAACTACCGGATCCTGTATGACCGCAAAGGCCGCCTCGTCTTCGTCCCCATTGACGATATCGACGCGGGCTGGAAGCTGTGCCGGATCACGAACAAGACCACGATCCACGGCCGGAGGACGCAGCTGAACTTCCACGACGGTCGCAACAAGCTCGTCGAGAAAGACGAGTACAAGACCGGGGACGTGGTGAAATTCGTATTCAAGGACAACGCGATCGGCGAAGTCTACAAGTTCGACAAAGGCACCGTCTCGCTCATCACCGGCGGAAGCCACGTCGGTCAGATCGCAAGCATCGAGGACATCCAGGTGGTGCCCTCCTCCAAGCCGAATCTAGCGAAGATGAAGGGCGAGGCGGAGTTCTCCACCATCGTCGACTACGTCTTCCCCATTGGCAAAGCCAAGCCTGGCATCACGCTGCCTGAGGTGAGCATGACATGAGCCCTGAACGCAAGAAGAAATCAAGGAAGAAATCCACGGTGCCGCAGAACCCGATCCGCACGCCGCGCATCGCCAAGATCACCGTGAACATCGGGGTCGGCGAAGCCGGTGAGAAGCTGAAGAAAGCGGAGACCGTGCTGCAGGGTGTCACCGGGCAGAAACCGGTGCAGACCCTGTCGAAATCCACGATTAAGGACTGGGGCATCCGCGAGCTCATGCCACTTGGCTGTAAAGTCACGCTACGCAACAAAGCCGCTGAGAAATTCCTCAGTGATGCCTTCAAGATCCGGGAGAACCGGCTCGCCGCGTACTCCATCGACGACCAAGGGAACTTCTCGTTCGGCGTCCCCGATCACACCCTGTTCGAAGGCCAGAAGTACGACCCGAACGTCGGCATCTTCGGCATGGACATCTGCGTCACCATGACCCGCGCGGGGTACCGCATCAAGGACCGTCGGATCAACCAGCGCAAGATCCCCTCCCGGCATTTCATCACCGGCGAGGAGACCGCTAAGTTCCTGGCCGACAAGTTCAAGGTCGAGGTGGTCGAATGAGGATTAAAGAACGAAAGAAAGTCTACGGCCGTAGGGTCGGCTGCGAGCAGTGCGGTAGGAAACGCGGGATCATCCGGCGGTTCGGTCTGCACCTCTGCCGGCAGTGCTTCCGGGACAAGGCCGAAGAAATCGGATTCAAGAAATACGACTAGGGGGAACATCACACTATGTTAAACGATCCACTGGCCGACGCCCTTTCCACGATTAAGAACGCCGAATTGCGAGGCATGGAGAAATGCATGATCCATCCGTCCTCCAAGCTCATCGGCGGCATCTTGACCCTGCTGAAGGAGAAAGGGTTCGTCGGGAACTTCGAATTCATCAATGACGGGAAATCCGGGATGTTCCAAGTCGACCTCATCGGCAACATCAACAACTGCGGGGTCATCAAACCCCGGTATCCCATCAAGCTGCGAGAAATGGAGAAATGGGAGGCCCGCTACCTGCCCGCGCGAGACTTCGGCGTCCTAATCCTCACGACGACCGAGGGCGTCATCTCCCATGACGAGGCGCGCAAGAAAGGCATCGGCGGCAAACTCCTCGCGTACGTCTACTAACCCTGAGGTGCCCTACTATGGCCAAGAACAACGCAACGAAGGAAGAAGTCCAGATTCCCTCCGGAATCACAATCACGCAGACCGGCACGGTCCTTGAAGCCAAGGGCGCCAAGGGAACCCTCGCCAAGGATTTCCCAAACCCGACCCTCACCATCACGATCGGCAAAGGGGTCGTGGAGATCCACTGTCCCCACGTCGTGCATAAGTCTGAGAAGGCGCTCATCGGCACCTACAAGGCGCACCTGCGCAACATGATCAAGGGCGTGACCACCGGGTACCAGTACACGATGAAGACGGTGTTCTCCCATTTCCCAATCAAGACCAGCGTCGAAGGCGACCAGTTCGTCATTCAGAACTTCCTGGGTGAGCGGTTCCCGCGCAAGGCGCAGATCCTCCCCGGCGTCAAGGTCGACGTCAAGGGCGACGCGGTCACCGTCTCCGGCATGGACATTGAGAAAGTCGGGCAGACCGCGGCGAACATCGAACGCGCCACTAAAGTCCGCAACCGCGATATCCGCGTGTTCCAGGACGGCGTCTACACCGTCACGAGAGGCTAACGAGTATGGCAGCGAAAGCAGACGTCCTCAAGGAATTCCAAAGCATCAAGGGCAACGGTAAAGCCAAAGCCGAAAGCCTGTACGACAACGGCTACACCAGCATGGAGAAGCTGCTGAAAGCCTCCAAAGCAGACCTCGCCAAGGTCAAAGGCATGACGCCCAAGGCCGCCGGTGAACTGTACGCCGCCCTCAAAGCGAAACCAAAGAAAGAGGCAGCGAAGAAACCCGCCCAAAAGGAAAAAGCGAAGCCCAAGGAAGAGGCGAAAGAACCCGCCGCATCCGGCGAGGCCGCCTCTGAGGTCCAGATTGTCGAACATGGGGAGAAGGTGTACACGCCGAAGATCAAGCCTGAGCTCACCGCAAAAGAGCAGCGGCAACTGGTGATCCGTCGACAGATCAAGAAACGCACCCCCCACTTCCTCCGCGCTGAAGGCTTCCGCTACAAGAAGATACCGAAGAACTGGCGCAGACCAACCGGATACACCGGCAAACTCCGTATGAACCTCGGCTACCGCCCAAGTAAAGTCCGCGTGGGCTTCAGGGGACCCGTTGACGTCCGCGGCAGACATGCCTCCGGCTTCGTGGAAATTCCGGTCAACACCGTCAAAGACCTGGACAAGATCAACCCGAAGACTCAGGCCGCACGTATCGGCGGCACCGTGGGCACCAAGAAACGCCTCCTCATCGCCAAGAAAGCCGACGAACTGCACATTCGACTCCTCAATTTCAAGAGGTAATAGACTATGACCGATTTACGCAACCAACGCCGCATGGCCGCCTCCCTGCTGAAATGCGGGGAGAACCGCGTCTGGATGGACCCGGACCGCCTCGAAGAGATCGCCAAGGCCGTCACCCGCGGTGACGTAGGCATCCTCATCAACGGCGGCGCTATCACCAGCAAACAGACCCACGGGATTTCCAACGCCCGCAAGAAATACAACCAGGCGCAGCGTAAGAAAGGACGACGCACCGGCCAAGGCAGCCGCAAAGGACCCAAGCACGCCAGGCTGCCCCGAAAAGAGCATTGGATCCGTACCATCCGGCCGATCCGCGCGTACCTCAGACAGCTACGTGACGACAAGATTCTTGATGCCCATCGCTACCGTGACTACTACAAGAAGGCTAAGGGCGGCACCTTCCGCAACAAACAACACCTCAAGTCCCACTTGCTCGCCGACAACGTCCAGCTCAAGGAGGAGAAGCCATGAAGACCGGGCCACGCTACCACGTCAAGCCCCGCCGGCACCGCCAGCGTAAAACCGACTACCACCGAAGGCTGCGGCTGCTGCGGTCCAAAAAAACCCGGATCGTCGTCCGCCGGTCCCTGCAGAACATCCGCGTCCAGTTCGTCGACTATACCGAGCAGGGCGACGCCATCGTCGCCTCCGCGATCAGCAGCGAACTCAAAGACGCCTACCAGTGGAAATACTCCACAGACTCCACCCCCGCCGCGTACCTCACCGGCCTGCTCGCCGGGGCGCGTGCCAAGAAAGCCGGCGTGGAGGAAGGCGTCCTGGACATCGGTCTGTACCATCCGACGAAGGGCAGCCGTGTGTTCGCCGCCCTCAAAGGCGTTCTGGACGCTGGTATCGTCTGCCCCCACGGCGAGGAGATGATCCCATCCAAGGAGCGGCTCGCCGGCGCACATCTCACCAAAGACATGAAACCACTCATCGATGACATTCACAAGAAGATTACAGGAGGAAGCATCTAATGCCACAACCTCAACGACCCCAGCGCGGCCCCCAAGGACGCCAAGGAGGCGGAAGCCGCGGTGGACCACGACGGCGCCGCCGGCAGTTCGATGATGATAACAAAACACCCCTGATGTGGGTGCCGAAGACCCAACTCGGCCGCTTGGTGAAATCCGGTGAGATCACCACCATGAGTGACGCCTTGAAGACCGGTCTGCCGCTGCGCGAGGCGGAGATCGTCGACATCCTCCTGCCTGACGTCGTCGACGAGGTCATCGACGTCAAAATGGTGCAGCGCATGACCGACTCCGGTCGAAGAGTCAGGTTCGTCATCACCGTCGCCGTCGGCAACAGCGACGGCTTCGTCGGCCTCGGTCAGTCCAAGGGCAAAGAAGTCGGCATGAGTATCAAGCGGGCGATTGAGAACGCGAAGATCAACATCATAGAGATCCGCCGGGGCTGCGGGTCCTGGGAGTGCCGCTGTGGCACCCCGCACACCGTCCCGTTCCAGGTCACCGGGAAGAGCGGCTCCGTCGAAGTCACGTTTAAACCGGCACCCCGCGGCATCGGGCTGGCAACCGGGGATGTCGCCAAGAAGATCCTCAAGCTTGCTGGCGTCGCGGACTGCTGGGGGTTTACGGAAGGCAAGACCAAGACTGTGGTCAACTACGCCAAATCCGTCTTCAACGCCCTGATGAAAAACGCGGAGATGCGGATCACGGAATCTGAGATTACCAAACTGGGGATCTTGAAGGGCAGCATCGCCATGGCGCCACCCGCGTCCGTGGCAGCCTCGGCGCCTCCCGCGCCGCCTGCTGGTACCCCACAACCTTCGGAGGGTTAGATATCATGTACGCCGTCATACGAGTCCGGGGGACCGTCAACGTCAACCCGGATATCAAACGCACCATGCAGCTTATGAGGCTCACGCGGACGAACCACTGCGTGCTGATCGAGGAGAACCCCGTCTCCAAGGGCATGCTGCAGGTCGCCAAGGACTACGTCACCTGGGGGGAGATCAACAAGGAGACTCTCATGGCGCTGATTGCGAAGCGCGGTAAACTGATGGGCGACGCGCCGATCACCGATGAGTACCTCAAAGGGTCTACGCCGTTTCCCACCGTGGAGAAGCTCGCGGACGCGCTGCTTGCGCACTCGTTCGTCTATAAGGATATCCCTGAGGTGAAACCGTTGTTTCGGCTGAATCCGCCGAAGCAGGGGTATCGGACGATCAAGCGATCCGTCCAGAACAAAGGCTCCCTGGGGTACCGTAAGGACGCGATTAACACCCTCATCCAGCGCATGCTATAGTCTCGCGCGATTTTTTTTCTCTCTTTTTCCACAAGATTCTTATAGTGAATCTATTTATCGGATTTTGAGAGAAAGAGGGTGATTGGCGAATGGAGGAAGTGCTCTACAATATCGAGATTCATAAAAACGAGGGCAGTTATATGGGGAAAATCTACTCGGACATCGATGGAGTCAAGGAGTTCGAGAACAACCGGATTGACCGGCTGTTGCGCGACATCATCGTGGACATGCAGCTCGCCTTGGATGATGAGTTTACGACGCGGACGACGCTGGAGCCTACGGAGTTCATCGACGAGTTAAAATAGCCCTCTACAGAGGCTGTTTGGGTTCCTCCCCGCATTCAGGGCCGTTTTCCTCTGTGTTTACCCCTGTGTGTCCTTCTGTGGTCTAAGGGGAACCTTTTTAAAGCTTACTGTTATTTACGGACTTCACTTATCCGTCTTCACCGGAGGAAGAATACTTGAATTACACCCGTTTCGAAAAAGCCCGTATCATCGGCGCTAGGGCCCTGCAACTGTCCATGGGTGCGCCGTGTTTACTGGTGGACCTTCCTAAAGATCTCATCGACCCTGTGGACATCGCGATGCGTGAGTTCGACGAGGACGCGATTCCAATCACAGTGAAACGCAAAGAGAGGTAGACACGTACTATGGCTGAAGAACCATCTGTGCAGCAGGAACCGGAGAACCCAATGCTGGTCAGCGAAGAGATTTACATGACGTCCGGTGTTCACATTGGCACGCGGCAGAAGACCGCGGACATCATGGATTTCATTTACAAGGTCCGCAACGACGGGCTGTACATCATCGATGTGAAGAAGACCAATGAGCGGATCCGCAATGCGGCGAAGCTGCTGGCACGCTACGATCCCAAGAAGGTTTTGGTGGTGTCGGTGCGGCAGTACGGGCAGAAGCCGGTGCAGAAGCTCGGGGAGTCCACTGGGATCCAGGTCCTGGCTGGCCGGTTCCAGCCGGGGACGCTTACGAACCCGAATGCGAAGACGTTCCTTGAGCCTGAGGTCATCGTGCTCACTGACCCGCTTGCGGATGTGCAGGCGCTGCATGAGGCGCGCAACATCGGTATCCCCGTGGTCGCGTTGTGTGATACGAACAACGAGACAAAGTTCATCGATTACATCATTCCGACGAACAACAAGGGCCGCCGGGCGCTGGCGCTGATCTACTGGCTGATGACACGGGCGATCCTGCGTGAGCAGGACAAGATTGCTTCGGATGAGGAGTTCGCCGCATCCGTTGAGGATTTCGAAGCCGAGATCTAGGCAGCCTCGGATGTCCTTTCCGTTATTTCATTCTGGCGAAGACCCATGGAAGTCCACGTAAACGACAAGATTATTCTTATTGGGACCGCCCATATTTCTGCTGAGAGCGTAGAGGAGGTCCGCCAGGCGATCGACAAATACAAACCTGACGTGGTCGCGGTGGAGCTCTGCGAGAGCCGTTACAAGGCGCTCACGGAGAAGGACCGCTGGGAGAACACGCCGGTCACCAAGCTGCTGCAGTCAGACAAGGCGTTCCTCATCTTAGCACAGACGTTCCTCGCATCGATCCAGCGGAGGCTCGGCAAGGAGCTAGGCGTGGAGCCCGGCTCTGAGATGATTGCGGCGATTAATGAAGCGAAACAGCGCAACCTGAAGGTCGCGCTCGTCGACCGTGACATCACGGTGACGCTGAGACGCGCCTGGCGCAAGATGGGCCTGCGTGAGAAGATACGTCTGGGCTGGGCGTTCCTCAAAGGCATGGTCGGCTACGACGAAGAGGAACTCAGTGAGATTGATTTAAAGGAGCTCATGAAGCAGGATGTGATCTCCTCGATGATGGAGGAGTTCAGCAAGCTTGCGCCCAGCACCACGGAAGTGCTTATCCATGAACGGGATGAGTACATCGCGAAGAAAATCCTTGATGCAAGCAAGGACGGCAAGGTCGTCGCTATTGTCGGCGCAGGCCATCTCTCCGGCATCAAGGAACATTTAGAGCACCAGGATCAGTTACCGCGAGATCTTGCTCCCCTGGAGCAGGTACCACGAAAACGCGTGAGCCTGGCGAAGGTCCTCGCGATTGCGATCCCCGTGGTGTTCTTCGTGGTGATGTTCTGGGTGGTGTTCACGAGTGGGGGTGATGCACTTAGCAAGGTGGGTAATCTGTTCCTGATTTGGTTCCTGCTGCATGGGTGTTGCGCGGGGATTGGTGCCTTGATTGCTCGTGGGCATCCGTTGTCGATCGGGGTCGCGTTCATCGCAGCACCGTTCACATCGTTTCAGCCGTTTTTCCGGTCTGGGTGGCTGGCGGGGCTGGTGGAGTCGAGGCTGCGGACGCCGACGGTGAAGGATTTCCAGGGACTCAGTACGATTGAGACGATGAAGGAGTTCTTCCGTAATCGGGTCGTGCGGTTGTTGATGGTGGTGTCGCTGACGAACGTGGGGAGTCTGATTGCGACCGGTGTGTTCTTTATTGGTCTGCCGTGGCTGATGAATCTGCGGCTGCTTGGCTAAATGTTTTTATCGGTCTGTTGGATATGTCTGTGGTGATGGGACGTCATGGCTGAGCAACGGAAGGTGTACACCTCGTTTCAGGACCTGCCTCCCCGGGAGTATATGTACATCCCGCCGGGGCAGCTGGAGGTCGGTCGTCCTGGGTCGTTCAGCCGCATCGAGCTGGTGCACATCAGCATCGCTTTGTTCGTGTTGACGGTAGCGTTCGCGCTCGCGTTCTCTGCGAACCAGCCGCCGATACTTGGGTTGAATGTGGCTGGGTTTCTGGCTGCGCTGCCGTTGTCTCTGCTGGGGATGTTGACAGGGTTCATGTTGCATGAGCTTGCGCATAAGTTCATGGCGCAGCGGCTTGGGCTGTGGTCGGAGTTCCGTATCTTTCCTCTTGGTTTGGTGTTGTCGCTGCTCATGGCGTTGTTCACGGGGTTCGTGTTCGCGGCGCCGGGTGCGGTGATGTTCCGTGGTGGAGGACGTACGGAGGATACCGGGAGGATTGCGTCCGCTGGGCCGTTGGTGAACATCGTGGTTGCGGCCGTGACGTTCGCGTTGATTCCTGTGATTGGGTCGGTGTCCGTGGGTGGGGTGAACCTTGATGAGGTGTTGATCTTCATCTGTTTCATTAACGCGCTTCTGGCGGTGTTTAATCTGCTGCCGTTCGGGCCGCTTGATGGTCGGAAGGTCCTTGCGTGGAACGGGTTGGTGTGGGCTGGGTTGATGGCTGGGGCTGTGCTCCTGGTGCTGGGTCGGTTCGCGCTTGGGGTCTTGTTCCCTGGTTTATAAACCGTTTTTTCTGAGGAGGGGAAACTCTTATATCCTGGGATGGGGAATGTCTGGGGGAATGAAAACCCTC
The DNA here is from genome assembly GCA_903877165.1 of Methanobacteriota archaeon. GTDB lineage: Archaea > Thermoplasmatota > E2 > DHVEG-1 > DHVEG-1 > CAIRCU01. The sequence goes on along the minus strand of CAIRCU010000037.1, from coordinate 6,733 downwards.
GGGGTGTACACCAAGGATTTTTCGTTGTACCATGACCTGATTGTGGTGTTGAAGCATCGTGTGATTCCGTATGTGTCGCTGAATTCTCTTGAGGATATCCCGCGGCGGGTGGGCGTGATTCTGACGTCTGAGGAGGAGCTGGCGTCGGTCCCGCTGCTCAAGGCGGTGGCTGTGGATGCCTATGAGTCCGTTGACAGTGCGGTGGACCTCGCATTGCAGAAGCTGACGGGAAAGGAGCTGTACTCGAAGCTGTTCATCGGAATCGACCCTGGTGAGCGTCCTGGGATCGCGATCGTCGGCGATGATATTTTGCTGCAGAAGACGAGTGTGGAGGACCCGGGGAGTGTCATCTCCGAGGTGCGGCGGATCCAGAAGGTGTACCCCGCCAAAGAGCTGGGGATCCGCATCGGGCATGGGTCCGTGATCCTTCGAAATCGCATCATTAATTCGTTGATTCCGCTTGAGATTCCTATCGAGATCGTGGATGAGACGAGTACGACGCTTCCGCAGACGCAGCGCTTTGAGCGGGACCGGGAGGCCGCGGCCGCTATAGCGATGTTAGCCGGCGGACGCGTGCAGACGCGGCTGCCGCTGGAGCCGACGCGCGGGGCGATCCGCAACGTACAGAAGTACAGCCGACAACTGACTGAAGGGCGGCTTACGATTTCTGAGGATATGGCGCTTAAAGTCTTGCGCGGAGAGCTCAGTCTTCTTGAGGCCGTGGAAGATGTGCATGGATAATATTTAATCGTCTCGTATTTTTTCATATGATAGTGGATCGGTACTAAAACCCAGAAGGTACCCTCATCACAATTCTTATATAAATGATATGCATTAGCATCACACGGAGGAAACGATATGAAGGCGATTGTGGGAATTATTATTTGCACGCTGTTGATTACCACGCTTTTACCAATCTCAGCAATGGCTGGAGACGAGACACACCCTGAGATATCAGATAAAGCAAGTGACGCGAGATTTGGGGTCGATATTCAAAAAGTATGGTTCTTTGAGAACGCAACGACTCCTGAGTACCTCTACGTCACCGTCCAGGTCGGGGGTCTTCGTATCAACTATTACGGGGCTGACCTTTTTGACGTCTATTGGACGATGAACTCTGTGGATTATTTTGTCTTTGCCGGTATCGGAATTTATATGAACGGGGCTGGAGGCAGAGTCTCAACGACGGCGGGTGTCGTAGGTTACGATACCGATTGGAATTATAATATCACCGTATCCCTGGGCCAACTCGACATGAACAGAACGATAACATGTAAGATCCCCAAGTCAATCATCGGTAGACTGCAAGCAGGAGACGTCCTCACCAACACCAACGCCTGGGCATCCCAACGCACCCCGTTGATGGCAAAGATAGGATGGGACGCCATGGTCAGGTTCCGATTCTTCAGGCATCTTGGATTGAATGGTCTGAACTTGATGGACTACGCACCAGACAGCGGCTATGGAAACGACTATGCCATTCTCTATTAAAAACAATAACGCACAGCGCAACGTTCATATGACTAAGGCGACCGTGGTCGGAGTAGTTCTCTTAGTACTGAGCGCCAACGCCGTGGTATGTCTGAATGCTGTTGTCGTCTCGACATCGGCAGGGCATGCATCTTGTATAGTGTTGGTGGAACCGCATGGCATGCGGGGTGTGGGCAGCACTGCTGTTCAGATGACCAGTGAGCAACAACAGCGCTTGACGAAGTATCTCGTCGACTTCCGGGCATGTTTGAATCAGACCACGTCTCGGGAAGAGATGGTGACTCTCTTCAAGGATGCGGTCGTGAAACTGAACGAGTACGGTTTATTGCCACAGGGGATGAGTGTACGAGAGGCTCAGCGGCTGGTGGCAGGAACACCTTCAAATGAGACGAACCTCCTGTGTTTGATTGCAGGGAACACTAATGGGACTGTGGTGTCCGGGTTTCCTTTATGCAATCTTGCGAGCAGGCTCGGCACGAATGCACTTATGGTTCTGTTCGAATTGAGGAACGCCTTCCCGGTGCAACTTGGTGGTGTACTCTTCCTTGGTGGTTGGGGGGAGTTTATGGGCTACAGTCCTGGCCCGGCGGGAGGCTGGATCTACTCCCTCGGAGTCAATGGCATGAAGAACTGGCAGGGGCCGATGCACGGCACCTACCCTGGGACCCTCATCAGATTCAGATTTGGTGACATCATCGGGTGGTATCCTGGGGTCATCGGGTTCACCGGCCTCAACATCATGGGTGAGAACACCGAGCATTTCTTCCTTGGATCCGCCCTGGCAGTGAGCATCGTAGAGACGTAACCGTAGGGTCTCATTCTTCTTTTTCTTTCTTCCTTTGTGTGTTCTTGAAGCATGGCCTTCCAAAGGTTAAAAAAGAAAAAATCGTCGCCCCGCATTTTTTATGTGATATCATAAGGCTTCATCGCTGGTCGCCAGTCGAACTGCACCCAAGAGAAAATAAGAAGGTTGCTGCCTTGAATCGGGTAAGGGAGGAGACGCGGACGGCCCCAATAATTGTGGAACCAGCGATTCGTACACACCCAAAGAGCCTCGTCAAATCCTGCATGATAGGAATTATTGAGGAAGTTATTATTTCTGACTTGATTGTAAGCGGACTGATAAATATGGAGGCCGATATTGTTGTTCTCGAAGGTATTGTATTGGAAGACATTTGCCCCGCCTCCGCCGATGTCCACGCCGAACTGGCTGCAGTTGCTGATGCGATTCCTGACAATGGTATCATTGATGCCACCCCAAAAACGAATGCCATCTGGACACCTGTCGATAACATTGTCGGAGACGACATTATGTTGACCAGGATAGTCTAATTCTATCCCAGTGATGAAACCAGCCCACCTGATGGTATTATTCGTTATCGTATTATAACTTGAAACGATTCCTACAATGCTGTTGCTTGAAGAAGTGAGGGTATTGTTCGATATTGTGCAATAGTCAGCACCGGGGTTAATGTTAATTATAGTCCACTCATCAATGCCGCCACCTTTATTATCTATATGAAAACCCGAGACAGTCACATTGGGGCCATATATCGTGATGATATCACTCAGCCCTTGTCCAAGGATGAGTGGCTTCCCAGTTTGATTGGGGTTGTCCGGGTCATAGGGCAAACCAATCAACGAGATTCCCTCTACCGTGATGCTTATCCCGTGCTCCTTGTAGGTGCCGCTATACACCTCGATGATGTCGCCAGGGCTGGAATGATTCAACGCCTCCTTGATCGAGGTGTAGTTCCCGTCACCAGGCTCGTCACCAACCGTGATGATGTGCCGGGACAGGCGACTCTGAGGACTCAGAGGAAAAGCCATGCTGCCAGGAAGACTCAAGACAGCAACCAACATGAGAACTAGCAACGTTACAAAGCCTTTCATTTCCTTCTCCCGCTAATAATATGGCGCATTTCTCTTATATATCTTATGTTAGTATAAAATAAAACCAAAAAGAAACAATTCCAACGACAAGCCGACCGAAGTTCTTCAAGACTTCGACTCATCAACCATACAACAATGCGGACTACCCCTCCTTCAAACAGAATTGAAACGCCTTCTTTCCATCGAAACCCCCAGTACCTCCGAATGTAAAAAAATGAAAAAGAATCATCTTCCATAGGGAGAGAACCTTCTTTTGGAACCCCGTTCTTTTTAGCCTTGTTCTTCCTTCGATTTTTGAAAAGGAACGAATCCTTCTCCTCCTGACTTAGCGTCGCCCCGAAGACCTTCGTAATCTGTTTCAACTCATTATACCCGATGATCTTTTTGTTCAATCTAACGAGAAACGCTCTGGCGGCCTCCTCTTCCCTTCCTTCGAGATACAGGATCTGATAATTGTAAATCTTTATCCTTCTGATTGTCGGAAATAGCTTATTCAGCCTGAAATATTGTCGTTGAGCACAACTAAGAGTTGGAAAGCTATATCCTTTCGAGAACAACTCCTGAAGAACGGTGATGGTTTTTCCCCTGATGCCTGGCCATCCGATGTTCCGGCTGGGGATATCCTTCGTCCAGCGATAGACCGTGGCAGTAGCAAGATGAAGTTCCTTCGCCGTCTGGTACTTTGTGGCTCCTCCCTTGACCTTGCGGGTAATCCAGGCTTTCTTCGCAGGAGAAATATAGACAGGGTTCTTTGACATCATGTAAAAGTAAAAAAGACCTATAAAAAAGTATTGAAAATAAACGGGTTGAGGTCAACAAAACCATGACGATCTTTGGATATTAAAGACAAGAAAGGGCTTTGCACAATAAACCGTGTCACTCCTTGAGCTGTACAACAATTTACCATTTCACCCAATACTTGAGATCTGTTTCTGTTAACCTATGTTATAGGGTTGCGATGCGGGGCGCCAGTCGAACTGGACCCAGGGCAATAGGACAAAGACCGTGCCGACAATCGGATAAGGGAGTAGACGGGGTCGACCCCAGTAGTTCTGGGCCCAATGGTTACCGGAGGTGAAACCCAGGCTTTGGTCAAAGCCTGCTTGACGGTTATTATTGATGAAATTATTTTGTTTTATTCTGGTGAAACTGGCGACATAAATGTGGAGACCGTAATTGGTATTCTCGATGGTGTTAAATTGAATGAGATTCCCCGTACCTCCGACATCGATTCCGAAATCACTGCAATTACTAATACGATTTCTTCTGATTATATTGAAGGAGGCCCCTCCCCAACCAAGACTTATTCCCCGGGGGCAGTTATCAATGATATTATCGGTGATTGTATTGTAATTATAACCAATCAGGATTCCATACAGACCACCGGCATCGCGAAGAGTGTTGTTGGTGATTTTACTATAACTGGATTCGCAATCCATAATACTATTGCCCGCGTAGCGGAGGGTATTATTCGATATGACACATCCGCTAGCTTTCGGTCCAATTAGGATAATGTTCCAATATCCTCCTCTGTTTTCTATGCGAAAACCTGTGACGGTTACATTACTGGCTGTAATTTCGATGACGTAGTCAAGTCCTTGTCCGTTGATGAATGGCTTCCCGGTATCACTTCCGTTTCCCAAATCATAAGGCATTCCAATCAACGAAATCCCATTTTCCGTGATATTTATCCCATGTTCATTAAAGGTACCGCTAAACACCTCGATGGTATCACCAGGACTGGAATGATTCAACGCCTCCTTGATCGATGTGTAATCCGCATCCCCCAGCTCGTCATCAACAGTGATGATGTGTTTTGAGAGCTGATGCTGGTTCCCTAAGAAAAAACCTGTACTCGAGGGAAAACTCAGGAGCGCAGCCAGCAACAATATCCAAATCGATCTACTGTTTTTCATTGGTTTCTCCCTTAATTAATTATCACATTGACCTTATATATTTTATGGGTAATAAATCCATACTTCACACCCGAATTCCTTCACATTCTTTCTAAATTGGGCTTGTAATGAAACCACTCCTACGACAAGCTGACCGCTGTCCTTCGGGAACTCAATCATGGACCGGGCAGCAATATTATATGATTGCCCGAAGCCATTCGGCTTTTCTGCTGTCGGATCTCGACTCGTCACACTCGGTGTCACGGTTGATGTTGAAAAATCGTAGTACCAGATTTCACAGCCGTAAGAATCGGGATTCCCTAATAGCTGAACATTTAACGTGCCTGTCCACAGTTTGTTGTTACAGATAGCCATTGACCAAGGATACTTATTATAATTATCTCCAAAACCATCATAAGTAGGAAGAGTATAATATGGTGTGGTGTAATTTCCTACAATGCACAGCCATGGCGAAGGAATTGTAGGGGAAGAACTTGAATTATCGAACCTCCATATTTCCATTGCCTTAACGGCTGTTGGATTTAATGGATGAGGCCTCTGAAAAAAATTTGCGGCCACACCCACATACAAAAATTGATCATGACCATTTTGATCCTTCGAGACGACTAACCCCCGAATGCCATAATTTTTTTTCTCGCCAAAACCCCTATAATGGTTACCATTTGGGAGATGCAGTATACTCCAATCATTTGCATCTCCAGATCCTGATCTAAATAATTCACACCCTCTCTCCTGAACGTCTAAAAGATTCAGATTGTTCATAGTCCCGATGTATAATTCACCTGAAAAATTCGCCATACGCCAGGCATAGGCATTCTGGGAAGTATCACCAGCGCCATCATCTCTAAATCCTCTATCAACCACTTGTTCCCATTCAGAACCGTTATAATTTGTCGTCCGCCAGACCTGACAGAAACCATCGTCGGATGAATCCCAATTCATGGTTCCGACATAGAGATGATCCTTGAATACCATCATGCTGGTCACTGCACAATTATGCCAATCATGAAATCCGCCATAGTAATATGAGTTTGGGTGAGAACGGCCAACAATATTTGTCCATGTCGACGTGGTTCCGTTATACCGCCATATTTCACATCCCTTGCCGTTCCTGGGGGCGCTCCAAGTTCCCACAAAGAGGTACCCGTGAAACTCTTTGATTTCACCGGCTCCCCAGTTTGTTGTATCCCCAAAACCAGATTGAGTCTCTGCCGGCCCTGTAGTACCATTAATGACGGGTGTCCATCTCGCCGTACTGTGACTATATTTCCAGATTTCACAGCCATCACTCGCATCAGCTCTTGTATTAAAAACATATTCAGGACCACCTGTCGGAATATCGTTAATTAATCCTAAGCCAGCTTCAGCCTCATAACCAGGATTATCAGTGCCGTCAGTACTCCATGGGTACGCCTCGATGCCATTCGCGAAGA
>CAIRCU010000036.1 GCA_903877165.1 Methanobacteriota archaeon | reverse complement strand
CTGTTTCATTTTTGGATTTCCATCATGTGGTACTAGATCCAGCCTAGCTGACTTTTTAATTTGTTGTTTTTCTTTTTCCTTCAATGTTTCATCTCCTATTATTTGGTATTTCTTCCTGCATCATTCCGCTTCTTTCTCAATGTTTGTTAACTCACAACACATATTAAAATTTATTGACGCGAAATTTCTTTTATCGTATTCCAAGAATACTTTCTGTTCGTATTATTTTAATCCTCAGGAATAGTACTCGTTTTTAAGCGTTTTTTACACAACAGTACCCTAAGAAAATTCAAACTATATTACCTTACAGTGGAATCACTATTCTAGATTTAAATAATAGGAAAATTAGAGGAAACCCTCTACCGTGTCGGCAGGCAGTGAGGACAGACACTACGGCATCGATGACATTTTTTAAGAATATATCCTTTCTTCGTTTTGAAGTTGGAGAGCGGTCGGCAGAGACGTTGGTTGACGGTCGTTCCGTCCAGGGCTTGTACCGGACAGGCGTCGAGGCAGAGGCGGCAGTCCTTCGGACAGACTGATGAGGTGACAAGCTGATCACTTTCCAGCGGGATGTCAAGTAAGAGGGCGCCGAGTTGAATCATGTTGCCGAAGGTGTCATTGATGAGTAAGGTGTTTTTTCCAAGTCTTCCTAAACCAGCCAGGTAGCCTGCGTGGCGAAGCGAAAGGATGGCTTGTCCATGTTTCCTTTCCTCATCCCAGCTTTCATAAGGATCATCTGAGGGTATGGGGACGGCGCCGATCTTACGTTCCTGGAAGAGATAGGCGAGCGCGAGGCCCAGGGTATCGACCTCATTGGCAACGAGACTGCTGATATGAGTGTAGGGCACGCAGCTTGAAGCCGTCAGCGTCGCATAGGGGACGTGTTTGGCGAAGACGACGACGGAACGGCATTTGGGATAGATGTCGTGCGGATGAAACCCTTCCGGTGCCTGGGAGAACCGGTCGACGGATGCGATACCGCAGAGGTCCGCGCCTCTCTTGAGAACTTCGTGTTTGATCTGCCTTGCATCCAAGCTGTCCATCGAAATAGTTAACTGCACCGATATCTAAATTTATTCCCCTCCGAGGTAAAGTGATTTCCTAGCTATTTTCGATAAGAGTTCACATAGTGGAATTGATATAGGCCTTTAATGTTATTTTCATTATTAAATAACTAGAAAAGTATAAAACCAAGGACCCAGCTTGTTATCTTGGAGGAATTGTGATGATCAAAGGTTGGGTTTCGATTGTATTTGTCATGCTGATGATAGGTAGCATGCTTCACGTGGCCGCAAATCAGATCTCTCAGCGGTCGTCTTTACCATTGGGTGTGACTTTGTACGTTGGTGGAGACGGGCCAGGGAATTACACTTCTATCCAGGGCGCGGTCGATGCCGCAGCACCTGGTGATACCGTTTTTGTGTATGATGAGTCTGCACCCTATGTTGAATCCGTCATCATCAACAAAAGCATCTCGTTGATTGGCGAGCGTGAGTCTACGACGGTTCTTTACGGGGCGCACAATTATACGGTTTTGACGTTGACCGCTGATGGCGTGGTCGTCAGGAATTTTACGTTGAGAGATGCTGAAAGTGTCGGCGTCTCTGTTCGGTCGAACGGGGATGTCCTTTCTCATTTGACGATCATGCATTGTTGGCGGAAGGGTATTGATGTGAGCTCCATTCCGACGCGGTTCAGCTCGACATCTATTTCTGATTGTACGATTTCGTATTCACAGGACGGAATCTATCTGAAAGGAGCGAATGATACCGTGGTGGAGCGCAACACGGTGGTGAGCTCGGAGTATGGGTTGGCGGTGGTACAATCGACGCGTAGTACGGTGATCGCCAACGTGTTTCGTTCGAACGTATGTGGGATCGGCTGTAGTCTCTCGTGGAACAATAGTTTTGCCCGCAATTATATTTGGAATAACACCGAAGGTGTGTATCTGCTGAACGCGGTGAAGGAGCGGTTTGTGCAGAACACGTTCCAGGGGAATTTTCGGGACGCGTGGTTCCTACGCATACCATTCATTGCATTCGTCTTGAAGGTGCAGGCTGCCCGCGATGGTGATCATTATTTCGCACGAAGCTTCCCCGTGGTTGGGACAACGACGTGGAGTCGGAATTATTGGGAGAAGCCGCGGCTCCTGCCGTACCCTGTTTTTGGTGTGCGAGGCATTCTCAGCGCCATCCTGGTCGCCGAGTACGGACTCTACTATGGGAACAGTGTCATGGTGGATTGGCTTCCAGCGCAAACGCCATACACTCCCCTGTAACACCAAAGAAATTTTCGGCAGATGAACGTCGTGAAACAATCACAGGTGAGAATCGTGACATGACGTGTGAATTAGGTTAAGGGGTGAATCATATAAATTAAACTTGTTCACTTTTCAGTGAGAGGACACACAATGTTTGCCCTTAAATCATGGATAATAATATATAATTGAACCATAGTATATGGTTATTGCATCTGGGAAGAGGACTATGAGGGCTGTTCTGCGTGGCGTAGGGGTACCGTTCTTTTTGGTGTTGCTTGTCGTTGATGCCTGTTCCTGCATTCCCCCATGTCAGGGTGCTAATGCGTCGGTTGTCGTCAAGACCGCAGGGTGTTGTAACGGTTACACGCTTATTGATAGTATGTATCTGTATCCGACGTTAATCGATATGAACGGGACGGTGATTCATCAATGGAAATCGCATACTCCGATTCCTGCTAAATTGCTTCCGGGTGGGTTTCTGCTTACGAGCTATAAGTACAGGTTTTTCGGGTATGCCAACGGGGACGATAGCGCGTTGGAAGAGATGGATTGGAACGGGACGGTCGTATGGAACTACAGTGGATGGGAGGACGGGCGGGCGCGGCAGCACCATGATTTCGAACGGGAAGGAAACCCCGTCGGGTATTACGCTCCCGGCCAGGATTTCGTGCCACAGGGAACTACGTTGGTCTTGGCGCATTTCAACGTCACCAATACCAGTATCAGTAGTCGGCCGTTGTTGGATGAGGCGATTTATGAGGTGAATTGGAATGGGACGCGCACGGGGTTTGAGTGGCACGCCTCAGAGCATTTTAACCAGATGGGTTTTGATGCGAAGGCTAAGCATGGGATTTACGTCAATCCAGGCATCCTGGGTGATGGCGACTGGTTGCACATGAACGCCATGTCGCTGCTGGGTGAGAACAAATGGTACTCGATGGACCCGGTCAAGTACGCGTGTTTCAACCCAGAGAACATTATTGTGAGTTCTCGGAATGCGAACTTTATTGCGATAATTAGTCGTCAGACGGGGGATATCGTCTGGAGGGTGGGGCCGGATTATTCGAAGGATACCGAGGCTGGACGTAAACTGGGCCAGATCATCGGTTTGCATCACGCGCATATGATTCCCAAGGGCCTTCCGGGCGAGGGAGATATTTTGCTTCTTGATAACGGTGGTCTTGCGGGGTACGGGTATTTCGGGATGCCGAACCGGTTCCGGCTGTATTCTCGCGTCATTGAATTCAACCCGGTGACCCTTGATATCGTCTGGCAATACTCCGATATTCGTCTCGGATGGGTAATCCCGCGCAGTGGCGAGGACCACCGGTTTTTCAGTTACTATATCGGGTCTGCACAACGCCTACCCAACGGCAACACGCTGATTGATGAAGGGACGAACGGACGGGTGTTTGAGGTGACGAACACGTCGAAAATCGTGTGGGAATATATGACGCCGCTGCGTGTCCCGGAGATCTATCGGGCGTACCGCATTCCGCCGGAATGGGTCCCGGGGAACCCGTCGGGGTACGCGTTCTGGGGTAAGAACGACAGTTCGTAACACAATGGTTCTTTGTTGTTCAAATGACGAAAATGAACCCCCTCGTTTTCGTCATATTATATAACGAATAATCTTCTAGTGGAATTGCAAGGAGAAAAGAAAGGGCCTTTCTTGAAGGATGCTTTGTACCTTGTAAAAAATAGCTATGAGATTTTCAAGTGAATATTTAAATAATTGATACCTACTTCTAACAGTAGAGGCAATTTATGAACAAGCTGTTCATTGTGGTTGCAATCTTCTTTGTTATTGGTTCTTGCGTTTCCGTTGTTGCGCACACCATGGAACAAAGCAAAGGTGGAAGGGGGAACATCTTGTACGTCGGCGGCAGCGGACCTGGTAACTACAGCACGATTAACGCGGCTGTTCGTGACGCAAGTGATGGGGACCTCATCTTTGTCTATGACGATAACTCTCCGTACGGGGAAGCCGATATCACCAAAGAACTTACCATAATGGGGGAGAATAGGACCACGACTGAGGTCAGTCAATTTAATGTGTATGATGATAATATTCGGATAACGGGTTTTACCATTGATTCGTGGTTCTATTCGAATATGAAGAGCAACATCACGATTGAGAATAACATCATCAAGAACAGCATGTCGATCTATGCCGGCTCGTTTAATCGATTCATCAACAACACTATGTATGTGTATTATAATGATCTTTACGAAGATGCTGATAATCTAGACTTCCGAGGTCAACAGTACGGTACGGTTGCAGGAAACACCTTTATCCTCGAAGAGAATGCGAATACTGCAATCAGCGTCATCTATGATTATGGGAGTAATGTATTCGCCAATAACACCGTCATTTCGCATGGCGGTTTGACAGGGATATGCATCGTCTATTCGCTAAGGAATACCTTTGAAGGAAACACATGTATTCAATGTGGTTTCAACCTTGAAGATATTGATGCGTACACTAATAATTTTCACGGAAATAGCGTCAACGGTAAATCGCTTCTGATGCTGAAAGGAGAATCGAACAAGACCATCGATGCCACAGATGATGTTGGGCAACTCTTTCTTGACTACTGCCATTATGTGAATGTGCACGACCTCAATATCTCCAATGTGCCACAAGGCATTGCTGTCTTAGCAACGACCAACTGCAATATCTCCAATAATGCGGTATCCAGCTGCTTGGTTGGTATGAGTCTTCTTTCTTCAGACGCTAACGTCGTGTCCTACAGTCTCATAACGAATTGTTCCACGGGCATTAAAATCGGCACGTGTCAGCATAATACGGTTGAAAGAAATTCGATAGAGCGCAATGCGCTAGGGATCGCAATTTCTGGGGACAATTTCCATTACTTTGCGTTGAAACCAAACACCATCAGGGAAAATAACTTCATGAAAAATGCAAGGAACGCCCGCTTCGCGTACACCCGGACCGTGTGGTGGCATAACTATTGGAATATGCCTCGACTCCTACCAAAGGTCATTCTTGGAACAAGCTACTCAAAATGGTTATCATGGTTCCCTTACAGTAATCTTTACCTTAATTTCCCATGGATCAACGTTGACTGGCATCCTGCCAAGGAACCCTTCGACTTTCTCTAATAGGATCAGGTCTTGTAGCGAGCTTGCTAAGTGGAAGCAAAACAAGTATTGGAATTGCTAGAGGAGGATTTTAGGTTCTCTGTATTTTATCATGGAATTCTTCTTTAGTTATCTCTCCCCGTGCTAATCGCTTTTTTAAAATATCTGCTGCACTATCTTTTTTCCCTTGTTCAACGATAACGACATTCTTTGCTTCGACAATCTCGTCTTCTCTGAATTCCTGCTTTGCTCCCAATATTCGTTGCATGAAAATTTCGGGTTCTTTGCATTGACAAGTGTAGGTTATAATTCGATTTTTTTGCTCAGTTTTTACGTTTATTATTTTGTTGATCATACCTGAAAGAGTGACTTCTCTGACATCGCCCAAAGATAATTGAATAAACATATGCATTTTATCTGTAAGAATGCCGTTCCTTTTAAAATAAATCAAGCGTTTATTTGTTAATACAATAGTCCCTTTGCCGGAACGTTGCATGGTTCCGTCAATAGTTTCTATTACATCTTCATTTGGTTTAAGATAGTCACTATAGGCATTCATGCGTTCATTCCTATTTGATTAGTCTTCGGCCACAATCAGGACAATAGGGTTTTTTGATAAGCCCTTGTTGAGGGCTACAATTAATACAGAACATCTTTTTACATCCAGGGCAAACGTAGCCTTTTGGCTTTGCTATTCCACCTAACTGGGTTTTGCAAACGGAGCAAAATCCTCGTGCCATCTTTTTCTCCTCCTTGTTGTTATTCCTATATTGTATGTTTCTTTTTAACCATTTTGGAGGAACGAAGATTATTCTATATAGCTATGACTTGAGCGAAAAAGAAGTTATTTTTCATTTCCGAGGAAAATACTCCCTCCGAGTTCTTTGTCGTAAAATACGCATCATAGTAGTATTGCTAGATGAATTCTTTAATTAAGCCTCCTTCAAAAAGCTATTTCAATTAGCAGGTCTTTTCGATTCAAGGTCACTATGACATTCGTTCAACGAGCAAGAGATTTTATTGAGAGACCAGGACAAGAACATTTAGCACAACCCCGGTATCCTATTATGAGAGATACTTTGAATTTCATGTTGGCACATGCTATTGGAAGAGCAAATGCAATTTCAACAGACAATATTATTAGACATCTTACCTCTCGTGGGCACAGAATAGGCAGAGAGAATTGGCAAATTAATATCCTAGGTTATTTACGCGAACACGGAGTCTTTATCGGCGCTCTACGCGGAAGGGGCATGTTTATTATTAATGATCCAAATGATGCCAGGGAAGCATATGACTCAATTCGACGCCGAATTGAAATCGAGCAGCATAGATTACAGGAGCTTGGGCGTCTTATTCGTGAAGAAGGGTGGGGTTTATAGATTAGGGAAAAAGACAAAGAATTGCTTTGAACTTTTCCTGCCCTCATATGATAGAACAAGGATTAATAGAACTTGGAATATTACAGGACTATAATGAGGGAGTTTAAACAACTTGATTTGGGAGCGTACGTAATTTCGAATGAGCATAGATGTTCCTGGGATCAATTCGAACAATATCTGACTTTGTTCCAACTTAAACCAAGCTTTAACCAAATTGAAAAAACTCAAGTTCTCACAGAATGTATTCAGGAAAAACCTATAAAAAAATTCGTTAATGAATATTGGACTTCAATGCAGCGTCAATCTACGCCGATTCATGAAGTTTCCTATCGAGCGTGTTTTAAGCCACAGCTTCCGTGTTTTTTCATTGAAAGGTTAACGAATCCAAGTGAAGTAGTATATGATCCATTCAGTGGCCGTGGAACTACAATCATCGAAGCTGTATTGAAAGGTAGAATTGGAATCGCTAATGATATTAATCCTCTTAGCAGCATTTTGGCAAAACCTCGACTTTTCCCACCTGAAATAAAAGAAGTAGAGCGAAGATTAGCCGCAATTTCGTTTGATCAAAAAAAGAAGGCAGATATTGATTTATCTATGTTCTATCATCCGAACACAGAAGGGGAAATCGTCTCTCTTAGAGAGTATTTAGAGCAAAGTCGCCGAAACGAAGATGCCATCGACAGTTGGATACGAATGGTCGCCACAAACAGACTTACTGGTCATTCCAAGGGATTCTTTTCGGTTTACACCCTCCCGCCTAATCAAGCAGTAAGCCCCGAAAGCCAGAAAAGAATCAACGAAAAACGAAATCAAAAACCAGACTATCGTAATGTGAAGAAAATAATTCTTACAAAATCTCGACAGTTACTCCGCGACCTCAAACAAAAAGAACGTTTGAATCTTGAAAAATATGCTGAACAATCCTATTTCTTGACCGAAGATGCTCGTAATACGAAGCAAATTCCCTCGAACACCGTTCAACTTACTGTTACCTCACCGCCATTTCTTAACATCGTCCAATATTCAAACGACAACTGGTTGCGATGCTGGTTCAACTCCCTTGATGATCGGACAATTAGCAAGAAGATAACCATGGCTAGGACTGTGGAGCAATGGTCTTCGGTCATGGGAGATGTTTTCAAGGAATTGTATCGAATAACAAAACCGGGCGGTTGGGTCGCCTTTGAGGTTGGTGAAGTTCGAAAGGGTAAGGTAAAATTGGATGAAATTGTTGTCCCGCTTGGTTTGGTTGCAGGTTTCAAGTGTTTTGGAATATTGATTAATTCCCAGGTCTTTACGAAAACATCAAACATCTGGGGCATCAACAATAACGAAAGTGGAACGAACACAAATAGAATAGCGGTTTTCCAAAAGGAAGAATAGCAAGCAGAAGTCTAGGAGCCAGGAGGATACATCATGGGAGACTATGTGGATCAGCTTGAGAAAGTCATCAAACAGATGTTAAGTCCACTCAAAGAAATTCCTCTTAAATTAGTTATCGAATCTTTATGCAACCATACCATCATTCCATATGACCCCTCTGACTCGCGCGATGTATCGGTTTTAAAGAACCTTGTCCTTGCTGCAGGTAAGGCAGGGATTAAAATCAATAAAAATGGCATTCAACGCCGTCGCGCAAATGAGGTTGGAAACGACATTGAACAATTCATTAAAAGTGCACTTTCAGAAGTTGGATACTCTTGTCAATCGCCAAAAACAATCAATGGGCATCAGAAAGCCATGGGATATCCTGACCTAGAATTCATTGATGAATTTGGAAGAACAAACTACCTTGAGTGTAAAACCTATAACATCCAAAATATTGGAATAACTATGCGATCTTTCTATCTTTCCCCATCCGAGGATCATAAAATAACCAAAGATGCCCATCATTTCCTAATTTCCTTAGAGATGATCGAAGAAAAAAGAGGAGAGGCTCTCAACCAATACAAATGCAAAGGTTGGAAAATATTGTCATTAGAGAAACTTCTAGTCGATGTTAAATATGAGTTCAACTCTGACAATGCAAGATTGTATACTAAGGATTTAATATTGGCTGAAGGGCAAATTGTTTAATTCTGATAAAGCCCATGCTAAAAGAAAAATGAAAAAAAGGAAAAAAGAATCAATCAACAATTAGTAAATCAATCATTTTCTTTATCCTTTCAACATCCTTTCCATTTATATCCCGTGGTACAATTAATTTGGCATTCTTGCCACCGGATAAAGCCATTTGAACGGTTTGAAATTCTTTTTGATCGGGGATATCGACCTCCACTTCCAATTTTGAAGTTTCTTCATTTTTTGGTGATTCAATAAATACTTTCTCTTCATTAAGCAAATTTAATTTTCCTTGATTATCAATAACTTTGGCAAAGTTTGCACTTTCGAGAAAAATTTTTGCTGCGTGATCTTTCATGGATGCAGTTATGCCAAGTTGATTGAACATCAAGTTTGCAATGCTCTCAGGTTTAGGTAATGATAAATTTTCATAGTTCTTAATTAATTTACTATACAGTGGTGGAAGTTTAAAACACTCCTTGATAATTTTTGGGGTCTCTTGATCGTTAACGGGATGAAGTAGTAATCTTCCTCTGTCAGAAACTTGCATGCCTTCTTTTGTTTTGATTAAAAGTCCAAATTGCTTTGCACTGCTTACCTTATAGTTAAAAGATTTCGTTGTTGTAGCTACACCCAATTCTGATGCTACGGCTTCATCTGAAGCAGTTCCTCTGCCACTTAGATTTTCTACCATACGTGTAAAATCTATACTATCCTTCAAATTAAAATAAGGATACAAAACGCTTCTTTCTTTCAGCTTTTGCTCTTTTACTTCGGCCTTCTCTTCGGTTTCAGTGTTTTCGATCATTCTTTGCCTCCACTTAATTTAGGCTTTAAGTAAACGTAAATATAAGTCATATATTTAAATTTATGTTTTTTTAAGTAAATTAAGGCTAACATTATCTATTGAATTTAAAAACACTTAAATACATAATTTTAAGTCTATGAGCTAAATATTCTTTCTATATCCGCCTTCATCTGTTGTTGCGTTGGTCTGTTATACCTCATCGTTGTCATGAAGTTCCTATGCCTCGCATGCAGTTGCACTGTCAATGGATTCACCCCTTTGTTTAAGAGATGCGTAATGCACGATGCCCGTAGCATGTGTGGGTACATCCGGGATGTAATCCCGGCTTCTCTTCCACATTTCTTGAGGTACCCTCGGACAACCCATTCACCGATGCGTACTCCTTTCTTGCTTAGAAATACGGCTTGTTCATCGTCCGTCTTGGAACGTCGTTCGTTCTGGATGTAATCCTGTAATGCCTGACCAACGGTTGTGGTCATTGAAACAATCGCATTTCCTGTCTTAGTATTGTTCAGTTTTAGTTCCATGGTATCAAAATTAAGATCAGCAAGATTTAGGTTGCACAATTCCATTTTCCGTAGTCCACAATGGTACAAGGTCTGAAGGATGGAATAGGCGAGTTTGTTCTTCGTTTTCGCAACGGCAAGGATAGCGTCGATCTGCTCGTTGGTGAACACGTCCTTGTTCTTGATGACGGGTCCGGGGATCCTAAGGTGTAAATCTTTTCTTTTAAGAATATGCTTGCAAAAGACATTGATAGCGGCAAACCTAGCCCGGTTCCCATTCTGAGCATAGCGTTCAACAAGGTAGAGCCGAACGTCGCTGAGATCATCCTCCGTCATGGAGAACGGATCTTTCATGGCAAGCATCTGGCTGACGACCTTCGTATACATATAGATGGTGCTCTTGCTGTAGTTATTCTCACGCATGTAGCGGTTGAACTTATCCAAGAGCTTGCCGTTGCTATTTTCTACCTTCAGAGGAGGAGCTTGTTCGACCGAAGGCAGGATTGCCTTGGGTTGTGGTGTGGTCAACGGCTTTTGGATTGTTATCTGTTCGAGACTGGCCTGCACAAAAATCTTATTACCACTCTGGGTATTGTTCCCGCTCGGGATCATAATAGCACCTTCTATTATGGTCTCAGACCCTTGGATGTTCTAACCATCCAGGGGTCACTATTGACCTGTTTTTCTTTGAGATAAGTAATAATTTCTCTCCTTATATACTCCTGGAGGGGGCAGATGAAAGTATTCATCTGTATTATTATTTTTTAAGGTTCACTCTAATTCGATACAACAAAAGGTAATAATAGTCATATTTTATTTATGAAATCAAAATGATACAGAGACGCGAAATACAATCCATATCTTTAGAAAATTATATGGCTTTTAAAAAATATTATATTAATTTAACTCACTATAACCTGTTTACAGGGCCAAACAATTCAGGAAAATCAACTATAATTCGAGCACTGCAAATCCTTGGTTATGCACATAGAAGTAGTAGAAGAAAGAACCCATATTATGTGCGAGAAATTAAGGGATATGGTTATAATATTCCTGAATCAACATTGCCGATTAATTTAGCGAATGTTCATAATGAATATTTATCAATAACATCAAATATAAAAGTAAAATTTATTGGGAGTGGTTATGCCATTCTTACTTTCCCACCTGACGGTGGTTGTTTTTTACACTACGATGATCAAAGTGGGACAAATATAGAAAATCTTGAAACAATAAGAAATAATTTTGAATATAACATAGGTGTAGTTCCTTTCCTCGGCCCAGTTGAACCTGAAGAAGAATTATTGACAAGAGACCACATAATTAGATCAATCAATACTTATTTATCGCCAAGACATTTGAGAAATCAATGGTATTATATTAATGATAATCCAGATGATGACAAAGAAGACTTTGATATATTAAGAAAATTTTTAAAACAGACTTGGCCAGAAATGGATATTGAATTGCCCGAACTACAGAATTATAATGAATTAGTCATGTTCTGCAAAGAGAATAGAATAACTAGAGAAATTGGTTGGGCAGGATGTGGATTCCAAGTATGGATTCAAATATTGTCACATCTTATTTGGAATAGAGGTGCTACTACTATAATTATTGATGAACCGGAAATATATTTGCATCCAGATTTACAAAGGAAATTTGTCAGTATCAGTAAAAATCTCGGACCTCAAATAATTCTAGCATCCCATTCAGTCGAAATAATCAATGAATCAGATATTGAAGATATAATAATTATAGATAAGAAACATAGATCAGGTCAACGTTTGAACGATTCAAGAACAATACAAAAAGTCGTTGATTTGCTTGGTTCAGTTCAGAACATTCATTTGACAAGACTACTAAGGAACAAAAGAGCATTGTTTGTAGAGGGGAAGGATTATCAAATACTCAAGAAACTAGCTCAAAAAATGAATTTCCTCGAACTTTCAAGAAGCGAAGGAGTCACTTTCGTTCCAATGGGAGGGTTTACGGAATGGCCCATTGTGAAACATGCTGACTCATTGTTTAAAATTATTTTAGAAGAAAATATTGATTCAGCTATTCTATTAGATAGGGATTTTAGATGTGATTCTGAAATTACGAAAATTAATGACAAATTACAGGATTCAGTAAAATGGATTCATTTCTGGGAAAGGAAAGAAATTGAAAATTACATAATAGATATTCAAGCAATAAAAAAAATAGCTGAAATTAAACTGAGGAAAAGAAATCAAATCGCTTTATTAACGAAGTATGAAAAAATTATTGATGAAATTTACAATGATAGTTGTGAAAGCTATATTGAAGACATAGTTTCAAATTATCAACAATCCATTGAAGATCATGACAGAAGTAAGAGGTCGAAACAGGAAAAATTAAAAGACTGTTCAGCTCAGATAAGGAAAAAAATGAAAATACCTGAAGAAAGACTAAAGCTTGTACCCGGTAAATTAGTATTAGCAGATATGAATACCTCCATGCAGAATAAACTTGGTGTTTCATTTACTGATAACGAAATAATAAGAAACATGAATGCGGCTGATATTCCACTTGAAGCGCAAGCGGTATTAAAAAAGATTAATGAATTTAGATCTTGATAGTCAAATTTTTTCCCACTTAGCTATTAGCTATGCGAATTAATAGTTTCTCTGACCCTACCTCAGGGGTTATTTAGCGAAGATTAGTTCACTTTCTTTGGAGGTAACCTACTTGAGGAAATCATCTGGTTTTAAAACAATCAAGATTAAGGCTGAAGTGTACGAAAAACTCCGCTCTATGAAGAGAGCGAATGAGAGCTTTAGCGACCTCATTGAACGACTCCTAGAAGATTTTCAAAAAATAAATGAAACGAAAAAAGAATTGAAAGAAGCGCGGGATGAAGTCAAGGTTGGAAAAATCCATCGTCTGGATCGAAAGTAGATATCGGTATCGGCCAAAAAATGCATGATACCGATATGCATTCTTGATGAAGAGTATGGAGTTCATAATTGAAGTTGAATTCACTTAGCAGGAAGGCTATGCGAAGAGACGTCTTTTTATAAACACTCATCACATTTACTACAAAACATTCTAATAGATACGCTTCGTTTCTAATAATGGGGGAAGAAAGAATGGCAAAGCTGCAACAAAGCGTATTTGTCTTACTTCTGACAGCCAGCCTTACAATTCCTGCCATGGGGATGACAACAACACCGAAGAACGCACCGCTCTCCACATGGCTCTACGTCGGAGGCAGCGGACCAGGCAACTACACCACGATCCAGCAAGCCATCAACGACTCCACTGACGGCGACACCATTTACGTCTACCATGACGCCTCACCCTACCAAGAACACCTCACCATCATGCACTCCCTCGCCCTTCAAGGAGAAAACAAAGACACGACCCTCATCGACGGCAACTCCACCGGAACCATCATCACCGTCACCGCACCCAACGTCACCATCCAAGGATTCACACTCCAACACAGCGGCGACGACTGGTCGAACCCCGCAGGCATCCGAATACAAGCAGACACCGCTACCCTCTCAGACCTCCTCATCCAACAGAACCGCCTAGGAATCCGCCTGTCAGCATCCTCCCACAGCCTCGTCACCGACTGCACGTTCCGATACAACGACGTCGCCATTTATCTTGAAGACAACTCCTCGTCCAACCGCATAGCCTGCAACTCCATCGTCAGCAGCAGCTTTGAGCACCAAATCGCAGTCCTCTCCTGCACAGACAACACCCTGGAAACCAACACGATCTCCAACTCGGATGGTTTCGGCATCTACGTCAACGACTCCCTGAGAACACGGCTCTTAAACAACACCTTAACCGCCTGCGAAGACGGCATCGTCATCGGCAACTCCAACCACTCCCAGATCACCGGGAACACCTTACAGAACAGCACCGTCGTTGGGATCTCCATGGGCCCCTGTACCGACTGCCAAATCACCAACAACACCTTCCGTCACGACGGCCTCTTCGTGTACCAATGCTACGGGAACGCTATGACCGGCAACACCGTCAACGGCCGCCCCCTCATCTATCTGGAACTGACAAGCGACCAGATCATCACCCAGGACGCCGGACAGATCATCCTCATCAACTGCACACGCATCACCGTCCAGCAGTCCTCGGTCCATGACACGACCGTCGCTGTCCAATGTTGGAACTGCCGCGACTGCGTCATCACGAAAAACAACCTGACCGCATGCCTCTCCAGCCTCACACTCAACGATTGTACGCACACGACGGTATCCTCCAATACTATGAGTGACAGCCGCTGGGAGATCTTCTTCCACGTCCTGGAAGTCACCGCCTGCCAAGACACTACAGTCACGGACAACGACTTCAGCTTCTCCGATTCCTTAAGCGGCGTCTACCTCGCGGACAGCACGACCCTCCTCGTCTCCAAGAACACCTTCCACGGAACTTTTGACAAGGTGTATTCACGGCTCAGCTGTGGCTACTCACGTGATGTGACCATCGCGGACAACGTCTTGGACTGCGGAAGCATCGGCCTTGCCGTCTGCTCCAACGTCGTCATCAAGGGGAATACGCTCGAGGATGGTAGCATCGCCCTTGATAACGGGGCCTTGACTCGTGTCGTTAAAAACGACGTCCACCCGCAGCCCGGCGATTGCGGCATCATTCTGCGGGAGACGGCCTTGACGACGGTACGCGACAACACAATCACCGTGGGGACCGGCGCGGTCTCACTAAGCCAATGCCTTTGCGTCTCTATCAGGGGGAACTCGTTTATTGACTGTGGTGACGAGCCGGCATCGTTTACCAACTGCCTTCAAACCACCTGGTCGCACAACTACTGGGGTCAGGCCATGTTGAATCCGAAAATCATCCACGGCCTTATTGAATTTACGATAGGCTCGTTCCCCGGGTATCACGTCGTTAAAATCCCGGTCATCAACATCGACATGTTTCCCAAACAGATCCCCTAAGTATCCCTCACTGACGACTTCAGTTGGTGTTAATCCCTCTCAGGAACTCGATATAGTCCTTAATGGTACTTAGCTAAGAATCATCATGGTACGAGGTCTATCTCAGTGTTTTCCCCTAACCAGACATCGGATCCAATCAATGAAACGTTCCTGTAATGGCAATCTTCTGCGCAATCGTCTGATTGCACATAGAGTGGTGGCGCGCGGCTGCAATTAATCGGCTCGACATACAGCGTCATATTCACATCGAAGATCCGATGATTGCTATGGGTGTGGCCCGCGAGGACGAGCTCGACGTGATTCGACTCGCAGAGTCCAACGAACGCCTCACGGTTATTGATGAAAAGATCATCGGCGTCACCGACAGCGGGATGATGCATCAAGACGATCTTATGGCTGGTCTGGCACTGGCGAAGCCCGTCGTCCAGCCAGGAGATATCGGCGTCCGAAAGCCCCGTCCCATGCCAGTCGAACAAAATCGAGAGGTTTGAGTAATAATTAGGACCTGAATCCATGAAGAACAACGTAACGTCATCTCTGGTCACGATGTAGCGGTCATCCTCTAAGACATGGTTCTTGTCGATGTAGGTATGGTAGTTTTTCAGGCTGCGCGTGTACGCGTATTCATGGTTCCCTGGAGTGGTGTACACAGGGATGGTATAGCTGTCGTCGACATAGAGCTGCCCCTCCTTTTCATGGAGACACGATACGACCGTCCTGCAGTTCAACGCACCAAACAGTCCGCTGCCGCCCCAGTGCGCGAGATCCCCAGTGATGACCACGAACGCCGGCTTTGATGGAAAACGCGAGATGTTCTCAAGGATCGTCATGAACCGATGCTTTGACACCTCGTTTTTATCAAACAATTTATTCTTGACGTGGACGTCGGAGATATGCACAAAATAGAAGTCATGGGACCCCGTAGGTTTCCCTTGGATCAGCGATGACGAAGCGGTAGCCATCACCATGACGGTGACGAGCATCAGGGCGACAAGGTGCTTTGTCCTCTTCATCGAATGAATTTAGAAGGGTCATCGTTTTTAAACTTATCTTATGAGCTTGATATACCCACACAACCTTCGTTGGTAAGAGAAATATTCATATCACATCTCCATGATGATTTATTGGGGAAAAGAGGGAGTTCCAAAGTAGTTGGGTTTGGCCATATCTAGACTTACCGTGACCGCTGCCAATGACTTCGTTTTCCCCATTGTTTTACGCTGAAAGTAATTCACCATGTCGATTTCGCTATCCCAAGTAGATCTCAGTATCGGCATTTTCCGCCGGCTACCGATAGCTATGTTTATATATATTTTCTCGAGGGAGACTCTGGCATGAGGAGAGGAATATCTGCTTCGACCCATATCTATATATACCACGCCTCAGTAGGAGAGTAAGGCGTATTTTACAGATACGCCCAGGAAAAAACATGTATAATGAAAATCGAGAAATGCACGATGTAACCTGTGCTGAATGCGGCAAGGCAACGCAAGTTCCCTTCAAGCCGGATGGCAGCAGACCGGTCTATTGCCGGGATTGCTTCCAGAATCATAAACCAAAAAGATACTAGTCGAAAAATCAGATTCGTTTTTTTTTGCTAAGATCTTTTCTCTTCTTTTTTTTCCAGTACTAGGCAGGACGATAGCGAGGAAAAGTCACGACGCCAGCGCAGTCAATTCCCTTGTTGCCTTCTATTGATAGTTTTAAATACGCACTCGGGTTAGACTCCTGCGAAAGCGAGGGTAGACAACCTATATATATTAACAAGTGTTAATTTCATAGATGGGAGTTAAAAAAGTCCTATGACCATCACGGACCTCACCTCCATGGGGGAGCCGCAGGCTGATGCCCGTGCGGAGATCAACGACCGCCTCAAACGCCTCCAGGACCACGCCAGCGACTACTGCTACCAGTGCGCCAAATGCACCAGCGGCTGCGAAGCGCACAAGCTCTTGGAACTCGAACCCCATAAAATCGTTGCACTCCTGAAACGCGGCCTCATCACCGAACTTGTCAACAGTGACGTCATCTGGACGTGCATGACCTGCATGAAATGCAGGGAACGCTGCCCCCAACAAGTCGCACCAATAGAGATCCTCTTCGCTGCCAAGAACCTCGCCGTCCAAAGCGGCAAAGAACTCCCAGGAAAATACACGGCGATGCTGCAGTCGATACTGGGCACCGGCCTGCTCCAAGAAGTTCAGACCGTCACCACCGCAGCGAACGCCACGATGACCCGGGACCAGCTCGGCCTTCCACCACTCTCCGTTCCCTCCGACGTCGCGAAATTCCAGGCAAGCATCATGGCCATCGCCATGCAAAAACCCTAACCCCACAATATATGAGTCTGCCTATGTCCTCACAGCGGTACGCCCTGTTCCCCGGCTGCCTCATGCCCACGGAGCAGTACGCCTACGAACTCTCCTTGCGAGCCAGCCTCCCACTCCTTGGTATAGACCTCGTCGACCTCCCAGGGCTCTCCTGCTGCGGCGAGCCGATGAAAAGCGTGAACCAGACCCTCACCCTCTACCTCTCCGCACGCAACCTCGCCCTCGCCGAACAACAAGGCCTTCCCTTCTATGTCCCCTGCCCGCAGTGCCACCTCTCGCTCCATGAGACCAACCTTATCCTGCAGAAGAACCCGGCGATGCTGGAGCGCATCAACGAGATGCTCAAGGCTGAAGGCCTCCACTACACCGGGACGACACGACTCGTCCACACCATCGACCTCCTCTATGACACGATCGGACTCGACATCATCAAGAAACACGTCACAAACCCGCTCACCGGCATGAAGCTCGTGGTCCATTACGGCTGCCACGCCATCCGACCCAAAGAACTCGGCCGCCCAGACGACAGCGAGAACCCCCAGAAAGTCGAAGCCATCCTCAAGACCCTGGGAGCGGAGCCCATCACGCACTACCCGCAGAAGCTGGACTGCTGCGGCGCACCGCTCCTCCCCAACAAACCCGAGACCGCGCTTGCCAAGACCGGACAGAAACTCCAGGCCATCCAAGAATTAGGCGCAAGCGGCGTCGTCGACGTCTGCCCCTGGTGCCACAAGATGCTCGACAGCCGACAAACCAAGGCAGGGGAGACCGTCGCCGCCAAACTCGACCTCCCAATAGTCTACCTCACCCAGCTCCTCGGAGTAGCCTTGGGCGTGGACAAGGAGAAACTCGGTTTTACTTTGAACCTCAGCCCGGTCCATAAACTCGGACTCCGGAGCCAGCCATGAGGAAGATCGGCGTCTTCATCTGCCACTGCGGCATCAACATCGCCCAGAACGTCGACGTCGACGCACTCACCGACTACGCACGCACGCTCCCAAGCGTCGTCGTCGCGGACCACTACAAATACATGTGCAGCGACAACGGCGCACGACTCATCAAAGACAGCATCAAGAAACACGCACTCGACATCGTCGTCATCGCCGCCTGCTCACCCCGCATGCACGAGACGTTCTTCCGCGACAAACTCACGGAAGGTGGCGCCAACCCCTACCGCCTCGAAATCGTCAACATCCGAGAACAATGCAGCTGGGTCCACAAAGACAAACCCACGGCGACAGAAAAAGCCAAGGCACTCATCAGAAGCGGCGTCGGCAAAGCCCAGCAGGACGAGCCCCTCACCCCAAGCACCATTCCCGTCATACCAGAGGCTCTGGTCATCGGCGCCGGCATCGCAGGCATCCAAGCATCCCTTGACCTTGCAAACGACGGCTTCAAAGTCCATCTCGTCGACCACGACCCCAGCATCGGCGGCCACATGGCACAACTCGACAAGACCTTCCCAACCTTGGACTGCGCCGCCTGCATCCTCACCCCCAAGATGGCAGAGGTCGCCAACCACAAGAACATCGAACTGCTCACCTACAGCCACGTCCAAAGCGTCGAAGGAAGCATCGGCAACTACACCGTCAAGATCCAGCAGAAACCAAGATTCGTCGACACCACGAAATGCACGGGCTGCGGCGACTGCGCAGCAGCCTGCCGACTCAAGAACCGGGTCCCAAGTGAATTCGACCAAGGCATGGGCAACCGCAGTGCCGTCTACATGCCCTTCCCCCAGGCGGTCCCCCTCAAATACACCATCGACCCCACCAAATGCCTCTATCTTAGCCGCGGGAAATGCGGCGACGAACCCCTCTGCAAGAAAGCCTGCGCCCAGGACGCGATAGCCTTCGACCAGAAAGAAGAGATCCTCGAACGCAAGGTCGGCGCCATCGTCGTCGCAACCGGCTACGACCTCCTCGACCCCGCCGCCCTCTACGAACTCGGCTACGAACAACACAAGGACGTCATCACCACCCTCGAACTCGAACGACTCATCAACTCCTCCGGGCCTACGAAAGGCGAGATCCTCAGACCATCCAACCAACAAAAACCAAAGAGCGTCACCTTCATCCTCTGCGTCGGCAGCCGCGACGAGACCCAATGCACCTGGTGCTGCCGCATCGGCTGCATGACTGCCCTCAAACAAATCTACCTTCTCCAAGAAAAACTCCCGGACATCGAAATCAACCTCTGCTACCAAGACGTACGCTCCTACGGCAAAGGCTACGAGGAATTCTACCGCAAAGTCCGCGGACAACACACCAACCTCTTCCGCGGAAGACCCTCTGAAGTCCGCCAGAAAACCGACCACCTCACCATGGACATCTACGACACCACCACCAACAAACTCTACGAAATCCAATCCGACCTCGTCGTCCTCGTCCCCGCCATGGTCCCACGAGCTACCGCAGCGGAGACCGCACGACTCCTCAGACTCACCCTCAGTGGCGACGGCTTCTTCCTCGAAGCCCACCCCAAGCTGCGACCCATGGACACGTTCGTCGCCGGCGTCTTCATCGCAGGCTGCTGCCAAGGACCCAAAGACATCCAAGACACCGTCGCACAAGCCAGCGGAGCAGCCTCACGAGCAGCCACCATCCTTTCAAAGAAGGAACTGGAGATCGACCCGATGATCGCCATGGTCGACGAGGACGCCTGCACCGGCTGCGGCATCTGCGTCGACATCTGCCCCTACGACGCAAGATCCATCAACGAAAAAAACAGGATAGCAGAAGTCAACAGCGCCCTCTGCACCGGCTGCGGCGGCTGCGTCGCCGCCTGCCCAAGCAACGCCAGCATCCACAAGAACTTCACCAAAAAACAGATTCTCAACCAAGTCGACGACATCCTCTAACCAACTCACGATTCCCATGACATCCGACCCTAAAACGAAACCCAAGACCACCAGCCGTGGCTCCGTCCTAGTCGTCGGCGGAGGCATCGCAGGCATCCAGTCCAGCCTCGACTTAGCGGACGCAGGCTTCAAAGTCTACCTCATCGACAAAAGCCCAAGCATCGGCGGCACCATGCCGCAGCTCGACAAGACCTTCCCCACCAACGACTGCGCCATGTGCATCCTCGCACCCAAACTCGTGTACGCAGGACGCCATGAGAACATCCGCATCATCACGAACACAGACGTTAAAAGCGTCACCGGCTCGGTCGGCGACTTCCACGTCACCCTCACCAAACACCCCCGGTACGTAGACTTAGAGAAATGCAACGGCTGCGGCGACTGCGTCATCCACTGCCCCGTCAACCTCGAATCCGAGTTCGACGAAGGCCTCGCACCCCACAAAGCCATCTACCAGCCGTTCCCCCAAGCGATCCCCAACGTCTTCGCCATCCAAAAAAACGAGGGCACATCCCCCTGCCGGCTCGCCTGCCCCGCGGGTCTGAACGCACACGCGTTCGTCGCCTTGGTCAGCCAAGAGAAGTACGCGGAGGCCTACGACCTCATCACCCAGACCATCCCACTCCCCGGCTCCTTAGGAAGAATCTGTTATCATCCCTGCGAGTCCGACTGCAACCGCAAGGACCTCGACGAACCCATCTCCATCTGCCGCATCCGTCGTTTCGTCACCGACTACATCTACGACCACCCCGAGGTCCTCACGGAGTACCTTAAAATCAAGCAAGAGAAACAGCCGAACGCGAAACCAACGCGAGGCAACGGCCAGAAGATCGCGATCATCGGCTCCGGCCCAGCCGGCCTCACCGCGGCCGTCGACCTCGCCAGACTCGGCTACACCCCTACTATCCTTGAAGCAGAAAAATACAACGGCGGCATGATGCACTACGGCGTCCCCAACTACCGGCTGCCCAACGAGTACCTCGACCAGGAGATCCAACGACTCACCGACACGTACCACATCGACATCAAGAACAGCCAGAAGCTCGGCCGGGACTTCACCGTCGCCGACCTCAAGAAACAAGGCTACAAGGCCGTCTTCCTCGCCATAGGCGCCCAGAAAAGCAGAGCATCAGGCTTAGAAGTCTGCAACGGCACCGACCCATGCACGTTGGACGGCGTCGAGTACCTCAAACAGCTGCACCGCAACATGATCGCCCCCGATTACTTCAAAGGCAAGCAGATCCTCGTCGTCGGCGGCGGCAACGTCGCCATGGACTCCGCCCGCACCTCTCGCAGGCTCGGAGGCAACGTCACCGTCCTCTACCGCCGTACTCTTAAAGAGATGCCTGCGCACCGCGACGAGATCAAAGCCGCGGAGGAAGAAGGCATAGGCTTCAAATTCCTCACCGCACCACTGAAGCTGAAGAAGAAGGACCGGGACACCTGCCTGGAATGCGCACAGATGCAGCTTGGAGAATCGGACGCCTCAGGACGACGCAAACCCATCCAGATACCAGGCTCCGAGTACGACGAGCCCTTCGACTACGTCATCTTCGCTATCGGCCAGGAGCTCGACACAAAACTCATGGACGACAACAACATCGCACTCTCCCCCTCAGGATTCATCAACGCCGACCCCGTGACGCTCCAGACGTCGCAGGAGGGCGTGTTCGCCGGCGGGGACGCAGTCAGCGGACCGGCCTCCGCGGTCGAAGCCATCGCTGCAGGCCACCAGGCAGCCGTCTCCATCGACCGCTACCTCCACAATGAGGACATCGCCGCTGGACGCGCCAAACAGGAGACCACGAAGGCGGGCGTCCCCGAAACCGCGTTGCGCATCCCGCTCGCCCGCACGCATTCGACCATCTTACCATTGGACCAGCGGATCGCCTCGTTCTCTGAGGTGGACGCCGGATACTCCAAAGACCAGGCATTGCAGGAGGCACGTCGGTGCCTGAACTGCGCGGGCTGCTGCGACTGCCAACAGTGCGTCCTGTGGTGCGGCCGGCAGGCTGTCGACCACGACATGAAGGAGACCAGCGAGACCCTGGACGTCGGTGCTGTCATCCTCTCCCCCGGATTCTCAGAGTACGTGCCGCCGGTCGCGGACAGCTACGGCTACCGCGTCTACCCCAACGTCTTGACGAGCATCGAGTTCGAGCGGATGCTCTCCGCCTCTGGGCCGTTCAAAGGCCACATCCAGCGGCTCTCCGACGGCAAAAAGCCGAAGAAGATCGCGTGGCTGCAGTGCATCGGCTCTCGGGATGAGAGCTGCGACCGTAAATATTGTTCTTCGGTCTGCTGCATGTATGCGACCAAGGAGGCGGTCATCGCCAAGGAACATGAGCCCGGCGTACAGTCCCATATCTACTTCATGGACATGCGGTCCTTCGGCAAGGACTTCGAGAAATACTACACCCGCGCGGAGAAGGAGTACGGCGTGGTGTACCGCCGCTGCCGCATCGCCAAGGTCGAGCAGGACCGCAGCTCCAAAGACCTCCTGATTCGATATGTCGATGACCAGGGGGAAATCCAGACGGACCGCTACGACATGGTGGTTCTTTCGGTCGGCCTGCAGCCGTGCAAGGCACTAGGAGATTTGAGCAAGGCCGTGGACGTCACCCTCAATGAGTACGGGTTCGTAGAGACCGACGCCTACACCCCGGTGTTGACCTCCCGCGAGGGGATCTACGCCTCGGGGACCGTTACCGAGCCTAAGGACATTCCCGAGAGCGTCACCCAGGCGTCTGCCGCCGCTGCGGAGGCCGCGAGAGCGATTGCGGATGCCCGTGGCACGGAGATTACGGCGAAGACGTACCCCGTGGAGCGCTCGGTACGCATGGAGCAGCCGAAAATCGGCGTCTTCGTCTGCCACTGCGGCATTAACATCGCGGGTGTCGTCGACGTGAAAAAAGTCGTCGACGTCGCGAAGACGCTGCCTTTCGTCACGTATGCGGACGACAGCATCTTTACCTGTTCACAAGACGCTCAAGAAAAAATCAAGGAGAAGATCAAGGAGCTGCAGCTCAACCGCGTGGTCATCGCGTCGTGCACGCCCAGGACCCATGAGCCGCTGTTCCAGGATACGCTGCGGCAGGCGGGGCTGAACCCGCACCTCTTCGAGATGGCGAACCTGCGGGATCAGAACTCCTGGGTGCATAAGACCGCCCCGGGTTCTGCGACCGGCAAGGCGATCGACGCGGTCCGCATGGCGGTAGCGAAGGCCTCGGACCTCACCGCCGTGCATCATCTGCAGATCCCGGTGCAAGCCAGCGCGCTGGTCGTCGGCGGCGGGATCGCCGGGATGCAGGCGGCACTCTCCATCGCTGACCAAGGCTTCCCCGTGACGTTGGTGGAGAAGGAGCCGGAGCTCGGCGGCCACCTAAGGGATATCTACCTGGGGATTCGCGGGGAGCAGCCGCAGGAGTTCCTCAAGTCCACGATCAAGCGTGTGACGACGCATCCGAAGATTCAGGTGTTTACGAATACGACGGTCGGGAAGGTCTCCGGCTACGTCGGTAACTTCTCCACGACCCTTCATCAGAAGAAGGCTAAGGACCAGCCTGTCATCATCCACGGTGTTGTCGTGGTCGCGACGGGCGGGGTGCCGTACGAGCCCAAGGAATACCTCTATAAGAAGAACGAGCGAGTCGTGACGCAGACGCAGCTGGAAAAGGATCTCTTCGACGCCACACCGTACCTCAAAGAGCTGTCGGAGGTCGTGATGATCCAGTGCGTGGGCTCACGGTCCGATGACCATCCGTATTGCAGCCGGGTCTGCTGCGCGAACGCACTGAAGAACGCGCTGAAGCTCCATGAGTTGAACCCGAAGGTGGCGATCTACGTCCTGTATCGGGACATCCGGACCTATGGGTTCCGTGAGGATCAGCTGTACCAGAAGGCGCGCAAGGCCGGCGTCGTCTTCGTCCGCTACGACGAAGGCAAGGAGCCCAAGGTCACCACGGACAATAGCGGGCTGCTGGTCAAAGTCCGGGAGCCGATCCTGAACCGTGAATTTATTTTCCATCCCGACCGCCTCATCCTGAGCGCCGGGGTCGTACCTGAGGATAACCTGCCGCTGGCGCAGCAGCTCAAAGTCCCACTCACCGCCGACCGGTTCTACAGCGAGGCGCACGTGAAGCTGCGTCCCGTGGATTTCTCCGCGGACGGCATCTTCCTGTGCGGTCTTGCGCATTCCCCACGGTTCATCGAAGAAGCGGTGCTACAGGCGAAGGCGACGGGCGCACGCGCCGCGACGATCCTCTCCCAGAAGTATCTGGAGACCAAGGGCAACATCGCCAAGATCACGTCGCGAAACTGCGCGGGCTGCCAGCTGTGCGTCGAAGTCTGCCCGTACGATGCGATCACGTACGATGAGGACAAACAAATCGCCTGCGTCAACGAAATCCTCTGCCAGGGCTGCGGCGCCTGCTCCGTCGTCTGCCCCAGCGGCACGACGCAGCAGTACACCTTCACCAAACGTCAGATTCTTTCTATGATTGATGCCTGCCTGGAGGACAACACATGAGTGAAGAAGCAAAAGAAGCCAAGGAGTTCGAACCCAAGATCGTCGGGTTCCTGTGCAACTGGTGCAGCTATGCGGGCGCGGACCTCGCCGGCACCAGCCGCATCCAATACCCGCCCAACGTACGGATCATCCGCGTGATGTGCAGCGGGTCCGTGGACTCGATGTACATCCTCCGCGCACTCATGGAAGGAGCAGACGGCGTGTTCGTCGGCGGCTGCCACCCCGGCGACTGCCACTACATCGACGGCAACTACAAGGCCCGCCGCAGGATGGTACTCCTCCAAGACATCCTGGAGACCCTCGGAATCGAGAAGGAGCGGGTCTGGCTGCGCTGGATCTCCGCCTCCGAAGGCCAGAAGTTCGCGGACACCATGACTGAGATGACCCAGGCGATCAAAAAACTCGGGCCAAACCCTATCAGCACACACTGGGAGGTCTAAGCATTATGACCACGCACACGCTCACGGTCAAAGAAGGCCACGTCAACGACGCGGTCAACGACTTCCTCAAGCACCTCCTCACTTCAAAGAAGGTCGCGGCGCTCCTCGTGCCGCAGGCGACACCGGCGAAGAAGACGCCGTTCCCCGTGCTCATCACGGATCCCAAGAAGCTGCACGCGGACGTCCTCGCCCCGGTCATGCCGTCGTCGACCGCGAAGATCCTCTCCCACATGACCAAGGTCCAAGCGCCAGCCAAACCCATCGGCGTCGTCATGCGCTCTTGCCAGATCAAGGCGCTCATCGAGCTTGCGAAGCTGAACCAGGCGAGACTCGACAACCTCATCATCATCGGCGTGGACTGCCTCGGCACCTTCCCGCTCATCACCTACACAGGCTTCCCGGAGAAACAGGCACCCACGAAATTCCTCCTCGAAGCGTTCACGAAGAAGACCGCGGATGCGGAGAAGTACTTGCGTACATCCTGCACCGTCTGCCTGGACCCCGCCCCTGTCAACAGCGACATCACCATCGGACTCTTCGGCATGGACGTCGACAAGGAATTACTCGTCGAAGCCAACACGGACGTCGGCAAAAAACTCCTCGAAGACCTCAAGCTACCCGCCGGACATGAGAACAACCACCGGGAGAAGGCAGTCAAAGACCTCCACGAAGCCCAAAGCAAGAAGCACGCGGCGTTCATCAAGGAAAAAGCCGGTATCAAAGGCATCGACGCGCTCGCCGCGTTCTTCGAGACTTGCGTCAACTGCCACAACTGCCGCGTCGCCTGCCCGATCTGCTACTGCAAGGAATGCCTCTACGACAGTGCGGTCTTCGACCAAGAGGCGTACAAGTTCGTCCGCAAAGCCGAGGCGAAAGGACTCTATAAGCTGCCGACGGACAGCGTCCTCTTCCAGCTCGGGCGGATGAACCACATGATCCTCTCCTGCGTCCAATGCGGCCTCTGTGAACAGGCCTGCCCCAACAGCATCCCGCTCATGGATCTCTTCATTAAGGTCGCGGACCAGACCCAGAAGACCTTCGAGTACCACCCAGGGAAGACCAAGGACGAGAAAGTCCCCATGGTCGTCTACCGCGAGGATGAGTTCACCGAAGTCGGAGAAAAATAATGACCACGATCGACTCCCGAAGCATCGATCCAGCCTTCAAGTACGCCATCGCCGCCGAAGAAGGCGGGGAAGGCATCCTGAAGTGCTTCGCCTGCGGCGCCTGCACCGCCCGCTGCCCGGAGATGGATGTGCATCCCGAATGGAACGCGCGCGTCACCATCCGAAAGGCGATCCTGGGGCTCAAGGACGAAGTCTACGCTAATGAGTTCGTCTGGATCTGCAGCGCGCACTACCGTTGCCTGGAGAAATGCCCGCAGAAGGTCAACGTCAAGGAAGTCATGAACGCGGTCCGCAACCAACGACTCACCGACGAAAGAGTCGAGGACGCCACCGGAACACCACGAAACACAGGGATGGACCCCTCATTCAAGTATGCGGTCGCGGACACCAAGGAAGGCAAGAACCTCTACGAATGCTTCTCCTGCGGCACCTGTACCGCCGGCTGCCCGGAGCGAGAACTCGACACTCTCTACTCGCCCCGACGCGTCATCAAGAACGTCGTCCTGGGCATGAAAGACCCCGTGTATGAGAACAAGTTCGTGGAGATCTGCAGCTCGCACCACCGCTGCTTCACCCAATGCCCCCAGGGCGTGGAGATCCCCAAACTCATGAAAGCCATCAAGACACTCGCGGAGCGCGAAGGCCGTCAGCGGCCACCGACACCAGCAAAGGAGGAACATGGCAAAAAAGCCTGAGGTCGTCGGCGCAGTCGCGGTCATCGGCGGCGGCATCGCCGGCGTCCAAGCCGCACTTGACCTCGCGGACATGGGCTTCAAGGTCTATCTCCTGGAGAAATCGCCGTCGATCGGCGGGGTCATGGCGCAGCTGGACAAGACGTTCCCGACCAACGACTGCTCCATGTGCATTTTGTCGCCAAAACTCGTGGACTGCGCCCGGCATCCGAACATCGAACTCATCACGCTCGCTGAAGTACAAGGAATCGAAGGAACCCCGGGGAATTTCACGGTTTCCGTCGTACAGAATCCACGTTTTGTTGATTTGGAGAAATGCACGTCGTGCGGCAGCTGCGAGGCGGTCTGCCCCGTCTCATTGCCCAATGCCTTTGAATACGGACTGTCGAAGCGGAAGGCGATCTATAGGCCGTTCCCGCAGGCCATCCCCAACGGCTACGTCATCGACAAGGTCGGTGATGGGAAACGTCGCTGCGTGGAATGCGGCCGCTGCGACAAGGAATGCAAACCCGGTGCCATCGACCATACCCAACAGCCCAAGACCCTGTCATTGCATGTCGGCGCGGTGATCCTCGCGGCGGGCTCACAGCCGTTCGACCCGGTCGTGAAACCCGAGTTCGGGTACCGACGATTCAAGAACGTGCTCACCAGCGTGGAGTTCGAACGCGTGCTTTCTGCCTCTGGCCCGACCCAGGGGAAAATCCTGCGGCCCAGCGACCAGCAGCATCCTAAGAAGGTCGCATGGGTGCATTGCGTCGGCTCACGGGACGCCTCGGTGAACCACGAGTATTGCTCCGCGATGTGCTGCATGTACACCGCCAAAGAAGCGGTGATCGCCAAGGAGCACTCCTCGGACATCGAGCCGACCGTGTTCTACATCGACGTACGCTCCTACGGCAAGGATTTCGACAGGTACATCAATCGGGCGAAGCAGGAGCACGGCCTGCGGTACATCCGCTCCCGGATCTCCGATATCATTGAAGACCCAACCAGCAAGGATTTGACAATCACCTATGAGGATGACAGCGGGGAGCTGCAGAAGGAGCGTTTCGATCTCGTCGTCCTATCCGTCGGCCTATGCGGAGTGAAGGAACATCAGAATGAACTGCTTACCAAACTAGGGATCGATGCCAACGAGTTCGGCTTCGTGCAGACGAGCCCCGAGGCCCCCGTCGTCGTGAAACCCGGGGTGTTCGCTGTCGGCTCGTTCCTCGAGCCACAGGCGATCCCCGAGTCCGTGATGCAAGCGTCTGCGGCGGCAGCGAACGCAGCCGCACTCCTGAAGGATGCGAAAGGCTCGCTGGTCAAAGAACGGAAGTATCCTCCGGAGCGTGACGTCTCCGCTGAGGAGCCGCGGGTCGGGGTGTTCATCTGCCACTGCGGCATCAACATTGGCGGCTACCTCGACATTCCCCGTCTGGTGAAGTATGTCTCCGGACTGCCGAACGTCGGGTTCGTGGATGCGAACCTGTATACATGCTCGGAGGATACGCAGAAGAAGATCGTCTCAGCGATCAAGACCCATAAGCTGAACCGGGTTGTCGTCGCGGCGTGTACGCCGCGGACGCACGAGCCGCTGTTCCAGAAGAGTCTGCAGGATGCGCAGCTCAACCCGTATCTCTTGGAGATGACGAACATCCGGGAGCAGTGCTCCTGGGTGCACATGGATCAGCCGCAGAAGGCGACGGAGAAAGCCGAGCAGCTCCTGCGGATGAACGTAGCCAAAGCCCGGCTCCTGCAGCCGATCACCGAGACAAAGATCCCGGTAAAGCAGAAGGCACTAGTTCTGGGTGGAGGTGTCGCGGGGATGACGGCCGCGTTGTCGCTTGCTGACCAGGGCTACGATACCGTCCTTGTCGAGAAGGAGGCGCGTCTCGGAGGATTCCTCAACTCGATTACCCATACGGTGGACGGCCTCGATGTCCCGAGATTGACCAAGACGTTGATCGATGCGGTCTGTACGCATCCTCGTCTGAAGGTGTACACCTCGGCGCAGCTGGGGAGCCTGAAGGGCTACGTGGGCAACTACGAATCCGTGATATTTTCAGGGAAGGAGAAGGTCCCGTTCAAGCATGGGGTCGTGGTGGTCGCGGTCGGCGCTTCGGAGTATAAACCCCGGTCCTATCACTACGGGAAGGACCCGCGGGTCATGACTCAGTCAGAATTAGAGCAGAAGCTTGCGGGCAGCGGCCCGCAGGACATTTCCTCAGGTCAGAGTTATGTGATGCTGCAGTGTGTGGAGAACCGGGATGAGAAGCGGCCGTACTGCAGCCGGATCTGCTGCATGCACGCGGTGAAGAACGCACTGCGGATCAAGGAGTTGAATCCGAAGGCCGAGGTCTACATCCTCTATCGCGACCTGATGACGTACGGGTTCAAAGAGAAATATTATAAAGAGGCGCGGGAGAAGGGCGTCGTGTTCCTGCAGTACACCACGGAGAAGAAGCCGGAGGTGGAGAACAAGGGCGGCCTGGTGGTGAAGGTCTGGGAGCCGATGCTGCGACAGACACTGAAGATCCCGGCCGACTTTTTGGTGTTGTCGACGGGGCTGGCGCCGAACGCGGAGAACCGCGACATCGGCAAACTCTTAAAGGTCCCAGTGAACGACGACGGGTTCTTCCTCGAGGCGCACGTGAAGCTGCGTCCCGTGGATTTCGCGACCCGCGGCGTGTTCCTCGCAGGCAGCTGTCATACCCCGAAGTTCATCTCTGAGTCGATTTATCAGGCGCAGGCGGCCGCGGCACGTGCCGCGACGATCCTTGCGCAGCCGATGCTGCTTGCGGAGCCGAACACCGCTGTCGTCACCAAGGAGCTATGCAGCGGCTGCAAAATCTGCATCCCGACGTGCCCGTACAATGCTATAGAATCCGTGGAAGAGACCGCGGATGGGAAAATAACGATCACGGCGAAAGTCAACGAAGGGCTCTGCCAGGGCTGCGGGACGTGCGTGAGCGCATGCCCGTCGGGCGCGATGCAGCAGCGGGGGTTCAAGGACTCGCAGATCCTTGCGATGATACAAGAGATAACGTAACCGCTTCGACCTATGGATCCTACTCTTTTTCGGTATCCCACCAGGATGGACATCAGGAGTAAGTGAGGTTCCATGCCCCTTCCGTTCCCAACCAACCAGTGAAAAACACCCCCCTCACGCTCCACGAGACCAATATTTAATAAGGTATATATAATAGAAAGGACATGATTTTATCACCATAGATGAAGGTTGTTTCCCATGAACTACCCCGTGTTTTGTAAGATAGTAGGCATCATGATTACCGCGCTGTTCTGCATCCCGGCCTCACCGGTCCTCGCATCGCAACACATCCAAGACCTAAGCCATCCATCACAGAACTATACCCTGACCGGCGACCAGACCAACATCACGGTGACAGTCACCCAGATCCGATCCCTAGATAAAATCCTCAAGAGCCCCAGCTTCCAAGTCGACGTCATCATCCGCGGCGAACACCACCTCAGCCCGATATGGACGAACCAGCCGTACGTCTACGACACCTGGTCCGTCACCCAGCAGGTCTCCACCGACGACCCCTGGGTCAACATCACCATAGCTCTTTGGGACACGAACACCAACAAGCTCTGCGACCTCAGCCCCTGCCACGAGGGCTCCGACACGTACAACGACACGGTCGCCAACCTCCAGTACAGCCTGATGACCGGGCACTGGGTCGGCGACGACTGGGCGTTCTGGTGGGACGAAGGCCACAACGGCACCGACTACGTGCCGTTCCATGAGGCAAGTGAGTTCGACCCCAGCGGCTACGGGCACCTCAACGGCTGCGACGACGGCAGCATCAACCAGCGCGACCGCGACGCCGAACTCTACTTCACGATCACCCAGACGACGCCGTCCGCGGACGGCATCCCCGCCTGGCTGAAAACCAATATCTATCACCTAGATCCCGCCGTGGACTACACCGGCTACGACCCCAACCACGACGGCATCCCCATCACCTGGGACTGGCTGTGGGGCTACGACCCGTTCACCAACGACAGCCACGCCAGCGAAGACCTGGACAACGACGGGTTGAACAACACCAAGGAACTCAAGGTCGCCCAGTGGGGCGCGGATCCCTTCCACAAGGACATCTACGTCGAGCTGGACCATATGGCGAACAGCTCCAGCGGTGCGCAGAGTATCCTGCCTGTTGAGTCTAAGGAGATGATCCGCACGTGCTTCGCGCAGCACGACATCGACCTGCATATCGACGACGGCGCCATGGGCGGCAGTGACGTCATCCCGTTCAAAGAGAACAACACACGACAGGATCTCTCCGGTTATTACTATGCCTACTTCCTGCATGGGAACCTGAGCAACTGGCGCCGCGGTATTTTCCACTACGGCATCGTCCTCTATAATGCGAACTACGCGGGCTACAATTTCTGGAACGGCTACCTTCCCTACTTCGACGCCTTCCAGATCTCCAGCTCTTGCCTCGACAAGAAGATCTTCCCGAACACCGAACACAAGCGAGACATCGTGTACGGCAGCGCCTACATGCATGAGCTGGGGCATAACATCGGGCTGAACGCGTTCGCCGGCATCGACAACCAGAACAGCGCGTTCCCCTGGATGAAGGACTGGTGGAAGTTCCTCCCCTACCATAGCATCATGAACTACGCCTATATGTACAACATGATCGGCTACTCGGATGGCTCCCACGGCAAGAACGACTACGACGACTGGAGCCACCTCGACCTGACGTCCTTTGAAACGGAGATGCCCTGGCATCCCCATCCCTAAGAGATACTCAGGTTTATATAGAGGCAGGATAATATAAGATTCAAGGGTTGATAATATGAAGAAAATAGTGCCATTTCTCCTAGTCATGATGCTAGTTCTGAATGGACTGCTCACAGCCTGTTTCCTGCAGACTACGGTCCATGCGACGTCCACATCGGGGTACGTCATCCAATGGAAGCAGGAGTACGGGAGTGATGCGAGCACCGGCGCCCGCTACCAAGGCCCCCAACCGATCGGTGATGCGGACAACGACGGCAAGAACGAGCTGCTCATCAGCGGCCGGGACTGCACGATCCGGGTGATGAAATGGGATGACACACTACAGAACTACACCCAAGTCAAGGCGCTCCATCCGCCGTTCTACCCGTTCACGCACTGCGACGCGGGCGGCATGGCGATTGGCGACGTCACCAACGACGGGAAGAACGAAATCGCTGCCACCTGGTACGATGAGATTTACAAGTATACCGGTGGGAGATACAAAATGATTGGCTTGAACCCCTGGATCTTCTGGCATGGCGGCGGCAGCGCAGACTGCCTAATCGGTGACTGCGACAACGACGGGAAGAATGAACTCATCGTCAGTGGTGGATCTGACTGGCATGGGCAAGGCAAGGTCGGTGAAATCACGGTACTCCGATGGAACGGCTTGTTTCTTCAACGGGTCGCCATGTGGAACGACTCTCAGTATTCCGGGTATGTGTACATGGCTGGGCTAGGGGATTTAAACGGCGACGGGAAGAACGAGATCGCCTGCGCCTATGCCAGCCAAATCGTCGTCCTGAAATGGAACGCGACGGCCAAGGCGTTTTCCTCGACGCTTGTGAAACGGTATAATCCGAACCAAGACGCTCCCTTCGGCTGCGTCTGCAAGGACTGCGACGGCGATGGGAAGGCCGAGCTGCTCGTCAGCTTCGAGGGGCCTCGGATTTCGATTTTCAAATGGGACGGCACAAGCTATGCGACCCAGTTCGACATCACGTGGCAGGGAGGTGACCCGGTGATCGAAGGCATTGACGCGGGTGACGTGGATGGCGACGGCATCCCTGAGGTGTGCGCGGGTGCGGGCGTGACCCATATCCTGCAGTGGAACGGGACGACCTACGTGGAGGAGGCGCAGCTGCCGACCTTCGGATGGATGGCGGTCGTCTGCATCGGCGACTGCGACAACGACGGGAAGAACGAGATTAACTGCGGTAACGTCGGCGTCCCCAACGGGATGAACTTCACCGAGTGGGTCTTCAAGTATCAGCCGTCAACCTAATTTTCTTCTCGGTTTTTTTCTCCTTTTTTTCCTTTCTATTTTTATCACGGTACGAACGGGAAGGGTAACTTTGATAACCTCAAGACCGATGCTCCCATGGCTCCTAGAACGGGAGTGATTCACAGGGGACGATCCTAGTGGAGATGAACATCACTTTCCCCGGGGGGAAGCAAGTGAAAGCGGGCTTTGACGGGTTCACAGTACTTACGGACCAGCCGCAGCCCGAGGGGACGAATGCGGCGCCGACGCCGTTCAACCTGTTCCTGGCGTCAATCGGGACGTGCTCGGGGTACTATGTGCTGTCGTATTGCCAGCAGCACGGGATCCCTTCAGATCGTTTGAGGGTGACGTTGCATGCGGAGAGGGATGCCAGCAGCCACCTGGTGGAGGATATCCAGCTGACGGTCCACGTCCCGCGGGATCTCCCGGAGAAGTACCATGCGGGGGTCATCCGAGCTGCCGGGTCGTGCCTGGTGAAAAGACATATGGAGCACCCGCCGAAATTCACGATCAATATAATGATGACAGAGTAAGGGGACGAAGAGGCATGCCTGCGACGCTTGTGTTAGGAACCCAATGGGGGGACGAGGGGAAAGGCAAGGTTGTTGACTACTACGCGAAGGATGCGGATTACGTCGTGCGGTTCCAAGGGGGGAACAACGCCGGTCATACCATCAAGGTCGGCGACGACGTCTTCAAGCTGCATGTGACACCCTCCGGGGTGATCCAGGGGAAGGTCGGGGTCATCGGCAACGGCGTCGTGATCGACCCTGAGGTGCTGCTCCATGAGATTGAGGAGTTGACGAAGCGGGGGAAGAAACCCAGGCTTCGGATCAGCGATCGTGCGAACATCATCATGCCGTACCATAAGATCCTGGATGGTGCAGAGGAGAAAATCCTGGGCGACCGGAAGATCGGGACGACGGGACGTGGCATCGGACCCTGCTACAGTGACAAGGTCGCGCGCAACGGGATCCGTGCCGGGGACCTCGTCGACATGCAGCGGCTCAAGCGGCGTCTGGAGCGGGTGCTGCCCGTGAAGCAGAAGATCATGGAGCTGTATGGAATCGACCAGCGGCTGGACCTCGGTCAGATCCTGACTGCGTACGCCTCGTACGGGAACCGGCTTCGGGGGTACATCGGGCCGACGCATGT
>CAIRCU010000035.1 GCA_903877165.1 Methanobacteriota archaeon | reverse complement strand
GGGTTTCGATACTTAGCAAGGATAAAAATTTAGTAAAAAGTATAATACATCTTAATACAAAAAAGATGGAGATGCACCTAAAGGCAGACTCCTGTAAAAGAGATTTTCTGGAAAGGATGAATGGCATCCTTAGTAACGAAATAACGACCATTATGAATTTCGAATCATTTCTAAAGCAAAATATGTCGATTGTCAATTCCATTAAAGAAGAGTCTGTAAGGAATAATTTATTTAAAATCAGAGATGAATTGAATATAATCTTGGAAGATGTCCGTATACCGGAAATCGCAAGGATTGGATATGTTTCAAAAGGTAAGGAATTAATCCAGAAAGCGAATGGTTTATTAGAAAGGATAACTGAGGAG
Source organism: Methanobacteriota archaeon (assembly GCA_903877165.1). Lineage (GTDB taxonomy): Archaea > Thermoplasmatota > E2 > DHVEG-1 > DHVEG-1 > CAIRCU01. The sequence goes on along the minus strand of CAIRCU010000035.1, from coordinate 65,705 downwards.
CTATTGAATGCCAGATATCAATCCATAAGAGAGCAAGTCAGTAGCCTTCAGAAACTCTGTCTGAAATATTCTGATAAAAAAAATGAAGTAAATAAGAAGTTCCAGAATCTATTAGATTTCCTTGATGCCGAGAGGAAGGGTTTAAAAGATAAGGCAATGGAAGAAATAATAAAACAAAAGGATCTCAAGAGATGGATTGTGGAGGAACCAGGAACGCGTAGTTATCATTATCAAGAGAAGGCACAATCGCTAGTAAAGGAACTGATATCCGCAAAGCATTTTGATTATCTTTCGAAAGCCATGACTGAAATCTATAATAAAAAATTAATGTCATTCCTTATGTCTCTTTATGAAGATGAAGGCGAGAAAAACCTTATTGAAAGGCTTGAGTTCCTCAGAGAAATGGAAAAGAACGGTTTACTATCCTACAGAACCTAGGTCTTGATATTATATTCCTTGATTTTATCTGAGAAATCGACGATTCCTTGAAAGCCCTCAAAAGATTTGAAATTATCCTGTATATCGATTATAAGACATTTTCCGTTTTTGTTGCCTCCATTATTTCGTCCTCGTAATCCTCGTCCTATCATCTGATGGTAAAGAACCCTGCTGCAAGTTGGACGCGAGATTAGAATTGTGTCGATTTTAGGGTCGTCGAATCCTGTAGTTAATATAGCATAGTTTATCATAACAATGGGTTCTCCTTGAGGGTTCTTCTTGAAGATACTAATATTTTCAGCGCGTTCTTGCCTAGACATAGTGCCTGTAACAAAAAGGCTCCTGATTCCTTGTTCGGCAAGATCAGAATTCAGTATATAACAGTGATTCACTGAGCAAGCGAATAAAAGAATTTTTTTTGATTGTTCTTCTCCGATGCTCCATTTGATTCTATCAATGATATGGTCATTTCTTTCAAGATTGATAGAAAGCCTTTTCATTACGTCTTCATGCAATTCTTGAAACTGGTTGTAATAGCGTATTTCCTTCTCAGAAAATGAAAATGGTTCTATTTGAGAGTTAAAAATTTTATAGATTATATCATCGGAAATATAACCTTTTTTTTGCATCCATTCGATTACACTCATTTTATCAATGTCCTGTAATCTATTGGAGTCCGTTTTTTCTAATTGAATTTTCTTTGGAAAAAGTCTATTTAAATTTCGAGTTCGACTTTCGTCAGACTTGAAAGGTGTTGCGGTTAAGCCCAGGAGTTTCCATTTATTATCCTTATAATTGGATTCGAACGGACCATTCGATGAAAAAAAATCTAAGATTCTTCTATAGGATGGATTGTCTGCAAGATGAGCTTCGTCAATTACAATAAGCCTTAAGCTAGGCTTAATAAAATTAGAAAGAACTTGTGCGTCATCTTCATCTCCCAATGCACTTGACAGTTTCTGAACCCCCGCCACGATGATTCCGTTTGCACCCCAGAGATTTCCAGAATCGATATTTTCCCAGTATCGGTAGACATTTAGAATTTGATCCTGGGCACCTTCCTTAATCCACGTTCTAGTTATGGTTTCGATTGCTTGTTCGCAGAGTTCCTTGGTATGAGCTATCCAGAGTACTGTATGACGAATTTCTCCACACGTATCATAAATCCTTTTGAATTCATTGATTATCAGAGAAACTGCCACTCGAGTTTTTCCTGTCCCCGTAGGCATGACCAAAATACCTGAATTATCAGTACTGAAATTCGTGTCCTCATACCAATCTCGTAATTTTTCCAATAGGACCTCTTGATAGTCATGTGATTTAAACCAAGCCTCGCTAGCTTTCACTTCTTCTATAGGATTTAACCTGTACTCTGGGAGCTTCTTGCCTGCAAACTCTATAGGGAATCCAAAGAATTCAGCGAATATAGTCGCCGAAGGTCCCCCTCTGAACCATTTTTTTATTATCGCCTTTTCTACCATCTCTTCCGATGATAAGTGATTATAATCCTCGGATAACCTCCACAGGAGTCTCTTCAATCCACTTTCAGATTCCTTTTCAACCATTGAAAGAACGAGTTCTTTTCTAAGGGTTTTTTCGTAGAGTAAATCAGTTCCGAAATATGAGAGCAAAAATCGCTCAGGATTATTTGCGATTCTTTCGGGGATGTACTTAGTTCCTGTTGAATCCTCGTAGATTATTTCCTTAATAATTTCAATTAACGTTCCTCTATCTAACCATTTAAGTAGAGTGTCTTCCGCAGACTTGGAAAGGACTTCGTCCACTACCATAACTATCTTCCTATCACGCCGATTAAATTTTTTTTCTTAAATTCGAATAAGATATCGGTTCGATGTAATTACTATTCCTTGGTTGTTTGACCAAGACATAAAAAATATTTTCAATTGTTGCCCCTAGTTCTTTATCTTTTATCACAATTCCAAGTTCAATATTTCTTTTTACCCCTCCAAAAGAAAAGTTAGAAGATCCTATGTAGATGGTTTCGTAGTCTATGACTAAACATTTAATATGCATTTTCTCCATAGCATCAGGATGTTCATAGCTGAAAAGACGAAATCTTATTTTACTGTTACTAAGCCACTTCAATAGGAATCTGTTTTCAATATCCTCCATCTTGGTCTTTACATGGTCAGTTAGAATCTTCACCTCGACGTGGTCATTAGCCATTTTTTTATCAAGAATGTCTATGAACGAGCTATTTCCGGAATTAATTCTATAACCCATTATAGTGATGCTTTTCTTTGATTCCTCCACGATTCTCGAAAAAGTTTGATAAGTATCAGTCACATTTCTCGAGTACCCTTCTGGACTGATGCCCGTCAAGCAAAGTAACGGTTGATTATAAGTAGTTTCTTTTTTTATTCTACATAACATTGCCCAAGATTCCAATAAGGCGTAGACCAGAGGCTGTTCGAGATTATTGAATGCACGCAGGACTTTGCTTTTTTTAACACCTGTTATATCCAATGCTTCGGCTATTTTTTCTCCATCGATAATGTTTCCAAATTTTATCACTAGTTCTTTGATTTTTTCGTCTGATATATCAATATTTAGGAGTGATTCGAGTCTCTCTTTAATGTCCTGACTCATTTTCAGGCCTCTTCAAAATAGCCCTTCTTTTCTCTCATGTTACCGCTAATGGTATGCCTGTCAAGAAATCTATTCATCAAGGCTTCGCAAGAAGTTTCTGGGATATGGGTGCATGAATGACAAGAGGCGCCCCAAGGTTTTCTTGTTAATTCCGGATTATGCATACCGCATAATGGATCCTGAGAACAATATTTTGCACTTTCTGTTATAGTCAGGATGTGTTCCTTCAAAACCTCGAGGTCCTGAGCTTGGGAAATCAAACCGCCGAGAGAGCCTTGACTGTCAGCAGTCGATGTATATAGCAGAACTCCATAAGTGTCATCCGTTGTTGAGCAATACAAACGCTCCCTGATTGAGGCCAATTGATAGCCACATTCTTTTGCGATTTGTTTCGCAAGCAAATGAGAAAAGGTATGAATTAGCAGAGTTCTATTGGAGAAATCCACTCCTTTCATTATGTTCAATACTTGGACTCCATTGTTAGTAATTTGCTTTACGTTTTTATTCCAGACAGGATTCTTTTCCCATTTATTCAATCGCTGTTTGTTGAAGATAAAAAAGATGCCTTCCCCTCGGTTCTTCATTGCGGGAAGCCAATCTCTTTTATCCTTAGCATTAGGTTGACCGGTTTGTTTATCGATTTCGGTCAGGCCTTGGTATCCTCGCTTTCTTGCTCCATCACCGTTTGTCATCTCCTCAAAGATTTCGTTCCACTTCGATTCATTGTTTTCTCTAATGGTTGAAAATGCCTTTTTGTCCTTCTCTTCCCCGGAATTCTTGGTTATTGTAGAATCAGGAGGATTTATTCTGGTGAAACCGTATAATGTCATTACTTCCGTTAATCTTTTAATTATCACAACCTTGTCAAAATATTTTGAGATGAATGGATTAGATTGAATTTGGATTTTTTCCGTTGCAAATTCATATTCATCACCTTCATTCGGTGGCGCAGCCGGATCTTTGAAGGTATCCCATTCCTTAAGCTTGATATTGTCCGATACTTTTTCTTTACAATGGTTCATGAATGCTACTTTAAAGTCATCCATTGTATATTCTGGACATTCTCCAGAGTAATAGGGTGAATACCCTTCAATCTTCTTCTGCAGTATTTCTTGGAACGTTGGATTTTCTTCTCCGACCATATCATAGAGTTGTTTTATCAAATCTAAATCATCGGTGTAAATGATTTTTTGATAAATTTTGTAGCTGTATTCGGGGATAAGGATTGACGAGGCGGTCATGGGGAAATAAACGTTAGAACCCCCTCGCATTAATCCCTTTAAATTTCGGTTACAAGCTTCATTAGCCTTATCATCGCCAATCCATGGTCTATGACCATAACATTTTGATGGAAGGGTGCCCAAGGCACCTGAAAGGCCTTTTCTCCCTGGAGACTTATTTTTCTCAGTAGGTTTTTTCTCTACCATGCATTTAGGACAGCATATCTCAATATCCGATTCTCCTGTACTAGGACGAAGTTCAATTACGTGATTCTCATTGTCACATCCAATCCATCTTTTCCAAGGGAAATCTTGAAGATGACCACCTTCGCATGCTGCTACAAGCCTTGGTGGTATCGTCGGGATTTTTTCGTCCCCCTCTTTGCACCACATACAGGTATCGCTATTCTGAAGTCTTCTGCACTTAGGACAATACCATAAAAAAGGGAATCTCCTATAAAGAACACCCGCAGGTCTTGGTCCATCACTTGTTGTTACCCATCCACCTTTCGGTGAACGGAAATACCTTACTTTCAATAATTTAGCTAATCTCTTTTCTTTTATTATTTCATATCTATGCCAATAGTCTGGATTCATTACCAACCCAGATTTGCCATCCTGTAAATCGATAATCGACCCTGATCCATGCGTGAGGACGACCTTGCTAGGTCGAATATCGTTAGTCATTACGTTTCCTCCAGAGTTCGACTAGTGCGATTTCCTCTTCAACGTTCCTAAGTGAATTCGGTGTCAGAATGGGGGGATGATATTTACCAAATTTTCTTGAATCAAACCATGGGCTAGCGGGATCCTGTTCAAGTAGCCGTGGATATTTTCGCTGATATATCTTTGATTTCTCAATATATAGAAGAGTTGGTTTACCATTCATCACTATAGGATTATCTAGCGCATCATTTCTTCGTCGGATCCACTCTCTTTGAAAATACTTTAAAGACTCGAGTAGACTCGACCAAAGCTTATCGCTTTTATCAACATTCTTTGCCCGATGCAGCAAGAATAAACAAATGGTCAAGCTCGCAGAATAATTGATGTGGGCATCACTAAAGTTGATGCATGCTGTATTATCTAGAATAGAATCCAAGGAACATTGAGGGAACGTTATTCGCATCATGGCAACATATTGAGCATGCAGAGATCTATCGATACTTCCCTCGGAAAACGGGGTCACTGTCATTGATTCTACATGATGCTGTATTCTTTGGTGATAATCATAGAAAGATTCGAAATGTGACAGGTCTCGAGGTCTTGCTTGATTAAACAATGTTATTACAAGCCCATCTCCTTTCCTGCCAACCCGACCCGTGCTTTGAAGATACTCAGTTGTAGCTTTAGGTTGGCAATTCATAAGCATTAATCCGAGACGATCTATATCAATCCCAACAGAGAACATGTTTGTACAGAGGAGGATATCATATGGAATCGAAGAAGTGTCCTGAACGGTTCTTTCAAGCTTCGATAAAATATCAGGCAATTTTGTCGAATCTAGACCTCCATGCAGTTCTACTAAAGAATTTTCAGACTCGATGGATGGCCTTACATCTCGGACATTGGTTCGCACATCATCTCTGATGAGGCTTACCGCACCACCTAGCTCTCTTCTACTATTAAAGTAAGACACTATGGTCCAGTAAGGATCAAATAAACTGCCCTCAACGCCTTCATCCCTGAATTTTGCATTTTCTGATAGCAAGACCGACAGGCATCTCTTATTGGTCGTTTTCATTCCTATGCCAGGGCAATATATACCAACGTACGATTTGTCATCTCTATTATCTGCTCTCTCCTTGACAAAGAAACTATCCGAGATGGTTAACCCTGGCGGAGGGAATTGCTTTGCTTTTCTATCGTATAAATTTCTACATTGCCTATCGGCATTGCGTATAGTAGCTGTTGAGGCAATTATCTTAGGCTTGGTCTTGCATTCAATTTTCTTTTCCTGGGTTAAGCCATCCATAGTCGCGTTTTCAATATCAAGTGCCCTAAGCCCTTCACAAGAAAGATAATCAATTGAAGCTTCGTATAATCCAACCATGCTTCCAAGAGGACCATTTATCAGATGTAATTCATCTTGAATAATTAAGGTCGGAGGATGGCCAATTCTTTTACCACGGTCCCAACCGAACAGCCGGCCAATCTTTGGATTGAAAGGTAATTGTGCAAATTTATCGACTGTCCCAATCAACAATGATGGAGGGTCATCCATGATTGATTGATCAACTGGATAAATTCGTAGCGGCATATCCTCCCGACTAAAAGGACACTTATTGAAACTACAATAAATTTCCATCTTTTCTCTATTTATTATTTTATAATCACGATGAGTCAGCTCTTGACCGCACCAGGGACAATTGAGAATTTGGACGGGGTTACTCTCTTCCGGTAAGGAACCTTTTTCTCTCCATTGAACCAATGCAAATTCAGCAGTGCCTTTGCATTCATCAAATTCATTGTACTCATCGTTTTTGTGAGCCTTATAAAGGTGATAGTCGTCAGCGTATCTCCCGTCTCTTTTGTTCGTTGAAATTTTATTGGGCGTTGTATTTTGACCTACATACAACCCTATGCTGAAGGGCTTACAATTATTGAGTATTTTATATCGGTCCCATTTTCGAATATGTTCACAAGCTACTATCAACCGGGCTGCTCTTTGGAACTGTTGTATAGTGAGTAATCTAAGGGTGTACCTCATCATGACTTCTAGTCCATCACCTTGTTTGGCTTTCCCACGAATCCTATTCAAAAATAAGGTAAAGGCGATGAGACCAAGATATGCTTCAGTTTTTCCTGAACCTGTTGGTGCCCATAATAAATCAACAGTATCCCTGTCAATTTTTTCTCTCGAGAGGCTTGGAATGACCTGTAGAATGAACGCCATTTGAAATGGTCGCCATGAGGCACTCTTATCATTCAGATTCATTACGTAAGGCCATTTTTTATTCTTACTTTGCTCCTTGTTAACGGAATTCAGCCACATTGCTCTATTCATCAAACAAAATGCCTTGTATACTTCCTCATCACCCTCAATCAATTCAATTCCGTCGTTAATCTTTTTCAAACAAGCATTGCATTTACTGTAGTTACTCTCGAATATATCTCTCTTGATTTTATACTTCTCCTTATTAGAATCTGAAAATGTTTGTAGAATCCACCTGTTATACTGATTTGCTAATTCCTTCAATGCATGTAACCCATGATTTTTTTTATCTATTCCATTAGTGAATAATCCCTCGTTTGACAATTCATACATATTTAGTGAAATACCTTCAATTGACCAATCCATTGTCCTTGATCGGTATTCCGGAAAGAAGGTCGTCTCGACCATCTGGCAATGATTTAGAAAGTCTCCATTTAGGTTATTCTTTGGGAGAGAAGAAATTTCTAATGACTCGGTTTTTTTAGCTAAGGTAATAATTTTACTATCAGAAAGGTTTCCTGAATCCCAGTTCGCTGAAGTCTGATGGCCAACGGCAAATTCATGGTTATTCATGTACAACAATGACAATGTCTTTAACTCCTCATCCAAAAAATCATTAGATTCATCACGAGCTGCTATTGCCCAGGAATCAACGGTCCTGATTGAGAGGTATACCTGGTAAAGGGATTTGGAAGCCCTTTCAATCTTCTTTGATTTTTTTTTGTTGATAAGGAATACAGAAAGGTACCATTTCCTTGTCTCTTCACCGTTCTTGTTTTTCAGAGGCACAGTCTCCCAAACAAGTTCAATCTCTCGCAATTTTTTTGATAATGGAGAATATTCTTCAAGGGATAGTAATCGGCTCTCTTTCATCTCCGAGAATTTGATTCCAATTTTTTCTTGAGGTATTATTATTTCGTCTCCCTTCTCAGAAATTGGGAATCTCTTCCAGGTCTGGGGTGACTCCTCTTCGTATATAGCCCCACTTATTCCTATATCGATTCCTTTCTCACCGAGTAAGTCTGGTTCGATAATAGAAGATAAACCTATTGATCGAGGTAAATTTATTTTGGAATAAATTTCTTCTTCCTCGTCGTCCTTGTCCTTACTATCGTCCTGCTCATCTAACGGTCCTTCTTCGTTAGTGATTTCTGGGTAAATAATCCCTGTAAGATATTGTTGTATTGGAACTCTCTGTATTATTTCATTCTCTACAAACGGCCCCATCAATTCACGTTTAAGAGAATTTATCAAATCCCTACGAATCTTCCTTCGAGTCATGATATCCCCTTCGATTTAGAGAAACCCTTCATCTTAGTTCCTTTTATTAAGAATTTACAATCTATACCTTCGACGTGAACTCCTAGGCGGAATCCACGGCGTATTCCTTGTAGAACGACATAATGCTATCGTGGAAGAGCACTCATTTTTGCTTAAGCAATGTCGGCAGCGGCTATCAGTGAATTTATTCCCAAAACAAGAGGGGCGTACCAGTTGCGAAGATAGTTCAACTTTCTTCCCTCTTCCACTTGTATGAGTCTGGATTTTAATTCCTTGTTTTATTACAAAATCGGCAACAGTGACAAATGATGTTTGTTTTTTTACGGAAATTTGGTTTGGAGGCTTTATTTTCTTCTTAGCTGTTATCGGCGTGAATTTGATAGAATATCGTGGCGGTGCCTCTTGTGATTTGTATGAATGCACTTGTTTAATATGTCTATATAACTCTGAAGGAAATCTGAACTGTTCGCCACACTCACAAGTAACAAACGCATCTGGATGGACTTGTTTGATATGTGTGTTAAGTTCCTCTGAATTATCAAAATACCTTAGACAGTGTGGACATCCGATTCTGAAGAGTTTATCTTTTCCTTTTATCTCATTAAATTCTGGACCAAACACGTGTGAAGCGGTAAACTCTGGTCCTAACCAATTCTCATACGGCGTCTCTTCCCCCATCGATAAACCATAATTACATAATTTTAGCATTTAATAAGTTTTTGAGGAGTTTCTCTGTAAAAATTCAAGATGGCCGAAATAAGGCTTCGGGCCTTTCTTTGGTTTCATACCACTGTCACCTTCTCTCTGATTTCTTCGTCTTTTCCAGGTACTCCTTCGCCGTCCCAACCCAGAAGTCATCCGCGGACTTCGACGACTGGCTCCGGATGAACCCACGGGTAGCTATCGCCTTGAAATCCCGGTCGTACGTAATGATCCCGCAGATCTCCGGGTTCTCCAGCGCCGCCTGAACCAGCGACAGGTCCGCCAGGGACGGCTGCTTCGAGTCATCCGTCCACAGCTCACGAAGCTTGGGAGCGATCTCCTTCACTCTATAGACCTCAATGGAGGACTCGTACGACGGCCTGACCTCATCGAGTACCTGCTGCGTCACCGCGATCTTCGCGACCACCAAGACCCGCTCGCAGTCCCGCCCACGCTCCGGGTCCCGGTTCCTCGCGTACAGCAGCACGTTCGCATCCACCAGGTACCGTTTCTCCTTGTGCGCCAGCCGCATGTACACCAGCTCCCGGCCGCACACGCAGTGCACATTGCGCCCCTTCGGCAGACGCAGACGCCGCTTACACCCAGGACACGTGATCCTCATCCTAACACACCCACAGTCACTATCGGAAGTCCTCAAGATCCGGCGGAATCCCTTTGGTAAAGACGATTGACAATTTACACTCGTCACAGATCTTATCTGGATTGCTCGTCTCGTTCACCCCGCAGATCACACAGCATACCGTCATCTACACAGCCCCCAAAGAACCCTTCCCCCTCCCTTTAAATACTCCCTGCAAAGCCCACCCGGCGGACACGGCCACGGCGACAAGGAAGATGCTGAGGACGTAGACGGGATAGGAGACCCCCAGGCCGTCGCGAAGGAACCGGCCGGCACCAACCAACGGAGCAAACCTGGGATAGGCGTCCGCGTAGCTGATGTTGAGGAACTGGTTCCCAAGGGAATGCAGCAGCATCGGCAGCGCCATCGTACCGAGAAGCGCGCCAAGCTTGCAGCGCAGCGTCCACGATTTCTTTAGTACCTTGGAAAAGACCAGGACGAGGACGACAGCCCCAAGCGACGTCACGGCACAATGCACCATGACGTTCAACCATGAGCCCTCCACCAGACCGATGACCATCCCGACGAGCAGGGCGGACGGAACGAACCATCCCACGAAGACCGCGTCGAACCCAGGCGGATCCGCCGCAAGGGACGACCAGTGTCTCCGTGCCTTCGACTGCAGCGCACAGCAGACGGCGGCGACGTAGACCATCGCCACAAGCATCTTGAATGACTCCTCCGCCAGGGGCGCAAGCACCACCTTTTGGGTCGGGTCGTCCGCCCAGAGCAACTCGAGTGGGAAAAAGATCAGCGTCAGGTACAGCAGCACGACCGTCAGGTACCCAAGGAGTCTCGTCCCCTCGGGGAACGCATGCGCGCCCCACACCACGGCATCATCGGTCATCCCCGCCTCCTCCCCTCGCTGCTTCGCATCGTTCCTCACGTATCCCCTTTTCCTTGGGGACGGCGCTGCGTCCCCATCATTTGTGTCCATCGACTTTTCCTCCAGTGCTAGCGCTCTATGCACTTGAGCCTCACGCCTGCTGGTCCGCCTCGGCATCTTTCCCTCGGCCCTCACGTCGTACGTCCCCCAGATGCCCGTCATTGATACCTGAAGAAGTACTCCTTATGGTCGTTGCTTGCGAGAGCGCCGGGCGTCTGCAGATAGATCAGCAGCGGCGGCACGGACTGGGCGTAGTGAAACCAAAACTCGACCTTCGCCTGCCAGTACGTCCGGTTCAAGACGCTGGAGTGGGCGTTGAGGTTAAGGGCCGCGGTGGGCGGGTAGCTTTCATTCTCCAGGTGGTCGTTGCTGAAGATGAACACCTGCCCGGTGTTCACGATCCAGTAGATCTTCGGCTTCGGCGAGTAGCTGAGGTTCGCCCAGATCGACGTGACGAGGGAGCCTATGAAGGCGTGCTCAGCACCGTGGTCGATGAAGCCCATCGGGCTGCTGGTGACGATGACGTCCGGTTTGCGGCTCTCGATCACCCCTTTGATGTGAGCGCGGATCGTCGCGTTGCTCCAGCTGTAGTGATGCCAGCCCTCGGGGTCGTCCCGCGTCATATTGAGGTTGATGTACTGCGTCAGGTATTTCCCGCGGAACCAGTTGATCGCCTGCCTGCGGGCATGCTGCGCCGCCGGCGGTATCGAATAGATGGAAATGAGGTTCACGACCCACACATTATTCCCATGGGCGCCCGCCTCGATGAGGACGCCTGGGCTGAATATCTCGTCGTCCGGGTGGGTCATAAGCCACATGATGCTCTTCCCTGTATTGATGTCGTTTTGTAGTTCGCCTGCGTCAGCCTTCGCGCTGCCGACCGCGCCGACGAAACAGGCGCTGATGGCCAGGTAGGCCATGAGTATGGTTGCTTTCTTCATTCTTGTTCCTCCCATTTGAGTTGTCTCCTTGGTGTCATCGAAGCCGTTGTCTGGGGCTTCGTTTCCTCTGATCCTCCGGCTGCTCAGTCGACCTGCGTGTGGCGTAGGACTCGTCGTCTTCCATTGCTATGTCTCCCTACGCGTACATCGGTGGTGATGCGTCCGTATGAGATTTCTGCAGTCCCGCGGCGGCCTGCCGGATGTCGTCAGCCATGAGCAGGAACGCGCGACGCGGGATTCGCAGCTCCGTGACCGCCTTGCACACCGAGGTGCCATTGGACGTTCGCATGTTCGGCTTTATGTAGAAGAACAGCAGCCGCACCTCGTCGTCGTTGTGCTTGATCAGCATCCCGTCCGCGGGCGCGACCTCGACGTCGTCGAAGTCGAATTCCTCCCCGGGGTCCTCTTGCACACACACGATTCCTTCGTTTTCCTCGGTGAACGGCGTTGACGGCTCAGGGCCGATCTTCGTCTGTTCCTCAAATACCGCCTGCGTTTCTTTCCCTCCGTTTCCGGAGGCTTTCCTCTCGTCCATGGTTATCATCCAACAGGGTAGCATCCACCCTTTTATTAACTTTTCTACTAAAAGATATACACTTTATAAATAAATGAGAAAAAACCACAATAAGTAGATACCTTTATTAACGCCGAGACTATGCTACACAAGTGGAAGCCTACCTATGGCAAAGGTCCTCATAGCAACCCTGTACTCTCCAGATCCCGTTCTCCTCGCAGCGAACCGACTCGGACCAGACCGCCTCATCCTCCTCCTCGACGAAACCGACCGCAAGACACAGGAGGAGAGCTTCAAACTCATCCAAGAGTCCCTCGGCCGCGTCGTCGACGTCAAGAAAGTCGAGACCAAAGCCTACGACATCGTCAAGATCGCAGAGAAATGCGTCGAGATCATCGACATGCAGCCCAAGAACGACGACATCTTCGTCAACATCACCTCCGGACGCAAGACCAAAGCACTTGGCCTCCTCTTTGCCTCGTACGCCCGCTGCGACCGCGTCAAGAAGATCGCGTACAACCCAGAAGAAGACAAGACCGCGGTCGTCTGGCTGCCGAAACTCTCGTTCAAACTCACGGAGAGCCAGAAGAAAGTCCTCGCCGCTCTTGATACCGAATCGAATACCAAGCTGTCCCTCTCGGACCTCGCCGAAACCATAGGGATCTCCCGGGCGATGCTGTACCGCAACATCGATGAACTGCGCGACCTCGGCTACATCTCCACAGAGGAAAAACTCGTCCTCACCGATGCCGGCAGGATAGCGAAACTCTAAAATACATAAGAGTTCGTATCAAAGTCGTATGGGGAAGGAACACCGTATTCAAACCATTGCCGTTGCCCTCCTTTTTCTGTTCCTTCTTACTCCGGTCATGACCGCGTCCGCAGAGGCAGGCACCACCGGCGGCATCCTTGATGACGCGTTGTTTAACCTCAAGGTCCGCATCTGCATGAAACTCGAGGAAACGCCCTCCCTCGTCGCCTGCGTCCTCAACACCAGCGGCATCATCTGGACGAAGGCATACGGGCTTTCGAACGTGTACATCCATAAAAAAGCGACGACAGATTCGATCTACCTGATGGGTTCCGTATCGAAGACCGTGACCGCGATGGCACTCATGCAGCTGTACGACCAGAAGAAGATCGGTCTGGACGACAACATCAGCACGTACCTGCCGTTCGATCTGAAGAACCCCAAGTACCCGACGGTCAACATCACTGTCCGCATGCTGCTGGCCCATCAGACTAGCCTGGGGGATTACCAGCACTATAAAAATCTGGTCTACTACTTCCCGCTCATCCAGAACCGCACCCAGTGGATCATGGAGCGCCTCGTCCCCGGCCAGCCATTGTACCGACCAGAGAACTGGATGGACTATCCCCCGGGGGCGAACTGCACCTATTCCAACATGGGGTACATCATCGCGGCGCTGCTCGTCGAACGCATCACCGGCCTCAGCCTTGAGGACTACTGCCAACGTTCCATCTTCACTCCCCTCTGCATGAACCACACAAGCTTCGACATCGATGACTTGGACCGCAGTCAGATGGCGCCACCCAACTTCCACCTCTTCGATGGACTCTACCTGCCGTTGCCCAACTACGATACGAAATGCCTCGACGCGTGCGGTGGCCTGCGGACGACGGCATCCGACCTCTCGCACTTCCTCATCGTACACATGAACAACGGCGTCTGGAACGGCGTTCGCATCATCAACGCATCCACCCTGTCGTTGATGCACTCCATCCAATATCCCAACAGCACGCAAACGTTCTACGGCTGGCCCCTTCACCATGGCCTAGGATGGATTCAGCTCAACATCAGCGGCGATCGATGGGAGGGATACAACGGGGGCGCGATCGGCTACGCCTGCAACATGATGATCTACGAAGCAACCAACACAGGGGTCATCATGCTCCAAAACGGGCAGTTCAAGAGAGCCGGCCTTGTGATCACGCCACATCAGCGCATCCTAGCCTTTGTCGATCTCGGCTATCTCGTCTTACAAAAGGCAAGTCGCTAGCATCCCGCGAGGCCCCTCCTGCAGCCACCCAAAGGTCGTCGAGAACTCCCAGACTCTGTGTCCTATCACTCTATGACACCTCTATTGTATTTCTAAAGGTATGCCAATTTTTACTTTCGGCGATCCCGTAATTCCCTTAATAACCTACTCGTCTCTCTCCTTATGTTCATACAGTCTTGGGAGGTTGAAATTTGGTGAGAATTCGTATTGAAATCGATGAACAGACAGATCAGATACTCAACAAAGTCAAAGCAAAATATGGTTTAAAGACCAGAAGCCAAGCAGTCGGACTCATGGCTGAACGCTACCTGACCAAGATCCTCATACCTGAGTGTACTGGGAAAATTGAGGCGTTGAAACGGTCAGGGGGAACGCCCGACGTCACGGAGAAGGACGTGCTCTCAAAGGACGCAGAGAAGAAGCTCGGAGACCAGCTCCAACGCCAGGCAGACAAGATTCTCTCGAAGAGTACGTTGACGGAAGCGGATGCCATTGATATCGGCCGCAAAATCAAGAGAGACATCGCGAAGCGGCATGGATTATATAAAAAAGAAGATACTGACGTATCTCAACCATTAAGAATATCCGGGAAGGTACTGGAGCTAGGAACCATGCGGTTTACGTCCTCAGGAATAGAACTGGACCGGGAGCTCTCCGACCTGGATCGATTCGCCCTGGACTTCATCAAGATCCTCCAACGGCACACCTCGTATGTACTCGTAAGCGGCTATGTTGCGATCCTGCTTGGGCGTGCCCGCGCCAGTGAGGATGTCGATGTGATCATCTCTCGGCTCCCGCCAACTGCCACCACTGCACTCCATGCCGATCTTGTCGCGGGTGGCTTCGAGAGCCTCACCGCCGATGCACGCGAGTTCGGGACGTACCTATCTGACGGCATCCCGGTGCGGTTCGCACGAAAGGGAACCGTCATCCCGAATGCGGAAGTCAAACAAGCGAAGAACCGCTTCGACGATCTCGCCCTCACAGACGCCATGACCGTGAAACTGCCCGTGGGCTCTCTTCGCATCTCCCCCTTAGAACTGCAGATTGCATTCAAGGAAGCCGTTCTGAAATCACCAAAAGACATCGAGGATTCCCAGCATCTGCGCGCCATCGCCACAGGACATCTCGAGGAAAAACGTATCCAACAGCTGAAGGAGCAGCTCCATGACTTCTTTTATCCAGGAGAATGAGGAGGAACGGCTCCGGTTCGTGGCCCGCTGGGCTGAGTACGTCAGGACCCATGACGACCAGGACTGGTCCCGGCAGCAGAACCTCATCATCAACTCCGCGCTGAAGACCGCGACGATGACCAAAGAACAGTACCTCAAGATGAAAGGCGAACACCACGGACCGTAGGATGCTAGGATGAACCCTCCCTAGACCTCCATAGTTAAACCCCCCCTGGTTTTCTCACGAACCACTGTTTTTCCCCATCAATTCATTGCTTTTGTGAGAAAAACACGTCAACGGATTTAATGAACCACCCCGCCTTTAGACGCCATTCCGGGGGAGAAACAGACCCCCAAGGATATGGTGGGTAGATGAAGAACATAAAACTCAACGCATGCCTCATCGGCATCATGCTGGTATGTATCATATTCCTCAGGACCCCGACCATCGGCGCCACACAACCTCCAGTCGCAGACGCAGGAGGACCCTACAGTGACTATGAATGCGAAACCATCTTCTTCGACGGATCACACAGCACGACCTACGATGGCTCCTTGCAGTACCGCTGGGACTTCAACGGGGACGGCACCTGGGACACCGCCTGGGACTCAAACCCCTTTGGAGAACACACCTGGTACGATGATTACCAAGGCACAGCCATCCTCCAGGTCACCGACGGCACGTACACATCGACGGCCACCGCAGCAGTCACCATCATCAACAGCAACCCCATGATCTTGAACATCACCGGCCCGGTGAGCCCCGTGCAAGTCGGCACCGAAGTACCCATCACCGTGACCTTCATGGATGGCGACCCACGAAGCCACCTCAGCTTCGACACCTACGTCGCCATATTCAGCTGGGGTGACGGCCTACAATCCTCCTACAACCTCCCCAACGGCACCCAAGTGGTGACTGGCGTCCACGTCTATTCGCAGGCCGGCGTCTACACCGTGACCATCACCATCACCGATGACAACGGCGGCAGCGCCACGGGCACGTACCAGTTCGTGGTCGTCTACGAGCCGAATGTTCAGCCTTGCAACGGGTTCATCACCGGCGGCGGATGGATCGTCACGCCCCCCGGCAGCTACCGCCCCAACCTAAGTATCACGGGGACCGCGAACTTCGGGCTGAACTGCAAGTACAAGAAAGGACATCAGACCCCGGACGGCCAAACCGAGTTCAACTTCCAGGAGGCGAACCTCAACTTCCACTCCCAGAGCTACGACTGGCTCACCGTCGCAGGCTCAGTAGCCCAATACAAGGGCACCGGGACCATCAACGGAGCAGGCAGCTACGGGTTCATTATCACCGTCACCGATGGACAGCCGGATACGTTCAGGATCCAGATCTGGGACAAGACCACCGGGACCGTGATCTTCGACAACAACGCGAACACCCCGCTCAGCGGCGGACAGATCGTCATCCACAGGGCCTAACGGCCCCCTCTTCCTCTTTTTTCTTCTAACTTCTCACTCAACGAAATGTAATACATATTTTTTTTTACCCGACACGACTGTATACCTCGGAAAAAAACCATTTGGTGACTTACTATGTCGAAGACCGTCTTCATCACAGGAACCTCCTCAGGGATCGGCAGGGAGACCGCCCTCTATTTCTCGGAGAACCGCTGGAACGTCATCGCCACGATGCGACACCCGGAGTCCAGAAAGACAGGACTAGAGGGCCGCAAGAACATTGACGTGATCCATCTCGACGTCCTCGACCCCGATTCGATCCAGCAGGCCGTCACCCACGCGCTCACAACCTACGGTAGTATCGATGCTGTCGTCAACAACGCCGGGTACGCCGCCTTCGGCCCGTTCGAAGCATCCACGCCCGAGGCCGTCCGCCGACAGTTCCACACCAACGTCGAGGGACTCATGGACGTCACCCGGGCACTCATCCCCGTGTTCCGCAGGCAAGGCCACGGGACCATCGTAAACGTGACGAGCATGGCAGGACGGATGACGTTCCCGTTGTACAGCCTGTATAACAGTACGAAATGGGCGGTGGAGGGTTTCTCTGAGGCCGTAGCCTTCGAGCTTCGGCCATTCAACATCAAGGTGAAGATCATCGAACCCGGCATCATCAACACCAGTTTCTACGACCGGTCCAAAGACGTCCTAAGCACCAAGGAGATCACCGCGTACGACACGCTTGTGGAGAAGATCATCCGGTATGAGGAGGGCAATATCAAGAAAGGGAAGTTCTCGCCACCGTCTGTCGTCGCCCGGACCATCTACAAGGCAGCAACCGATGGGTCCTGGAAGCTGCGGTACCATACAGGGAAGTATTCCGGGACGATCCTTGGTCTGCGCAGGGTCCTTCCTGAGCGGACGTTCATCGGCATGATGCGGTATCTCACCTTGCGGTAAGAGAGAACACAACTTTCACATTGAAATACCATTCACATTAGCAAAATCCTAAAAGATAATCGGTAGAGACCATGGAAGCAATTCGGTTCTGTAAGATTTGCGGGGGTCCCCTGGAGTCGTATGAGACAGAGGACATCTGCTGGGACTGCCAGAACCTGATGATCTCCAACCGGTGACCAACCCTGACGTCACGTCCCAGAAGAAGAGACGGGGGAAGCGGCCGTATCTCTCAGCAGTCTCTCCACTAAGGGGAGAGGAAAAAAAGGAAAAGAAGAGATGTTTTTTTAGGAGGCGTGGACCCAGAAGAGGAAGACGAACCCGTTCCCGGTCTTCGTGATCTGTGTGATGCCGTCTGCCTTCGCCGTCACCGTGATGTTCACAGGCCCGAAGCCGAGGATCGGGTAGAACTCAACCGCGGTGTTCGTCCCAGCTACAAGAGAAGCGACTGTCCCACGGGTTTTGGTCCCGGTCAGTAGGAGGCCGCCCTGCAGGGCGATGCTCCATTGGATGTGCGTCGTGCTCATGTTCCCTGCGTTGAGGAGGGCGGCACTGACTTTCATCATCCCGCCGGAAATCTTCCCGATGGCGAGCTGGCCGGTTCCGATGGTAACGGTCGCGGTGTTCTCCGAGGGCAGGTAGTTGTGTTTCGTGACGGTGACGTACATATCTCCCATGGTGGTCGGAGTCGGGGTGATGGTGACGCTGCCGCTTCCGTCCGTGGTGCCGACGAGGTAGACTTCGCTGCCCTTCCAGAGGCAGACGGTGGCTCCGCTGACAGGGCTGCCGCCCGCGGTCACGGCGACCTCATACGAGGAGCTGCCAAGAGGCAAGGTCGGTGGGTAGGTGACGGAGAGGCTTCCTGGGTTGTCCATCCAGACGGGCAGCTCAGGGTCTCCGAGGAGTGTGAGCTCGGTGTAGATGTAGCGGTCGTAGTCGTCGTTGGTTACGGCGTCGTTCTTGTGGTCAGAGAAGGCTTGTCCGAGGTTATAGTAGCCTTGGCCGAAGAGGGAGCTGAAGAAGGCGATGTCAAAGCCCAGGGAAGCAGCAGTCTCGGATCCGGACATGTACCAGCCGTAGCGCGAGTTTCCGATGAAGGCGATGCCACCACCATGGGTGTTGCGGACGTAGTGTTCGGCGATGCTGTCGCCGTCATAGGCACAGGGGTCGCAGCCCATGCTGTAGAGGATGCCTTGTTTGTCGCCGTTGGTGAGGGCGTCCATGTCGCTTGAGTAGATCAGCCAGTTGTGGTTGATGTAGCCGGTGCCCATGCAGTCGCTGCCGGAGTGGTCGGCGTGGTTGATGACGTTCTCACCGGCGTTTATGGCGGCGATGACGTTAGTGGCGTGGTTGCCAGGGTCGCTATCGTAGACGTTGGTCATGGTCCAGGTATCGGGGATGTAGGTGCTGTCAATGGATTTCTTGCATAGTTCGGTGGGGGTGCTGCCATCGAGGTTGAAGCCGAACATGGAGGCGTGGAGCGGGTAGTCGGCGGGTGGGTTTTGTTCGTAGGTCAGGATTTTGTTGATGAAGTTGCCAGTCTGTCCGTTGCCGGTGCCTGGTCCGGTGACGCTGGCGCGGCCGACGTTGACTTCGCAGACGTAGTCGGCGTCGAAGTCCGCGTAGTACGTGTCGTTGGGGACTGGGTCGTAGTCGACACTAGGGAAGGAGTGGAAGTGGCAGGGGACGGTGTCGGTGTCGCCGCCGATGAGGACATAGATGGTGCCCCAGGTGGTGTACGCGTCCTGGACGAAGGCTTTGATCTTGTCGACGTTGCTGCCGCTGTAGCCACCGTCGTTGTAGATCCAGTCGGTGGTGACGATGGTGGCGGGGACGCCTTTCATAGTCTTCCAGTCGGCGAGCGGCTGGAAGTCGGCTGCCCAGGCGGCTGAGGTGATGATGACGTAGTCGTAGCGGCCGCTGGGTACGCCCGTGGTATGTGGCTTGGGGTTGGTCTGGAGCTGGACGGCGTCGGGGTTGACGACCATCTGCTGGACTTGGCTGGCGAGCTTCTGTTGGTTCGTTGTTGGGAGGCTGGCGGGGAGGTAGTCGCCGTAGACGTGGCCTGGCACTCCTTGGATGGTGAGGGTGAGTGAGGTGATGAGGGTGAGGGTGTGGGTGGCGCCGGTGTAGTGCATTGGGTAGACGGTGATCTGGGCCATGGCCTGGCCGGCGAGGTCAGACTCACCAGTTAAGATGATGGTGTCGGCGGGGTACGGGGCGGTGGACTGGTAGACGGCGGGGTCGGGAGGAATGAACGTGATGTTCTGGTCGTCGTTGAGGGTTCGTAGTGGTTGAGCTGGGTAGATGGTGTAGGTGCCTGAGAGCGTCTGCTCCTGCATGGTGACGATGCTAGCTTGGGTGGCTTGGAGTCCGGATGGAAGGGCGACTTTAAGGGTGCAGGTGGGAAGCATTGGTGCACCTGCCGTGTCAGTGACGCCGCCGGACAGTGTGGCGACACGGTCGTAGCCGTCGATGGTGTCAAAGGTGAAATCTGACGGCGAAAACGACAGTGTCACTTGGACGGTGTTCGTGGCTTGGGATGCGCGCGCGGACCCGTTCACAAGTGTTTGGGTCGATGGGATGAGAAGGCTGCCGATAATGAGTACGAGTACGATATTCCTTACTGCTGTGATGCGAATAGGTATTACCCCCTTTACAATGGTTTCATATACAATCCGGTCCCTTTTATAGTTAACTGGTCGGTGCCCAGGTCTTCCAGGGGGGCTATGGGGGTTTTATTTGATTGTGTTGTTGTGGGTCTGGTGCGGGTATATAAAGATAAGAATTTAGAAACAGACTGGCGGAGAGGCAGAAAAGAAGGCGGCCTTCACGTCTGTTACCTTCTCTTGCTTCGTCTCCAGTGCATGATGAGGACGAGCGCGAGACATGCCGTGATGGCCGAGAGGGTCTCGAACCCCGGGGTCCCTGTCTTGGACGGCTGGTACGGGACGAGGCCCTGGGCTGAGGTGTAGGTGTACTCCGCCACGCCGTCGCCATTCGTATCAATGAGATACGTGCCGGATCCCTGCCGCGTGACGGAAACCGTGCTGCCGGAGGCGTTGTCATGGAACAGCGAGAACACGCTGGTCTTGTTGACATCGATGAGATAGCCGTGCAGCGTCCCGTTCAGGAACACGACGTCCACATCGATCATGACGAGGAACGAAGTCGGAGGTGAGATCGCTCCGTACTCATCTTCGGTCCGCGCGGACACCGAGTAGACGTTCGCCGCCGTCCAGGTATGATTCACGGACATGGCCGTGTGATTCCGAACAAACCCCGTGATGGTCTCAGCGGTGCCGTCACCCCAGGTGAATCGGTACCGGATCGTATCGTTGTCGGGATCAGCACCAAGGACCGTGAAGTCGTATCGGGTGTTCTTCTCTCCCACAAGCGTGCCGTTCACCAGCGGAGCAGTAGGCGAGCGGTTTGGCTGGCGGATGGTGCACTGCGTGCGTGTCATGTTTGTCACGTTTTCATTGTCGGTGACCGTCAGGGTGACGAGGTACACCCCGGCCTTCGTGTAGACATGGGTGACCACCATGCCAGACTCATTGGTAGCATCGCCGAAGTCCCAGACGTAGTCCGTGATGTTCCCGTCCGGGTCGCTACTGCGACTTCCATCGAAGCGCACAGGTTCATCGACGAACCCATGGTAGGGCTCGCCTCTGGAGAGGTTGGCGCGCGGGGGGTGATTGGTGGATCCGCTGGATGGTGCGCCATCGCCTCCACTTTGGTCAGTGCCGCCGCTGCTGGTGATGTGGACCGTGACGGTCGCGTTGGAAGATCCATTGTTCCCGTCACTGATAGTGTAGTGGAAGGAATCCGTACCCACGTACGATGAGAGCGGGGTGTAGAGGATGGTAGAGTCGTTTATGGTCGCGTTCCCATGGGCCGGTGTCGTGACAGACAGGATGGTGAGGGTGTCGTTATCGACATCATAATCGTTTGATTTGACGTTGAAATGGTTGTTGGTCGAGCCTTGGAGTATGGTGAAGGAGTCGTTGACGGCGACAGGTTGTTGATTCAGCCATATAATTGTGATGAACACGGTTGCGGTGCCTGTGCCATTATGACTGTCGCTGATGGTGTAGTTGAAGTCGTCCGGGCCGCTGTAGTTCGGTGTGGGGGTGTAGAAGGCGACGGATTCATTTTCTCTCGATGTACCGTGGGCTGGTTGTGTCACGTTGGTGATTGTTACATTGTCGCCGTCAGGGTCTGTGTCGTTGCTGAGGACAGGGATCGGGGTTTCTGGTGCGTTTTCGTATAAGGTTAGTGTGTAGTTTCTTGCGATTGGGGGGTGGTTGACCGCGATGACCGTGATATTGACCGTCGCATTATCATACCCGCCGTACCCATCGGTAATGGTGTAGTTGAAGGAATCTATGCCGCTGTAATACCCGGTTGGGGTGTAGTACGCTAGGGCGCCGTCGGTACTTGTCTGTCCGTATGCTGGTTGGGTAACGTTGATGATGGTGATGGTGTCGCCGTCATCGTCATGGTCGTTGGCCAACACGTTGATTTGGTTATTGGCAGAGTCCTCGAGGACGCTGGCGTTGTCGTCCTCTGCTGCAGGGGGGACGTCGCTAGTGTTGGCGACGGTGGCAGTCGAAACATGGGGGAGGTAGTTTTGTTTAGTGACCGTGATGTTCATTGTCCCGATGGTGGTGGGTGATGGGGTGAAGGTGGCGTCGCCGGTGGCGTTGGTGTAGCCGGTGAGGTAGACTTCGCTGCCCTTCCAGAGGCAGACGAGGGATTGGTTGACGGGGGTGCCGCCGCTGGTGACGTGGACGGTGAAGAAGGAGGAGTTGACGGGGAGGGTCGAGTGGTAGGTGACGATGAAGCTTGAGGGGTTAGCGGTCCAGACGGGGAGTTCGGGGTCTCCGAGGAGTGTGAGCTCGGTGTAGATGTAGCGGTCGTAGTCGTCGTTGGTTACGGCGTCGTTCTTATGGTTGGAGAAGGCCTGCCCGAGGTTGTAGTAGCCTTGGCCGAAGAGCGAGTTGAAGAACGCGATGTCGAAGCCCAGAGAGTAGGAGTCCTGGGATCCGGGCATGTACCAGCCGTACCGCGAGTTTCCGATGAAGGCGATGCCACCACCATGGGTGTTGCGGACGTAGTGTTCGGCGATGCAGTCGGAGTCGTCATAGGCGCAGGGGTCGCAGCCCATGCTGTAGAGGATGCCTTGTTTGTCGCCGTTGTTGAGGTTGTCCATGTCGCTTGAGTAGATCAGCCAGTCGTGGTTGATGTAGCCGGTGCCCATGCAGTCGCTGCCGGAGTGGTCGGCGTGGTTGATGAGGTTCTGGCCGGCATTCAACGCAGCGACAACATTGGTCTTATGGTTCCCACTATTACTGTCGTAGACATTGGTCATGGTCCAGCTTGAGGGGATGTAGGTATTATCAATGGTGATCTTGCATTGTTCCGCGTGCGTGTGGGCGTCGAGATCGAAACCGAACATCGATGCGTTCAGTGTATAGCCAACAGGTGGGTTCTTCTCATAGGTCATGGTTTTGTTGATGAAGGTGCCGATTTGTCCGTTGCCGGTGCCTGGTCCGGTGACGCTGGCGCGGCCGACGTTGACTTCGCAGACGTAGTCGGCGTCGAAGTCCGCGTAGTACGTGTCGTTGGGGACGGGGTCGGAGTCGACGAAGGGGAAACTCTGAGTGTTGCAGGGGACGGTACCGGTGTCGCCGCCGATCAGGACGTAGATGGTGCCCCAGGTGGTGTACGCGTCCTGAACGAAGGCTCTGATCTTGCTGACGTTGGTGCCGTTGTAGCCACCGTCGTTGTAGATCCAGTCGGTGGTGACGATGGTGGCGGGGACGCCTTTTTGTGTTTTCCAGTCGGCGAGCGGCTGGAAGTCGGCTGCCCAGGCAGCCGAGGTGATGATGACGTAGTCGTAGCGGCCGCTGGGTACGCCCGTAGTGTGCGGTCGTGGGTTAGTCTGGAGTTGGACGGCGTCGGGGTTGACGACCGTCTGCTGGACTTGGCTGATGAGCTGCTGTCGGCTCGTGGCTGAGAGGCTAGTGGAGAGGTAGTCGCCGTAGATATGGCCTGGCGTGCCTTGGATGGTGAGGGTGAGTGAGGTGATGAGCGTGAGGGTGTGGGTGGCGCCTATGTAATGCAGCGGATAGACAGTGATCTGGGCCATGGCCTGGCCGGCGAGGTCGGACTCGCCATTCAATTGGACGGTAGTGGTTGGGTATGGGGTTGAGGATTGGTAGATAGCGAGGTCCGGAGGAATGAACGTGATGTTCTGGTTGTCGTTGAGGGTCCGTGGCGGCTGGGCTGGCATCATGGTGTAGGTGCCTGAAAGCGTCTGCTCCTGCACGGTGACGATGCTAACATGGGTAGCTTGCAAACCTGATGGGAGGGCGACGCGCAGGGTGCAGATTGGCAGCATGGGTGCGCCGACGGCGGTGGTGAGGCCGCCGCTTGCAGTGGTGACGCGGTCGTAGCCGTCGATGGTGTCGAAAGTGAAGTCCGTGGGTCGGAATGCGAGCGTCACCGTGACGGTGGTGTTCGTCAGGGATGGGCCTGCGGATCCGTGCACGAGTGTTTGAGTCAATGGGATGAGAAGACTGCCAATAATGAATGCAAGTGCGATGGTTTTTACTGGTGTGGCGCCAATAGGAATCCCAACTCCTCTATGCATCCTCACATCCTTATACCGACTTTTCCTTTTTATTGTTAACGGGAGTGTCCCTGAGCCGCTATGCCAGCGATGACTTCGTTGGCCCCACCGTCCTTGTACCCTTGATTCCCTCAAAAGGACATGGAAAGAAAAAACTAGAGGGGATGCTGCAGGTGGTGATGATCAGCGTTCTCCTCATTGCAGATCTGATGCCTCGCCGTGGTGTTGGCACGGCGAGTCACGAAGTCGGGACGAGGCCGAACTGCTAGCAGTGCCCCTGGATGGAGAGAAGAGCGATGGGCGTCTGTCCGTCCGTGCATTTGAGGAGCGCCGCAATCGCCGCTGGGTCCGTCGGCGTCACCTGGGCGGTGGGCAGACCGAGGGCCGCGGCCTCCAGCATGACCGTGTGGAGGGCGGCGCCCGCCTCCAGGTGCCAGAACTGGGTGTAGTTCTCACCTGCGCCGTGGGTCTTGGCTGAGTCGAGGACCGTGACCAGCGTCAACGGCGCATAGACAAGAGCAGGGAGCGAGGAGGCGGCGGCAAGCTCACCGCGGTGGTCGCCGGATTGAATCCTCTGGAGATACGTCAGCACTGGCAGGCCGATGTAGTCATCGGAGTAATTCCCCAGGCTGGTGAGCAGGTTGGGCTGGTACCGGTACACCCCTTTAGCCGTCACCGCGTAGAAGACCAGGGGGTAGTAGCCGTGTGCACTGGGCACGGTGCGGTGGCGTTGGATCTTGTTGAGGTCTTGGCTGCTTCTGTCGAGGTAGGGAGAGTATCCGTAGGCGGCCCAGACGAGCTGGCTTTGCTGCTGACGGGTCAGCATCCCGGAGAACGTGGAGGTCTCGTTGCGCCACAACAGGACTTCAGTGAGATTCATGCCGTTCTCCACGGGCGATGGGCGCAGGGAGAGCCACAGCGGCCGGTCCTTGAAGTTGTAGGGATGCAGGGGATGGCCGATGGGCATGACGATGAGTCCTTTCTGGTCCGCTGGGATGCCCATCAGGTTGATTGCTGGCGGGAGCCCGCCGGTGACGACGCCGCCGAGGTCAAGTGCGTTGAGGGTGAAGGCGATGTTCTGGCAGACCTGACCGATCTCAAATCCGCCTTCGTTCGCGTTCGCACGGGTAGCGTTGTAGCAGAGGCCCAGGACGACGGGGGCGGTTGGATACTGGTAGCCGACGATGGAGCGCCAGTCTCCGGGTTTGTAGAGGACGAGGGAGTGGTTCTCAGGAGCGTAGGTGTAGGCCGCGTCTTCCTTGAGGACATAGATGACAGCGGAGTGTGTGCCGTTGACGCCGGCTGTGGTCTGGCCGCCGTCGGGGCGTACGCCCATAGCGCACCACAGGATGGTGGAGAGCTCTTGGTCGGTAATGCTTTGGTTGGTGAACTCACGGATGCTCATGCGGCGGAAGACGGTCTGCTCAAAATTCATCGGTATGGATTGCGGTGATGGGAGTTGAGCTGCGGTCGTCAGTGGGCTTAGAGTAAGGCTGCAGAGTACGGCGACGATTCCAAGGATGACGAGTCTGTTCATGGACAAAGGACCTCCGGTCGTGGTCTTGAGAAGAACAGGTCTGAGATATAAAACTTCTCCTGGTTTTTACCCGGTATTATAAGGATGTCAGGGGATTTTTCCGCAGGTCGGGCAGATGGCATCGTCGGGAAGGTCTGCGCCGCAGGTGGGACAGGATTTGACGAGCGGCTTGGTTGCGGGTCGGGCGGGGTGTGGCATCGCAAGCCCGAGGAGCACGAGGATGATGCCGATGAGCAGCAGCGGCCAGGCGTAGAGGATGCCGAAGTAAAAATTGAGCGCGAATCCAAGAATGAGCACAACCACGCCTAGTCCAGTCAGCCGAATCCTCATGTGACCCTGCCTTTTCCGCGCTGGTATCGCCTTCATCATTAATAATAGTGACATTTGGAGAGAATCTCTCTGAGGCAATCAAAGGGAAAAAATGAGTACCGGGGACGTCCGCCTCATCATCACTGTTCTTTGATTTTGCTGAGGTGCAGCCTCTTGGATTGTTCGACGGTGACGTAGCGACGCAGCGCCTCGCAGACATCAGGGTCCCAGCGCTTCTCCGACAGGCACTTGCCGACCGCCGAGGTGTCAAGCTGCGCGACCTCCGCAAGCTTACCGTACTGCTGCAGCAGCTTCTCCAGCGCCGCGCGTTCTTTGGTCCGCTTCGCGGGGAACACGAACCGGTCCGTTGCCGTGACGCGCACTTTGTTGGTGCTTCCGAAGACGACGTCGATGTTCTCTTTCGCGGCGTACGCGAGGATCGCTTCCTCAAGTCGAACGACTTCGTTATCGAACTCCGCGTCCGCCTCCTTCTGCTTCGCTCTGACCTCGGCGTACTTGTTCACCAGCTGCACGCCGCTGTCCGCCTTGTACGCTGCAGGACTCTCGTTGACCTTGTAGAGGTGCGACCACTGCCGGCACAAGGGTTTGAACTCGCACCAGTCGCACAACGCGCCCGGCTGCGCGACGTACCGCTCTTCCGCCTCGATTCTGTCGATGAGCGCCATGGTCTGCTCACGCAAAGCCTGCAGCTCCACGTCCGTGCGCGTCGAATCCATCTCCTTGTCGAACGCCAGGAAATGCCAGATCAATGTGATGTGCCGCACATCAGGATACTGACTCTTGACCCCGATCATATACAATGCGAGCTGCCGGTCCGAATGCAGCGTCTGAGGAGCGGACAGTCGACCCGTCTTGTAATCATGGATCTCGTAGCAACCGTCAGAAGTCTCCGCCAGCCGGTCGATGAACCCGGTGAGCCGGTACTGCCCGCTGCCATCCAGGTCGATGGAGATCGGCGACTCCAGCGCGATCGTCTTACTCTGCGAAAACGGCGCATACCGCCGGTAATAATCCGCGACATACTTCTCCGCCATCCGCAGGTAGTTCTCCGCCGTGTACTCCTTGCGGACGATCTGCACTTCTGATGTCCAGTTCTCAGTCCACTGAGTCCGCAGGTACGTCAGCAGCTCCTCCAGCGACGTCACCTTCTGATGTTGCAGATCCCGGTACAACTGCTCCAACGCCTCATGCACCCGAGACCCCAGAAACGCCTCCACCGTCTCCTCAGACTCCGTCTCCACCTTATCGATGTAATGGTACTTGAACCGCTGCGGACACTGCTCAAACGTCTTCAACCGCGAATGCGAATACACCGTCATAGGCAACCCCACGGGGATAACCAGCAACCAAGACTAGAACCTTACGGAGACACACCGGGCCTCCCCTCGTTATAAAATTATAAATACTATAAGAATATTATTTTTTGGTACCAAGCTACAAGGGGCGAGGTAGAACACCTATGAAACACAGTCTATTATCATTTCTCATATGCCTGCTGCTACTGGCACCCCTCGGCACCGTCGTCAGCACCTCCACGCAACCCACACCACCCGGACCCGCGTACGCACCACAACCACTCGCACTCACCAAAGACACCTCCACTGCGAAACCCTTCACACCTAAGCCAATCACCCAAAACGACCTTATCATCGACATCATCTCCAACGTTAACGAAGACCTCTACATGGGGTACCTAGAATCCCTCGAATCCCTCGGTCCGAGGCCTACGGGCTCCGGCTCCTGCGAGGCCGCCGCAGCCTACATCCTCGGCGAGTTCCAAAACGATAGCCTCTGGGCCCACTACTGCCCCTGGAACAACGGCGGCTACGACTCCGACAACATCGAAGCCACCATCAACGGCACGAACAGCTCCAGCAACGACATCTACATCATCTGCGCCCACTACGACACGGTCTCCGCCGGCCCCGGCGCCGACGACGACACCTCCGGCACCGTCGCGGTCCTGACCGCCGCCTATCTCCTCAGCCAATACACCTTCGACTACACCATCAAGTTCGTCAGCTTCTCCGGCGAAGAAGAAGGACTCCTCGGCAGCGCCGTCTACGCCCAAGAAGCCAAACAACAAGGCTGGAACATCGTCGGCGTCCTCAACTGCGACATGATCAGCTACGCCATCTCCACCTCGGACGGCAACCAGGTCTTTGTCATCGAGAACACCGCCTCGGAATGGCTCTACACCTACACCGTCGCCGTCAACGCAGAATACGCAGACTACATCGGACCATTGACCCTGGTCCATTACGGCTACATGTGGGGCAGCGACCACAACTCCTTCTACGACCAAGGCTACGACGCCATCTTCTACTTCGAGTACCATGAGACGCCATACTACCATACCTCCAGCGACAACATGGACCACATCAACGCCACGTACGCGGCCAAGAACATCCGCATGATCATCGCCACACTCTGCGAGCTCGGCGTATCCAGCCTGCCCAGCAACCCACCCAGCCAACCCACCCTCCAGGGTCAAACCATGGGCGCCATCAACATCTCCTACGTGTATAAGACGCAGTCCACGGACCCGGACAACGACATGATCTACTACAACTTCAACTGGGGCGACGGCACCAGCAGCGGCTGGATGGGACCCTACAACTCCGGCGTCCAGGCCTCCTGCCCACATTCCTGGAGCCACAAAGGCGTCTACGTCGTCAAAGTCAAGGCTAAAGACACTCATGGAGCATCCAGCGCCTGGTCAGTGCCACTTTCCGTCACCATCACCGACAACTTCCCACCCAACCCACCGGTCGTCACCGGCCCCGCCAGCGTCAAACCCTTCCACGCCTACACCTACACGGTCTCCGCGGTGGATGTGCAAGGCCAGAAAGTGAAGTTCGACGTCGACTGGGGCGACGGCCACGCCACCTCCGGCATCGGCCCCTACAACAGCGGCCAACTCGTCAACCTCACCCACTCCTGGCACAAGAAAGGCACCTACACCATCAAAGTCAGAGCCGTCGACACCCTCGGGGCGAAGAGCAACTGGACCACCGTACCAATCTCAGTACCATTGGATTACCACCCGTCGATCCTGAAGCTGCTGCTTGACCTGTTCCAGCACACCAGATTTGGCGACCTGCTCCAACGACTCCTCAACACCATCTAGGAACACCACCCTGCACACCAGGAAAAACGACCACAAGGAGTGCACACACCACTCCTTTCTCCCCCCGTTCTTCCAAGAAACCGCACGCCAGCAGAACCAAAGGTCTTAATATCACCCCCACGCTAATAAAAATACCACGACCATGAACCACACCACCCTCCTCCTCGCCGCCCTACTCCTCCTCACCAGCCTCACACCACCAGCGCCAGCCACACCCACACATGCTCCTGCAGACATCACAGCCATCATCGTCCCAGACACCGACCCCTACTACGCCCTCATCGCCACGAGCCTCGCCTGCCACTACAACGCCACCACCAACATCCTACTCCCTCTCTTTGTCACTCATAATCGTAACCTCACCGACGCCGCCTACCGCCTTCTCACCACCCTCCTCCACGGCACCCCCGTACTCTCCCTCGGCGACCACGTCAACCACCTCAACGCCAGCAACATCCTCGGCACACCAGCCACCGTCTCCTGCACCGCAGCCCGCCTCCTCTACACCACCGCCCCCACCCTCCTCATCGCCCCCACCACCAACTACACCCTCGCCCTCACCGCCACACCCCTCACCAGCTACCTCAACTGCCCCCTCCTCCTCTACGACAACAACACACCAGACCTCCAAACCACAATAGACCACCTCCACACCCACACCACCATCCTCATCGGCAACCTCACCCTACCACTCCACAACACCACCATCACCCACCTCACCACACCCGACGACATCCAAACCGCCATCCTCCACAACATCACCACCCTCTTCGGCCACATCACCTACCTCACCCTTACCAACCCCGCAGACGCCACCCCACCCACCATCACCAACACCACCATCACAACCACCACCACCCACATCCACGCCCATCAACTCATCCTCCTTGGACGCTCCCTCACCCTTAGCGGCAACGACACCGCACGCATCCAATTCCACGTACCTGACACACTTACCAATCTTGCCATCACTGCCACCATCCCGCCACCAACTGACCGATTCACACCCATCCTCTCCCTCAAACTCTACGATACTCACGGTAGACTCATCGCCTACTCCACCAACCAAGCAGACACAGACACCCAGGCTTTCGTCAAGACCCTCGCTATCCACGACCCTGGAACCTACATCCTCACCCTCCGACTCTTCCACGGCCTGAAAGGCGGCTACTTCTCACTGCGCGGCTTCTCCTTCACAAACACCGACGTGAACATCACCATCCAACAACAGAACCAAAGCACACCACATGACCCGCTCCTTCCAGGCCTTTCCATGCTCGCCCCCTACATCACAGCGGCCCACGGCGGCATCATCATCACCACGAACCATGAGCTGACAACTTCCGACTACGAACAAATAGCGAATGGAACCGCCGCCGGACCCTGGTACACCCCTGAACTCATCCCCTACAATAACAACGCCGTGAACACCACCCTCCAAGACCTCAACCACACCCTCGCTCTGCTTGATTCTCACGGTCTTCTCACAGGATATCTCTCCGGGCCAGCCTGGCTAGGCATCCTCGGCGATACCACCATGATCCCCATGTATTACTACGAACCCTCAGATACAGACATCGCGGAACGAGGCCTTCCCTCTGACAACCTCTACGCGCTCAATGCTAGCCTTTCGACGGGACGCATCATCGGCTGGAACGTCTCCGATGTCTCCACCCTCATCGTCAGAACACTCTTCTATCAAAAGGTCTGCGGCAACCCTACCACCGACTGGTTCCATACCTTTAACTTCGTCTTCGGGGAAGGATTCGGCGAAACCGGCGGCCTCTTCCACCAGGTCCCGTACTCACGTGAAATCCGCCGCTACAATCTCACCACCCATGTCTACGGTGATTTACGCAACAGCAGACAAATCACGGACCAACTTCATGTATATACTGGAGCGAACTTTGTGGAGTATCTCGGTCACGGAGACTGGTACTGGTATACCCCATCACTCTATGGAATGAACACATTCGGTCGTGCGGTCGACGTGGCCCACGCATCACAGTGGGTGTATGAGAAGCCGAGCGTGTTCCTGACCTCCGCATGTCTCATGGGCCGGGTGGATGGTATCCCCCCGCAACAGAACATCGGCCTCGCCATGCTGCACGCCGGCTGCAACGCCTTCGTCGGTGCGACGCGCGAGACCGGACAAGAGGCAGAGCTGACCATCATGGAGAACGACCTCATCGTCAACGACACCAGCCTTGGCGAGGCGCTGCGGATGGAAAAACAGTCAGACTTTGTACCGCCGACGTACTTTGTACGGACGCTTTATGGTGATCCGGCGTTCAATCCGTACGAGCCGCTCCATGGGTTCAGCGACCAGGGACGCCCGCAGCTTATTATACGCTGAAGGATTCCTCTTATTTTTTTATTACGATTAGAAGAATTTCCAGATGCGTAGCTCCGCGCTGGCTGTGACATTCCCACTGTAGGCGACCGCCTTTATCGTATGTGGTCCAAAGGACCGCTGGGTCCACAGGAACTGATACGGTGGCGTTGATGTCGAGCAGATGGTCAGGCCATCGAGCTTGAACTCCACCTTGTCGATCATCTGGCTTGGCGTCGCCTGGGCTTCGACCTGGAGGTGTCCGAACGCGAGCGGGACACGGAAGGGTAAAACCTTGGTGTCCGCCACATACACGCCGTTGGCCGGACGCGTGATCGTCACCACGATCATCGGTATGTACGTGATCCGCAGCGTCCGGGATTGCTCCGCGGTCATGTACGGTAGTGTGTACTGTGAGGTGTTCGCCGCGAGAAGTCCCCCGTTCTCATCATACCAGTACGCCGGGAAAGGAAGTTGCAACGTGATATTGTGTACGTCGTGGTCGTAGGTGTTGTCAAGGACGCAGGTGATGACGCCCGACTGAGTGGTGCAGGAGGCGCGGATGAACTGCCACTGCGCAAGGCCGATGGGGGAATATGCGGTGTTGCAGGAATCATAGCGATGCCGCAGCCAGTCGCCGCCGCCAGTCCCGAAATCGAACGCGTAGAGGTTCCAGCCATCCGAGCCGCAGTACATGGTCCCGCCCACGATGGAGGGTGGGGCGGTGACGCTTGCGCCGATGGGGTACCGCCAGAGGATCTCCCCGGTGTTTTCGTCGAGGGCGAGGTAGGCGCCGTCGGGCCCGTCGCGGGTGCCGATGAACAGCAGGCCGCCGCTGAGCGTCGGTGAGCTGATGTCGCAGTCGCTGCCGACCTGTGTCTCCCATATCTCGGTGCCGTCCGTGGCGTTGAAGCAGTACACATACCCGCTGGTGTCCGCGATGAACACGTGCCCGTTGTGGTACGCGTTGAACGAGAGCGGTGCCCCGTGGAGAGGCTTCCTCCAGATCAGGCCGCCGTCGCTGTCCCGGTAGGCGTTCATGGTGGAGTCCGCGTAGATTGCGAGGAACAGCCTGCCGTCGCCGTCCGCGGTGATGCTGTTGTCCCACGGGCCGGAGGAGAGGGAGACCGTCCAGATCGCCTGGCCTGTGGTCGCGTTGACTTTGTAGAGGTGTCCGATGCCGTAGTTCTTCCAGAATGCGACGTAGAGGGTGTTGTCTTTGAGCATGGGTTTGTTGGGGCCGACGTCGTTGTCCGTGGGGTACGTCCAGGCGATGCTGCCGTCTGCTTTGTTGACCGCCATGATCGTGGTGTTGTAGAACCCGGTGCCGAAATAGAGTTTCGTGGCGTCGGTCTGGATGGACTCGGCGATGCCGCCGTACACCGGGATCGACCATCTCAGATGGCCGGTGGTGCGGTTGAAGGCGTAGAGGTGCTCGTCGTCTGGGTAGTAGCCGTGGGTGCAGGTCCCGAGGTACACGGTGTCGCCGTCGATGACCGGGCCGACGTACCCTGGGCCGGTGTCGTAGCTCCACAGGATAGCGCCGTCTGCGATGTTGACGGCGAAGAGTTGGTTGTGGCCGGAGCCGTGGGTCGCGCAGCTGCCGATGTACGCGATGCCGCCACTGACCGTGACCGCGGATTCCTCGTAGTTGGTGCCTGTGGTATTCGCGGTCCAGAGGAGCTGCTCGGCGGTGACGATGCCGTCGATGTCGAGAGCAAGGGTGGTGTTGCCGCCGGGGGTGAACCGCAGGGGCGGAAGCGCTGGTCCCATGAGGGGTCGGTCGAGTGAAGCTGCTGAAGCAGAGAGTGCTAGGAAAAGGCCTGCGGTGAGCAGGCACAGAAGCTTGATGTGTCGCATAACGTGTAGTCCTCCAAGAAAGCCTGATGGTGGCTCTCTGTGGGGTTCTTAAGGGTGTTTTTATTATTTAAATGTATAATACTCCTGGATTGATGGCCTCATAATGAGAGGCGTTTGGTTTTTCGATGCTTGAGGTACTCTGTTGGTGGGATGAGCCCGTGGTTTCTCATGATGAGGGGGCTGGAGAAATACCTCAGACTTAAATAGAGGACCTGCATTAATATCGGTTTAAGGGGGAAAATCCTAATGTTTCACCATAAACAAACGTTGACGTTCCTCGTCACTGGCCTCTGTGCGTTCGTGATGCTGCCGTTCGCCGCCGCTCTCTCGCCGCACACCCAACCATCCATGCAGTTCGCGTACCGGCAACCCGGTCCGGCCCAGCAAAGCACCTTGTACGCGGATGGATCAACGGTCACGTTGCGGACCGAGTCCATCACCCGTCCTCTCTTCGCTGAGGACAGCAGCGGGGCGACTCCTGCGGCGTTCAAGGCTGCGATGACCAAGGCCCATGAGGATTTCCTTGCGTCACCCAAGATCATCATCGACTCCAACTCCGGGAGGGGGTTGGACATCCAGTTCGTGGTCACCTCGCCGCCGCCAGGCGCACAGGCTGCGCTCGACGCGATCGCCAGTTACATTGATGGTATCTTCAGCGACCCGATCATGGTCACTATCAACATCGGGTTCGAATCCATGGACCCCGGGATCCTCGGGGGCACCACCTCCTATTACGCCGGAGCCGTCACCTGGACGAACGCCCGTGCCGGGCTGGTGAACGGCATGGACTCCGATGACAGCATTCAAAGCTACCTGCCGACCGGCAGCACGATCCCGGTCCGCTACGACATCAACAGTGCGACGGTGACGAATGAGGATCGCTGTTACTTCACGGTCGCGGACTACCGGTCGACGATTGGATCGGTCAGCGGGGACTGTGCGGACATGACGATCAACACCGATTTCTCCTGGGATTACGATCCAAGCAACGGGATTTCTTCTGGCTGTTACTGCTTCAGGTCTGTGGTCGCCCATGAGACCGGCCATGTGCTCGGGTTCGACTCCGGGGCGGATTTCCGCACCAACGACATCGAAGCACTGGATGTCTTCCGGTTCCAGCGCACGGACGGCAGTTACGACTACAACCCTGACACCCTCACCGAGTTCCAGAGCACGCCTCGTCTCTGCTGGCTTGATGTGAACGGCGACTCGGATGACGACTGCAACTCCGATATCATCAGCGTCGAGTACCGGATGTCCGACGGCAACCCCTACCAGGCCTCGCACTTCAGCCAGGACAACGTCGACGGCATCATGCAGCCCGCGTTCTATGAAGGTGAGACCTTCTACCCCACGTACTACCGGACCGCGGATGTCACCATGCTGGATGCCATCGGCTATGATTATTCGGTTGGCTTGCAATACACCCTGACGGTCCTCATCGATCCCTCCAGTGCGGGGACGGTGACGAAAAACCCGAATCAAGGCGGGTACACCCCGGGACAGACCGTGCAGCTCACCGCGAACGCGGCCACCGGCTACGCCTTCGACCACTGGAGCGGAGACGCCTCGGGCACCAGCAATCCGGTCACGATTACGATGACGGGCAATAAGACAGTGACGGCGCATTTCGGTGAGGCACCGCCTAACATACCGGATACGCCCGCGGGCCAGTCGTTCGGGTTTAACAACGTCGCGTACACCTACAGCAGCCAGACGATTGATACGAACGGCGACGACATCTACTACCTGTGGGACTGGGGCGATGGGACGCAGTCCTCGTGGCTTGGACCGTACCACTCCGGCGTGACGATCGCAACGGCGCATACGTTCACCGCGACCGGGTCGTTCTCCATACGCATCAAGGCAAAAGACATCTATAATAAGGAGAGTGGCTGGTCGCCGGCACTGCCGGTGACGATGCCGCTGGTGTACCCTGGGCATCACGGGTTGTTCTACGAGCTACTCCTCAGGTTCCTCCACCGGCTGTTCCCGTACTAGTCGTGCTTCTCGCCTGCAGCCAGCCTGCGATGCGAGGGTAGATCTCCTCACGAGCGTGAAGCCCAAGGTTGAGGTCCAGGTGCCCGTAGTCCGCAGTGAACCCGTTTTTCTTAGAGCACTCTAGATAGGTGACGTCCGTGCTGCCGACGTGGCTGGTGGCGTACTGCACGTCAGCGGGTGGTGCGAGGCGGTCCTGGCCGCCGGCGATCGCGAGCAGCGGTGCGGTGAATCGGGAGATGTGGTCGGTGTAGCTGTACGGGGCGACGAGTTTGTTGAACCAGGGGAGACGTCCGATGGTGTCGTAGACCCAGGGGCGTCTTGGGTAACGGCAGAACGTGGTGTGGCGGAAGAAGAGGGAGAAGTGGCTCATGACTTTGGAGGAGAGGATGTCCTGGTGGCCGGTGAGGAGGTACTGGTCCCATATGCCTGGGTCGATGTTGTCGCTGTTGACGCCGAGTGCGGTGAAGTGGTGTCGCAGTTCCTGGGATTTGATGACGAGTTCGGGGAGGCGCAGGGGGATGGAGATGTTGCGTGGGGTGACTCTGGTGAGGAACTCGAGGAGGAGGCTGGTGTGGCCGAAGACGACTGGGGAGCCGAGGGTGACGACGCCTTTGAGGGCGTTGCGTCCAACCGTGGTCTCGCCGTAGGCGTACGCGATCATGCCGCCCATGCTTTTGCCGACCCAGAAGACCTGGGGGGTCTGGCCGCCCTGGTCGTGGTGCCATGTCTGGACGCGTCTGATGATGGCGGGGACGTCTTTGGTGATATAGTCGTCGACGCTCCAGCGATATTTCTCCGGGTGCTGGTGGGGGTCGTAGGTGGGGGTGCCGTTGCCGCGGAGTTCCGGGACCCAGACGTCGAAGGCAGGATTTGTGCTGGTGAGGTAGGCGGCGAGGCTGTATCGCTGCCACTGCGGGGTGTCTGGTTCGCCGAAGTCGCAGCTGTTTTTGTTGGCCGCGAGTCCGTGGCAGATGATGACGGGTGATCGGTTCGGGGTGAGGGTCTTTGGTCGGTAGTGGTAGAGGCGTAGGTTCCAGCCGTCCGAGGTGGTGGCGGTTTCGATGTCGCGCTGGGTGGTCACGGGCTGCCTCCATGTCTGTGGAGGAAGGTACGTGCTGCTTTCTGTGTGGTGCGTCGGGTGCTGGTGGCGTGGCGGGTGGCGAAGGCGAGCACTTCGTCGTGTGTGGTGAGGTGGTTGTAGAAGGAGTCGAAGGATTCAAGAGCTTTTTCGGCGAGGATGCGTTTGCATTCTGCGGTGAGGTGCGGGCCGGTGCGGAGCCGGTCTATCTGTAGGAGTTCGGATGCGATGCGGTCTGCGAGTGCTGGTTTGTTGGCGGCGATGGTAGCGGAGGATTCAACGACGGTGGCTGCGGTGACGAGGTAGCCTGAGGCAAGGAAGTGGTAGTAGCGGTCGAAGATGGCGTCGAATTTGTTGCGGGTGTCGACTCTGGTGAGGTTCGCAAGAATCGTGAGTGCGTTCCAGGTGAGGATGCGGTGGGGGCTGTCCAATAACTTAGTAAAATCGTCGAAGTGGGGATAGAGCAGCATGGGTGCGTCTGCGCTGAGCAGGACGAGTGCCTTGCTGCAGCCGTAGCGGACCGAGGCGACCGGGGACTGCAGGCCAGCGAGGACGTCGGGAAGCAGGCCCGCGTCCTTTTGTAGCCTTCTGTTCAGGGTCTCCGGGGTTAGGGTTTTTGCTGCGAGATTCTCTCCGAGGGTCCTTGTCATAGAGGGCGAACACCTTCTGACGATGCAGGGTGTGTGCGGTGTAATCAAGCTGTTCTTTTATTAATACGATGGACTACAGGAAAGAGACCGGGTATGTCTTCATAGAAAAAGGCGGTTGAGGCTGTAGGTTGTCCTGGTCGGCCCCGGGGGTGGATCACTCGAGGCGTTCGAAGGTGAGGCGGTAGCGGTTGCACACCGCGCAGCGCCGCAGAAACGGGTCGGGGATCGGGCAGGAACGGCAGACGTCATCCATACAGTCTCTTATGATGTGCGATATATTTCAACCATTTCCCTCTTTTTTCGGTCAATTGACCGATGAAATTTAATACTAATTCGAATCATTTGCGTTTTTCCATGAATTTTCAGCGAAAAATACTTAACTTGACACATCGTTTCATTAAGCTATGGACGCACTGGACGAACGGATCATCGAGCAGCTCAGCACGGACGGACGGAAGAGCTACCGGGACATCGCCCGCGGCCTTTCCGTCTCACTGTCCACCGTCTCGAATCACATCAAATCCCTGGAGAAGGATGGCGTCATCCGCGGTTACAGCGCGGTCGTCGATCCGGAGAAGCTGGGCTACACGCTCACCGCGATCATCAACCTGAAGATCTCCCGCGGCAAACTCCTCGAGGTCCAGCGGGCGATCGCCAAGGACCCCCATGTCCAGGCGGTCTACGACATCACCGGCGACTGGGACTCACTCGTGCTTGCCCACTTCAAGGAACGTCGCGACCTCAACACCTTCATCAAGCACGTGCTGACCATCCCGGACGTGGAACGCACCAACACCCAGCTCGTCCTCAACGTCGTCAAGGACGAACGCATCCGACACTGATGACCAACGACGGGTCGTTTGCATCATTGTACCGCCCTTTAGCTCCACAGAGGACGCACCGGGGAACCACCAGGGACGAAATATTTATATAGCCACAAAATAAAAACACTGACGATGCACATGGACAAAAGAATCACCATCGTCGCAGCCTTAATGCTTATCCTAGCGATGATCCCTATCGCAGGCGCGACCCCGGAGTCATTGGGCGGAGCTCGGACCTACACCAAAGTCGTCGGCATCAGCCTTACCTTGCTTCCGCACAACTACCTCCACCTCAAAGCTATGAACGCCCTCATCGTGTTCTACGTTATCCATGAGCCGCTCCACGCCCCCAAGACCGGCGTCTTCCTGCTCCAACACGTGACGTTCACAGGCGACTTCGTCGGGCACGTCAGACACTGCGTCATAGACGGGCAGTTCGCAGGCCTACCCATCGTGAATTAACCGAACGCTGCGACCTCCCTTCCCCCCTTTTTTTCTTTTTTTATCGTGGCTTTCCTAAGATAACTTGCCCTGTGTTCTCATACTGACTGCTGTCGCAGGAACGCCTCCACCACAGCCAGATCACCGGCGACGAACGGATACGACCGCAGCTCCGAAGGCCGCACCCACCGGAAATCCTGGCAGTCCAGACACTGCGGCTCCCCGCTGACCCACTGCGCCAGGAACACATGCAGCTCGATTGGCGACGGCCGCCCCTCCTTCATATACGTATAGGGGTGCACCATGAACACCTGGTCGAGAGCAATCCTGATGCCCAGTTCCTCCTGGATCTCCCGCACCAGGCACTCCTCCGGCGTCTCTCCAGGCTCGATCTTCCCGCCGGGAAACTCCCACTTGTCCGACTCCAGCCAACTCGAATGCTTCCGCTGCGCAATCAGAATCAACCCCTTCTTCCTGATGATCGCGGCAGTGACCTTCACCGGCTGACTCATGAGACCACCACAGAGATAGAACAGCGGCTTAATAAAACCAAGAGACCCTGGTTACTTCCCCGACAACCCGACGATCTTCATCGATACGTCCCACAGCCGCGCAGCCACGTCCATGTCGTACGACTCCTTGGACGATCGAGCCACTTGCGAATCCTTGAAATACTCCCCGGTCGTCTGCTGGACATCAGGCGAGCTCGCCAGATAAATCGATGACTGTGCACCACGCTCCGGGCGCTTCCCGAACATCAAAAACCCGACCCGGTACGCCCATGGCGCATCCCGCGCCAGATTCGTTCTCATCAACCCAGGCTGCGCACAGTTCACCGTCACATTAGACCCGGCGAGCTTCTTCGACAGCAGACGCGTCCATAAGATAACCGCCAGCTTCGACTGCCGATACGCCTTCATCCCAGACCAGCCCTCCTTCAACTCCAGGTCATCAAGATGAAGCACGCCTTGATGCAGCCCGGAGGCGACGTTCACGACCCGCGACGGCGCACTCACTTTCAAGGAATCCAGCAGCAGGTTCGTCAACAAGAACGGCGCCAGGTAGTTCACCGCGAAGATCCGCTCGATGCCATCAGCGGACTGCTGCCTGTGGAAGTCCCACACCCCCGCGTTGTTCACAAGGACGTCCAAGCGGTCAAACCGCTCCCGATACTCCGCTGCGCATTTCCGGATCGAGGCAAACGACCCCAGATCACAAAACAACACCTCGACATCCTTGTTCCCCGTCGACGAGACAAGTTCATTGCGGGCCTCCTCGCCACGCGCGTTGTCACGAGCCGTAAGAACCACGGAATACCCCAGTTTCGCAAGCCCTCGAGCAGTCTCCATCCCGATCCCGGACGTCGCACCCGTGATCAACACACGTTTTCCACTCATAGCAACCTCAGCGCACCACCTTACGAACAGCCGAAACGAACGCCTCGACCTCATCAGCCGTCGTCTGGAACGAGCAGACGAGCCGAACCTCCGGCCTGCGCTCATCGAACCGATGGAAGAAGAACTCCTGCTGCAGCTCCGGGATGATTCGCTCAGGCAGCAGCGCAAACACCATGTTCGCCTCCACCGGCTGCGTCATCTTCACCCCAGGGATCTTTCTAAGCCCCTTAGCGAGAACATGTGCCATAGCGTTCGCATGGGAAGCATTCTGCAGCCACACGTCGCCTTCCAGCATCGCGATGAACTGCGCGGAGATGTACCGCATCTTGGACGACAGCTGCATCCCCTGCTTCCGGATGTACGGAAAACACGTCGACAGCTCTTTGTTGAAGAACACGACGGCCTCGCCGAACATCATCCCGTTCTTCGTCCCACCGAACGACAGGACGTCGACACCCGCCTTCCCCGCAAGCTCACCTAAACCCACATGAAGAGACGCGGCCGCATTACACAGACGAGCCCCATCCATATGTACTAGAATGCCATGCTCATGTGCGAACCGCGCCAGCCGCGTTATCTCCTCAGGACGGTACACCGTCCCCCGCTCTGTCGCCTCCGTCAGGGACACGACTTTCGGCTGCGCCATGTGAGGATCCCCGATTCCGACGAGACACGAATCGACGAGGTCGACAGTAAGTTTCCCATCCGGAGCCGGGACCGGAACAAGCTTGCATCCAATGAACGACTCCGGACCGCAGCACTCATGGACCGTGAGATGCGCGACATCCGTACAAATCACAGAATTGAAGGACGACATGATGCTGCACAGCCCAAGGATGTTCGCACCGGTGCCGTTGTAGAGGAAATAGACGTTACAGCCTGAACCGAAGATCTTTTTGAAGAGTTTCACAGCCTGTGCCGTGGTCTCGTCATCCCCGTACGCGACCGCGTACCCAGGGTTCACCGTTTCCAGCGCCTTGAGAACAGCCGGGTGCACGCCAGCGTGATTGTCACTTCCGAAACCAGCAAAGACGGACATACCTGCCTCATCAACCAGGGTCCATATAATAATAGTCTTCGACCATCCCTCAGAAGGATACAATGATTTTGCTAACGTTAATAAAGAAGGGAGGCGATGGCCGCCTCCTATGCAGCATGCGGGGGAGAGTCATCGGTTTTTTGGGCGATGGCACGCCGAGGTCAGCGGCGAACAAGTCTTCCTTGAGTTCCTACCGGATGGAAGACTTGCCTTCACCGGCCTGTGGGGCGAGGATACCAAGGAGTATATGGGCATGCGGCATCCCTTGGAGTTCGGCCGACCCAACATAGTGCCAACCTGGGAGCTACGGGATGGGTTGCTGATGATTCTCCTCAAACCGAAGAAGGAATTCACCTTCGAGTACACCTTCTCGGACAACGACACCGCACTGTCACTGAAGAGCCTGCGGACAA
The DNA here is from genome assembly GCA_903877165.1 of Methanobacteriota archaeon. GTDB lineage: Archaea > Thermoplasmatota > E2 > DHVEG-1 > DHVEG-1 > CAIRCU01. The sequence continues at coordinate 24,297 of CAIRCU010000035.1, read as the reverse complement.
ACGAACTTCTCACATTTTCCAAGAAACACTCGTGATGAGAATCTTTTTCAGATCACGTCAACTACGGTCTTCCCTTGTTCCTTTCGCAGGACAACCATCCTCCAGTACAAAAGAAGAACGAGGGCACAAACGCCCATTGGCAACATCCCCAGCATTTTATTGACGAACTCATTGAGGGGGGTAAGTACTATCCAGAAGAGAATCGACCCGACGATGAAGCCGACGACATGACGGACGGTGCGGTGCTGATGGAAGAACTGGCGGCCGAGGAACACGCCGGCGAGGCCGAGGCCGACGCATTGTACGATAAGGGTCGTCGACGCGGGAACGTGACCGCTAGCCAGCAGACCGGTGACAAGGATGATCACCTGCAGGAGAAAACCTACGACGGCAAAGGAAAACGGGGATAGTAGCTTCCCTGTGGTAACCCGTAGCCGGCTGGCTCGAAATCTGTATGCACACCAGATCAAGACGCCGATGACTGCGCAGCTGCCGAGCAGCAAGACCGGGCTTGGAACATACGGCGTCAAATAGTTCTTCTGCAGCGACCAGACATAGTACATAAAGACGGTCGTGTCGATGCCGACCGCGCCTATGATTACGAGGAGGCTTTTCTTGTTGAGCAGCGGGGTGTTAGTGTACTGCGGCCAGAGGAGTTCAACCATGGCGATAGGGATGAGCGTGCTGATGGTCGCATGGTACACAATCAAGTTGATGGTCCAGGGCCATTGGATGCCGCCGAACATCCCGTACCCGGAGAGGGCGCCGAGATCCACGTGGTTGATGTTGAAGAACGACTGCATCATGACGCCTTCTTCGAGGATTCCATAGGCGATGGCTAGGAGGACGATGCTCCATTGGAGGTTCCAACGTGCGCGTGCCTCTCGGATGAGCACGGTGCTGCCGCCGTAGAAGGAAATCAGGGTGATGAGGCCGAAGGGCGTGAAGAATTCGAGGGGCGGGGATGAACCGGAGAGCAGCTCGCCGAGAGCTGGCGATAGGAAGAGCAACGTCAGGATGATTTTCGTACCCGTCTTCATAGAGATCACATTGAGTTAAGGGCCACTGCCTGCCTGATATAATATCTGAGGGCTTCCGTGTCCGCGGTTTCCACGGACTTGATTTTGACATGTTTTGAGACGGTGCCTTTTCCCTGGAGCAGACCGTATCTGTCTTCGAATTCTGCGCCTCGGGCAAATGCGAAGGTGATGCCTTGTTTCGTGGGGCTGATGACCGCGATGATGCGCTTCAGTCTGAATGCGGGGATGCCGTAGCTGATCGTCTCCTTGGCTTCGGGGGCTGTCTCATGTATGAGCTGCCGGAGCACCGTGGCGATGTCGCGATACTGAGGGAGGACTTTGGTGCGTACGAATTCGTCGACATCCACGATGAAAACATCGTCTACGGCGTATTTCAAGGTTTAGAAGAAAGGATGGGCCAGGCCGAACCCTCACAGGTAAACAGGAGAGAAATGAACCAAGAAAATGGTGTTTTCATCGGTTCCTGGTGCTTGGGCGATCGACTCTATCTTTTACTAAAAATTTTCTTTTCTTTTTCCAAGAGGTGAAAGTATGCAGCATGAAAATTCACGGATGACGTTTCCTGAAAGAAGAGTGGCTGATTTCCTGAAAAAAATGAATATCGAATGGATTTATGAACAACCGGTGTTTGTGTGGGATGACAATGGTCGTCCACGTGTTTGGGCACCGGATTTTTTTCTATCTCAATTTGGTGTTTATGTTGAAGTATGTGGTTCAAAAGACTTCAGTTATGATTATCGTAAGAAGGTCTTTTCGAAGAACGGGTATTGCGTGATTTTCCTTCATGTTTTCAAACAGGAAGAAAAATGGAAATATCATTTCAAGAAAGCGTTACACTTTTTTTTAACTAAGAGAATAACTGATTTTTCAACAAACATGTATGGAGATTTGGAAATTCCCGGATGATGGCATTCGAAGGTTCATTAAACCTTGACTATCAAAAAATTATATTTTCTTGGTTTCAAACAAGGAGCTGTTTTTATATACCAATAATTAGGGAATATATTCGAAATTTATGAAATTTTTTTTCCTATATTATATTAGAAAAAAAATCGATAAATAGTAGGACAATTGATAACATTTTTTCGGACTACTATTAAACCTTTGTCATATAATTATAATAATATCTCTTTATATACCTATATATCGTAAAATATTTCGGGGAAGGAAATATAATGAAAAAAATGTACGTTATTTTCGTATTAACGCTCCTTATAGGATCGTCAATCATCATCACAAATAATCTCGTACCATCCATCACCAAAGCCACCACACCCGACTATTACCCACCAAGGATCTCAGCTGCCTCAGCAAGCCCACAGACCGTCGGCTTCGGCTTCAACGTCACCATCAATCCTACCGTCACCGACAACATAAGCGGCGTCCACCTCGTCAAAGTCAACATCACATACCCTAACCACACCCACACCAACCTCTCCACCTCCAACAAAGGAACAAGCTACCAATGCATCTTCCCTGACACCTGGGAGCATGGACGCTACAATTACACTATCTGGGCCACCGACAACGCCAACAATACCAACACCACCACCCGCTGCTTCAACGTCACCGCCTTCGCCAGCCTCAGCATCGCCACCCTCAAAGATAACTACACTGAAAACCAGACCGTCAATCTCACCGACCCACCCAATCCCCAGGTCGACCTCACCCTCGTTAACCAAGGATCCACCTGGAACATCTATTACAACGCCACCACCGGCGATAACACCCTCGAAACCTACCAAGAACCCATCAACTACCAAGACACCAACGGAACCTGGACACCCATCAACACCACCCTCACACCAACACCACAAGGCAGCCTCGCCTACATCAACGGATACACCCAGGGCAACGACCAAGGACCCTACGCCGCGTACTTCAAAACCAACACCCAAGATACCTGGCCCATCGCCTTCGCCTACAACCGCTCCACCGACCCCACTACCATGGTCATCCGCACCAAACTCACCACCATCGGCTACATCGACCCAACAACCTGGACGACCCATATCCTGCAAAACACACAGAACAGCAATGGACAATTCAACGGAAACAATGCCACCTACCCCGGTGTCTTCACCGGCACCGACCTCACCTACACCTACCAGAACACCCAGCTCAAAGAAGCCATCACCCTCACCAACACAACCAAAACAGCGCTTCTCAGCCACCCGCCCAGCCAATACGGTCTTGGACCAAACACGTACCTCGTCTTCGCCACCAAAATAGATAGCCTCAGCCTCACCCCGTACGACGGCCAAAACCCGATCACCGGCAACTACACCGTCACGCAAGGCATCACCTACCGAGACGCCCTCAACCGCTTCGCCTGTGCCTTCCCCATCGGCACTGCCTACGAACAAAACAACACCTCAGCCATCGCACCCTTAATCTACCGACTCGTCCACCAAGGGGGCGACACCTACCTCCTCTCCGGCGTCCCCTACACCACTTTGACTGCGATGACCTTCCCCGTCGTCATCGACCCCACCATCACCACCACCTCGCTCGCCAGCGACGGATTCATCTACAACTCAGGAACAAGCTACAGCACTGTACGGACAGCGACCTCAGGCACCGTCAATAGCACCGCAACCTCCATCACCATCGGACAGAAGAAGGTCTCCAGCACCTACTACATTTATCGCGGGTTCGTAATCTTCAACACCACTACCCTGCCCTCCAACGCCTACATCGACAACGCGACACTAAGTCTCTACAAAGTCAGCGATTTCTCCACGACCGACTTCAGCATCACTATCCAGAACGGCCAATCCACCTACCCACACACACCAATGCAGGCAAGCGACTACAACAAGAACGACTACGCCGGCAACGGCGGGACACTGAACACCACCCTCTTCACCACCGGATACAATCCAATCAATATCACTAATCTCAATTGGATTACCAAGAACGGAACGACGAAACTCTGTCTCCGCAGCAGCCGCGACATCAACGGCAACACCCCCACCGGAAACGAATACATCACTGTCGGCTCCCATGAATATAACGGAGGCTTGACGGGCCAGCCGAAACTCGTGATCAACTACCGGAACCAATCCAAAATCAAGGACACCGGCACAACCAATATCAAAGGATATCTCCTCATACAAATACAGTATTTATATGAAGGTTCATGGTATGTCGCTGATGATGCCATCAACGAGACATCACCTCGGACCATCACCACAGGAAATCAACTCCCGCTTGACACGATTTTCAATGATCTTGTGAACACCAAAGACTTGCCTTTCGGGAACGGAACTTATCGTGTGTACGCTGTTTTTAGAGACCCCTATGGTCTTCCATTGATGTGCAATAATAACCAGATCCTGGTCGGCATTCATGAATTCCACCTGCACGGGTATTACCATGGATGGCATAGATTGTTAGTGCAAGATGGCTTTTGGAAAGGAAGCATTTGGACTAGCCATAATGTAGCAACGAGAGGGATGGCCATCTATAAAGGCGAACTCTATGTCGGAACTGAGAATCTCAACAAATGGAAATGGGATTTCCTGCATCTCTTCAATGGATTCTCTGTCGGTACACATATCGCCATGGCTGATGGCTCATATCAGAATATTGAAGACATCCAATCTGGCGACAAGGTAAAAGCATATGACATGGGTACTCATGAGTACGTCAATGCCACGGTACAAGCCGTCTATCAGCATACCTATGAGGAATCTCCTGGTTACATTCTGAAATTTAATAGCAATGTAAGCTCAAGTCCGAATCAGGTTTTTCTTGTGAACGGGGTTTTAAAGGAAGCAAGAACCATCGAAATCGGTGATAACCTTACAGATGGACAAGGAGAGAATAGCACTATTACTTCGATAGACAACATCACAGCTTTAGAAAATAATGATATATACAATTTCATGATAGGGGCATCTCCAAATGATACTCTTCTTGAACCGAATAATTTAACGTTCTTCGCCGAGGGCATTACGGCGTATCCGTGGGGTCCTGACGGTGCAAATGATTATAATGGTGAAGCTGAAGCTTATGGTGTGGATTTAACTGACGATATCATGACAGGTGTTAGCGAAGCAATATTTAAGCTTAGGGCAGATGCGAGTGATGGCTGTGAAATCTGGAAATATAATCAGAGCACTAACCATTGGACATCAGTTATTTTTGGAACAGAAGGCGATTCATCGACCAGGTCTGGTTTTGGGGATACTACGAACTGGGGGGCCGGTGAAATCAAAGAGTTCCACGGGGATCTCTTTGTGGGCACTTGGAGTAGCCCTATGAATGGCAAGGGATTAGAAATATGGCGGTATAATGGATCGACATCGACATGGACAAATATTGTTGGCCGTTCTCATCCCAACTCCTATTACAGTGGTGGATTTCATAATTGGCATAATTGTGCAGTGACCAGTATGGCGGTATTCAAAGATCGTCTTTATGTAGGAACCATGAATTGGGATTCGTCCGACGATGGCCGCTGTCAGGTCTGGCGGACGACGAACTATAACGGCTCCGAGTGGGAACAGGTAGTTGATTTAGGGTTTAGAGATGGGTCAGGTGCGGGCTCTACGGCTCAGAATGCCTATGCATGGCGCATGACGGAATTCCAAGGCGAATTATACGTCGGGACTTATAACGTCCAATTTCCAGTGATTGGGGAGAAAGGGTGTGAATTATTTAGATCAGGATCTGGAGATGCAAATGATTGGCATATGCTAGACCTACCAAACGGTAATGGTTTCCACACAGTTATTAGTGGCGGAAGATTATATTATGGCATTCGGGGGTTACAAAATTGGAACGACCAGTATTTATATGTGGGTTTGGTCGCAAGTTTTTTACAACTCTCTGGACTATTTAAAACGCCCAAAGCTTTAGAAATTTGGAGGTTCGATAATTCGAGTCCTACCACAAATTGGCAATGTGTAGTAGGAAATGTAGAACAATACCCTCCACCGTTAGCAACTGATGGGTTTGATAATCATTATAATAAATATCCTTGGTCAATGGCTATATGTGGCAACAAACTGTGGATAGGAACGTTAAATACACAATTTTTAGGGAATCCTAGTTCTTATGGTTGTGAAGTTTGGAATTACGACGGGTCAACCTTGACACCGAGTGTAAAAAATGATTTAGGGGAAAAGCCGAATGGTTTCGGACATGATTATGATATTGCTGCTCGATCCATGATTGAATTTCCAGAGGGCAGTGGTCGGCTTGTTGTAGGGACGGTTTCATTGCAAGCTCAATTTAGACCGTTGGTTCCAGAATATGGGTGTGAAATATGGTTTTATCAACCATAAAAAATATAATGTATGCAATATATATTTGATGGAGAGTGCCATGAAGAAAGTTGGAACATTGTTGATAGTGCTGCTGATTGTGCTCTTGATTCTCCCTTCTTCGACAGGGTATTTCTTAGAAGATCACCATCCATTCTTTTCAAAACACATCATCACGGTTGACGACGAGCCTGGCGATGCAGATTATACAACGATCAAGGAGGCGTTGAACCATTCCAATCCCGGAGATACCATCGAAGTGTTCAGCGGAACGTACAAGGAGCATGGATTATACATCACCAACCAAGGGATTTCATTGATAGGGATACCGCAAGAACTAGGTAACGGAAACGATACCGGGAAGCCGTTCATCAACGGACAAGGACTTTATCACGTTATCTACGTGGAAGCTCCCAATGTCACGATCACGGGATTCCATATAGAAAATCGAGGCGAGGGATATTGGGATATCATTATAGCGGACTTTCAAGCTGACGGCCTCCTCATCTCCAACAACACCCTATGCTATTCGGGAAATAGCATCATAGCATGGACCCACAAGTATACGAAAATCATCAATAACACGATCGGGCATGCGGGTATTCATTACGGGATATGTCTCGGTCCATGGGATGATGGTACTGGTTATAATGTAGTTGCCGATAATGTCATTGACCATTGTCCAACTGGTCTACTTGTATGGGGTGACGTACGTGATACCATTATCAGGAATCGCATCAGCAACAGCACCGTCTTCGGTATCGACATTGCAGGACGCGGCTGGAATTCATTTCAGTTCAACACCATCGAGAATAACGCGTACGGCCTCCATATTTATGCATCTGTGTTGAACCGAATAAAACAAAATAATTTCATCAACAACACCCGTCAGGCCGGTTTTGATCAAAGCCTGGGTTTCACTGGCGGGAACCGATGGAGCCAGAACTACTGGAATCAGCCTCGGATACTGCCGTATCCGATTTTAGGCACGGTAATTGTCATAATGCCTTGGGTTCAGTTTGACTGGAGGCCAGCGTCACTTCCTTACTCCGTCATAAAACAATAATCAGATCGGTTTGATTGCTGATTTTAAGAAATGTCCTCGACGGGAGAAACCATCATCGATTCAGGTACTGTTCTGAGGTTCTTAACGGCATCGAAGATCATTTGTCTTTTTCCATTCTTTCTTTAAGTGTCAGGATTGCCTTGTCAATCAAGTCAGAGATGGATCTAAATGGTTTATTATCCATGGTTGATCCGACTTGTTGTTGTGCCCATTCGAGGATCGTTGGATGCAAGGTTACTGAGAGTCGTACTCTTTTTGGTTCGGTCTTCTTCGGGCGTGCCATACTTACGTATGTTAACGCACCGAAACATATAAATATTACCCTCATTATTACGTATAATTACGCATAAAAACATATGGTGAACCCAGTGAACACTCGACAACTAACCCTGCTCACCTACACACACAACCCGCTCAACATCAGTTCAGAAATAGAATTGATAGGAGGTACAAACCAACAATGGAACATAACAAACCAACAAGTCCAAGGCCACATCCAAAACATCGCCCCCAACTTCGAGGAAGTTATGGGTGATCTCAGCTATGTGGCAAACCTTGATAGATCGAGCTGCCCAATCATCCTAGACCCAACCAATGCCTCGTTCGCCGACGTCACCATCCACGCCATCCTCAGACAGCGCCTCCAACCGCAAACCGTCGAGAAACACATGAGATACGCCCGCTACATGGAAAGCCATCCATGCCCGGTAGACTTCAGAAACCCAACCCTTGAAAACTTCATCCGACACATGGACTATCGAGAACAAGTCGAACACGCAGGACCACATGCGCTCGTCCACGAATGGAAGACCATGCGCATCTTCCTTAAAGCATACGGCATGCCCCTGTGGAACTATAAACCACCATCAGCACCAAAGTCCCACAAACGCATCCTGCCATTCCCGGAAGTCGTCTATAAGTTCTTCCACTACGAATATTCAAAGGACGACTACACCACGGCTCTGTACCAGTATCTCTTCTTTCATAGTTTCCTCGTCGGTTGGCGGGTACCAAGCGAAATCTGCGAGCTGAAGACAAGCGACATCATGCTTAACGACAACGGCACTGGCTGCATCGTCATCACAGAAACCAAAAAACACCGCTCACAACGCACTCTGGTTCTGGATAAACAGCTTCTTGTTTCGAAGACCCATAAGAGCTTCAAGAACTGGCTTGAGTACTGGAGGCCAAAGGTCGCAAACAAATTCTCTGGAGACGCCTTCTATCTTCAATCAGACGGGCGTCCTTTGACCGTAAGGCATCTTGGCCATCGTCTAAGCAAATACGGCAAACAGATTTGGGAGCCGTTCCAGCCGTACGACATGCGTCATTGGTGCGCCGTCAGTCGCTTGATAGAACAGAAAGAGCTCACCAACAACTTCGACGTGATCCCGGTGAAGAACTGGCTTGGGCATGAGAAAATTCAGACGACCATGAACTACATCCAGTACGCGCAACAGTACTACCAGCAGGCGCCATACGATTGGGTGCGCCGTGTCCTAAAATTCCACGATGGCTTGGAAGAGGAAAACACGGTGAAACCAACAAACGGCCAAAAAACCTCTGTTTCGACTGGAACTCCCCCGAGAGAGATGTATGGGCCAGGCCGGAATTGAACCGGCGGCCTCCGCGTTGTAAGCGCGACGTCATAACCACTAGACCACTGGCCCTTTCATCATCAATGCTGGCTTAGGATTTCGCCTCAGATTCAAAGGAGTCGCTGCCCTAGTACTCCCTGGGGCGGGTAACAAGACATCGCTTCCTCTCTTAAATGTTTTCACATGAACCAGCAGAAAAGGGAGAGAATTTTTTTTTAAATAATATGGGCAGAGGCATCAGGCCCAGAGGGCATCGTTTCATTCACCCATTGATCGGCCTGATGAACCCTCCGAAGAGAGTAGAACTGGTAGTACCCAGTGCCGTTGGCCTGTCCCGCATCAAACGTCCAATGCCATCCGTCCATCTCGTTTGCATCAGTCCCATAATACGTCCATGGCCTCCAGGAGATATTATCCGATGAATACCGAATGTATAAATCTAATGCGACCTCCCCGGAGGAATGCTCTGCGTTCCCTGCAAGAGAGACCACAGGTGGTTGCTCGTACGGGATGATGTGCATTACCTGAGAAGCACCATAGACGGGGGGGAGATCAGTGGTAGGGATTTTTGCGCACCAGGCAATCGCTCGACGAGCGATCCACCAATTGTACGTCTGTTCGTCTGCCAGCGTCTGATTTTCCGGGATGATGCCCGTCCATGTATACAGAGAACTATTCAGACTATTATGAGCGGTATCGTTTGCTTCAACGATGTGGCCGCCCCACCACACGTAGGCCTCAGGATGGCCTGAGCAAAGGAAGATACGAGCAGCGTTCGCATTCGGATAGACTTCTGTGGTTATAAAGGGTTTATCTGAAAAATTTGTTTGAATAATTGTATCAGTTTTTGTCCAATCACCCGCATGAAGATACATGTTCAAAAGGCCGTTCAGCACGGTGTTTTCCTTGAACAAGTACTGCAAAGCATTTGGGAGAAATCCTCTGATGCCACCTGTATATCGCCATATGTGCAGCTGCGTATCAGAATTATCTGATATTTCCTCTGTAGGATAACGGGCAACGACAGAAACGTCTCGATCGGGGTGGACGGGAACTGTATAGGCGGGCCCTGCGATCCATCGGAAGTGAACAGTATCATTGAGGTAACCATTGAAAATCGGATGGCTTCTGTTCACAGAGATATCAAGGGGTGCCCCGCTATGGATGACCCCTTTCTGGTTCCATCCCGTGTAAAATAAGTACGCTCCGATTCCAACGGCATCTGGTTTCAGTCCGGCCCATTGACAAAAAATAGGGGTTGCCCATGTCGGAAATGAGAGTTTTACGCAGGAGATGTTGATTGCACTTCGGTCAAATAAACGTTCGAAGGGCGTCTGCGGTTTCCGGTCGAGTCCAAGGAGTGAATAGGTGCCTCCGCACACACCAGCGTAGCTGCCGCCATTTTTCACAAAATCAAGGATGTGTTGTTTCCAGATTTTCACCCTCGGAAGATTCGGATGGGATTTTGTCAGTGTCATATATCCGCCGCCACCGCCTCCTGGCATTAATAAGACGTCGTACGATGCGGTTGTCAGATGACCTCGATAAATATCTTTGTCATAAATTGAGGTGACATCGAATTGGTACGTGATGTTTCCGGCAGTCCATTGAAACCGATCAAGCATCCGAATCCAGATATCAAGACCTGAAGGAACAATGACATCCTGTGCATACAGAGCGATACGAAGGTGGCGCATTTCCATATTTGTTGGAGCGTTTGCAGTGGTTGGCGTTGGAGACATCGTAAATATAAGAAGGAGGAAAAGAAGGATGGTAGTACTCTTGTTCTTATTAGGGATGAGTTCTTTCGTCATATTCCCCCATCCTATAATAGGTGTTCTCCCATAATAATCTTTAGTGTAGATAAAAAGCAATCGGAGCTATTTATTACACGTCACCATTGCTTTATCTTCAGATTTTTTTTTGCTAGCATTTATAAACCGCTCCGCGCGAAAAAAGATGGAAAAAAAGTCTATTGAAAATACCGTTGTTTTTAAAGGTGTTTCTTCTAACGTCATAACCACTAGACCACTGGCCCATTTTCTCTTAGTAGCTTTCTGGTTGTTTTCCCGGCTGCGATGATTCTACAATGTGATAAGATAGATGCCCAGAATGACGATGAGTGTTCCAGCAAATCGATGCCAGTGGAATTTCTCCTTGAGAAGTAGGGTGGCGAGCAGAAAGACGGTCACCGAGCTGACGCCGGCCATAGGATAGACTTTTGACGCATTCCCTTGGGAGAGTGCGGTGTAGAGAAATGCAGCTGATATCGCAGCAAAGAAGGACGCGGCAAGAATAATACGGAGATGCGGTTTCAGAGAGGTTTTTGTGAGGTTGATGTGTCGTCGCAAGAGGAAGGCGACAATGGTCAGTATGAGAAACGACATCAGGTAAATAGCGACGGCAAGCCCGATAGGTTCGACCGTCCCAAGATATGTTTTAACGAGCAGGGCGTACGCGACATCAATGGGGACGAGTGCAACAATGATGAGGAGATTGCGATCGACGTGCGGGGCTTTGGTAATATGCTCAGTAACAACGAGGTAAACGCCGATGACGATGATGATGATCCCGGCATAGTTCACACTGTCTGCTGGTTCGCGCAGAAGAAGAATAGATGCAAGAAAAATGAACAGGACATCGAGTGCTTGAGAGAATGGTTGGATTTCACTTGCATTTTTTCGCTGCAGGACGAACATGTACACGACGAAGCTGATGACCAATAACAAGGCAGGAAACACTGCAAGCAGAAGGATGAACGTGGTGAGCGTCATGTGGAAGATGAGCACCCCAGCAGTGCCCAGGAAGATGGCGTTGAACAGCGTGCGGAACATCACCGTGGTCACAGGGTGGTACCGCTGGTTCATCATGTACTTATCCAGGATCCCTGAAAAGGCACTAATTGTGTAACCACAGAGACTAAGGATAAACCACGGTTCCATGCAAGTCCGACTCGAGGTTCGAACAAGACGTCTCTATAAAAACGCTGTGGCGATTTTCATCGAGGGAACGCTTGTAGCAATGCACTCTTGATGAAAACAGGAGGGCTTGAGCCTATCGTCATCAAGTTTATTGTAAATAGTGTCCTACAAGAACATGCCGTGCTAATGACCATTTAACCATCGGCTCAAGTAATATGCCATTGGTTTTTTTTGGATTCGATGGTATGCTCCCGATGGGGAGTTTTATTCGTAATTTTGCCGCTGTTTCTTCATAGTTAGTAATTTTTAATACTCGACCATTATATTGTTTAGAGATAAGAGAACGATAGGAATTGAATCCGAATGAAGATTCTGTTGATTTTATCACACTGGAGGACACGGAACACCTTTCTCAACAAGTTCGTCGTCACGTCGTCGTATCCGACACTCACGCTTGAGCAACTTGTGTCGGTAACACCTGACCACTATGAAGTCGACTACGTCGACGAACGTTGGCAGACTGTCGATGTGAACTGGGACGGAGACCTCGTGGGCATCTCGACGCTTACGCTCAGCGCCAATCACGCCTACGAGATCGCCGATGAATTCAGAAGGAGAGGAAAAACAGTAGTCCTGGGAGGATATCATCCGTCTGCTGTCCCCGAAGAGGCGAAACAGCACGCGGACGCAGTAGTCATTGGGGAAGCGGAGATCAGCTGGCCACGGCTCCTTGCCGACTATGAGCATCATGAGCTGAAGCCCTTCTACCGATCAGACCCAGTCGACCCTGCTGCCATACCGTCTCCAAAGAGACTGCCGGAGTTTCGTACGTCCGATGGTATCGTGCAGGCGACGAGAGGATGCCCGTATCGATGTAAATTCTGTGCAGTGCAGAATGTCGAAGGGGCGATGTTCCGAACAAGACCCGTCGAAAAAGTCATCGAGGAGATCAAATCTCTGCAAAGAACCAGGTTTCTCTTTGCGGATAGTTCATTGACAATCAATAGTACTTATACAAAACAGCTTTTTCAAGAGATGGCAGGGTTGAACGTACACTTCAGTTGCTATGGGAATATCGATGTTTTAAATAAAGATGAGGAGCTGCTAAAATTAGCACATGAAGCAGGCTGCGAGCAGTGGCTCATTGGTTTTGAATCGGTAAATCAAGAGACTTTGAAATTTATTGGTAAAAAAACAAACAAGGTTGAGGACTACGCAATCGCGGTGAAAAAGATCAAGGGGTATGGCATGACCATCATGGGTTTGTTCATGTTTGGTTTTGATACCGATACCAACGATGTTTTCGACTCAACGCTTGAAGCAGTATACAAAATGGATTTGGAACGAGCAGGGTTTGCTATAGTAACCCCGTACCCGGGAACGCCTCTGTTCGATGAGTTAGAAAAAGAAGGTAGAATACTGACGAGGGACTGGTCTCAATATAACCTGAGAAACGTTGTTTTTCAACCGAAGAACATGTCCGTTGAAGAGCTGCGTGATGGGAGAGAATCTGTTGCGAAAGAGTATTATTCTTTTTCGAATTGTCTTCGGAGAGGTTTTCAAGATGAGAATATCAGTATCGATCGTCTTGTGAATAGGATCGTCTATGATTATTTTATCAATAGGTTTTATCGAATCTGATTTTATTTTTCATCACTAGGTATTCTTCGTTTTGTTGATTTGATGTTCGATGGCTAGGAACGTATTTCGTATTGCCTGCATGGGGCCGTACCCTTCATGAGTCGCATAGAAGACACCAGGTTTTCCAGAGAGTTTCATTTCGCAGACGACTCGATGAAGTCCTTGTTTGGTTTCCTTGTGTTGCTCAAGGGTGACATGGAGGTAGCCGACTTTAAAGTATTTTTCATAGTTTTTCAAGAATTCCGCTCTGAGGACATCTGCTGCTTCCTGTTTGTTGAATCCTTCGACTTTATCATTGTTATGGTGGAATTGGATCTCGATGGTTTCTTCTTTGTTGAACCCAACGTAGGGGGCAAGCAGCTCTTCGTGAGTGACGATGCCTTGGAGGTGGTTTTCTTTTCCGATGAGAATCCCTGGTTGTTCGAATTTATGCATCTTGATATGGGCGTCCCTGATCGTGGTCTCCGGCGACACAAGTAACGGCTGTTCTTGCATGATGGTCTTCGCAGGGAGGTTCAGTCTCTGCCGTCGTTCTGATTCAAAGTTGGTGCGTCCTTCGACGTTGCTGTGCGCATGTAAGACTTTGTTGATGATGGTGTTGATGGTGATTGCGCCGACAACGTTATCATGATCAACGACTGCAAGGTACGAGACGTTCTCATGTTGGAACAGGTGAAGGACCTTTCCAATGGTCTCCTCTGGGTTTATGGAGAGAGGTTGAGGACACATGATCGTTTTAACTGGTTGCAATCCAAGGTTTTGTTCCATGAGTTCTTTCACGACGTCGTCCGCGGTGACAACACCTATGACCTCATCGTCGTTGAGGACAGGCAGGGTAAAGATATGGTTTTCCGCCATAGCACGGGCGATTTTTTCTATCGATGTATCTGGAGAGAGTTTCGGGGTGTGAGAAAGCAACGCATGAAGCTTTGTTTGCAGAGTTATTTTTGAATCTAAACACGTTCGTTTTAGCAGCATCCCCTGGTATTGCTCATGGTCAGTGACGACAATGGCGTCAGTATTGGTGAATAGATTAATGACTTGGGAGAAGACGTCGTTTGCATCTCGTGTAATTACCTCTTTGTTAAGGATGTCCTGTGCAGTTATCATACGTGCTTCACTTCTCTCACCCCATTGAAGGAGGTTTTATTAATGTTTGTCAGAGAGGATATTGACTTTGAAAAGAGCGCTTGTTTATATATCGTTAGTCATAACGATTAAATTATCATTCAAAAAATATTTATATACGTTCTTTTTATAACAACCATGGGGGCAGTTATGATGAAAGGAAGAACTTTGTGCGGTGCTGGGATTTTCCCGATGGTTGTCATAGCACCATGGTGTTGTTCCCTTGCATTCTCATGGAACAACGGTACGGACGTTTCCGCAAACACACCTTCTGCGAGAAACGAACCGGCCTCAGCGAATGAGACCGTCAGCCTGAGCATCCGGGGAGGTATCGGCCGAATTTTTTACACGGTCGTCAATAACGGGTCTGATTCGGTTGATGTTGGCGCTGAGTTGCAAGTCGGCGGACTTCTAAAATCCACGGATGGCATCGGGTATACCGTCCAAGGTCATCAACAAAGCACCATCGGCATCTACAAAGCCCGATTCTTCGCTCCCTTCACAGCTGACCTAGCAGCAGGTAAGATCCTCCTGGAACGCACCGGGTACATCATCGGAATCTTCTTCTACTTCACGTCCTAAGCCCGTTCCTCAGTCGCTTCGCTCCTTCCCTCTTTTTTCATCTTTGATACTCTGCCTTCGATTCGTTTTCCAAAAAACGCAAAGATGGCAAGGACAAGCGACAGTATCACTAGGTACAAACCCAAACCTGGACCCCAGGTGCACGGAACCTTCAGCTGCTCAGTCCCGCCTGGCAGCGACACATCGAGCGTCCCGCTCCCCATGAAACTGCCGACGCCCACCTGCGTCACTTGTGAGAACGCGTAATAGAACACGATAAGGATGAGAAGAAGCACCACGATACTCAGAATGGACACCAGCATCGTCGTCTTCCTCAGCCTCAGGCTCGTCACAACACTCACCAGGAGGAGAATGCAGGCGACAGCGACCAGCAGGGACAACAAGCCCAGCACCATCGTGACTTCCTTGGGGACCGCGCTGATCTCTCCCCCGGTCGCATTCGATGACGTCGTCAGGGTGACGATCTGCGGGGGGACCACGAGGGTGTTCGTGGTCGTCGACACCATGCTCGTCTCACCATGCAACACCCACCAGGGTGATACGAGGGCGACGATGAGGACACCGACCGCAATCACCTTGAGGCCGGAGGTCAACCTGCGTTTCCACAGCATGATCACAAGCGTACCGATAACCAGGGCGACACCAAGGATTCCGAGGACCGTATGGAAGAAGGAACCCTGTTCGGTCACGATGTCTATGTTTTTTTCTCCCCTAACCTGCACCTGCTGCCGCGCGACCGTCTCATCGTTCGCACGGACACGAATCTCATAGTCCCCCGCAGGCAAGCTCAATGTTGCCGTCCCATCCTCCCGAATCGAGGCCGACTCGGTCTTCCCATTCCGCTGGAACGAAACCTCGCCTCCAGTAAGCCGGTCTGCGAAGGAGTCGAAAACCGAGACGTTGAGGGGGAATTCCCCTGGAAACGTGACATCAAGCGATGTGTCTTTCCCAACCGTGAGATTGTCCTGGAGTTTGAACGACTTGTACCCCAGGCTCAGGCGATAGGATGCTGGAGGCAGGTCACTGAAACGGTATGCCCCCGCAGGGTTTGCTTCACCACGAACCAGGGTCGCCGCGACCATGTCGGAACTCTCAAGTGTAGGGTTGAGGTCGACCGCAGGGGGCAGCCCCCATGCGTCCGTGACGGTGAGCAGGAGGCTGTACCGCTCAAGGGAAAACGATGCCTTCACAGCGATGAACCGCCGTAGGGCATTCAACCTCACCTGTTCTTCCCCGACCTGGAACCCTTGGTACTGTACTGCGAGGTGGTACGGCTTCAGGGGATAGCACGGTGCAGCGAGACGTGCCGTGCCGTCTGCATCCGTCATGACTTCAGTTATGGTCGTGTTCGCCAGCTGCAGGATGCATCTGGCGTTCTGCACCCCGTTATTCTCCTGGTCCCTGAGGGTGACAGCGACCGAGCCCTGTAGCCTGCACAGGATGTGTATCGCGGTGTTTGTCGTAAGGTTCACCACGGCGACGCCGATGAACTGCCGTTCCTTGGCGAACCGCGGGTTCTCCCGGAAGATTTTCACCACGTACGTCCCCGGGTCGAGAGTGGGGAATCGGATTTTTTTGAATACTGATGCGTTCTTCCAGTCGAAGATCCCAAGGGCCATATGGATTTTCTCCCGCAGGGTCTTACCGGTCATGTTCAGGGAGATCGAGCCAAGGGACAGCCGCCCCACCGTGCCTGACGAACGGAAGCTCTCCGCCTGGTACAGCTCCGCGTAGATGTACGACATGTTCTTCCCGAGGGCCGCGGACAGCAAGGACCCGAGGGGGACCGATCGCGCGAGATGCACGAACGCGGTCAGGTTGTACCGCTGTGTGTTCGCCTGTCCTTGGGTCGCGTTCCCCCTATGAACCGGGACGTCTTTGATGAGGCGTTGATAGATGGTGGATTCCTCGTCGATTCTTTGGTCCTCCGCTTTCTCAACGGTCAGGAACTCGGTCTTGTACTGGTAGGTTTTCCCCTGTTCGATGGTCGTGAGGTGGTTACCGTTGTCGTAGGTTTTCCTGGTGAGGATTAGGTTCCCGGTGTCTGCTTCGAGGCCTGGGAGTTTGATATTCTGCTTCGCGTACAGCTTCACCTGGACGCCGTCCTCAGATCCGTTCGTGATACCTGTCGTGGAACTGAAAATCATCCCGTGGACTTTCCCGGATGCGGAGTCGCTGATGTAGACCCATGCTTTCGCTCCGAGGTTTATGTCATCCTGCGGGGAGAGCACAAGCTCTCGTGTGGTGCTCTGCGGGTTCGTCGGAACGGAGAACTCCTGGATGGTGTTGTCGTTTGTGTAGACATACACTGAAGGCAGGATATCTCCGACGTTCATTTTCTCGATTGATGCACTCCGTGCTTTGATGGACACAATCGCCGCGTAGTTCCCGTCTATGACCGTGGGGTCCTCGATGGTGATTGGTTTGAGGATATCGTGGCGGGCGTCGACCATGATGCGTTTCGCATCCGTCGGGCTGTAATAGTACGTGTAGATGTTATCCGATTTCACGTCACCGCGGGGGGCGGTGCATGCCAGCCGTACGCGGACCATGAGGTTTCCGTCCACGAGCACGGTCTTCGTGATGTCCGTGGCCCATGCTGTGCCGACATACTCGATGTCCCCGTTGACCCCGTAACGGAAGTCGAAGTTGCCCACCTGGTCCAGGTTATAGGTTTCGACCGAGGTAGAGTTTGGTTTGAATTTGATGGCGGCAAGCGCGATCGGGTTGCCGAGGAGCTGGCCTTTCTGCACCACGGCATAGACGACGTACCCGTCCTGCTTGATCCCGTAATAATCGAAGTCTATAGTCTGGCCGGGGATCGGCTCATAGAAGTAATGCGTGTCCTCAAGCGCCACACGCTGTGGGTAGTTCGCTGCGCTTGTTTCTTTGGAGTCGTAGACGACGTAGTATTTTTCTTTGCCGTTTGCTCCCTGAGGTATTAAGAAAACGAGGCTGCAGGCGGTGATGTGCGTCTCATCGGAGTGTTGAAGGTCGTAGATTTGCGATTCGATTTCCTGGAGTCCCGTTCCGTCGTCTACGCCGACACGGATGGAATGCAGCGTTTCATTGATTGCCCAGCAGGGGCTGGTGAAGGTGATGCGGATGTCGATCGGCTGGTACGCTGTGTTGTCTTGGCTGGTGTCGATAGGGATAGTGAGTGCTTGCTTGTACGGCATGCTCTCGATAGCCGTTGGATGGACGTGGGTGGATTGCACGAGGCTTCCACTCGACGAAACAAGAAGCAATGTGATAGCCATCCAAAGGAATCCTCGCTGAAGTACTGGCGCCATGCCGATTAACAAATATTATTTTTTATTTATATAATTATTCGTTCAAAAGCCCATTTAGGAGCGTTTTTCCTCAGTTTTTATCCGCTCGACTCCAGTCTGCCCCTTGATTTGCATCCTTGGCGATGTCTGATTATTCACTCCCTTACCGAAAAAGGAATCATCGCTTGCAGCGTGGTTGTTTGCCTTTTCTTGCGTGATAGGCGATGCATGGCTGGCAGTGTCCATGCCGTTCACAGGTGGTTTTTGGGCACGTGCAATACGGTAATCCATTTTCTAACATGCTTGGTGTACTCGATTTATCGTGGATGTCAAGACATAGGTTAGGACGTTAAATGTTTTCGTGAGATCGTTCCTATGGTGTTGTGGTTGTTTTTCGTAGAAGGTGAGGGCTGAGGAAAGCGTTGAACGACAACGGCAACTTCTGGTTAATGCCGGCAAGGGAAAAATTACCGAGGAGATCTAGTTCGAAATAGGTGGGTAGGAGACGGTGCACCCCCGAGAAAAATAATTTTCTGTACGGGATGATGATTTCGCCGTAACTGCAGCTTGACTCATTCGTGGAAGATATGCAAGGCTTCAACGGGACCGAGCCCAGAACATGCGAAATATTCTGGTCGACACGCCATACTTTGACGACCAGGTCGTTGGTGTACAGGTCGATGACGTAAGGGTTCGTGATCTCAAACGTGATGTTGACGAGGACGCCGCTCGGCCGCAGCTTGAACGCTCCGAACAGGGAGATCTCGACGGGGGTCGTCGAGTTCAGCAAGTCCTGCAGCGATGGCACAGGGAGTGACAGCTCAGCGGAAAGTGGCAGCGTCTTGGAAAACCCTGCGATCGTCCCGCCCACGGTCGCCTGGAGCAGGATGTGGGTCTCTTGGATGTCGAAGACCTCATAGCCCACGGTGCCTGTGAAGGCGAGTGTGAGGGTATGGCGTCCTGCGACGACCCCGCCGCTGATACTATCGATTGAGCCTATCTGCTGGCCTGAGGCGTTCTGCACAGAGGCGGTGATGTTTTCCACGGTGATATCGATGAAGTTGCTGTTCTTGATTCCAATCGACCCTGAGATCGTGACGCCTGTTTTCGTCAGCTCACGAAGGTGAACATCCATCTGAATAGCAGGGATGGTGATGGTGTTGATGATGTCCACGCCCGAGGTGATAATATGTATGGTCACCGGCAGCTGTTTTGTGATGATACCGAAGAACCTGGCGGTCACCGTACCTGAAAGCATGGTGGTAATGGTGTCAGTGAGGGGGGCTTGGAGGCCGATGGTCTTGTGTTCCTCGATGGTTCTCTGTGTGTGGGCTGGGATGGAGGCTGCGCTGAGGTTGAGGGTCAGTAGCGTCGTCCCATGTTGGTTTGTGCTGGAGACTTGGATGGTGGAGAGGTCGATGTCAAAGGAGTTGGGATTCGTGATCTCAAAAGAAATGTTGAGGGAGACGTCGCTTGCCGTCAGGTTCTCGATGTTCATCCGGATCGTCGCCTGCGGCATCTGGATGTCCTGTACGACGGACAAGAGGAGATAACCTGTGACGACCTCCGCGATGAATACGACGATGATGATTATCGCAAGGAGGAGTCTCATCCGTGGGCTGATGTGCATCTGTGTAGTACTAAGGTTTTTATCCATATTTATAAATTTTTGTTGTGTTTGCCATAGGTTTTTGAATGCCTACGCCTTTCCTCTCCTGAGATGAGGGTTGTTGTCGTCGGTGGTGGGTTCTGCGGATCTCTGGTGGCGAAGCGGTTGCATTCCTATCGTGATATCGATTTGACGGTGATTGATAGCAAACCGTATTTCGAGTACTACCCAAGCCTTGCCAAAGTGCTCTTCCAGCCGTCGCATCTGGAGAAGTTGACGGTGCCGTTTCACAAGTTCTTAGAGGGGTCGCGGGTGGTTACCGCCCCTGTCGTCTCCGTCACCCCGGATTGCGTGCGGACGGCGGACGAGTCGTTTTCGTTCGACGCCCTGGTTCTGTCTCCAGGCATCCAGTACCCTATTTTTTTGAAGAATACAGAGGGGATGGTAACCATCCGGTCTGGTGCGGAGCTTGCCGCCTTCAGCCCCAGGGTCCTGAAGGCGAAGAACGTGGTGATCATCGGCGGAGGACTGATAGGCACGGAGCTTGCCGGGGAGTTCGCGACGAGGATGCCGGACACGAAAGTCACGGTCGTGCATGCGATGCCTCGGCTGCTGGAGCGCAATTCTCCCTTGATATCCGAGTACGCTAGGAAATTCCTGGAGCGCCGTGGGGTCACGGTCATTTGCGGGGAGAAGGTCGTTGACCACAGCGGTCAGACGTATACGACTGATGCGAAACGGGTGATCATCGCTGATGTCGGGTTCTGGTGTGCGGGCATCAAGGCTGATCCCGCGTTCATGGAAGGTTTCTCTCCTTCCGTTTTCACCGCGCATCGGTACTTGGTCGTCAATCAGTACCTTCAGCTGCAGGGATATCCGAATGTCTTCGTCGGAGGCGATCTCACGGGTGTCGAGGAGGAGAAGAACGCGGCGCATGCGAACAGCCACGCAGCCGTCATCACCGCGAACATCCTGCGGATGGCGCGGCGGAGGACGTTGGTTTCGTACCGGCCGAGGCCGGAACCGGTGGACATAAGTCTAGGTAGCTGGGATGGCATCGTGACGTTCCCGCCTTTTGTTCTGGTCGGGTTCATCCCTGGAATCATGAAGCAGGTGGTCGAGGCTGTGGCATTGGCACGTCTCCGGTATTAACTATTCCTACCTTTGACGAATTGCTGTGTTTTTAATGAAGGAGGAGCGCGCTTCCTAGCTCAAGGAGGTAGAGCAGAGAGCAGGCGAGGTACAATGCGCCGTTGTACTGGGAGACGGCTCGCAGGTACTGCGGATGGGAATGGTGGCGTGATAACGTGATCCAGAGTCGTGGGAAGAGGACGACGTAGACGATGAGGACGGCGGGGACGGCCCACCAGATGCTGGGCAGTAGCCAGGAGACAGCGAGGAAGTTGGCGAGGATGAGGAGGTGAAGCGTGAGGTATCCGAAGCGTGCGTTGCGTGAGCCCATGCGGATGACGAGCCCTCGTTTCCCGGCAGCCTGATCCGCGGGATAGTCCATGAGCTGTCCGAACCACAGGATGGTCAACGTCGTCAGGCCCGTCAGCGGGAGGAACGGGAGTATCCAGGAATCAAGGGGGGCATTTTGGCTGAGCACACCGAGACTGACCGCGAGGGGGCCGAAGCTCAGCCAAACGAAAAGCTCGCCTAGACCGCGGTACCCAAGCTTCACAGGAGCGGCAGTATAATATTTACTGAGCAATGCGCTAGAGGCGTAGATCAGGATGAGGGGGGGCCACAGGTCAGGGCCGACTTGGGTCAGGGTGGCCGCGAAAAAAAACAGAGAGAGGAGGAGCCCGCTGCGGGCGAGCCACAGCATCTTCGGCATGAGGTCCGGGTTGGCGAGGAGGAGGCCGGATCCGCCGCTCAGCGAACCTCGGGCCGCGTCGTCGTGGAGTCGGCGTGCTGGCAGGTGTCGTAGATGTCGTTGTACACGTTCGTGGCGATGTGGGCCCCAAGCCCGATGCCTGCTACGAGGAGGAAGCCAAGCGGACGGAAGGTCCCCGTGTGGTAGACCGTGATGAGCATGCCGACGGTAAGAGGGAAGATGATGCCGATGAGGAACTGGGCGCGCATCATCTGGAGGAGTGCAGTCAGACGGGTACGTAATGCGTGTATGGCAGTCATAGGGATCAGTGTGAGGTCAACTCCCGGCTCATAGACACAAATTTTTTTTAGAATCCTGGTCTTTAGCTGTGTTGTTCAAGGTACGCTTCGAGTCGGTCCCAGTACCATTCTTGCCAGCCTTGTTCTATCTCTGCGTATGCCTCCGCCGGGATGTCGGTCTGGGTGAACTCAAGGACGGTCTCCCCGTTCTTCTCCTTGAATTCGAACGTCACCATGGAGTAGTGGCCTTCCGGCCAGTCCGAGGCTCGCCAGCTCTGCACGATCTTCTTGTCCGGGATGAGTTCGAGGTTCTTGCCCGTGGCGTACCCGTCGTAGGCCTGGAAGGCTCCTCCGGCCTTTCGGCTGATGGTGGTCTGGGCCTCGGTGAACGCGGCGTGCTTCTTCGAGTCCATCAGCGCCTCGTAGAGCGCATGCGCGGTTGCCTTGAAATGGATGGTCTGATGTAATGTCATTGTTTTCATATGCGGCACTTCGTGGATGTCATGAACATGGAATATTAAGAAGGTTGCGAGGTGAGCGTGGTCATGGAGGCTGGGTGGTGCTCTGTGGTTCTGTCGTTCGAAAAGATTAAATACATGTTAAATAATATGTCTATAGACATAGTTATAAGAGGTATCACCATGAACGACCCAGACCACACCAACAGAGAAGACGACTACCCCACAGACCGACACCACTGGAGAGACATGAGCTTCCACCCGATGTTCGGACCCATGCGCCGCGAACGCGGCAGCCTCAAGTTCATCATCCTCCTCATGCTCAAAGACAAGCCCATGCATGGCTACGCCATCATGAAAGCCATCGAAGACAAATACGAACACCCCATCAGCCAAGGCATCATCTACCCCACCCTGCAGATGCTCGAAGACCAAGGCCTCGTCACGATCACAGAGCAAGACCACAAAAAAGTCTACAGCCTCACTACCCAAGGCACCCAGTACCTCACCGATAACCAAGAAACCATCGACCGCATCAAATCACGCCAAGACGACCCACGTTGGCGGTCCATCCCCAACGTCAGACGACGCTTCAACCAACTCGCCTACCTCATCTTCAGCAACCTCAAAGACATCGACGACGACAAACTCAAACAAATCGAGGATATCCTCGAAGACACCAGAAAACGCATCGGCAAAATCATCTTCGAAGGCTGACCCGTAGACCAAACAAGTCAGAAAAAAAGGCGGGTCCTCAGCTAGGAAAAGATGGGACGCTCACCATCCTTCACCGCGGTCAGATCCAACCTGGCCACGTGCGAAGGGCACATGTAGATCACTCCAGGAGGGCGGTCTGAAGTCAGCGTCAGTGTTAAAATACACGAGACGTCTTCCTTGCCTATCACCAGGCATAACGCATCGGGATGCGACCATGCATGATCACTACGTAGACCAATCGTACCTCAAAGGCCTCGAGGGTGTCACCTTCGACCCGGTCTTCATCCTCGGTCTGCACCGCTCCGGCACAAGCATCCTCTACAAGACCCTCACTACGACAGGCTGCTTCAATCCCATCACCGCGTACCACCTCATCCGCTACCACGAACTCCTCCGCAATGCATTCACCCATACGGAAGACCAGGCGAAAGCGGACCTCACCGCCCTCTTCCGCGCCAGCGGCCTTAAAGACCGCGGCATCGACCGCCTCGCCATCGACGCGGACTTCCCCGAGGAGTACGGCTTCCTCCTCGGCCATCGGACCCTGCTGATGTCACTGTCATCACGGAACCTCCCGCTGTTCAACCAGCTCGGCCAGAAGATCCAGGTCCTTGCGCACAACCAGAAACCGCTTCTTGCGAAAAACCCGTTCGACTTCCCCAACTTCCTCTACCTCAAGCGCGCGTTCCCCTCCGCCCGGTTCGTCTTCATCCATCGCCACCCGCTCAAAACACTCAGCTCCACGCTCAAGGCCTGGCAGGACATCATCCGCGAAAAAAACCCGTACACCCTACAGCTCGCCCGCTTCTACGATCAGTACACCGACAACCCGCTCCTCAGCATCCCGCTGCGCACCGTCTTCCTCGATGCCCCG